>JBGPOP010000014.1:0-106512 GCA_041488095.1 Planctomycetota bacterium
CAGCGTCTCGCCGTCGAACGCGCGCTTCCCGGTCAGGCACTCGTAGAGCACGCAGCCGAAGGCCCAGATGTCGACGCGCTTGTCGATCGGCTTGCCGCGCGCCTGCTCGGGCGCCATGTAGGTCGGCGTGCCGAGCAGCCGGCCGGCCTCGGTCGAGAGGACGCTGTCGGTCGAGGAGCCGCCCTTCCCTTCGTTCGCGGGCTTCGCGAGGCCGAAGTCGAGCAGCTTGACCTTGCCCTCGGGCGTGATGCGCACGTTCGCGGGCTTCAGGTCGCGGTGGATCACACCGGCTTCGTGCGCGGCTTCGAGGCCTTCGGCGATCTGGCGGCAGACGTCGAGCGCTTCGCCGATCGGCAGCGGCCCGCGCTTCAGGCGCTCGTCGAGGGGCTCGCCCGTCACGAGCTCGAGCACCAGGAAGCACGTGTCGCCGACCTGATCGACCCCGAAGATCTGCGCGACGTTCGGGTGGTTCACCGTCGCGAGCGACTTCGCTTCGCGCTCGAAGCGCCGCAAGCGATCCGGATCGTCGGCGAAGTGCTCCGGCAGCACCTTGATCGCGACCTCGCGCCCGAGCTTCGTGTCGCGCGCGCGCCAGACCTCCCCCATCGCCCCCGCGCCGAGCGGGGCGAGGATCTCGTAGAACGACAGCTTGCTCCCGACGCTGACCGTCATCGGGGGCAGTGTACGGAGCCCGAGCGACTTCTCAACGCTTCGCGGCAGCGTGGAATCGGCGGCGGAATTGGTGAATGCGAGGGATCCCCAGCGTTCCGCCTGGCCTCTGGCATGCCCTGGCCGATTCCCTTCGCCGCGGATCGCCCGGAATGGATCATGGCACGCGTGTCCAGCCTGATCGATGCGAGCGGAGTTGCGGACGACCGCGGAGGCTTCTACGTTGCACGGAACCGATCCTGCCGACGATGACATCCACGGCGAACCCCGGGCGGAAGACGCCGAGCATCTCCATGAGGGCCACCTGATGTCGCAACAGCCTCCCTCCGGAGAGGTCATCGTCTACCAAGCCCCCGACGGCGAGGTCCGGGTGGACGTCCGTCTGGAGCGAGAGACCGTCTGGCTGTCCCTCATCCGGATGACCGAGCTGTTCGGGCGCGACAAGTCCGTGGTGTCCAGGCACTTGCGCAACGTCTTCGCCTCCGGCGAGCTGGGCAGAGCCTGCCGGCAACGCCCGCTCGGCCTGTCGCTCCGCCCGCGCCGCTCCCCCTGGATGCCGCACGGGTCGTCGTGACGAGCTTGCGCGAGGACCTGACCACCCGCGATCAGGCCGGATCCCTCTTCGGCCAAGAGCGAAGCCACGGACTGGCCGCGATCCTCGGCGCCCTCGAGCAGACCTTCGACCGCCGCCCGCTCTACCCCAGCGCCCAAGTGCGGGCCGCGCACCTCCTCTACTTCGTCATCAAGGACCATCCCTTCTCGGACGGCAACAAGCGCATCGGCCCCTGCTCTTCCTCGAGTACTTGCGCCGCAATGGCCTCCTCGCGCGCGCCGACGGCAGCCGGCGGCTCGCGGACAACGCCATGGTCGCGCTCGCGCTCCTCATCGCCGAGAGCGAGCCGTCGCAGAAGGACCTGATGATCCGCCTCGTGCTCAACCTACTCGGCGACGAGACGCCGTGACCGACCGCTCGTGCCAGCGCATGATCGTGGCCGGCGTCACGATGGTTGTGACCTGCTCCAGGGCGCGCCGGCCCAGGATCTTGCCCCTGGCTGACAGGCAGCGACGCTGATCGTCGGTCAATCTCGGCACCCTCTCTTCGAGCTGCTCCCTTGGGAGCACCCCTCAGAGCTTCGAGAAGTCGACCACGACCTCGGTCGTCTCGCCGGGCCGGATCTCGAACGGCACTTCGCGGCGCGGACGGCCCTCGACCGTGACGGAGAACGAGTAGCGACCCGGCGCGAGCGGACCCTGGGGTTCGAGGCGCGCTCCGATGGGCACGTCCCCTCCGGGGCCCATGGCCCACCTCTGCTCGCCGTTCCGCGGGTCGACGAAGCTCCACTCCTTCGAGCTGTCGTCGAGATCGGCGTCGCGGAGGATCAGGCCGGCGATTTGCGCGCGATCGTCGCGGACGGTCACGGCGAAGCGACCGCCCTTCTCGAACACGAGGTCGCGCACCACCGTTCCGCCCGCGCCGATGTCGATCTCGAGCGGCGCCGCGCGGCACCACCACCCGCCAGCCGCCGCAATCGCGGGACGCGCGAACACGCGGTAGC
This sequence comes from Planctomycetota bacterium, assembly GCA_041488095.1. Classification (GTDB taxonomy): domain Bacteria; phylum Planctomycetota; class UBA1135; order UBA1135; genus DASYPQ01. The sequence continues at coordinate 2,226 of JBGPOP010000014.1, forward strand.
GTCCCGGCAGCAGCGAGCTGATGCTCCAGGTGGAGTCGCTGGCAGCGAATTTCTTCCGGGCGGCAACGTCGACTCCGCTGCGATCGTCGGAAGCCCGGCTCCGGAAGAGGACGACGTACTCGCCGGTGCCTTCCGAGCACGAGTACACGGGGCGGAGCACGATCTCGCCCGCGCCTTCGATGCGGTGCAGGTCGACGACCCGCACGGCGCCGCGCTCGGCTTCCATCGCGTCGATCACGACCTCCTGCGGCGCCCAGTCGGCCTTCGTGACACGGACGACCGCACCTTTTCCGAGATCCCACTCGAACTCGAACTGGTTGCCCGAGCCCCCCGCCCCGCCGCCGCCACCGCCGTCGATCTCGAGATTCACCGTCGCCCCGTTGGCGGGCTGGCCGTCCGTGAGCACGTCGATGCGCACACGGCTCGCCCGATCGTCGAGCACGAGGCCGTCGCAGGATGCGGTCGCGGTGACCGGATCGTGCTCCGTGTGGCTGAAGGAGCCAGGGAACCTGGAGCGCGCATGAACCATCACGCGGTACTCGACGTGCGCGAGGCCCGTGATTCGGAATTCGCCATTCGAGTCGCAGCTGGCTTCGGCCGACCCCCATCCGAGCTGCCCGCCGATCCACACGAGCGACGTGAACGCGACGCCGCCGGGCGGCGCAGGCATCGGGACCACACACGCGACCGCGGGGTCGGAGTGCGTCGGAGACGCGGACACCGTATGCCGCTCGCTGCCCGACAGGACGTTGCCGCCGAGGTGCTCGCCGATGTCCAAGGCGATCTCCCCGACGTCGAGCTCGCGCGGCGCGTCTTTCACGATCTCGACGGTGGCCGGCCGCATGCCGGCGAGCACGGCGCCGAGGAGGTGCGCGTCGGGCGACGACGACCGCACGCGGAAGGTCCCGTCGGACCGGCAATGGACGAGCTCGTCCGGCGTCGTTGCCCGCGTGGCTCCGTCGTGTTCTGCGAGCGCCTTGGCGCCGACCGGCTCAGCCAGGAACACGACCGCCGTCCCGAGGTCCGAGTCCGGAAGCGCGGTCACCCGTCCTGTGACGACGCGCGCGGCGCGCCGCGGCGCGATCCGCGCGTGCAGCTCGACCCGCGAGCTCGAGCGGGCGCGCTCGAGGTCGATCTGCGATGCCACGTCGACCGCCGTGTAGATCCGGAGGAACTGCGGGTGGTCGTAGCCCAGGGTCAGCGATCTCGGCGGCGTGGTCCAGCCGCTGAAGCGGTTCGAGACGTCGATCTCGAAGTGCGAGCCGGTGACCTCGATATCCGGCTCCTCATCCGGTTCCTCGCTCCGGCTCGTGCCCGCGCGAGCGGGAGTCGAGCCGACCTCGGCGTCGACGTCGACGACGAGGAACCATGCGGGAGCCGGAGCGCGCGGGCTCGGTTCCTCGACCGGGGCCGCCACGACGTCGAGGCTCGTGCGCTGCGCGGTGGTGTCGACCGGCTCGCGCGGCTCGCCCGGCACGCTCTCCGCGATCGCAGCCGCGGACACCTCGACCGATGCGGCGGGCGAGCCGGAGCGGCTCGTCGCGATCACGCCGATCGCGAGGGACATCGCGAGCACCACCGCCACACCGACTGCGATCTTGGTCGACACGAGCGCACCTCCGACGACTGCGGATGAACCGATCAACGCTCCGCGCGCGAGCTCGCGGCCGCGGGCGAGCACGCGCGCGCGCATCGCCGCGATCGACGGCTCTCCGAGCGCGCTGCCGGCGACCATCGCGGCCATTCCCGCCGGCAATCCCTGCCGCAAGAGCTGCAGCCCTCGATGCAATTCCACCCGCACCGTCGCCGCGGGCTTGCCGGCCCGGCGCGCGATCTCCCTCGGGGGTGTCCCCTCCCACAGCCACGTGGCGACGACGTCGCGATACGCATCCGGCAGGTCCGACACCGCCTGCTCGACCGCCTCGCGCACCTCGCGGCGCTCGGCCTCGGCGTCGGGCGTGCGCGGGTCGGGCGGATCGAACGCGAGCTCGCTGGGGCGACGCGCGGCGGCGCGGCGGGCGGCGCGAGCGTGGTGGACCAGGATGCCGAGCAACCACGGCATCACCGGACGGCGCACGTCGAACGACGCGGCCGAGTCGAGCGCGGAGAGGAACGATGCCTGTACGAGGTCCTCGACCGCGCTCGGGTCGTGGACGACGTGGCGCGCGACGCGCGCGAGGTGCGGCGCGGCGAAGTCGAACAGCTCGCCCAGCGCGGCGACGTCGCGGTGCCGCAGGAAGCGGCGGAAAAGCCGGTCGGGATCGGGCTCGGCCATGGGCGCGTTCATTGTGCTCGCGGGCCGGATCGTTCCAGGGAAAGCGCGAATTCCGGCGCTCGGGCGGATGGCAAGGAGTCGTCTTGCCAGTTCCACCGGAGCGATCTACCCTAAGGCAATGGACTACGACCGCATCATCACGATCGAGCCCGGCAAGCGTGGCGGGAAGCCCTGCATCCGCGGCCTGCGCATCACGGTCTATGACGTGCTCGAGTACCTCGCCTCCGGGATGAGCGAGGCCGAGATCCTCCGGGATTTCCCTGATCTGACGGCGGAGGACATCCGCGCGTGCCTGGCCTTCGCCGCGGATCGTGAACGCCGGTTGATGATCATCCCGGCGTGAAGCTTCTCCTCGACCAGAATCTCTCGCCACGCCTTGTCGCGGAGCTGGAGAAGGACTTCCCCGGCTCGTGCCACGTCCGCGACCTCGGCCTCGCGCGAGCCGACGACGCGGCCATCTGGCTCATCGCCCGGGAGAAGGGCTATGCGATCGTGTCGAAGGACGCCGATTTCCATCAGATGAGCTTCCTCCACGGATTCCCTCCCAAGGTGCTCTGGCTTCGCCTTGGCAACTGCACGACCGACGAGATCCTCGCCGCAATGCGCCGCCATCTCGATTCCATCGCGCTCTTCGACGAGAGCGAGGACGCGGCCTTCCTGACGCTCCCCTGATCCCGCAACTCCCACGCAGCCGCGATCCGCGCTTGGAGAGCCCCCAGGACGAGATCTCGTGACCGGATCTTCCCGGCGACCGCCCCCCCCGAATCGAGCCCCGCTTCAGGAGAGCAGCTTCTCAAGATCCTCCCTGGTCAGATCCCTCAGCGTCCCTTCCGCCTCACCCAGGATCGCCTCCGCCAGCTCGCGCTTCCTCTCCTGCAGCTCGAGCACCTTCTCCTCGATCGTATCGCGCGCGACGAGCCGGTACGCGTTCACCGTCCGCGTCTGCCCGATCCTGTGCGTCCGGTCGATCGCCTGCCGCTCGACCGCCGGATTCCACCAGGGGTCCAGCAGGAACACGTAGTCTGCCGCGGCCAGGTTCAGCCCGAACCCGCCGGCCTTGAGGCTGATCAGGAAGAGCGGACACCCGCGATCCTCCTGGAACCGCCGCACCTTCTCCTCGCGCTTGCGCGTCCGCGCGTCCAGGTACTCGTACGGAACCCCCGCCGCATCGAGTCGCTCGCGCACGATCGCAAGGAAGCTCGTGAACTGCGAGAAGACGAGCGCCTTGTGCCCGCTCTCGCGGACCTCCTCCAGCATCGGCATCAGCGCGTCGAGCTTGGCCGAGCTCTCTGCGACCCGCGCAGGGTCGATCAGTCCCGGGTGGCAGGCCGCCTGGCGCAGGCGGAGCAGCGCCTCCAGCACGTGCATCCGGATCCGCTCCATCCCCTCCTCGTCCACGCGCGAGAGCAACGCTGCGCGGTAGTGGTCGCGCAGCTCCTCGTACCGGCGTCGCTCGGAACCTTCCAGGTCGCACGCGACGACCTGCTCGATCTTCGGCGGCAGCTCCTTCAGCACTTGCTCCTTCGTCCGGCGCAGGAGGAACGGACGCAGCGCCCGGGCGAGCGCGCGCGTCGAGCCCGCGCTGGAAAGCGCAGCGTTCCCGCCCCCCTCCTCGTCGCCGAGTCCCCCGCTCTTCGCGCCCCGCGCCGGAGCGACGAGATCCCGAAAGACCTTCGACCGCCCGAGCATCCCCGGGTTCAGGAACTCGAAGATCGACCACAGGTCGTCGAGGTGGTTCTCGACCGGCGTCCCGGTCAGCACGAGCCGGTGATCGGCGGAGAGGAGCCGCGCGGCCTTGGCCGACTGGCTCGCGGCGTTCTTGATCATCTGCCCCTCGTCCAGGATCGCGTGCTCGAAACGGACGCGCGACAGGAGCTCGACGTCGCGCCGCAGCGTCCCGTAGGTCGTCACGACGAGGTCGTAGCCCGCGATCTCCGCCTCCTCTCGCGCCCGCCCCGGACCGTGATGGGAGAGGACCGACAGACCCGGCGCGAATCGCCGCGCTTCCTGCAGCCAGTTGAAGACGACCGAACGCGGGGCGACCACGAGCGAGGGCCTCGGCTGCCCTCCCGGCCTCCCGGCGAGCAACGCCAGGACCTGCACGGTCTTGCCGAGGCCCATGTCGTCCGCGAGGCACCCGCCGAGGCCCAGATCTCGCAGGTGCTGCAGCCACCCGAGGCCCTCCCTCTGATAGCCGCGCAGCTCGCCGCGGAAGTCTTCTGGCTCCCGCGCGGGCTCGAACCTTTCGAACCGCCGCAGCGCCGTCCGCGCGCGATCGAAGGCCGCATCGACATCGACCTCGCCTCGCTCGGCGAGCATCAGGTCGAGGAGCCACGCCTGGCTCTTCTGGAACCGCAGCCTGCCTTCGCGCTCGGTCGCAACCCCGGCGAGGCCCCAGCCGGCGAGCCACGCCTCGGGCAGGATGCCGAAGCTGCCGTCGGAGAGCCGCACCATCCGCACGCCGTCCTCGACGGCGCGCAAGAGATCCGGAAGCGTCGCGCTCGCCCCGCCGAAGTCGGCCGCGCCCTCCAGATCGAACCAGTCGATCCCCGATCGGATCGAGAGCCGCAGCGATCCCGCGCCTCGGCACGGCCGCCCCTCGGCTTCGACATACCAGCCCTCCGCCGTCAGAGACGTCACGAGAGCAGGGAGGTTTCCGGCCATCAACGTCACGTCGCGATCACGGCCCTCCACGTCCTCGATCCGGACCCCCAGGGCCGCGAGGCGCTCGATCGCGGCCTGCTCCGCGGCCTCGTCGCGGCGGACCCGGACCAGCGCGTCCCCCTCCAGGCGAAGCCGGCTCGGCTCGCGGCGACCCACGCGCTCCGTCTCGTACTCGAATTCGACCCGCCCAACGATGTCGGCCGACACCGCGCGCGCCGCCTCCACCCCATCCGGAGCGTCGAGGAGAAGACGCGGTCTCGGCGGCCCTTCCATCTCGCGCAAGACCCCGGGCGCTTCGAGGAGTGGATCCCCGGGAATTCTCCGGACGAGATCGAGGACCTCGCGCGCTCGCTGCTTCGGCACCTGGATGCACCCCGAGCGCCGCAATACCGACACGCACTCCCATGCGCCGCGCCAATCGGCCTCGGAGAGTCCGCCGTCGGTCACGACGATCCCGCCTGGCATGACGGCCACCGGCGTCTCGAGAGGCATCCGATCGGCGCCGCGCGACAGGAATCCCTCGACCCGGAGGCCGCCGTCTCTCTTTCGCGAGATAGCGATCCCGAACTCCCAAGGCGCACCCGAGTCCCAGGCGAGCGGATCGGGTCGCAGCTCGCCCTCGACGGACAGATGGAGTCGACCGGTCGCTGCCATCCGAGACAGCAGGAGCGGCTGGAGCGCGGTGGGGATCCCGAAGCTCGACGCGCTCCCGTAGGTCCAGAGCCCCTCACCCGATGCACCCCGGAGAAGCGCCACGATCGCGCGATCGTCTGCGGGCACGTCGAGGCTGTCCTCGCGATCGCGGATCTGGAACGGCCGCGGCTCGGACCATCCTCCGCGCTTGTAGGCCCGCTGCCAGCCGACCTCGACGACCGCGCTCTTGCCACCCGGGGCGCGAGCGATGGCGAGCACGTAGCGCAGGCGACGCCCGGTGATCCTCGCATCGCCTGAAGGAACGTCCGGCCGCGACACCAGGGCGCGAAGTTGTCCAAGAGGAATGGCCCAGGGCTCGCGGACTCCATCCGGAGCCGGAGCCAACGGTCGACGGGGGCCGCGCCTCTCGTCGTCCTCGTACCACGCCACTTCCTCCTCGGCGTACCCGCGTCGCCTTCTGAACAGGAAGGTCTTCTCCGCGCCGTCGCGGTGCGGAGCGGTCGGTCTCCTCGCCCTGGGCCGGGCGGAGGCGAACGACGAGCGGACGGTGCTCTGTTCCGGCTCCGGCGAAGCGCCCGCCTCCTTCGCGGCCCGCGCTGCCTGAAGGGTCGCCCACAGGTGCTTGCAGGGACCGATGCTGGCGAAGGCCTCGCACGTGCAGGCGATCTCCCAGGCATGCGACTTCTCGTCGAACCGCAGGCTCACGTCGTAGCGGCGCGTGCCGCGCACCTCGGCGGCGATCGCTCCCGCGTCGAGACGGCGCAGGAGGACGCGGCCCTGTCGGAAGTACCGCTCGCCGCGCATCCTCGCCGCCGCGGCAAAGTGACGTTCGAGGCCGGTGATCGATGCGTGGGACACGGCCGGATCATCGCAATTGGACGCCCGGGCTGCGAGTCCAGAGAAGCTCACGCCGGCCCTCCCCGGTCGCTTCAGCGGCCGGAGCCGTCTACGCGTCTCACCCCGATTGCATCCTCCGCGACCACTCCGGCATCCCGAAGCAGATCGGGTCCTGCTCCGGCCGGTAGTCGCAGAAGCGCTCGTGCACCCCCTGCTCGACCTCGCCCGCGCGGCCGAAGCAATACGGGCAGCGCTCGTGCTCCTGCGGCGGGATGCGCTGCCCCGTCCGGCGGCACAGCAGATCCCGGATCTTGTACTCCCTGGGCTCCTCGCGCGATCGCTCTGCCTCCGTCACGCTTCCACCTCCTTCGCCAGCCGCCTCAAGCGCTTCCAGTCCGCGCGGATCGACTCCGACACGCGCGCCAGGTCCAGCCTGTCGCCGCGGAACCGGTTCTGCATCCCGAGGTATCGCTCCAGCGCCTCGGCCGACAGCTCCGGCTCCACGTTGATCACCGTTCGCGTCCCCTCGAACACCTCGTACACGGGGAACAATCCCGAGCGCACCGCCAGGCGCACCAGCTCGATCCCCTCCGCCGGCTCCGACTTCCAGCCCGTCGGGCACGGCGAGAGCACGTGCAGGAACCGGAACCCATGCGCATCGAGCGCATGCCGCATCTTCCTCAACGCATCCTCGGGATGCGCCAGCGACACCGTGGCCGCGTACGGCACCCGGTGCGCCGCCAGGATCCCGACGATGTCCTTCTTGCGCACGTCCTTCCCGCGCGGCGTCGTGGTCGTCACGGCGCCGAGCGGCGTCGCCGACGAGCGCTGTCCGCCCGTGTTGCCGTAGATCTCGTTGTCGTAGCACACGTACAGGATGTCCTCGTCGCGCTCGGCGGCCGCCGACAAGGTCGCCATCCCGATGTCGAAGGTCCCGCCGTCCCCGGCCCAGCACAGCACGCGCACCGGATCGCCGTTCACCTGGGCCACCTGCGCCAGTCCGGTCGCCAGCGCCGCGGCCGACGCGAAGGTCGAGGCCACGACCGGCACGCCGTACGCCGAGCGCGGGTACTGCCCGGGCGTCACGATCGCGCAGCAGGCCGGGATCACCATCTGGATCGCGCGGTCCTCCAGCGCCCGGTCGAGCATCTGGAAAGCGATCGACATCCCGCAGCCGCCGCAGTTGGTGTTGCCCGGCCGCAGGACGGGCTCGGTGCGGCGCCGGCCGGCGGTGGGGAACCCGGCGAGCAGCGGTTCGTGCATCAGGCCACCTCCATCATCTCGGGCGCCCCCGCCGCGCAGCGGGCGCGCAGGTCGTCGATCACCCACGACACGTGCTCGGGCCGGATGTCCCCGCCGCCCAGGCCCAGCACGTAGTTCTGCACCAGCGCGCCCCGCGGCGCGGCGCCGCGCAGCTCCGACCACAGCACGCCGCCGTGGCCCAGGCTGATGTCGCGGTCGAGCACGGCGATGCGCTCGATCCCCGCGAGCGCGTGGGCGAGCTGCAGCTCGGGGAAGGGCCGGAACATGCGCACCCGCAGGCCGCCCACCGGCTGGCCGCCCGCGCGCGCCTCGTCGACCGCGCGCCGGACCGTCGCCGCCGTCGTGCCCATCGACACCACGGCGATGCGCGCGTCCTCCATCCGGTAGGGCACGACCGCATCCGCCGGCCGGCGTCCGAAGACCTGCTCGAACGCCGTCTGGCACTCCGCGTGGACGGAGGGCACGCGCCGCAGCGCGTCCTCGAGCTGCCGCCGGTGGACCTCGGTCTCGTGCGGGAGGTCGAGCCCGCCCACGGTCACCGCGCGGTCGCGCAGCCGGTGCGGCAGGTCGAGCGGCGGGAGGAAGCGGTCGACCGCCGCCTGGTCGGGCACCTCCGTCTGCGCCATCGTGTGCGACAGCACGAAGGCGTCCTGGCACACCAGCGCCGGCAGGAGCACGCGCGCGTCCTCGGCCAGGCGATAGGCGAGCAGGATCGTGTCGAGCACCTCCTGGTTGTCCTCGCAGTAGAACTGGATCCAGCCCGAATCGCGCAGCATCAGCGTGTCGCCGTGGTCGACCCAGATGTTCCACGGCGGCCCGAGCGTGCGGTTGACGGCCATCATCACGATCGGCAGGCGGTACATGGCCGCGGCGAACACGTTCTCCGCCATGTAGGCCAGGCCGTTCGAGCTCGAGGCGGTGAAGGCGCGCGCCCCGGCGAGCGAGAAGCCCATGCACACGGCCATGGCGCTGTGCTCGCTCTCGACGCGCACGATGCGGCCCTTCTCGATCTCCTGGCGGCACAGGAGCTCGATGCACTCCGACTGCGGCGTGATCGGATAGACGCCGCCTCCGAAGCCGCGGCCGGCGCGGTTGGCGCGCCCGGCCAGAGCCGCCGCGGTCGCGGCTGCGTGGTTGGCGCTCAGGAGCTCGGCGGTCACGGCGTGCTCATCTCCATCCCGCTCCGCGGGCATTCGTGGACACAGATGCCGCAGCCCTTGCAGTAGGCGTAGTCCAGGTCGTAGTCCGGCCCGGCGCGGCGCACGACGCCCTCCGGGCAGTAGACGAGGCACGTGTCGCAGTGCGTGCAATGGCCGCAGGAGAAGCAGCGGTGCGACTCCAGCCCATCCGGCAGGCCCAGCGCGACCTCCCCGAAGGATCCGGCGTGGACGCTCTCCCCAACGTGCCGGTCGGGAGCCGCGGCGCGGCGCTCGAAATGGTCGAAGCGGATGTCGGTCGCCGGGACGGCGAGCGAACGCTCGGGTCGCTCGAACAACTCGAGCTCGCGCCCGAGCGCGCGCAGGAGCAGCGTCGCCGCGCGTCGCCCGCTGCCGATGGCGTGCGCGACCGTGCCGTCGCCGGTCGCGAAGTCGCCGGCGGCGAAGGCCGGCAGCGGCCGGCCGTCCTCGAACACCTGCTGTCCGCGCAGCTCCCAGCCCGGGGGCAGGAACCCGCGGTCCGCCGACTGCCCCAGCGCGAGCAGCGCGCGGTCGCAGGCGAGCGACGCGACGCGCGCGGTGACGACCGGCCGGCGCCTCCCGCTCGCGTCGGGCTCGCCCATGTCGACCTCGGCCAGGTCGACCGACTGCAGACGGCCGTTTCCCCGGAATCCCACGGGCTGGCGCTGCAGCAGGATCTCGACGCCTTCGCGCTCCGCCTCCTCGATCTCCTCGCGGATCGCTGGCATCTCCTGCCGCGTGCGGCGGTACGCCACGGTCACGCGTGCGGCGCCCAGGCGCAGCGCGCTGCGGGCGCAGTCCATGGCCGTGTTCCCGCCCCCGAGGACGACGACGCGCCCCTCCAGGCGAGCTCCCTCGCCGAGGTTCACGCGATGCAGGAAGGCGATCCCCTGCTCGACGCCGGCCAGGTGATCACCCCTCACTCCGGCGGGGCGCGGAGCCTGCAGGCCGGTCGCGAGGACGAGGCCATCGTGCTCGCGCGCGATCTCGCGCAGGCGCTCGGCGGAGAGGAACTCGCCGCAGCGCGCCTCGACGCCCAGATCCAGGATGCGCGCCACCTCCCGCCGGACGACGTCGCGCGGCAGGCGGTAGGCGGGGATGCCCGTGACCAGGATCCCGCCGAGCTCGCGCTCGCCCTCGAACACGCGCGCTCGGTGGCCGAGCAGCGCCAGGGAATGAGCCGCGGCGAGCCCAGCCGGCCCTCCGCCGACGACCGCGATCGACAGTGGCCGGAGGCCTGCGGGCGCTGCGCGCGAGGGAGCGGGCGCGTGGTCGGAGATCCAGCGCTCGATGCCGCGGATGTTGACCGCGCCGTCGTACTCGGCCCGGTTGCAGCCCTCCATGCACGGCGCCGGGCACACGCGGCCGCACGTGCCGGGCAGCGGACTGCTCTTCGCGAGCACCGCGGCGGCGGCCTCCTCCCCGCGGACCGCGACGGCCTGCACGAAGCCGACGACGTCGTTGCCGGCCGGGCACCAGGCGTTGCACGGCGCGAGGTGCTCGACGTACCTCGGACGCTGTGAGCTCCATGTGCCCGTGCGCAGGCCGGTCGGGGGGCTCTCGACGTGCGCTTCGACCGGCTCGACCGGCGGGCGGGCCGCCGGCGCTGTCCCGGCGGCGGGCGCTGCGCAGGCGTCCGTCGCCTGGCGGACCTGGACGGCCTCGTAGGCCTCGCGGGCCGCCGGAAAGTTGCTCAGCAGGCCGAGCGCGCGGTACGCCGCCTCCAGGACCGGCAGCGGGATCTCCCGCAACCGCGCGAACGCGCCGGCGATGGTCGTGTTCACGATCACCACGGACCGCGTCCCGATGCCGTGGCGCCGGGCGATCGCGGTCGCGTCCACCGCGGCGAGGCGGTAGGCCGGGAACTGGCCGTTCAGCTCCTCCATCGGGCGCGGCGTGTTGAGCAGCAGGTCGCCGCCCGTGCGCAGCCCCTCGATCGTGTCGGCGCCGAGCAGGTTCTGATCGAGGACGATCAGGTGGTCTGGCCGGTAGACCTTGTTGCGGTTGGTGATCGGGCGGTCCTCGACGCGCGTGTAGGCGCGCACCGGAGCCCCCGAGCGCTCACCCGCGTAGTCGCCGAAGGTCTGGACGTGCTTGCCGAGGCGCGCGTAGGTGGTCGCGAGGATCTTGGCGCAGGTGACGCCGCCCTGTCCTCCGCGGCCGTGCAGACGGATCTCCATGCGCTCGGGTGTCCTCGGCGCGGCGGCCCGCGGGCCCAAACCGCAAGCGCCACGGTAGGCGAGAGGCGCCGGCCTGCCGCTACGCCGTCGTGCGTAGGGCCGCCGGAACTAGGGATGGGAGCGCAGGCCGGCGTCGCCTGGCCGGCCTACGAGCCGAGGCCAGGGTGGTGGTAGAGGCTGAAGATGGACAGCGCGGCGGCCACGCCCGGATGCGCGAGCGCCGCGGGAGCCAGGATGCGGATCCGCTCGCGATGGTCGCGCAGGGCCTCGGCCATGCTGCGGGCCGCGCTTTCGTCGAAGTGCGTCAAGCGCTTGAGGTCCAGGACCAGCCGGTCCCGACGACGCCGCAGCGCCTCGCGCACCTGCTTCGAGATCCGGGCCGCTGCCTCGGTCCCCAGCTCCCCGTCGAGGCGCAGCCAGACCGCGCCGTCGGGTCTCAGCTCCACGGAGACGGGGGGCTCGCGCTGGCCCAGCCGGCGCCAGATCCGCGCGGGCTGCAGTCCCTCCTGCGCCATGCGGTAGGAGTGCTTGCCCAGGCGCGGGTGCTGGAACAGCTTGAACCTCAGCGTGAAGGCCGTGGAGAGCGCCATCCCGACGGCCGCAACGGACTGCAGGCGCTCGAGCCATGACGGCCGGCCGATGTGCGCATGGACCTCCTTCTGCAGTTTGCCTATCCCGCGCCGGACCGCGCGGCCCGGGCCGAGCAGACGACCGGCGAGGAACACGGGGTAGGCCCGGCGAAGATCCGCGGCGATGCGCGCGGCCTTCCGCCGCAGCAGGGGGCTGGAGGAACGGCTCAGCGTCTGGAATCCCTTCAACCATGTCGCCATCGAGCGGTAGATCGAAGGTCCAAGCCGATGGAAGTCCTCGCGGAAGCAGTGCCGTTGCAGGACTTCGATCCTCTCCGGCGAGAGCTTCGGATGCTTGACCATGGCGGAGAATCCGTCGCAGGTCTTGTAGTAGCGTTCGGAATCCGTGGCGAGGTCCTCACGCAGGAGCCCTTCTTTCATCACGCGCTCGAAGAAGGGCGTGCCAGGCGTCGGCCCGTAGATCAGGAACTGGCACAGATCGGGCTCGAGCTGCATGAGTCCATCGAGCTCTTGCTGGATGAGATCCTCGTCCTGGTACGGCAGTCCGACGATCATCGAGGCGAGGATCGAGATCCCGTGCTCGCGCAGCTCTCTGAACAGCTCTTCGGCGGGCCGGCCCTGCTGCTTGGCGTAGCCCGATCGCGTCCCCTCGTATCCGATCCACAAGCCGTCGATCCCCATCTCGAGGATCTCCTCGATGGTGTACTGGCTGATCGCGCGGATGCTCGCGAAGGCGAAGATGGACAGGGCCTTCCCCCCGCGCAGCACGCACTCGCGGAACTCCATCGCCCGGCGCTTGCTCAGCAGGAAGTCCTCGTCGAGCACCACCAGGCTGATCCCGGGATCGAGCTCCAGGTAGCGCTCGACCACGGCGTAGATGTCCCGGCCGCTGGGCAGGAGCCGGACGTGACGCCGCTTGAAGAAGTGGGAGGTGCAGCAGAAGTCGCACCCGTTGGGACAGCCCAGGCCGGCGAAGATCATGCCCGTCTTCGACACGCGCGCCCCGAACACCTTCAGGTGGCTGACGACCAGCGGATGCCGGTAGGGCATCTCGATCCTGGGCTCTCCCAGCAGGCGGCGCATGAAGGCCACGCCTTCCTCGCGGCACACGTGGTCGGAGAAGGGACCGAGCGCCTCGTCGGACAGCACCGTTCCGTATCCGCCGAGCACGATCTTCGAGGACGGCGAGTGCTGCCGGACGAGGGCGACGACGTCCTTCATCCGATGGAACAGGGCCAGCAGGAACGTGATCGCGACGTAGTCGTAGCCCTTCTTCAGCTCGCGGATCAGCTCCCGGCGCGAGGGGTACTGCAACACCACGCACGGCGCCTCGAGGTTCTCAGCGATGTACTCCAGCGAGAAATGGAAGTGCAGCGAGCGCGGGCTGAACATGCCCTGGGCGCGCGTGACCTGGCCGTGCAGGAGCTCGTAGCCCACGCTGGGTGCGTCCCCGTGGTCGGGCCCGATGGGACGACACACGCTGGTGAGCAGGACCCGGTTCATGAGTGCGACCGTCGATCCTTGCCCGGCCGATCCCCAGGCTAGCGCGATCCCGCCGAGCGAACCATGCACGCTGTGGTTCGGGGAGAGAGCCCGCACGGCCCGGGTACGAACATGTGCGCACGGCGATGCACGGCGGATCGAGCGCAGAGCGGCTGCGCCTCGCTTCCGTAACCCGAGACCTGTCCGTTCCGGAAACCCCAGCCGCGTAGTTGCGAGCCCAGTTCGCGGCGATCAACCGCTCATGCCGGGGCAGGATCGTGTCCGGCGTCACGCGGCCATCTTCGCGCGGCTGCAAGTGCCCCGATCCGAGGGTGTTGAGCATCGGCCGAGTTTGCGGACCCTACGGCATCGGCCGAGATTGCGGGCCCTCCGGGTCAGAGCTCGACAGCGATCCGCTGGCCAGCCCAGAGCCGCACCGGACCGAGCAGGCCGGAGGGGAGCAAGGCGGAGTCGCGATCGTAGTGCTTCCAGGTGGTGAACGTGCGGCGCTCGGCGACAGGGCGAGGCTGGCCGTCCAGCAGCCACTGCGGCCAGCGAGCCAGCTTGGCGCCGTCCCATTCACAGTCCGCGGGCCATTGCTCGTCCCCCACCAGCCGGTTGACCCACAGGTTGGTGACGCGCACCTCGAGCGTGTTCGTCCCGACCCTCAGGGCTTTCGTGACGTCCGCTGCGAACGGCGGCTTCCACCACACGCCGAGATCCTCGCCGTTGATCGCGACCGTGGCGAGGTTTTTCACCGAGCCGAGGTCGAGAGCGACGACGCGGCCGGGCTCCAGCCACGCAGCCGGCACCTCGAACGACTTCGCGTAGGTCGCCGTGCCCGAGAAGTAGCGCACGCCCTGATCGGAGTGCTCGGTCCACGAAGTCAGCCGTTCGAGCGTGACCATCGCGGGCGCGCCCCAGTTGGGCGGGAAGCGCAGGGACCAGGGACCCTCCAGGTCGATCGGCACGGGCAACGGCGCGACCTCGATCCTGCGCGCTCCGCCGCGGGCGGTTCGCACTTCGCAGGTGCCTGACTGGAAGACGCGCATCTCGATGCGGCCTTCAGCGGAAGATCCGAGCTGGTAGAGCGGCAGAGGGGTCGGTCCTGGCGGTCCGAGCAGCTCGACGACGTCATTCTCGTCCACGATCCTCGTGACGGACCGGCCGTCGAGCGTGTACTCGAGGCTCAGCCGCTTCACGCGATTGACGGCCGTGTCGCCGAAGGTCGCGTTGTCGGCGTGGAGGGTCACTTCGCCTGCGCGCACCAGGCTCGCCACCTTGTCCGTCACGTCTGCGCCGCCCGAGCCGTCCTGAGCCTCGTAGCCGGCGCGAAGGATCTCGATCTTCGGCGGCCGCCCGCCGGCACCCTCGACTTCGGGCAGGGTCACGGCGACCGCATGATCGGCGGCCCCGATTGGACGGCGGAACACGACGAACACCGATCCCGCCGGCTCGAACGGGATCGATACGGTGGTCCGGCCGTCCTTCTCGGACCATACGGGCGCGAGCTCCGTGGCTCCGGAATCCGGGTGCCACAGCTCGGGCACCCTGCCGCTCACGCGGAACGTGCATTCGACGCTCTGCGCGCTCGGCCGCTGGTTCGATACGAAATAGACATCGGCCCCGTCGGCCACTCGGTGGATCCAGGCCATCTTGGGCTTGTACAGGCCCGCGAACTCGCAATCGGGCACCACGCCGAGAATCCGCAACACCTCGGTCACCGACCGACCCCAGACGACTTTCCCCTTGCCGAAGGCGTGTTCCTTCACGCTCTCTCCATCGCAGTCGCCCCACAGCTCGTCGGCCATCTTCAGCACCCGCGCATCGCCCGCAGGCAGATCGGCGAGGCTCGGCGAGCGCAGCGGCTTGGGGCCGACGACGGTCGCTCCCTGGGCCACGAGGTCGCGCAGTTTCGCAAGAGTCGCCGGCGTCATGAAGCGCGTCTCCGGCAGCACCAGCACGCGATAGTTCATTCCGTCGGGGAGCGCCAGGCGACCGTCCTGGACCGACATCCGATTGCGCACGACGTCGGCATTGCAGGCGTCGTAATCGTGCCCGCTGGCCTTGAGCGCGGGGTCGTGGGGAGCGCCGTTGGGCGCCGCTTCGCCGGCGAAAAGGCAGACGTCGGCCACGAAGCGGCCCTCTTGCAGCAGGACCTGGCAGCGCGTCAGGTAGCGCACCCAGGCTCGGCCCTCACGCCACCAGGTGACGGTGCGCTCGAAGTGCGTGCCCCACTGGCCCATGGTCATGCCTGGGGTCATGCCGGGGAACCGGTCGGGCCACGGCTGGTGCGCATAGCGGTGCACGATGCAGCGGTTGATCCCGACCGAGAACATCAGGTCGCCGACCGCCTTCAACGAATAGGGGTCGCCCTGCCAGCGGCCCGAGCTCGGCTCGGCCGTGAAGGCCTCGGCTCCGACGATGCGGCGGCCATAGGTGTGCGCTACCGAGGCTGCGAGCTTGCAGGAATTGCTCTCCTCCATGTTGCCCACCCAAAACTCGCCCATCGGGATGTCGGCGGACCGCCCCGCGAGCAGGCCCTCGAAGGGCCCGTCGTAGGGCTCGATCGAGGCCAGCATTCCGCTCTGGTGGCACAGCTCGGCGAAGTAGCCGTAGTAGTTGTCCGCGAACAGATCGGCGATGGTCCGGCGCAGATCCCACAGGAAGCGCTCCGAGACCTCGCCGCTCTCGACCACGCGCCCGGTGATCGTCGGCAAGAAGAGCAGCGGGTCGTAGCCTCGGCGCTGCACGAATTCCTCGCGGAAGCGCGCCGTCCAGTTCTGGTGACCGACCTCGTAGCTGTCGATGAGGCAGTTGTCGAGCGTGGTCCCCGCCAGCGGCCCCACATCGCCCACGATCTTGCCCATCATGCCCGCCCAGTGCTGGTCGAGCGCGGCGCGGCTGAGCTTGTCGCACTCCAGCCCGCGGCCCGAGTCCGGCGAAGGGCGATTCTCCTCGCCCGTGGGGGTGTGGCCGATGCGCAGGAGGGTCCAGTCACCCTGCGGCACGTCCCACGCGAGGCGGCCATCCGGCTCGAGCTGGCTGGTCAGGTCCACGACGCTCTGGCGCGGGACCACGGCCTCGGCCGGGTACACGTCGAGCGCAGGTTGCAGGCCGTAGCGCGCCTCGAAGCCGGCCTTGGAGGCGATTTCCGGGATGCGCCGCGCGTCGTCGCGCGGCGAGGGGAAGGCCAACACCGCGATGTCGCGATAAAAACCGGCACGAGTCTCCGGCTGCGGCAGGCTCGCCACGCAACGTTGGGGTCCGCTGACATGCGTCTCGCTCGTCACCAGCATCTGCATGGCGTGCTCGGGCGTGACCCACGGACCACCGCTGCTCGACCAGCCCGCGCAGTTGTGCATGCAGATCTCGAGCCCCAGCCGTTTCGCCTCCGACACGGCATGCTTCACCAGGTCGCGGAACTGCGGGCTCATCACCGCAACCGGACCCGGCGGGATGCCCTCGGAGACGTTGAAGATCTGTGCGCCGCCGAGCCCGATCTCCTGCATGGCCTCGAGATCGGCGGTGATGCCCTGGCTGGAGATGTTGCCGTTCATCCAGTGCCACCAGGTGTGCGGCTTGGCTGCGGCGGGCGGGTCGTCGAAGCGGCGCGCCAGATCCATCTGCGCGCACCCGGCCGAAGCCAGCATCGAGAGGCCGAGCGTCCATCCCCAGATCGTCGTGGTGTGCTTCATTCCGGCAAGAGTACGGAGCCTGCCTCCGCACGTCTCCCTCCCACCCTACTTCCAGGGCGCCTGGTACAGTTCGACCTCGCCGAGGGTCGGTACCTCAAGGGCGTGGTGGACGTTCAGGCGGGACATGCGACCGGTCGCCGCTCGAAGTGCTCGAAGAACGGCCGGCGCCGCTCACGGCCCCCGGTCCAGGGACAGCACGCTCAAGGAGAGAGGCGGGAAGATGAACTCGACGCGACCCGCGTGCGCGCGGAGCTTGCCGATCACCGGCGCAACGCGATCGGGGCGATCGAAATCGTTGACCACGTCCGGCTCGCCCGCGCCGTCGCGGTCGGCGAGCACCACCGTGCGCACCGGCGCGTCGCCCGCAGCGAAATCCGAGACGTCGATCGCGGCGGAGCAGGCGCTCGCGCCGTCGTTGACCACGAAGAGCGCGAGGCTCGCTCCGTCCGCCGAAGCCGTGGCGCTGAGGTCGAGCGGCTGGCCCTGTGCGAGCAGCGAATCGACGCGCACCGGCCGCGGCAGCGCGAGGGTCGCGTACAAGCGCTGCGCGTGGTAGGTCGGCGTCTCGACCAGGCGGTGGTTGTCGGTCTGCAAGATGCCCGAGCAGAAGCTGTTGGTCAGGTTCGAGCGGTTGGCGATCTCGACCAGGTCCGCGTTGCGGTGCAAGAGGTTCTGGTAGCGGCTGCAGGCGAGTGCGTTGGCGAGCGTCCACAGCTTCGCGCGGTGCGGCCCCGCGTCGCCGGCGGTCGTGTTCCACTCCGTCACCGCGACCTTGATCGGTCGACCGCGCGCATGCGCGGCGATCAGCGCTCGGATCGCGTCGAGGTCACGTTGCATGCCGTCGAGGTCGGTGCAGCCGTAGTGGTGCGGCGAGACGTAGTCGAGGTACTCGCCTGCGCCGTCGAGCACGCCCGCGCTCGGGTACGACGAGAGGAGCCGCACGCTCGGGTCCGCGGCCCGGATCGCCTTGCAGAACTCGGGCAGTCGCCGCTCGTACTCGGGACCGCCCTGCTCGTTGCCGACCTGGAAGTAGCGCACGCGGTAGGGCTCGGGGTGGCCGTGCTCCGCGCGCATACGTCCCATCGGCGTGGCGACGGCTCCGTTGAAGTACTGGACCTCGTCGGCGGCGTCCTTCGGCGTCCGCTCGCGGGACCGCAGGCACAGCAGCGGTTCGGCATCCACCGCGCGACACAGCTCCACGAACTCTGCCAGACCGGCTCCGACCGGTTGCAGCCCGCCCCAGGCGCGGAACGGACGGCGGTGCTCGAGCGGCCCGACCGTGTCGCGCCACTCGAAGTCGCCGAGGTTCGCATCGTCGAGCGCGCTGCCGCCGAAACGGATCACGCCGCAGTGCAGCGCGCGCAAGGCCTCGACCACGTCCGGCCGCCAACCGCCGACGTTCTTCTCGGGCATCAGGGAAGCCGCGTCGATCCAGACCTTCGCCGGACCGCGGAAGTCGAGCACGAGCTTGGCGTCGTCGGAGCTCTCGCTCGGCGCGAGGCGAGCGCTGAACCGCCTCCACTCGCCGTCCGGCGCGAACTCGGCCGTCGCGAGCGTCGATCCGGCGTGCACCAGCCGCACGCGCACGCTCGCCGCGAGGTTCTCGGCGCGCAGCCAACAGGCCCAGCTGCACGCCCCGTCGCGCTCGACCGCGATCCCGCCCTGTTCGATCCCGACGGTGCACGGCGCATCGCCGTCGGAGGCCATGCACAGCGACGCTTCGCCCTGGATCTTCTGCCGGGTGTCGCGCACGAGCTCGACGCGGTTGGTCGCTCCGGTCGGCAGCCAGGGGTGCTCTTTCGAGTCGGTCGCGCGCAGGTACTCGAAGCGGTACGGCGTGAGCCCTTCGAAGCTCGCGTCGCACAGCTTCTCGGCCCACATGCCCGGCACGAGGTCGCACAGGTACTCGACGAACTGGCCGCACTGCTCGCTGTGGATCTCGCCTGGCACGAGCGGCTCGCGCGTCACGCGGATCGTCGCGGGAGTCTGTGCGGCAAACGCGGCGCACAGCGCAACGCCCCAGAGCGGACACGAGCTCGCGAGGATCGGCATGGTCTCCCGGGCATCGAGATTCGACGCACGGCGCAGTATACGACGCGATCAGCGGCGGTCCTGCGACCCGTCGCGCAAGCGCGCCAGCTCGAAGCGCACGACCGATTCGATCGTCTCGCCGCCCTTCAGGCTCCGTCCGCGCCCGTAGTTGCTCTCCCACTCCCCCAGCCGAGCTCCGGTGCCGCCGTAATGATCGAGGGCGAAGAGCGCGACGCGGTCGGACTCGACCATCGCGCGAGCGCTCTGCTCGTCGCGACCGACGATCTCGAGCGCCGTTCCGGACGGGCGCGACAGCACCGCCCAATCGACGTGGCGCTTGGTCGAGCGGAAGTCGTTCGAGCCGAGCGGTGAATCGTCCTGGCTCCAGGGCCAGATCGGCGGTCGCTCGCAGGCGTGCGCGTAGAAGGCGCGAGCGCGCCCGAGCGGACGACCGACGTGGTCGACCGGATAGACACCCCACTCCGCGCGACGCGACCAGTCGAGCGTGTCGAACTCGCGCGGCAGCGCGAGGCGCTGGCCGATCTCGCGCGCGAAGAGCTCGGGACCGTCGTAGCGGAAGCGCGCGGCCGCGGTGATCGCGCCCGAGGGCTCGATCGAGAGCTGGTAGCGTCCGTCGAAGTGTTCGTAGGAGCCATCGACCTCGACGATCGCGAGCTCGCCGTCCATGCGCACGTCGGTGCGCCTGACGTGCCAGGTCGAGCGATCGGGCAGGTCGGCGAACGGTCGGCTGCTCACCAGAACGTGCAAGCTCGGCAGCTCGACCAGCACGGGATCGCCGAACGCGACGGCGCGGCGCAGGAGGCCGGAGTCGCGATCGATCGCGAGCTCGAACGAACCGCCGATCACGCGCGTCGCGCGTCCGGCGAGCGTGCTCTCCTCGCGGATCGCGAGCGGCGCGGCCTGCGCGTGCTCGACCGGTGCCACGGGCGCGACGCGGCGGCCTATCGGAACGCGGAACTCGTCGATCGGCTCTCCGCGCGCGCTGCGGAACGCGAGCTCGAGCAGGTCGCCCTCGCGCGGCGCGCGCTTCGCCGCGATCGAGAGCGTTCCGCGCGCGTGCGGAGCGATCGACGCCTCCGGGACGAGCTGGCCGTGCTCCGCGCCGAGCGCCCAGGCGATCGAGAGCTCGCGGAGATCGGTGAAGTCGAACTGGTTCTCGACCTCGACCTTCAGCGGCTCGCCCTGGCGCGGCGCCGCGATGGGCGACTCCTCGACGCGCACAGGCGAGTGGAGCTTGCGCACGATCCAGTACTCGGGCTTCGTGCGCCGCCAGCCGTCGACGAGGCCCCACGGCGCATCGCCGACGATTCCGCGGCCGTCCATCGCGTAGGCCTCTTCGACGAAGTGCACCGGCGTCGAGCGCCGGCCGTACTCGAGCCCGCGACCGGGCACGAGGAACAGATCGTCCGACCAGGCCCAGATCTGCGAGCCCTGCGTCGCGCGGCTCTTCATCATCGCGTCCCAGATCGGCCGCAAGGGCGTGGCGTAGTCGTCGCGGATCCCCGGATCGATCCACGTCTCGCCGGCGTCCGACCAGATGCCTTGGAAGGGCGCGAAGCTCTCGTCGAACAGCATCGGGGCGGGTTGCGCCTCGTATTCGGCGATGCGCGCGACCGAGATCGGATTGTGCGCCGTGGCCAGGTCGAGCCAGGCGCTGGTGGCAGCGCCGAGCGGGCGCGACGGATCGACCGAGCGCACCCAATCGCGCGAGAGCTCGAAGTCGCGCCCGAAACCGCTCTCGTTGCACAACGACCACATGAAGACCGACGGATGGTTGCGATCCCGTGCGACGAGCTCGGCGGTGAGCTGCAGCACGCGCGGCGCGAGTCGAAGATCGTCGGAGACGCCCACCCAGCAGAACGGAGCCTCGTCCTCGACGAAGAGTCCGAGCTCGTCGGCGATCGAGACCAGCTCGGGGAGCGGGGGATAGTGCGAGGTGCGCAGCGCGTTCAGGTTCGCAGCCTTGATCAGCTGGAGGTCGCGTCGCTCGAGCTCCGCGGTCACCGCGCGGCCCGCGAGCGGATCCTGATCGTGGTGACAGGTGCCGCGAATCTTGACCGGCTCCCCGTTGACGAGCAGCCTCTGCCCTTGGACCTTCGTCTCGCGAAAACCCATGCGCTGGGCGAGCGTCTGCACGAGCCTGTCGCCCGCGCGGAGCTCGAGCGTCAGCGTATAGAGGTTCGGGTGCTCGGGATCCCAGCGTTTGGGCGCGCGCAGGTCGAACGCAAAGGGCAGCTCGGCGCGCGTCCAGGCCAAGAGGTCGAAGGCGGGCAACGCTCCGAGCTCGATCCGGCCGTCTTCGTTCGAGAGGCTCAAGTGGACCGTCGCGCCGCGCACGGCCTGGGAACCCGCGTCGAGAACCGCGAGGCTGCCCCGGAGTCGCGCGTTGCCCGAGCCGTCGAGATCGGTGGAGAGCTCGAGCGCCTCGACGTGCATCTCGCTCGTACGCCACAGCCACACACGGCGCATGATGCCGCCGAGCGGGAAGTCGGCGTAGGCGCTCATCTGGTCGAGCGTGTCGCTGGTCGGCGTGTGCTCCACCGCGCGCACCGCGAGGAGATTGTCGCCGTCGCGCACGAGATCGGTGACGTCGCATTCGAAGGGAGTGAATCCGCCCTCGTGCGACGCGGCGAGAGAGCCGTTGACCCATACCGTCGCACCGCTGTACACGCCGTCGAAGCGCAGCACCACGCGCCCGCTTCCTCCCCCGCTTCCCTCGGGCGGCGAGAAGCGCACGCGGTAGCCGCCGATGCCGCTTGACGGATGGAAGCCCTGCATCTCCCAGTGCGACGGAACGTGGATCGGCGGCCACGCGCGGTCGTCGAAGCTGGGCGCTTCGAAACCTTGCGGCGGATCGGGTGCGAAACGCCAGCCCTGGTCGAGCGCCAGCGCGTGCGCGCCCTCGTCGCGCGGCGTGAGCGAGCGTTGGAACGAGCTCGCCTCGAGCTCGAGCGAATGCTTCGCGCCCTTGAACTCGGTGTCGATCGCGACCTTGCCGGTCAGTCCGAACGGCAGCGCGACGCGGAACTCGCCGGTCTCGCCGCTCTGCGCGCTCGCACTCCAGCCGTCCACGCCGCGCGCGCGGTGCGCGAGCCGACCCGACAGGTGCACGCTCGCTCCCGCCACCGCGCTCGAGCCGAACGAGTCGCACACCATTCCGGTCAGGTTGCCGCGCAGGTCGGAAGCCACGGCGGTGACGAGGCCGTTAGCGATCGGCGCGGAGTACACCTCGATTTCGGTGAAGCTCGGGCCGTTGGTGATGTTGCCGATGCGCAGCCTGGAGGTGCTCGTCGGCTCGAACCGGGTGACGGCGACGAGCGGCAACCGTCGATCGGGCGAGCCGAGGTGCTCGAGCGTGCGCCAGTCGTTCCTGGTCGCGTCCCAGGCCTGCACGTCGAGATCGATGACGTAGCGATCGAACTGGTGCAGCACGACCTCGGCGACCGTCACGGGCGCTTGCCAATCGAGCTCGAACCACACGCCCTGGTTGTGACCTGGAATGCCCGACCAACGCGTCGCGCGGTCGCCGTCGATCGCCTTCTCGGCGGTGAAATCGTCCTGGTGCTCCGAAGCCGTGGCTGCGGCGTCGCTCGCGAGGTTCCGGGCCTGCGAGTGCGCGGGCGGGGCAGCGAAGCCGGGTGTGCACAGGACGAGCAGCCAGGACGTGGCGCGAAGGATGGATTCGGGCATGGGACTCCAAAGGCCTGAGCAGCAAGCGGGGGCGGAGTGGGATGCGCTGCGACAGCTGGGGTGACCACGATGCAGGTTTGCTCGTGTGCAGTCAGCTTCGGATCCCTGTTGAACTACCGTGTTCAGGCACCCGGCACCGAAATCGTGTCGCGACGTGATCTGGATCCGTCGGACACCCACCCACGATGATGTAAACCGCTCCACCACTCGCCCCGGGCGGCTTGGCTGCGTCGACCTCGATCCAACTTACAACGAAGGGGTCGGTTCGCCGAGCACGATAACGTGATCGAGGCATTCTCTCCTGATCGACCCGATGAGTCGCTCGACACGGCCATTCTGCCCGGGCGACCTGGGCGCCACAAGACGCTCCTGCCAGCGATCCCTCTCCGCGTGGTTCGGGACCGTGCGCCTGGAGACCTTGTCGTTTCTCGCCACGGCCTACCTACGTACTTCGTGAGTTCCGTCTCCGCTCTAGTGCGGGCGAGGGGCGAGAGCTGCCGACCTAGAGTGCGCGTTGTTCCGTCAACCGCGCGCGCGAGTGCGCAGGAGGTAGCGATGAGGACCCAGCGGTCGTTCCTGTTCGTGTCCGGTGCGGCGGTCGAGGGCTGCTACCAGGCCACCCAGTCTTCCGCGCACGGTCACGCGCCCGAGGCGCACGCCGACGCCGAGCATGAGATTGGCCGATGAACCCACGAGGTGCTGAGTGGACATGAGCGCAGCGAAGAACGATCCCGTGAGCAGGCCCGCCAGGCAACGGCCCGCCGAGCGCGTGGCTGTGCGCCAGGAGTTCATCGACATCGCCGCCGAGACGGCCAAGCTGAAGGAGGACCCGGCTTGGAACAGTGGCAAGCACAGCGCACGGACGCTCCTGAACGAGCCCGAGTTCGGCATCGTGCTCCTGGCCTTGAAGAAGGGCGGCTCGCTGAACGAGCACCGCTACGAGGGGCGCTTCACTCTGCAGACCCTGAGCGGCGATGTCCGCGTGCACCTGCCCGATCACGTGGTCGAACTACCGGCCGGCCGGCTCGTGGTGGTGGGACCGGGTGTCGTGCATGATGTCGAGGCAGCGCAGGAGAGCACCTGTCTGCTCACGCTCGTCAAGCCTTGAACCATGAATCGCGGCGAGCAGCGCGTCGGAACGCAATCGAGGCCAGCCTGGTTCGAGCCTGAGAGCCCGCACCGGGACTCGTGGCGTGGAACGAGGCCTTTTTCCCTCGACACCTGATGCAGCACGCATCGGCAACGACCGGAGGACACGACCCGATGACCAAGCCCGGAGATGGCGAGACGTCCGAGAAGTTCGCAGCCGGCCATGCGCTCGAGCTCGTGGCCTACCAGCCCGGCGCGGTCGTGAGCCGGGAGATTCTCAAGAAGAGCACCGGCACGGTCACCCTATTCGCCTTCGACAGGGACCAGAGCCTCAGCGAGCACACGGCGAAGTTCGACGCGCTCGTCCATGTGCTGGACGGTATCGCCGAGATCACCCTCGCGGGCGTACCCCACCGTCTGACCAAGGATGAGATGATCCTCATGCCAGCCAACGTGCCGCACGCGCTGAAGGCGATCGAGCGGTTCAAGATGATGTTGGTGATGCTGCGCGAGGTCGCGAGTTGAACAGGTTGACCTGCGTGCCTGTCGAGAACCACGTGAGCGGAGCATGAACGCGAGACCGGGAAGCTCCGAGCACGATCCCCGGCTCCCGATCGTCACGAGGTCCGGTGCCTACAGCCGGCCAAGCCCACGCAGCTTGCCCCGGAAGATTCTCGCGCGAATCCACGCGCTCGTCCTGCTCGCTTGCGCCGGGTGCTCCTCGTCCGCGCCGAGCCGGCCGGCCTCCGCGAACTCTCCCGCTCCGCCGCGCCCGCCGTCGCTCCAGGGCGCCGCATTCGGGCAGCGCATCCCGGGGACCTCGTGCGATCTCGTGATGATCGGGATCCCCCCTTCCGAGGCGGGTCGCGCCCCGCGCGTGTGGATCAGCTCGACCGAGATCCCGTGGGAGGTCTACGACGCGTACCTGCTGCACCTCGACGGCCCCGATCCGGACCTGCCGCCGGGCGTCGACGCCCTCGCACGGCCGAGCAAGCCCTACATCATGATGGACCGCGGGTACGGCCATCAGGGCTACCCCGCGATTTCGGTGTCGCTCAAGGCCGCGCGGGAGTTCTGCCGCTGGCTCTCGGCGCGGACCGGGAGAGCCTTCCGCCTGCCGACCGAGGAGGAATGGGAGCTCGCCGCGCGGGCCGGCTCGGGCGATCCCGCCGATCTCGGCGTCGCCGCATGGACCCAGGAGAACTCGGAGGGCAAGACCCACCCGATCGCCGCCAAGGCGACCAACGCCTGGGGCTTCCACGACCTGCTCGGCAACGCGGCCGAGTGGTGCACGACCTCCGACGGCCAGGGAGTGGTGCGCGGCGGCTCGTTCAGGGACAAGACCGCCGCCGTGCGCTGCGATGCGCGCGTCCTGCCCTCGGCCGCATGGAACCGCAGCGATCCGCAGATCCCGAAGAGCGTATGGTGGCTCGCGGACGGGGGCTTCGTCGGATTCCGGATCGCCTGCGATCCCGATCCCTCTGCGCCCCCCAAGGAGAAAGCCCGATGAACCGTCGTGACATCCTGAAGATCTCGGCCGCCGGCGTCACCGCCGCGGCCCTCGCCCCTCGAGCCCTGTCGCGCGCCCGCGCCGGCGGGAGGAAGCTGAAGGTCGGCGTGATCGGCTGCGGAGGACGCGGGACGGGCGCCGCCGCCAATGCGCTCGAGGCCTCGCCCGACACGGTGCTGACCGCGCTCGCCGACCTGTTCCCCGACCGCGTCGACACCGCGCGAACGAACCTCGCCGATCCCCAGAATGCCTGGGCGGAGCGTGCCAAGGTCGACGCTGCACGCTGCTTCACCGGCTTCGACGCCTACCGCGCCCTGCTCGCGACCGACGTCGACGTCGTCATCCTGGCGACGCCGCCGCACTTCCGCCCGATCCACCTCGCCGCAGCGGTCGCGGCCGGCAAGCACGTCTTCATGGAGAAGCCGGTGGCGGTCGACCCGGCCGGGATCCGCTCGGTGCTGGCCTCGGCCGAGGCCGCGCGACAGAAGAAGCTCTCGATCGTCGCCGGCACCCAACGCCGGCACGAGACGTCCTATCGCCAAGCGCTGGAGCGCGTGCGCTCGGGCGCGATCGGCCGGATCGTCGCGGCGCGCTGCTACTGGAACCAGGGCGGCCTGTGGATGCACGAGCGCAAGCCGGAGTGGACCGACATGGAGTGGCAGCTGCGAAACTGGCTGTACTTCACCTGGCTCTCGGGCGACCACATCGTCGAGCAGCACGTGCACAACCTCGACGTGCTGAACTGGGCCATCGGGGCGCACCCGCTGCGCGCGCTGGGCCTCGGCGGGCGCCAGGTGCGCACCTCGCCCGCCTTCGGGCACGTGTTCGACCACTTCGCGGTCGAGTACGAATACCCCGGCGGCGTCAGCGCGCTCTCGATGTGCCGCCAGATCGACGGCTGCGACGGGCGAGTCGAGGAAGTGCTCCTCGGCACCGAGGGTGTGTGCACGACCTCTCCCGGCCAGGCCGTGATCGAGGGCGCGCACCCGTGGAAGTTCGAGGGCGACGACGGCGACCCCTACGTCCAGGAGCACGCCGACCTGTACGCGGCGATCGCCGCAGGCGAGCCCGTCAACGAGGCGGCCCAGGTGGCCGAGTCGACCCTGACCGCGATCCTGGGGCGGATGTCGACCTACACGGGCAAGGCCGTGACCTGGGAGCAGGCGCTCGCCTCCAAGCTCGACCTCGCGCCTCCGAAGTACGAGCTCGGGCCGCTTTCGACGCCCGAGGTCGCTGTGCCGGGCAAGACGCCCTTGATCTGAAGCCGGGGTCAGCGCAACGCGTGGCACGGAGCGCTCCTGCACCTTCACGGTGCAGCGCGCGGCCGTGAAGGACTTCGACGTCTTCACCACCCGTCTCGATGTCGGACCCGAGGGGCACGAAGTGCGCCCGCCTCGGCCGGCTAGTTCCAGACGATGACCAAGCCGTTCGTCGCGTTGAACGTGTTCCCGGTCGGGGCCGGGCAGAAGGTCGGCGAGGGGTCGCGGTAGTAGGTCTGGTAGTAGCGCGTCGAACCCGGGGCGATCGGATCGCCGAGAGCCGCCGAGCGGACCGTGATCGGCGGGTCGCCCAGGCCGAAGTCGGGCGCGTCCACCGAGCCGCCGCTCGCAGGATGCACGTACAAGCGCTTCAGGAGTCCGCCCGTGCAGCGCAATCCGTCTCCGAACGCGACGGCCGGCGAGAGCAGGGTGTTGCCCTGCAGGAACAGCGACAGTGGGTGGGGAAGCTCCTCGCTCGCCGAGAGGACGATCGTGTCGGGGCTGGTGGTTCCCGAGAACGCCAGGTCCGCGCCTCCGGTGCCGGCCGAGTTCTGGCAACCGCGGTCGGTCGCACCGGTGTTCGCGCAGGGACAAGCCCCGCCCGTCCCGTCGCCGAAGCAGAACCGCGAGATCGTCGGGGCCCCGCCCATCGTCACGTGGTCTACGTTCGCGAAGAAGGCGCCGCTGTCGGTGGGCCCGGAGCCGAGGACGTGCATCCGGTCGAACGCCGGGGCGCTCACCGAGAGCGAGTAGTGGTTGACCGAGATGCCGCCCGCGATCGGCACGGTCTGGCTCGCGACGACGGTCGTCCCGAGCAGCGCCTGGAGCGTGATGCTGTTCGCGGGGTAGGAGAAATACTCGAACACCTCGACGCTGCCCGAGCTCGCCAGCCCGCCGGTCGCGATGTCGAACGAGATGATGCGCGAGAACCCCGTCATCGGCCCGACAACGTAGCCGCCGAAGCTGAGCGTCATCGGCGTGGTGAATCCCGGCATCCCCGAGAGCGTCCCGTCGGCCTGCTCGAAAACGAAGTTCGGGGTCCCGCCGAGGCCGTTGTACATGTTCGTGAAGGTGATCCCGCCGTCGACCACCGTCACGGAGGGCGAACCCTCGGTGTGCGTGTCGAAATCGGCGACCTGGGCGGCCGCGGGAGTGGAGAGCAGGAGCAACGCTGCGACGAAACGGGCCATGACGGACCTCCGGACCGAAACTACACTCGGATCCGGAATCCCGTAATAAGCAGTAGGAAGGAGCGGGATTCCCCGCGCCGGAAGAACCGCGGTCGCGCGCGAGGCTGGCCGTGATGATGCAACTCTCCGTTCGAGAAGCTCCCTGCGGAGCCGACCCGCAGCCTACTGAGCCAACATCAGGCCATTGACGGGGTTGACCAGAACGTCCACTGAGGGCCGTGAGGGGGGTTCGCCACCTCGCATGTGTGCCTGGCCCCCAATAGCGTGCGCACCCGGGCAACTTCAGTGCGCCGTCGGGTCGGCGACGCGCCCGAAGAAGAGGATCGCGCCCGTCTGCGTGTTGCGGATCAGGAACAGGAACGGCCGGTCGGCTTTGAAGCCGACGGACTCGAGCGGCGGGCCTGCGGCCCGCATCTCAACGGCCGTCGCCGCGGCCGCTTCCGTCCCGGCCTCGTCGATCGCGACGATGGCCTTGTGGATCACCGCTCCGACGTAGAGAGGCTCCTGCGGGCTCGAAGCGATGCCGGAGAAGTCGGCCTCCCGCGAGAACGCGGGCTCGAGCCCGAGAGCCCTGAGGTCGGACGCGAGGTCCTTTCCCCACTCGAAGCGGAAGCGCGGGATCGAGACCGAGACGAGCTTCGTCTTCGCCTTGGCGCGGAGGCCGTCGAGCTTCTCGATCGCGAGTCCCTTCGCGAGCGTGGAGACGTCCTTCTTCGGGAGCAGGAAGACGGCCTCGAACTGCCTGCCCTGGTACGGGAGCGCGACGAGCTGGCAGCTCTCGTCCTCGGCGTAGTCCCGGTACCCGAGGTTGTGCATGAACCTCGCGGTGACGCGCTTCTCGGCCGAGACGTGGAAGGGCCCGTCCTTCGTCCAGCGCTCCTCGAACTGGCCCTCCCAGATCGCCTTGAAGTAGACGGCGTTGACGAGGACGAGCCGGGAGTCGGCGGGCGGCGTCCCGGGCTGGAGGAGCTCGGGGATCTTTTCCTCCGTTTCCTTCGAGACCCAGCCGTTGATCGCCTCGCGAGCGCCGTCCGTATCGGTCTTGAAATCGACCTCCTCGAGGCCGCCGCCGTAGCGCTTCGCCACGGAGTCCTTGAACGCGGCCTCGAAGGGAAATCCTCTCTGGCCGAACAGCCGATTCGCCGAGCGGAGGGCGAAGCCCTCCCCCTCCTCGGCGGGGCGCGCGCCGAGCGCGGCGTGGAAGCGTTCGGCGCCGAGGGCGGCCGGGACGTGGAGGACCTTCTCGAACGCCTCGAGCGTCTTCCCCTTCGCCCCCAGGGCCGTCATGCCGAGCGCGACCGAGATGCTCTCCGGCGAGTAGAAGAGGTTGCCCTCGGCCGGAAGCCTTCCGAAGAGGTCGAGCGCGAGCGCCCCCTCCGCCGCCGCGACGATCTTCCGGTCGGCGTCCTGGTCGTCAGCGCGCGCGGCTGCGCCCGCCAGCGCGGGCGCGACGACCTTCGCGTCGGCGCGCACGGCGGCGCCGTCCCGTGCGGGCGCGACGCACGCGGCTGCTGGCAAGGCCAGGATCCAGGCTCTTCTCATCGGTCGTCTCCGCGGGCGGAGCAGAGGGCATCGAAGCGGATGACGCTGAGGGCAGCCTACCCACGTCGAACCTCACCGTGGTAGCCGGCGCCTGCCCCGAGCGGCGCTGGCGTGTGTCTGGCGGATCGGAAGGCCGAGGGCCTCGGGGAGCCTTCACGCCTGTACTCGGACCTCACCCGCCGCGAAACCCCCTCAGTTGCTCGCCTTGAGGAAGTCGCGGATCGATGTGTATTCCTCGGCCGTCAGGTTGGCGCGGACTCGCATGTGGAGTGCGGCCAGGTCCCACTCCCCATCGCTGAAATCGGCGGGCTCCCGGACATTGTGGCAGCGCGCACAGTTCTGGGACCAGAGCGACGAACCCGACGCCTTGGCACCGCTGCTTGCCGGACGGGTGCCCTCGCTGCTGCAGGCACTGGCGAGGAGGAGCGAGGCTCCGCCCGCGAGCCCGGACAAGCAGGACATCCAGCCCCCGATACCCTTGTTGATTCTCATGATTGCCTCCGCGATTCACAGACCCACGGCCCACTGGAAAAGAACGGCATTCGAATCCACGCCGCCGTGCTTGTCGTCGATCTCGTAGGCGAGCTTGAAGACGGAGTTCGCCGCGCTCCAGTAGTCGAGACCCAAGGTCACGCGCGACTCGTCGACGCCTTCGGGAGCTCCGGACGGGAGATTGATCGCGTCGTAGCGCACGACGCCCTCGAGCTTGTTCAGGAGATCGCTCTTGGAGTTGGAGGGTCGATAGGCCGCCTGCAGGTAGCCTCCGTCGCGTGAGTTGTCCAGCGAGACCGGGCCGAACCCTCCTGCCCCGGTCGGATCGAATACCACGTTCCCGAGGCTGGCGAAGGACCACTGGCCCCGCACGTCGAGCCTTCCTCCAGTCAAGGTCCGGGTGAAGTTCACGTCGACGGACTGGATCACCGCCTTGGCATCCCCGCTGTCGCTGCTGCTAGGCGTCACGTTCGCGTCGTACTCGAGCGCGTAGCCGATCTCCAGCTCCGGAAGCACGAAGTAGCCCAGCCTTCCGCCGACATCCTTGCTGTTGTGCGTGTCCGTGTAGTTGTCGAATTGCATCGTCCCGTAGGCTCCGGGATCGTCCGTCACGAGGGACCCGCCGTTCGAGACGAAGACCGAGTATTCCATCTTGCTGGAGGCTACGGGGAAGACCCCGTGCACCTGGACCCCCACCTGGGACTCGGACAGGATCGCGTCCTGATCGAAGGCGATAGGCTCGTCCGGGAGCTTGTTGATCCAGTTCGGATGCAACCTCTCCTTCCAGAAATTGGCGGGGTTCAGGAACTTGCCGACCCCGAGGGTCATGTGATCGTTCAGGAGATACGAGAGCTGGATGTACTCCAGCTTCGTCACGGTCTCGCTGTCCTCCAGCTCGAATTCCGCCTGGCCTTCCACGAGGACGCGGTCCGAAGGCGAATACAGGAAGATGGGGTTGAACCCGGCGTTGAAGGTCGAGTCCGCGCCCCTCACGTTCTCGAAAGAACCGAACGCGAAGCCTGTGACCATGAAACGGCGCTTGCCCGGCTTGGAACCGGAGGCCTGGCCCTGCAGCTCGGCCAGGCGCTTCTCGAGGGAGTCGATGTCCTCGCCCGATGCGCTCTGCTGCTGCTCCTGCTTGGCGCGCAATTCCTGCATCTCCTTCTCGACCTTCGCCAACCGTGCCTGCAGCTCCTGGTTCGTCTCCTTCGCCGGTTGCACCTCCTGACCGCTGGCGAACGAACCCATGCAGACTGCGAGCACACAGCCAAATACCCTTGCACGTCCACTCATGATCAACGAGCCTCCTTTGGATTCCTCTGCTCGGCTCCCTGCTCCTTGGGGCGCATCGCCGCGAGCGCCTTGTTCGGCTTCACCTCTGCCGCGTCTTTCGCCTGGCCGTAGGGATCGGTGGGCGAGCGATCGGCCTGGACCCAGACCGCGCCGTCGGCGGACTGGAACACGTACAGCGGGTCCTTGCGCGTGTGGCCGAATTGCTGCCAGGCGGTCTCGGCCTTGGTGGACACGAGCCGGAAGGCAGCGCGGCGCGCAGGCAGCTCGGCGGACTTCCCCAGGCCGTCCACGACGCTGGAGACCGACTCCACGGTTTCCTTCCACGCCGAGCCGAGCTGCGGGGGCGCACCCTCCAGGACCACCTTGTGCATCTGCTCGACGGCGCTCTGGATGCCCGGATAGGCCGCGGCTGCAGCCTTGTCGTCCCCCTTGGCGAGGGACGCGCGGCAGGTCTCGTAGGCATCGAACAGGGCGGTGAGGGAGGACCGGAGCGCTTCAGGAGCATCGATCGTTGGATAGGAGACGGGTATCGAGGCCTTTCCAAAGGTCCGGACGTAGCGAATGACTTGCCACCGCTCCTCGGCGCTCAACGTGCCCTGGAAGGCCGTCATCGGGGCCCGCCCTGTCGAGACCTTCCAGAAGAGGGCGCCATCGGGCTGATCTTGGACGCCACGGCTCGTGAGGTCACCCGGATGCTTCGCGAGGTCCTTCGCTGCAGGACCATTGCCCACGCCGGTCTCACCGTGGCACGAAAGGCATTGGGCCATGAACACCGCCCTTCCCTTGTCGACGGTGGCCGCATCGTCGGGCAGCGGGTTCGGCTTCCTCGCCTCACGCGGTGGAGCCACCCAGTCCGAGGCCTGCGAATCGGCGATCGGAGCCCTCGAGCCCGCGGAAAGCAGGATCAGTACCAGGATCAGCATCGGTCTCGATTGTTCCATCGTCGGATCGTCCCAGCCCAAGAACGCCCTGTGCTCAGGGCAGGACGGTAAGGCTGTGCACCGGCGGTCGCTCTACGCAATTGTGCGCGCATCCCCGCCGCACACAGCGCAGCGGGCGGAATCCGGATCAGACCCTCTGCGAGAACGGAGCCCACAGCGCATTCGACCTCCTAGTCATGCCGAACCAATTTCCCCTTGTCAAGGGTGGCTGCGCAAGGGTGTGATGCCGGCGAACCAAGATGGCGCAGGCGTTTCCCCGAGTCATCAACACCGTGTTCCGCTTGGCGATCCTGGGAAGCGTCCTGGGCGTGGCGGGAACCGGCTGGGTCTGGGTGGAGATCCTGCGCTCGCCGTACGTCTCGCGCGCGGGCTTCCAACGTCCGCAGCCCGTGCCCTACAGCCACGAGACCCATGTGGGTGTGCTCGGGATGGACTGTCGCTACTGCCATTCCACGGTGGAGACGTCCGCCTCCGCCGGCATCCCCTCGACCAAGGCCTGCATGGCCTGCCATTCCCAGATCTACTCGCGCAGCCCGGTCCTCGAGCCGGTGCGGTCGAGCTACGAGAAGGACCGCTCGATCGCCTGGACCCGGGTGCACGACCTGCCCGACTTCGTTCATTTCGACCATTCGATCCACGTGAACAAGGGAGTGGGCTGCTCCACATGCCACGGCCGGGTTGATCAGATGCCCCTGGTCGCTCAGGGGTCGACGCTCCACATGGAGTGGTGCCTCGCCTGCCATCGGCACCCCGAGAGCGTACTCCGTCCGCGGGATCGCGTGTTCGACCTCACCTGGCGTGCGCCGGATGATCAGGAAGAACAGGGAGCGAAGCTCCTCGGCCAGCTCTCGATCGACAAGGCCGGGCTCGAGGACTGCTCGGTCTGCCACCAATGAGCGAATCCATGAACATCGATCCTCGGGACGCGGTCGAACGCCGGGAGTTCCTGCGCCTGATGGGAGCATCCCTGGCGCTGGGAGGGCTCGGCGCCTGCACTCGACAGCCCACCGAGCGCATCTACCCGTACGCTCGCTTCCCGGAGAGGACGATCCCGGGCAAGCCGCTCTTCTATGCCACGGCCATGCCGTTCCCGGGGGGCGCCCAGCCCATCCTCGTCGAGAGTCACATGGGGCGGCCGACCAAGATCGAGGGCAACCCCGAACACCCGGCCAGCCGTGGGGCGACCAACGCCATGGTCCAGGCCGCGATCCTGGGCTTGTACGATCCCGATCGCTCGCAGGTCGTCAAGCGTGCCGGCCGGATCGACTCCTGGCCCGCGTTCCTCGGCGCCTTGAGGCATGCGCTCGAGGGATTGCCTGCCGACGGATCGGGGCTGCGCATCCTGACCGAGACCGTGCTCTCGCCCACGCTCGCCTCCCAGATCTGGGCTCTGCGCAGCCAGCGCTCAGGCATCGTCTGGCACCAGTACGAGCCCATCAACCGGAACGACGCCACCTCCGGCGCGAAGCTGGCGTTCGGGGAGGACGCCGTCCCGCTGCCGCGCTTCGATCAGGCCGAGATCGTGCTGGCGCTCGATTGCGACTTCCTGGGGAGTGGTCCCGCCCAGGTGCGCCATTCCCGGGACTTCACCTCGCGTCGACGGCCCTACGAGACCCCCGCCGTCACGACCAGGCTGTACGCGATCGAGAGCTCGTTCACGACCACCGGGGCGATGGCCGACCACCGCCTGCCCCTGGCGCCCTCCCGGCTCGCCGCCGCCGCCCGGGAGATCGCGAGCTCCCTGGGCTTGGACCTCGGGCCCGCGGGTCCGGGTCGTCCCTCGCCCGCGGAACGTTCTTGGATCCAGGCCTTGGTCGAGGACCTCAAGGCCCACGCGGGTCGCAGCGTGATCGTCGCAGGAGAGCTGCTGCCCCCCGCGATCCAGGCGCTCGCCCACGCGATGAACTCCGCCCTGGGGAACGTCGGCAAGACGATCGACTACATCGACCCCATCGAGATGGAGACCATCGACCAGTGCGCGTCCCTGCGCGACCTGGTCTCGGCCATGGACAAGGGGGAGGTCTCCGCGCTCGTGATCCTCGAAGGCAATCCGGCCTACGCCGCCCCAGCCGAGTTCGGGTTCAGCGACGGCCTGGCCCGGGTTCCCTTCCGGGCCCACCTTTCGCTCTACGAGGACGAGACCTCCGAGCTCTGCGACTGGCACGTTCCTGCGGCCTACTTCCTCGAGTCCTGGAGTGACACGAATGCGTACGAGGCGACGACCACGATCATCCAACCGCTGATCGCGCCGCTCTACGAGGGCCGGACCGCGCACGAGCTGGTATCCGCCCTTGCGGGCCGGGTCGGCATCCCGTCCCACGAGATCGTCCGGGACTACTGGAAGAACAGCATCGTCTCGAACGACTTCGACACGTTGTGGGAGCGTGCACTTCACGATGGTTGGTTGCCCGACACGGCGTTCAAGCCCAAACAGGTCCAGATCACCCCGGGTTTCGCAGAGCGGTTGCAGGCTGCCAGGGAGACCCGAGCGGACGGGGAGATGATCGAGCTCGTCCTGCGACCTGACCCGACCGTGTGGGACGGACGCTATGCGAACAATGCCTGGCTGCAGGAGTTGCCCAAGCCGCTCACCAAGCTGACCTGGGGCAACGCGGTGCTCCTTTCTCCCAGCACGGCGGAACGCCTCGGCGTCCGAGCCGAGGAGCTCGTCGAGATCGAGGGCGCAGTGCGCACCCTCTCGGCGCCCGTGTGGATCCTTCCCGGTCACGCGGACGGGTGCGCGACCTTGCACCTGGGATACGGTCGGCGCCGGGCCGGAAGCATCGGCTCGGGGATCGGATTCGATGCCTTCCGCCTGCTCCCCGCCGAGGGAGCCTCGAGAACTCCCGGTGTCCGGATCGGCCCCGGCGCCGGCTCCCAGAGCCTGGCCTGCACGCAGTCGCACCAGAGCATGGAGGGCCGCGACCTCGCGCGCACGACGACGCTCGAGCGGTTCCTCTCGGCAGGCGGGTCGGAGCATGCTCCCGAGGAAGCTCTTGCGAGCTTGAATCCGCCGGCTGTCCAAGGCGCACACGCGTGGGGCATGGTGATCGATCTTTCGACGTGCACGGCATGCAGCGCCTGCGTCGTGGCCTGTCAAGCCGAGAACAACATCCCCGTGGTCGGCAAGGAGGAAGTCCAGCGCGGGCGGGAGATGCATTGGATCCGCATCGACCGCTACTTCGAGGAGAAGGGTCTGTCGCCGGATGTCCGCCACCAGCCGGTCCCCTGCATGCACTGCGAGAACGCCCCCTGCGAGCTGGTCTGTCCCGTGGGGGCGACGGTCCACAGCAGCGAGGGCCTCAACGACATGGTCTACAACCGTTGTGTCGGGACGCGCTACTGCGAGGCCAACTGCCCGTACAAGGTCCGCCGATTCAACTTCTACAGCTATGCGGATCTTGAAACGCCTTCGCTGAAGATGCTGCGCAACCCGGACGTGACCGTCCGCAGCCGCGGCGTCATGGAGAAGTGCACGTACTGCGTCCAGCGCATCAACGAGGTGCGGATCCGAGCGGAGCTGGCGGGGCGGCCGATCCGGGACGGTGAGATCGTGACGGCTTGCCAGCAGGTTTGTCCCGCCTCGGCAATCACCTTCGGGGACGTGGGCGACCCCGAGAGCCAAGCATCCCGGCTTCGGAATCAGCGGCACGGCTACGGGCTGCTCGCGGAGCTCGGCACGAAACCGCGGACGACCTACTTGACTCGCGTCATCCATCCCAACCCGCTGATCAAGGAATCCTGATGGCCGCGATGTCCGGGCAGGGTGGACGAGGGCAGGAGATCCCGATCCTCGCTCCGGGCCACGACGCAGCGACGATCACGGACAAGATCAGCGCGATCGTCCTCACGCGTCCGACCTCGCGCGGCTGGTACCTCGGCACCGCCATCGGCCTCTTGCTGGTTGCCTTGCTCCTTACCTCCGTCACCTGGCTGTTCCTGCGGGGACTCGGAATCTGGGGCATCAACAACCAGGTGGCCTGGGGCTTCGCCATCATCAACTTCGTCTGGTGGATCGGCATCGGTCACGCCGGAACGCTGATCTCTGCCATCCTTCTCCTGCTCAAACAGCACTGGCGGACGTCGATCAATCGATTCGCCGAGGCCATGACGCTGTTCGCCGTCGTCTGCGCGGGGATCTTCCCCGTGATCCACCTCGGAAGGCCGTGGTTGGCGTATTGGCTGTTTCCCTATCCCAATCCCATGGGTCTGTGGCCCCAGTTCCGGAGCCCGCTGGTCTGGGACGTCTTCGCCGTCACGACCTACGCCACGGTCTCGCTGCTGTTCTGGTACGTGGGGCTCGTGCCCGATCTCGCCACCCTGAGAGACCGGTCCATCGGCAAGATCCGCCGGGCCGTGTACGCGTTGCTCTCGCTCGGCTGGCGGGGCTCCACGGATCACTGGGATCGATACGAGACCGCCTATCTCCTGCTGGCGGGCCTTGCCACTCCGCTCGTGATCTCGGTGCACTCGGTCATCGCCTTCGACTTTGCCGTGTCCATCTTGCCCGGCTGGCATACGACGATCTTCCCGCCCTACTTCGTCGCTGGCGCCGTCTTCTCGGGGTTTGCGATGGTCCTGACGCTGGCGATCCCGATCCGCAGCATCTACGCCCTGGAGGACTTCATCACCCTGCGTCACATCGACAACATGGCCAAGGTGATGTTGGCCACAGGTCTGATCGTCGCCTACGGCTATCTGATCGAGACGTTCATGGCCTGGTTCGGGAGCAACCAGTTCGAAGAGTTCCTGATTCGAAACAGGATGACCGGACCCTACGCCCCCGCCTATTGGTCGCTGATCCTCTGCAATGTCGGGGTGACCCAGCTCCTGTGGTTTCCCAGCGTCCGGCGCAACGTGAGACTGCTCTTCGCCATCGCGTTGGTCGTGAACATCGGGATGTGGCTGGAGCGCTTCGTCATCGTCGTCATCAGCCTGCACAGGGATTTCCTCCCCTCTTCCTGGAAGATGTACAGCCCCACCTTCTGGGACTGGGCCACCTACCTCGGAACCATCGGGCTCTTCGTGACCCTCCTGTTCCTGTTCATTCGATTCCTGCCCGTCATCTCGATCTTCGAGATGCGTGCGCTCGCGCGGCCGGCCAGGCAGGCGGACGCGGCATCGACCAGGGAGCTCGAGACATGAGCTCGGCAGGTCCGCAACCGACGAGCCGGCTCTACGGGATGATGGCTGAGCTCCAGAATGCCGAAGATCTGCTGCGGGCCGTGCGGGCCGCGCGCGCGGCGGGCTTTGTCCAGATCGAGGCCTACACGCCCCACCCCGTCGAGGAGATCTCTCACGAGCTCGGCCACAAGAGCCATCTGCCCGCCATCGTGCTCGTGGGCGGCGCGCTCGGCGCCCTGACCGGTTTCGCTCTCCAATACTATGCCTCCGTCGTCGCCTACCCGATCCGCGTGGCTGGGAAGCCGGCCGCCAGCTGGCCGGCCTTCGTGGTCGTCGCCTTCGAGCTGACGATCCTTTTCGCGGCCCTCGCCGCCGTCTTCGGGATGTTCGTCCTCAACGGCTTGCCGCAGCCCTATCACCCGGTCTTCAACGTCCCCATTTTCGAGCTGGCGAGTCGCAACCGGTTCTTCCTTCTTTTGCGCTCGAAGGACCCGCACTTCGACCCGGTCACGACGCGTCGGTTTCTCCAGGAACAGACCTCGCTGCAAGTCGCGGACGTTCCCTTCTGAGGTCGCCATGGTCCTCCTATCCCCGCGACGGCATGCAGACCCTGTGCAGATCCTGGCCGGTTGCCTGCTGGGCGTCGCGGCTCTGGCGTGGCTGCCCTCGTGCCGCAGGGACATGTACGACCAGCCGCGGATCAAACCCTTCGGACGGAGCGAGTTCTTCGCGGACGAGCGGGCGATGAGGCCGACCGTAGCAGGCACCGTCGCGCGCGGGCGGCTCGAGCTCGACGAGCTCCTGTTCAAGGGAACGGAAGGCGGAAAGCCGGCGGAGCGATTCCCTTTCCCGGTGACCCTCAGCGTGCTCGAGCGCGGCCGGGAACGCTTCGACATCTACTGCGCCATCTGCCATGGCCACGATGGATACGGGAAAGGCATGGTCGTCGGCCACGGATACATCCAGCCCGCCTCCCTGCACGCGGAACGCCTCCGAACCGCGCCACTGGGCCACTTCTACGCGGTGATCACCGACGGCTTCGGG
The DNA here is from genome assembly GCA_041488095.1 of Planctomycetota bacterium. Classification (GTDB taxonomy): domain Bacteria; phylum Planctomycetota; class UBA1135; order UBA1135; genus DASYPQ01. The sequence continues at coordinate 40,273 of JBGPOP010000014.1, forward strand.
GCGATGGCCGACTATTCGGACCGGATCGACCCGCGCGATCGCTGGGCCATCGTCGCCTACATTCGTGCGCTGCAGACCAGCCAGTACGCCTCGGTCGACGAGCTTCCGGAGAGCCTGCGCGGGCAGCTCTCCTCCTTGCGATGAAGCCTTCCCTCCCCCGAACGGCCCCGTCGCTTCGCAAGCTTGCGAACGTCTCGCTCGTCCTCGCAAGTGTCCTGGCGCTTCCCGCCTTGGCAGGTCGGGCACAGGATCCGATCCAGTTCGAGCGCTCCTACCTGGTGGCTTTCCTCTATGTGCTGGCCCCCGCCGCGGGCTCGCTGGCATTGCTCCTTCTCCATCGGCTCACCTCCGGCCGCTGGGGGGAGGAGCTGAACGATGTCCTCACCGCGTCGGCGCGAACGCTGCCCTATGTCTCCCTCCTGTTCCTGCCCTTGCTCGCCGGCTTCGGGAAGGTCTTCCCGGTTGCCGAGGGGGCCATCCCTGGAACCCACCTCACGGCGCACGAGGCGTTGTACTTCCAGCGCTCCTTCTTCATCGCCCGCGCGCTGCTGTACTTCATCGCCTGGATCTGGCTGGCACGGTCCATCACGAGGCACAGTTCCTCCTCGTCGCACCGGCCGCGCCGCACCGCCGGCTTCGCCGGCCTCGGGCTCATGGTCTATTTCCTGACGATGACCTTCGCCGCGGTGGACTGGGGAATGTCCCTGCGCGGGAGCTGGTGCTCCTCGGTGTACGGGCTGCTGCTCATCGTCGGGCAGACGCTCTCGGCGCTGCCCCTGGCGATCCTCGTGCGGCTCCTCCTCGACCGGCGCCATCCTCGCCAGGAGCTCACGCCGGCCATCGCCATCGACCTCGGGACGCTGCTCTTCGCCGCCGTCATGATCTGGGCCTACCTGAACTTCTCCCAGTTGCTGATCATCTGGTCGGCGAACCTTCCCGAGGAGGTCACTTGGTACACCAGCCGATTGGGTCCGGGGTGGCGCCGGCTCGCACTCGTGCTGGTGGTGTTCCATTTCTTGCTGCCGTTCGTCCTGCTGCTCATGCGCAAGGTCAAGCGGCGAGGGCGCTACCTGGCCGCGGTGTGCGCCATCCTCTTCGCCGCTCGGTTCCCGGAAGTGCTGTGGCTGATCGTCCCCTCCTTCCAGCCCGATGATTTCCGGCTCCACTGGATGGACTTCACCCTGCCTCTCTCCTTGCTGCTCTTCTGGTCCTGGCCGTTCTTGCGCGAGCTCGATCGACTCCAAGCCTCCCCCTCCGACTCCGAAACCCAGCTCGCGGGTCTTCCGGCGTGACCGAGATGAGCCCCGACGAAATTCGACGTCAGCCCGCCGACCAGGGTGGCCTCGGCCTGATTCTGCCCATCGTGATCGGCGTCATCGGACTGGCCATCGTTCCTGCGGCGATCGCCTGGGTCGCGACGCGGATGGTCTCCACTCCGGAAGCGCCCGTGACCGCGTTCCCCGAGGATTCCTTCCCCGCACAGGGTCTCACCCTGGGAGAGTACCGTCGAGACATGGAGAGCCGACTCCATGGCTTCGGGTGGATCGATCGTGAGAAGGGGATCGCCCATGTTCCGATCGAGGTCGGAATGCAGCTGCTGCTCGCGCGTGGATTGCCGGCACGCGAGGAAGCGCCCGACGGGGCCAAGAAGCAATGATGCTCGGACGTCAGGGTGGGAGGTTCGGCCCCGGTCTCGTGACCGTTGAAGCAGCTCGATCGTGCCGGAGGCGAATGTGAACGAGGACCTTTCCCTGCTGCCTCCGGAAGCATCCGAGATCGCTCGTGGGGTCGATCTTCTGCTGCTCTTCCTGATCGGAACGGGCGTCCTGTTCGTCATCGGGTTCTTCGCGATCGTCCTGCTCGCGAGCCTGCGTCGAGCTCCGGAGGCGCGAGGGCCCTGGGTCCTGCTCGACCGACCCCTCCGCTGGATCACGGCGCTTTGGATCGTCGCACCCTCGACGATCGTCCTGACGGCATTCTCCCTGAGCGTCCGCCTCCAGGCCGCACATGCGGTGGCACCGCCGGCGAGCATCCGGGTTCGTGGCGTCGGACGCCAATGGCTCTGGTTCTTCCGCCACGAGCAGGGTTCTACCGAGGTCGGCGATCTCCACGTGCCCGTCGAGGTGCCCGTCGTCTTGCACCTCACCTCGGAGGACGTCTTGCACACCTTCGCCGTGCCCGCCTTCCGCCTCCGGCAAGACGTCCTTCCGGGCCGGGAGACGGAGGTGTGGTTCCGTGCGACCCGGACAGGAACCTTCCGCTTCTTCTGCGGCGAATATTGCGGTCCAGGCCATTCCACCATGACCGGCACGATCCACGTGCTCGACCCCATCGCCTTCGAGCGCTGGGTCAACGGCGACGCCGCCGACCTGCCCCCCGAGGAAGCCGGAAAGATGCTGTTCACGGCGTTCCGGTGCGACAGCTGTCACAAGGCGGGTGGAGGCGGCACGGGCCCGGCCCTCGAGGGAGCGTTCGGCAAGGATGTGGAGCTTGCCAATGGATCCAAGGTGCTCTTCGACGAAGCCTACGTACGCGAATCCATCTTCGAGCCGAATGCGAAGATCGTGAAGGGCTTTCAGCCCTCGATGTCCTCCTTCAAGGGCCAGCTCAACGAGAACCAGATCTCCCAGATCGCGGCCTACCTGAAGTCCCTTCCCGGCACGGCTGCACCCGAGGCGAAGTGATGGCGTCGGACTCAGGATCCAGCCCCGAGAGCTACCTCTCCTTTCGGCACGGCGCGTGGTCGTGGCTGTTCACCAGCGATCACAAGCGAATCGCGATCCTGTACCTGATCACCATCTCGGTCTGCTTCCTTTTCGCAGTCGCCAATGCCCTGGTCCTGCGCGTCGAGGCCCTGAGCCCCGAAGGAACTCTGCTCCAGCCGGAGACCTTCGGCCGCATCTTCACGCTCCACGGCCTTTTTGCCGTGTTCTTCTTCCTGCTGCCCGCGCTGTCCTCCGTGCTCGGCAACTTCCTCGTCCCGATCGCCCTCGGAGCCCGCAATCTCGCCTTCCCTCGGGCGAACCTCCTGGGCTGGTACCTGTTCACCGCGGGCGGGCTGCTCTTGACGTGGTCGGCCATCCACGGCGGGGTGGACACGGGCTGGTCTCTCGCCACCCCGGCGAGCGCCTTGTCATCCAAGAGCGAGGTTGCCGAACCTGCCCTCGGGGCACTCTTGAGCGTTCTCTCCTCGGCCCTGATGGGGGTGAACATCCTGGCCACCGTGCATCGCAACGGCGGCTTCTCCGCCCACGGGGCGAGACTGCGCGTATTCGTCACCACGCAATACACGGGGGCGATGATGACCGTGCTCGCCACACCGTTCTTCGTGTCGGCGATCCTCGTGCTCCTGCGGAGCCCGACCCTCGTGCGGGGGCCACACATCGACCCTTCCGAAGCCCTGCTCTACCGCAAGCTGTTCTGGATGTATGTGCTCCCGGCACTCCACGCACCCCTGGTCTGTGCTGTCGGCATCATCACGGAGATCTTGACGACGTTCACCGGAAACGTGACTCGGCGACCGCGCTTCGTGATCTCCTGTGTGCTGGCCATCGCCGTGTTCGGCACCCTGTCCAGTGGGCCCCATCTCTTCCCCAGGGATTTGAGCCCGTATCTGCTGACCGTGTCCTCGCTGTTCGCGCTCCTCGTCGCCGTGCCCTGTGTGGCCATCGTCATGCATTGGCTCGCGATGCTGTACCGGGGCCCGGTTCGCTGGACGTCTCCGATGATCTACTCCTTGGTGTTCGCTGCCCTGTTCACGATCGGCGGCGTCAGCGGCATGCCCCTGGCCCTTCCCCCGCTGAGTGTCCAGCTGCACAGCACGAGCTACGAGACTGCCTACTTCCACCTCTTCATCGCCGGCGGCGTCATCACAGCCTTCATCGCCGGCCTGCACTTTTGGTGGCCGAAGATCACCGGGAGGCACTATCCCGAGGCGATCGCGAAGTTCGTGGCCGTGGTGATCCTGATCGGCTTCAATCTCACGTTTCTCCCGCGCTACTTCCTGGGATACTTTGGCGAACCTACCCGGCTACACTCCTATCCTGCCGAGTTCCAGGCACTCGAGGTCCTCTCCTCCGCCGGCACGACCATCCTGTTCGCAGGCTTGGCCATCCCCGCCCTCTACCTCACCTGGTCGTTCTTCTGGGGGCGTTCTGCCGAGGCCAACCCATGGAACTCGGAAGGGCTCGAGTGGAGGCTGCCTTCTCCGCCGTCCCCGGCCCCGCTCGCCACCTGGGAGTCAGCGCTCGACACGAACGCGTAGACCGTGCTCGGCCAAGCTGTGGTCACGATACCCCTTCCGCTTGGCTAGAGCGGGGGAGCGGCACGGCATCGGCCATGGTGCTCGAGCCCATGGCCCGGATCGCCGGATTCAAGAGTAGGGATCGATGGTGATCTCGTCCATCACGCGCTTGACGCCCGGGGTGTAGTAGGCGAGACGCTCGACCGCGTTCTTCTCGGCCCAGGAGTCCACGGTTCCCTTGAGCGTGACGATGCCATCGTGAACGTCGATCGTGAGGTGCCTGGCCTCGCGTTCGGCGCGGCGCGTGAGCGCGTCCTCGATGGAGGTACGAATCTCGGCTGCGGCGACCGCGGGAGGCTTGAATTCGATCTGGTTCGTCACGCCGCGAACCCCGCTCAGCCGTTCGACGCAGCGCGCAGCGTCCTCGCGCTGCTGCCATCGGTCGACACTTCCTTCGAGAGTGACCCAGCCGCCCGATACGGTTGACTTGATGCGCTCATCGGGGACGTACACGTCCCAGATCAACGCAGAGCGGACGGCCTGCGCGATCTCCTGGTCGGCCTTCGCCCGGACGGGGACGCGAACCTCGATCTCGTCCGCGACGTCGAGAACTCCGGAGATCTGATGGATCGCCTCGAGGGAAGCGATCTTCTTGGCGTAGGTATCGACGAAGCCTGTCAGGGTGACGATGCCGTTCTTCACTTTCGTCGTGATCTCGGTTGCATCGACGCGTGGATTCCAACTCAGTTCCGTGCGGACCCTGCTCAGGATCTCGCTGTCGCTCAATCCCGTCGTGATGGACATGTTCATTTCCTTTCTTGAACCGTGTTCGTTGTGTTCCAGGCACCGCGTCCGGCGGACGTGGTCAACAAGCTACGAGCCGCGAGCGAGCTGCGCCGTACCTCGATCGGCGTATTCGCCCACTCCAATGTGCGCATCCGCGACCCGGCCGCCGGCCTACAGCCCCAGTCCGGCGACGACCAGGCCCACCACGACGATCGCCGCCCCCGCGATCACGTCGCTGAAGCGATCGAGCCGGGGCGATCGCAGACGCTGCGCTCCGGCGTGCGCGGGCAGCACCAGCAGGACCATCGTCCCGATCGTGCTGGCCTCGTAGGCGAGAACGACGGCGAGCGTCTTCAGCGTGCCGAGCGGGGCCGCGGCGAACATCAGCGGCATGACGGCCACGCACGGATCGGCCGAGAAGAGCAGGAAGAGCGTGAGAGACGTCCTTCGCTGCGCATCGTGGACGTGGTCGTAGTGCGCGTGGGAGTGGCCGTGCAGCCTGCCGGCGACGCTGCGACGGAGCCCCCAAATCGCGTAGGCGATCCCGAATCCGATCAAGAGGAGGCCGGCCACGGATTCCATCCTCCGCCCGAACGCCTGGAGCGCCTCGAGCCCGAGGTAGAGCGCGACCAGGCCGAGCACGACCGATGCGGTCACGTGCCCGAACCCGCACAGGATCGTCGTCCGGGCCGTGCGGCCTCTCGACCAGTGCTGAGCCCGGGCGATCGCCACGAACGGGGCCCAGTGGTCGGGCGCCACCGAGTGCAGCGATCCGACCGTCCCGGCGGCTCCGAGGAGCGCGGCGAACAGCGGATCGCTCACAGCGCCGCCTCCGCCGCGGCGGAGGTGCGCAGCCGGTCGAGCCGCTCCTCGAGCCATGCGATCCACTCCTCGAGGCCTGCCCCTGCGCGCGCCGAGAGCGGGATCGCCCGCGCGCCGGGCATCACCCGGGCGAGGTTCTCCCGGATCGTCTCGATCCGCACCTCGGGGAGGTGGGGCAGGAGATCGATCTTCGTCACCAGCACGAGATCCGCCTTGCGGAACATGACCGGGTACTTGAGCGGCTTGTCGTCGCCCTCCGTCACCGAGAGCACGACCACGTTCGCTTCCTGGCCGAGGTCGAAGACCGCCGGGCACACGAGGTTCCCCACGTTCTCGACGAAAAGCAAGTCGAGCTCCTCCCATTCCGTCCCGTGCAGGCCCGACCCGTGCAGGGCCTCGTGCACGAGGTCCGCGTCGAGGTGGCAGGCCGAGCCCGTCGTGATCCCGACGGACGGGATCCCCGCCGCGCGCAGGCGCTCGGCGTCGCGATCGGTGGCGAGATCGCCGCTGATGGCGGCGATCCGCAGATGAGGAGCGAGACGACACGCCGTCGCCTCGAGGACGGCCGTCTTCCCCGACCCGGGCGAGCCCATGACGTTGATCGCGAGCACTCCCGTCTCCCGGAAGTGCTCGCGGTTGTGCGCCGCGCGGAGGTCGTTCCCGCGGAGAATCCTCTGGTGAACCTCGACGGGCACGAGGCGCTCGTCGCCGCAGCCGCAGGACTCGCACATCACGGCACCTCCATCTCGATGCGCTCGAGGACGATCTCGTCGCCTGCGACGAGCTGGGTCGGCACGCCGCACTCCGGGCACGAAAGCAGCTCGCCCGGCGGGCGAGAGAGCCCGCAGCGCGGGCAGGCCCAGCGGGCCGCGACGGCGTGCAGCTCGAGCTCCGCGTGCGAGCAGACCGTTCCCCCGCACCAGGCCTCGTAGGCCGAGGCGAAAAGCGACGGCTCGACACCCGAGAGCTCGCCGAGGCTCACGTGGATCCTCCCGACCGACGTCGCTCCGCGAAGGGCGGCCGCACGGTCGACCTCCTCGACGAGCGCCTGGACGATCGTGAGCTCGTGCACCTCAGACTCCCTGGAAGCGCGCCGGGCGCTTCTCGAAAAACGCCGCGAGGCCCTCGGCGAAGTCCTCCGTGCCGGCGATCCGGCGGAGCTCTTCGAGCTCCTGGTCGAGGTGGTGGTCGAGCCGGTCGACACCAGCGGCCCGGTTCAGGAGGCCCTTCGCGACCCCGAACGCGCGCGTCGGTCCCTCGGCGAGGCGGCGCGCGAGATCGAGGGCGCGTTCGTCGAATCCCTCGACCGGGTGCACGGAGGTCACGAGCCCGGCGTCGCGGGCCTGCGCGGCCGTGAGGCGCGGGTTCAGGAGCACGAGCTCCATCGCGCGCCGCAGGCCGACGAGGCGCGGCAGGAGGAACGTGGAACTCTCCGCTCCGGTGAGGCCGGTGCGCGCGTAGGCCCACTCGAAGGTCGCGCGCTCGCTCGCGAGGACCAGGTCGCAGGACATCGCCAGTCCGAACCCGCCTGCGGCGGCGATCCCGTCCACGGCCGCGATCCAGGGCTTCGGCGCGCGGCGGATCTCCGAGATCGCGCTGTGGAGGTACTCCAGGATCTGCTTGAACACCTCGCCGTACCCTTCCGGGGTCTTGCAAGTTTCCGGCTGGAGGTAGCCGAGATCGTCCTTGTCGCCGCCGGCGCGGATGTACTTCAGGTCCGCGCCGCTGCAGAAGACGCCCGGGGCGCCGCGCAGGATCACGCAGCGGACGGACTCGTCGCGCGCGAGCTGCAGACCCGCCTTGCGCAGGTCGCGAGCGGTCTCGACGTCGAGCGAGTTGAAGCGCGCGGGCCGGTCGATCGAGAGGATTCCGACCGCGCCCTCGCGCTCGATCCGGATGGGACTCGCTTCGGTCATCGTGCGTGCCTCAGCAGATGCGGGGCAGCGGATCGCCCTCGATCTCCCCGAGGATCCTGCGCCCGAAGCCGGTGTCGAGGATGACGGTGCCGGGACGCTCGGCGGTGCACGTCCCCACGATCGCGGCCTCCCGCCCGAGCGGATGCGCGCGCAGCGCCGGGAGCACGCACGCGGCCGCCTCCGGCCGGACGCCGATCACGGCCTTGCCCTCGTTGGCGACGTGCAGCGGGTCGATGCCGAGGAGCTCGGCGGCCGCGCGGACCGTTTCGCCGACCGGGACCGCGCCCTCGTCGAGGACGATCCCGACCCGGCTCTTCGCCGCCATCTCGTGGAGAGCGCTGGCGAGGCCTCCTCGCGTCGGGTCCTTCATCGCCGTGATCCCCTCGCCGGCCGCCTCGAGGGCCGCGCGGACGAGCCCGTTGATCGGCGCGACGTCCGAGCGGAGGCTCGCGCCGAGGTCGATCCCCTTGCGCGCCGCGAGGATCGAGAAGCCGTGGTCGCCGACCGTCCCGGTCACGAGGATCCGGTCGCCGGGCCGGAGCGTGCAGTCGCGCACCACGCGGCTCGTCAAGGCGACTCCGGTGGTGTTGATGGCGATCCCGTCGAGCTCGCCGCGGCCCATGACCTTCGTGTCGCCGGTGACGATGCGCGTGCCCGCTTCGCGGCAGGTCGCCTCGGCCGAGGCCTGGATCCGCTCGAGCTCCTGGAGCCCGAACCCCTCCTCGAGGATCACCCCGCAGGTCAAGGCCAGCACCTCGGTGGCTCCCATCATCGAGAGGTCGTTGACCGTGCCCGAGACGGCGAGCCTCCCGATGTCGCCGCCCGGGAAGAAGCGCGGGTGCACGACGTGGGAGTCCGTGGTCACGACGAGCCAGCGGTCGCCCAGCCAGAGCGCGGCGCCGTCGTCCATCGCCGCGAGGCCGACCTCCTCCGGCGACGCGGGCGCGGAGCCGTCGACGAACACGGACTCGATCAGTGCGCGCATCGCGCGTCCACCGGAGCCGTGCTTCAACGCGATCCGCTCGTCCAGCAGGTGCCTCGTGGTCACGGCGCACCTCCGAGGTCCGGATGGCCGCCGTACTCGTGCCAGATCCGGCACGAGCCCTCGGTCGAGACCATGCACGCGCCGACCGGCCGCTCGGGAACGCACTCGCTGCCGAAGAGCCGGCAGTCCGTCGGCCGGGAGAGCCCGGCCATGATGTTCCCGCACACGCACGCCTCCGCGAGAGGCGAGGGAACCTCGTCCCAGAGGCTGGCGAGGTCGATCTCGAACCGCCGCCGCGCGTCGACGTGCGCGAACTCGTCCCGGAGACGCAGGTTGCCGTTCGGCACGTGCGCGATCCCGCGCCAGCGGCCGCCGACGGGCCGGAACACGCGCCAGAGACGCTCCTGCGCCGGCCGATTGCCCTCGCGCGTGACGCAGCGCGGGTACATGTTGGCGACGGTCGCGCGGCCGGCGCGGACGAGCTCGACGAGCTTCGCGAGGCCGGCCAGGATGTCGAGCGGCTCGAACCCGGCGACGACGACCGGCAGCCCGTGGCGCTCGACGAACGGCTCGAAGATGCCGAAGCCCGTGATCGTGGCGGCGTGGCCGGCCGCGAGGAACCCCTGGACGCGCGTCGAGGGCATCTCGGCCACGATCTCCATCACCGGCGGGATGTACTTGTGGGCCGAGAGCACCGAGAAGTTCGCGGGCGGTCCGGCGAGGAGCACCGCCGCAGTCGCGACCGCGGTCGTCTCGAAGCCCGAGGCGAAGAACACGACCTCGTCCGTGGAGCTCCGGGCGAGCTCGACCGCCTGCGAGACGCTGTAGACGACGTCGACCTTCGCACCCTCGGCCTGCGCGTCGGCGAGGGAGATCGCCGTGCCGGGCACGCGGAGCATGTCGCCGTACGTCGCGATCCGGAAACCCTGCCGCGCGAGCACGACCGCCTCGTCGACCTCCGGCATGTCGGTCACGCACACCGGACAACCCGGACCCATGATCACGTCGAGCCCCTCGGGCAGGACGGAGCGGAGGCCGAAGCGCGCGATCGCCTGCTCGTGGCTGCCGCAGACGTGCATGACCGAGACGCGCGGCCCCGCGTCGGGCGACGCAAGGCGGTGCAGGCGGCCGAGGAGGCCCTTCGCCCGCACCGGGTCCCGGAACTGGAGCGGGCGGGAGAGCTCCTTCTGATCGAGGGAGTTCATCCCGTGCTTCCGTCTCCCGCTGTGGCGCCCGCCGCGGCGATCTCGGCGCGCACGTCGCGGGCCATGGAGTCCTCCGCGGAGGCTTCGGAGAGGAGCGTCTCGTAGAGCGCGAGCGTCTCGCCGATCTCCTCCTCGGGGATCCTGCGGATCGCGAAGCCGACGTGATTCAAGACCCAGTCGCCGGGCCCGACCGGCTGGTCGACGACGTCGAGGCGGACCGGGCGCCGGACTCCCCAGAAGTCGACGGTGGCGATCCCCTCGCGGACCTCGATCACCCGGCCGGGAACTCCCAGACACATCAGGACCTCCTCGCGAGGGTGTCCGCGACGACCGCCTGCCCGAGCGCGAGGCCGCCGTCGCCCGGAGGGACTTCGCGGTGCAGGAACACGGGGCACCGCGAAGCGAGACAGGCGCGGATGCGCTCGGCGAGCAGCGCGTTCTGGAAGCAGCCGCCGGTCAGGACGACGGGCAGCGGCCCGGTGAGGCGCATCGCGTCCCCGACTGCGAGCGCCGTCGCCGCCGCGACCGTGTCGTGGAAACGGGCGGAGATCGAGGCCGGCGCGATGCCCCGGACGAGCTCGTCGACCACGGCGCGCACGAGCGGCCGGAAGTCGATCTCGGCTGAGCCACCATCGCGGTCGATCGCGAACGGGTAGATTCCGCGCTCGCGCGGATCGGCGGCGAGGTTCCAGCGCGTCGCCACCTCCCCCGCGCGGGTCGAGACCGCGATCCCGAGGACAAGGGCTCCGAGCGCGTCGAAGTACCGGCCCATGCCGTGCGCCAGGGGCGAGCGCACGCCCGCGGCGACGATGCCCCGCACGGCGGCGATCCGGTCGGGCCGGACTCCACGGAAGAGCGGGATCCGGTCGAGCGGAGGATCACCGGCGAAGGCGTCGTCGAGGAGCGCGAGCGCGATCCTCCATGGCTCGCGGATCGCCTGGTCCCCGCCTGCGAGCGGGATCGGGCGCAGCGTCGCCAGGCGGTCGAAGCTCCCGCGGTCCGCGCGCAGGATCTCGCCCCCCCAAGCCGTCCCGTCCGTGCCGAGTCCCGTGCCGTCGTACGCGATCCCGAGGACCGCCCCCTCGATCCCGTGCTCGGCGATTGCGCTCGCGACGTGCGCGTGGTGGTGCTGGACGCCGATCCGCTGGACGCCGTCCCGGCGCATCGCGTACTGCGTGGAGAAGTAGTCCGGGTGGAGATCGTGCGCGACGACCTCGGCCCTGACGCCCACGAAGCGCTCGAGGTCCTCGACGGATCGCTCGAACGCCTCGCAGGAATCCAGCGTCTCGAGGTCGCCTACGTTGGGGCCGAGCCACGCCGACCCGCCGATCCCGAGGCAGACGGCATTCTTGAAGTGCGCGCCGCAGGCGAGCACGGGGCGCGCGAAGGGCCGACGGACGGGGATCGGGCGCGGCGCAGGTCCGCGCGCGGGACGCCGCGCGACCGGAGCGCCGGTGATCACGACGGCCTCCGCACGAGGTCGTGGCCCAGGCTCCGCGCCTCCAGAGCTACCGCGTCCACGAGGCTCCCGAGGTTTCGCTCGACTACGGGCGAGAGGTCGAGCCCTAGCTCCATCCGCTCGGGCACGAGGCCGAGGAGGCAGAGCCGGCGCGGCATCGCGCCGAGCCAACGCAGCCCGTCGAGGAGGTCCGCGACGCCGATCTGGTGCGGCGAGAGGCGCGATTGCACGGCCGGACCGACTTCGTCGCCCTCGAGGTGCACGAGGGTCCCGGGCGGGGCGTCGGAACGCACGGCATCGACGAGGATCGCCGTGTCGATGCCGGCGAGCCGCGGAAGGAGCGCCATCCCGAGCGTGCCGCCGTCCAGGACCTCGAGGTCGTCGGGGAGCGCGTAGTCCTCGCGCAGGAGCTCGACCGCGTGCACGCCGACCCCGTCGTCCTGCAGGAGGACGTTGCCGAGGCCGAGGATCACCGCGCGTCTAGCCACCCTTCTCCGTCTCCCGGTCGATGAAGCGGTAGCCCGAGTGCACGAGGTCCTCGCGCGGGACGAACTTCCAGCCGGTGAAGATCGACTCGACCGTGCCGTTGACCTCGACGTGCGACATCAGGACCGCGCTATAGACGTGGTGCACGACGAAGCCGATGAGCAGCCACATGACGACGTGGTGGATCCAGCGCGCCGACTGGAGACCGCCCAAGAGCGGGACGAGGAAGTCGAACCGGTGCATGATCGAGTGCACCCCAGCGCTCGCGGAGAACATCGCGAACCCGGTCGCGATCATGACCAGGTAGAGGGAGAACACCGCCATGTAGGAGAGGCCCGCGACCGGGTTGTGCCCGACGAAGCCAGGCGGCTTGCGCAGGAGGAACAGGTAGAACTTCAGGGTCGGAAGGATGCCCCGGCGGCGGATCGCGCGGACGGGGAGGAGCTTGTCCCAGCGCGAGTACTTGTTTCCCGCGAACATCCAGGCGATGCGCGAGAGCGCCGAGAGAGTGAACACGATCGCCGCGTAGGAGTGGACGATCCGGATCGTGCCGGTCACGAAGCGATCCGTCGCCCGTCCGGGCACCATGAGGAACGGGTAGCCGATGTAGATCCCCGTCGCGGCCAGCACGACCATCGAGAGCGCGATCAGCCAGTGCGTGATCCGCACCGGCAGCTCCCACACGTACACCTGGGCCAGGCTGACGTTCTTGACCGGCGTCGAAGGCGTGACCTGGAGGCTCGCGGTGCTCACGGCCGCCTCACCACGGCGATCTCGCGGCCGCGCGCGTCGACCACGTGCACGCCGCACGCCATGCACGGGTCGAAGGAATGGACCGTGCGCAGGATCTCGAGCGGCTGCTCGGGATCGGCGATCGGCGTCTCGAGCAGCGCGGCCTCGTAGGGCCCGCGCTGGCCCTGGGCGTCCCGCGGTCCCGCGTTCCACGTGCTGGGCACGATGCACTGGTAGTTCGCGATCGTGCCCTTCCGGATGTGAACCCAGTGGCCGAGAGCTCCGCGGGGAGCCTCGTGGAAGCCCGCACCGGTGCAGTCCTCCGGCCAGCTGGAGGGATCCCACTTCGAGGTGTCCGCGATCCTGAGCTCGCCGCGCCCCATGTTCGCGACCAGCTCGTCGAGCCAGTCCCCCATCTTCTCCGCCAGGACCGCGGTCTCGATCCCGCGCGCCGCGACGCGGCCGAGCGTGGAGAAGAGCGCCGCGGGACCGACGCCGAGGGACGCGAGCGCGCCGTCGATCCTCTTTTTCGCGGCCGCGTGGCCGGAGGCGTAGGCGACGAGCATGCGCGCGAGCGGTCCGACCTCCATGGGCAGGCCGTCGTAGCGCGGCGACTTGAGCCAGCTGTACTTCTGGTCCGTGTTCAGGCGCTGGTAGGGAGGCTCGGGCCCGGTGTAACGCGGCTTCGTCTCGCCCTGCGCGGGATGGAGGGCCGCCGCGTCGCCGCCGGAGTACTCGTACCAGGAGTGCGTGACGTACTCGGTGATCCTGGCCGGGTCGACCGCCTCGACCTTCGCGAGGTCGCGCGCGCGGATCACCCCTCCCGGCAGGAACTTGGCCGCATTCGGGCCGTCGCCCTCGGGGTATTCGCCGTACACGAGGTAGTTGCCGACGCCGGCGCCGTGGCCCGCCCAGTCCTTGTAGAAGGAGGCGACCGCCAGGAGGTCGGGGAGGTAGACCTGCTCGACGAAGCGGCGCGCGCCCTGGATCAGGCCGCGCATCTCCTCGATCGCGGTCAGGTTGATCGACGCCTGCTTCCCGGGGTCGACCGGCGTCGCCATCCCGCCGACGACGAAGCTCTGGAGGTGCGGATTCTTGCCGCCGAGGATCGCGTGGATCTTGATGAACTCGCGCTGCCAGTCGAGGGCCTCGAGGTAGTGCGCGACCGCGAGCAGGTTCGCCTCGGGCGGGAGTTTGTACGCCGGGTGACCCCAGTAGGCGTTGGCGAAGGGCCCGAGCTGACCGCGGTCCACGAAGTCCTTCAGCCGCTGCCGCACACCGGCGAAGTAGCGCGGGCTCGCGAGCGGCCACTCCGAGATCGAGCCGGCGAGCGCCGCGGTCTTGGCGGGATCCGCCGAGAGCGCCGAGACGATGTCCACCCAGTCGAGCGCGTGCAGGTGGTAGAAGTGGATCACGTGGTCCTGGACCATCTGCGCGGCCATGATGAGGTTCCGCAGGATCCGGGCGTTGGGCGGAGGCACGGCTCCGATCGCGTTCTCCACGGCGCGGATCGAGGCGATCGCGTGGACCGTCGTGCACACGCCGCAGATCCGCTGCGTGAAGACCCACGCGTCGCGCGGGTCGCGGCCCTTCAGGATGATCTCGATCCCGCGGAACATCGTGGAGGAGGACCAGGCGTCCTGGACCTTGCCCCCGTCGACCTCCGCCTCGATGCGCAGGTGGCCCTCGATGCGGGTCACCGGATCGACGACGACGTGGGTCACGGCGCACCTCCCTTCCCCGCGGACGGCTCGTCCGGGGGCGGTGGCGCTGGCTTCCTCTTCTCGAGGACCACTCGCATCAGGCCGTGGGCGGCGAAGGCGGCTCCGACCGCCGCGGCCGCGCCGATCCCGACCTTGTCGATCGGGGTCGCCAGGCCGAAACCGGGGACGCCCGGAAGGTGCCGGTAGAAGGGCGTCATCTTGTCCCAGAAACCGGGCTCGGCGCAGCCGACGCACGGGTGCCCGCAGCCGATCGGCCAGCTCGTCCCGCCGTTCCAGCGCACGTTCGGGCAGTTCTGGAACGTCACCGGCCCCTTGCACCCCATCTTGTAGAGGCAGTAGCCGGTGCGGTGCCCGTCGTCGCCCCAGCACTCGACGTACTGTCCGGCGTCGAAGTGCGCGCGCCGCTCGCAGTTGTCGTGGATGGTCTTGCCGTAGGCGAAGAGCGGGCGGCGGTATTTGTCGAGCGGCGGCCAGCGACCGAAAGTCAGGTAGTGGACGATCAGCGCGGTCAGGTTCTCCGCGTTCGCCGGGCAGGCCGGCAGGTGGATCAGCTCGCGGATCCCGGGCACCGCCTCCTCGACCGAGAGGGCTCCGGTCGGGTTCGGCGCCGCGGCCGGGATGCCGCCGAAGGACGCGCAGGTCCCCACCGCGATCGTCGCCGCCGAGCTCCCGCACACCTCGCGCGCGATCTCGAGCGCGGAGCGGCCGCCGATCGTGCAGTACGCACCGTTCGCGCCGGTCGGGATCGATCCCTCGACCACGGCGATGTACTTCCCGCGCTGCGACTCGACCGCGTGCGCGAGCGCCTTCTCGGCGCGGTCTCCCGCGGCGGCCATGATCGTCTCGTGGTAGTCGACCGAGATCGTGTCGAGGATGAGATCCGCGACGCTCGGCCGCCCTGCGCGCAGGAAGGACTCGGTGTTCCCGGCGCAGTCCTGGAACTCGAGCCACACGAGCGTCGGCTTCTCCTTGCGCTCGATCGTCTGCGCGATGCGGGAGCCGAAGCTCCGCGGCAGCGCCAGCACCACAGCCATGTTCCCGCAGAAGGTCACGAACTCCCGCCGCGAGACTCCCCGACGTTCCAGCTCGCGACCGAGCCACCCGGTGGACCGCTTCATCGCTCGCACCTCCCGTCCTGTCCGGCCCGTGACGACGTCCGGACGCCCGTCATTCTCTCGGCGGCCGGGGAGGCGCCGGTATCCGCCGCAGTGCGGAGATGGCGTGGAAGTTCGACGTAGATTGCGGGGCCGGGCGCTACATCCACCTCGCATCCCGGTCCTCGCCGGAGCTCCTCCGTGGCCTCGTTCCGGCTCGCCCGGCTCTCCCTGCTGACGGCTGTCCCTCCCGAACCGCGCGTCGACGACGTCGGGAGCTGCTCTCCCCTCCTCAACTCCCCTGGCCGAGGGCGGCAAGGCAGCGGCTGGGGGTGGCCTCACCTACCTCCGACCCACTGCGCAACCCCGACCTGTCAAGCCCCGGTGGAGCGCCGGACCTCGAGTCCCCGTCAGGGAATCCACACCTCCGAGACGCCGTTGCCGATGTTCCAGGTGTTGCCCGGCGGGTTGGGGCAGAAGGTGGGCGAGGGATCTCGATAGTAGACCTGATAGTGGCGTGTCGCTCCCACCGGGATCGCATCGCCCAGCGCCGCCGAGCGCGCCGAGATCGACGGGTCGGCCCCCTGTGGAGCGGTCACGGCGCCTCCGACCGCATTCCTGTTGTAGAGGCGTTTCAGCGTCCCTCCGACGCAGCGCAGGCCATCTCCATAGTGCGTGGGCGCGATGGCGGCGTCGCCCTGAAGGAAGATGCTGAAGGAGGTGGGTCGCTCCCCCGAGCCGTGGAGGACGAGCGTGTCCGACGAGAGGCTCGGAGTTCCCGAGCCGGTGAGCAGCGCGCCGCCCGTGGTGACCGAGTTCTCGCAGCCGTGGCCGGGAATCCCGCTGTTCCCGCACGGGCAGGCGGCAGCGGTGCCGTCGCCGAAGCAGAACGCAGCGTGCTCGTCGATCCTGTGCAATTGCATGCCGTTGCACACCGCGCCCACCGTCGCGTCCGCGCCAGCCGCAAGGCCGGAGTGGGGACCCATGAAACCGCTGGAGTCGACCGTGACGAAGTGCCGCGCGTAGGTCACGCCATGCACGTGATATCCCGGCCACGATCCGCCTGAGATCTCGAGCCCGGTCGTGTTGTCGACGAACGTCTTCGCCATCAGCGTAGGGTTGTCCGGGCGCCACGCGTAGGTGATCAGCTCGTAGGTGCCCGGCTGGAGTCCGTTGAAGTAGAAGCAGGAGTCGACACCCGGGTTGTACGTGATCAGACCGTCGTTCATGAGCAAGGCGTCGTCCCCGCTGACGCTGGGATCGCTGGCCGCGATCACGCCCGCTGCGCCGGCTTGCCAGAAAACTATGTTGGTCAAGCTGCCCGCGAGGTCCCTGAGGACGTAGTTGCCCGAGCTCGCCTGGATCGCATTCCAGTACCCGGGGAGACCCGCCGCTGCGTAGCTCGACGACGGCCCGGCCGTCGGCTGGCCGAAATCGAGGTTGAAGGACTGTGCCGAGAGAGGTGCTGCGCAGAACGCGAGCGCGACGGCGGCGGTGAGGAGTCTTTGACGCATGGTTCAACCTGATTCTGGCAACTCTCTTGCCCTACGCGATGAGGAGCGGGCCAGCCTCCACGCGAGATCGTGCGCTGACACGCATCAGCCATCCTGAGCGTATGGCCGACATCCCAGGGAGTCAACGGAGGTCGCTCTCGCGTTCGTTCGAATCAGGGCTCTACCTGAGGCGACCGAGGCAGGCGATCCCGGAGGAATCCGACGGGACCGGGAATCCCGATCATGAGGGCCGTGCGGGGGGTTCGCCTCCTTATATCTGTGGCAGGTGCCCCGAGGTGCGCCGTGACTCAGGCGTTACTCGAAGGACTCTTCCGCCGCGAGCTGGAGCACGTGGATGCATGTGTCGCCGACCTGTTCGCCGCCGAAGATTTGCGCGACGGTGGAATGATTCAGCGTCGGCCGAGTGGCTGCTCGCGTGCGGGACCGAGGACGAGGCGGCGCGGGCCTCTGGATCCTACCAGCGTGACCAGCGCCCGAAGCAGTTGGAGGGCCTTCCTCCCGCGCGCGCGAAGTTGCCGCTGACGTACAGATCCGCACCGGTGCCCAGACCGGCGTCGTAGGAGCCCAGGGCCGTGACGAGATCGTCGGTCCCCCTTCCCAGGCTCGACCACGCGGTTCCGTCCCAGCGCGCCACGTTTTTCGCCGACATGTTCCCGGCGACGTCGAACAAGCCCCCCGCGTACAGTGCCGGGCCGGAGCCGTCGTCGTGGACCGCGAGCACCCGGACCTGCGGGAGGAGGCCGATCCTGCGCACTCCTCCTCCCACCGCCGACCAGGTGGTTCCGTTCCACTTGGCGATCGGACCGGTCCGGATGCTTCCCGCCCCGGTGAACGCGCCGGCCGCGTACAGCTCCGGCCCGGAACCGCCGTCGTAGACCGCGAGATCGTAGACGTCGCTGTTCACACCGTCGCCCACGCACACCCAGCTCGACCCGGTCCACTTCCCGACGCGGATCACCTTGGTCGCGCCGGAGAAGTAGAAGCTGCCGCCGACGTACAGGGCCGGACCGCCGCCGTCGTCGAACACCGTGAGCGCGTTGGCACTGCTGGACACGCCCAAGCCCACGGACGACCAGGTCGAGCCATTCCAGCGGGCGATGTTGGACAGGCTCTGCGAGCCGGAATGATCGAAGCCTCCCGTGGCGTACAAGGCCATTCCCGTCCCGTCGTCGAAGGCCACCAATTCGGCGACGCCACCGTTGAGTCCGTTGCCTACGGGAGTCCAGTTGACCCCGTTCCACTTCGCGATGTGGGCGGCCGGCATCCCGTCGGCCACCTGGAATTGGCCGCCGGCGTAGATGGCCGCCCCCGAACCGTCGTCGTAGACTGCAAGCGTCGTGACCTGCGTGTCCATCCCCCCGCCGAGCGGGGCCCACGTAGTCCCGTTCCACCTTCCCACGTAGTGCACGTCCGACGTCCCGGCGACGTTCGGGAACTCGCCGGCGACGAACAGGGTCGGACCCGCGCCGGTCCCGTCGTCGAACACCTTCATCGCCTGCGCACGCCACTCGATTCCCCGGCCTCGTCCCATCTCGGCCCAGGATGCGCCGTTCCAGCTCGCCAGACCGCGAGTGGTCATGCCGCCCGCCGAGTGGAACGATCCTCCGGTGAAGAGCCGCGATCCGGTCCCCGGGTTGTACACCGCGAGTGCGGGAGCGGACCCGCCGAGGCCCTCGCCGAGGGTCCACCAGTTCGAGTTCTTCCAGCGCGCGATCCGGTTCGCGGGCAGCCCTCCCGCGCGGTCGAAGGTCCCGGACACGAACAGGGATTCGCCGCCATAGGCGGCACCCGGGTTGTAGACGGCCATCGAATCGACCGTGACAAAAGCGCCGGTCGAGCTGCCCACCCCGGGGCCCTGGGCGGACCAGCTCGAGCCGTTCCATTTCGCGACGTGGGACACGTACACGCCTCCGGCCGTCGTGAAATCTCCAGCCGCGAAGAGAGCCGGGCCCGATCCGTCACCGTACACGGCCAGCGCCTTGACGCGGTCGTTCATGCCGGTCCCCAGCGCCGACCAGATTCCCCCTTTCCACCTGGCGATGCGGTTCGCGGAGACGCCGCTGACACTCGTGAAGCTGCCGCCGACGTAGAGCGCTGCCCCAGACCCATCGTCCCAGACGGCCAGGGCCTCGACGTCGGCGGATGCGCCGTCGATCCCTCCGGCCAGCGGCGACCACGTGAAACCGTTCCATTTCGCGATGCGGTTGACGGTGACGCCTGAGACCCACAGGAACTCGCCGCCCAGGTACAGTGCCGGGCCCGATCCATCGTCGTACACGGCGAGGGCGAGGCCCGTGCCGGTGTTGATCCCTCCGGCGAGCGGGTACCAGTAGGATCCGTTCCATCGGGCGATGCCGCGTGCGGCGGCGTCTCCCGCCGTCGTGAACCCTCCTGTGACATACAGCCCGGTTCCGATCCCGGGGTCGTACACGGTCATGGCACGGACACCCGGTTGTGGACCTCCGATGCCGCTTCCGAGAGCCGACCAGCCTGTTCCGTTCCACTTCGCGATGCGGCTCGCAGCCTGCCCGCCGATCGTCGTGAACGCCCCTCCCAAGTAGAGCGCGTTCCCGGTGCCGTCGTCGTAGGTCGTTATCGCCAGCACGTCGTTGTCCGCTCCCGGGATGGCGAAGCCCGAGGACCAGCCGGAGACTGTGATCTGGGAGTGGATCGGCGGGGAGAAGACTCCCAGGAGAATCGCGGCTCGCGCGAGGGAGGGTGCGGACGGCTTCATGACGGATCTCGCTCCGGGTCGAGACGTCGGACTTGGGATCGCAGGGCTCCCATCCTGCGGCAAGGCTCGCGAGGAGCCCCTGGAACGAGGGCCAGTGTACCTCGCGCGCGCGAGCGTGGCGGCTTGCGACGCCGATTCGGTGATCTGCCCAGGCCCGCAGCATGGGACCTCGCTATGATGGCCTTGCGAGGCCGCGCGGATCGGAAAGGTCGCCCGCGGATCGCGCCCCCCGTCGGGGCAGGAGGATTCGGATGAGTGCACGCTGGACGGCTTCGCTGGCGCTGTCCCTGATCCTGGCCGTATCCGCGCCAGGCGTAGCGCGCGCGGACTTCCTGGCGATCACGTGGTCCGGGGAAACGATCCGCATCAACCCCACCTCCGGCGCCTGGATCCACGTCGGCGCCAGCGGGCACGCGGATCTGAACTCGATGACCCTCGATTCCGGCGGCCGGTACGTCACGGCCAACAAGGGTAGCTCCGAGATCCCCCATCTCCTCCACGTCGATCCGTTCTCGGGCCGAGCCACGGTCTTCCATCTGCCCTTCCTCAACGACATCCGCGCGCTCGCCTTGAGTCCCTCCGGCGTCCTCTACGCCACCGACGCCGATCCTTCCGGCGTGAGCGATGGGCTCTACACGCTCGATCCAACCGTGCCGTATGGGGATTCCAGCATCCGGCACTTCGTCGGCCAGACTTCGATCGCCGGCATCCAGGGGATGACGTTCGCCTCCGACGGGACGCTGTACGCATGGAGCGTCAGCAACGGCCTGATCGTGATCGATCCCGCGACCGCACAGGCCACGGATGTCGACGGCCTGATGAACTCCACGAGCGCCATCCAGACGCTGACCTTCACTCCCGAGGGACGTCTCTTCGGGGCGGGGGACGCCCTGTTCTCGATCGACCGCGCGACCGGAGCGCGTGCGCAGATCGGCTCGACCACACTGCCTTCCGTGCGCGGCATGGAGTTCTTCGACTCCCTGTCCCCGTTCCCCTTCTGCGTCGCGAAGACGAACTCCCAGGGATGCGTGCCGGCCATCGCGTTCAGCGGGTCGCCTACCCGCTCGGGCCCCGACACGTTCCTCGTGAGCGCGAGCGGCGTGCTGAACCACGAGACGGGCATCCTGCTGTGGAGCCCATCTCCCATCCGATTCCCCCTGCAACTCCGGACTGTGTGCGTGCACGAGCCCGTCTTCCGCACGCCCTCGATGGACTCCGGCGGGAACCCACCGCCGACCGACTGCTCGGGCGCGTTCTCCTTCCACTTCTCCCAGGCCCTGATGACGGCGCACGGACTCCTCCCCGGAACGACCGTCGACGCCCAGTACTTCTACAAGGACCCCGCCCAGACGGACGGGACGGGCACGGGGCTCACCGACGCACTCCACTTCACCATCGGCCCATGAACGCTTTCCCCTTCGGGCGGACGATCCTCTTCGCCCTCGTCTTCTTCTCTCCGGTTGGATCTCCTCCCGCCTCGGCGCAGGGCGTCTCGACGAGCCCGACCGGACCGCGCACGCCCTGGTTTCCTGCGCCGTACGCGCCCGTGCCCGCCACGCGCCCACGACCCGAGTTCTGGCTCCCCGACTCGCCGATCGAGACGATGGCCATCGCGGGCGGAAGGCTCTACATCGGAGGAGGCTTCGCGCGCATCGGACCCTTCACTGGACCCTTCGCGGTCCTCCACGCCACCTCGGGCCTGCCCATTCCGACGTGGCCGCGATGCGACGGCCACGTCAACACGGTCATTGCCGACGGCCAGGGCGGCTGGTACGTGGGCGGGTACTTCTCGAGGATCGGGGTGTCGACGCGGTCGAACGTGGCACACGTCCTGTCCAACGGCACCGTCGACTCGTTCGCGCCGATGGTCGGCTCGGAGGTCTACACGCTCACGCTCGATCAGTCGACGCTCTTCGTGGGAGGCTCGTTCATGATCGCGGGAGGTCAGCCGCGCTACCGGGCGGCTGCCTTCGACACCGTGTCCGGAAACCTGCTGCCATGGGCTCCCATCTCGCAGCAGATGAACAACTCCGATCGGATCCTGAGGATCCTGGTCGATGGCCAGACCGTGTACCTGGCCGGGTACTACGATACGCTCAACGCGTTCCCGCGCCGTCACCTCGCCGCTGTCGACGCGGTGACGGGAAGCCTGATCACCGCGTTCAACCCCAACCCGGACGGCAGTGTCGTCGACCTCGCGCTATCGGACTCAACGCTCTACGTGGGCGGGAACTTCGCGCTCATCGGCGGGATCCCGCGCGGCCGGGTCGCGGCCCTGGACAGGCAGACCTGGGTCGTAGGCCCGTTCAATCCCGGATTCAACAATACCGTCGATGCCTTGGCCCTCTCCGGCACGACGCTCTATGTCGGCGGTTTTTTTTCGATGGCCAACGGGCAGGCACGCTCCTGCGGCGCAGCCTTCGCCACGGGATCGGGCAACCTCCTCGCCTGGGATCCCCAGGCGGCAGTCCCCGAAGGCGGAAACCTCGAGATCCTCGACCTGGCAGTCGGCCTGGGAGCCGTGTACGTCGCGGGCGGCTTCCAGTCGGTCGGCGGCGCGCGCCAGTTCGGGGTCGGACGCCTCGACCCGGCGACGGGCAACGCCCTGAGCTGGGTCGGCGACGCGGCGGGTCCTGACGCCACCGAGGTCCATTCGATCGCGCTCCAGGGCGGGAGCCTCGCCTGCGCCGGGAACTTCAGCATCATGGGAGGCGAGTTTCGCGAGAGCGCGGCGGCGCTGAGCCTCGGGACGGGAGAGCTGACTCCCTGGCACCCCGTGGTCATCGGCAGCGTCGGTCGCATCCTCCTGTCCGGCAGCACCGTCTGGCTCGGAGGACAGTTCAGCTACGTGAACGGGATCGCCCGGAAAGCGCTCGCTTCGGTGGATGCCTCGACAGGTGCCACGAACACGACCTTCGACGCGGGATTCTTCGTCCCCTCGGACTTCGTCACGTCGCTCGCGCTGTGCGGCAGCACGCTCTTCGCCGGGGGGGGCTTCCACACGCCGATCCCCGGCCAGGACAATCTGATCGCGCTGGACCCCGCGACCGGCGCGATCGTCCCCGGCTCGACCGACACCGGCGGGACGGTCCGCGAGCTCGTGGCCTCGCCGGACGGCAGCCGGCTGTTTGTGGCGGGCCAGTTCACCGACCTCGGGAATCCGCCCGTGGCCAGGAACTACCTGGCCGCGATCGATCCGACGAACGGCAACGTGCTGCCCTGGGACCCCAATCCCAACCAGACGATCAGCGCGCTGCAGTACTACAACGGGCGCGTTTGGGCCGCGGGCAACTTCACCCAGATCGGCTTCCAGGTCCACGGCGGCCTGGCCTCGATCGATCCGATCACAGGCGCCGTGTCGCCGACGTTCTCACCGATCCTGCAGAACTCGGGTGTGAACGTCGGAGCCAGCGCTCTGGCGATGTACGAGTGGACCTTGATCGCCGGCGGCGACTTCAACACCGTGAACTCGCAGACCCAGTACTTCATGGCGGCGCTCGACTCGGGGAACGGCTTCCTCCTCAACTGGGATCCGGTCGTGCCCAACGGGGTCTCGCGCCTGCTCTCCGCCGGCGGGGTCCTCGCGGCGAACGGCGCGCGCTTCACCTACCCGACCGGCGAAGCGCGTCCCTACCTCGCGGTCTATGCCGCGCCTTGAGAGCGAAGGTCGCGCGGCAGATCCCGACGCGATCAGGGCATCCACGGCAGCATGATGCCGTTCGAGAGATTCAACGTCTGGGGCGTGCAGAAAACTGCCGAGTCCCGGTAGTAGGCCTGGTAGAGCCGCGTCGCGCCCGAGGAAGGGATCTGCCCGGCAACCGACACGAGCGGGTCCGAACCGACGCCGTAGCCGAACATCGAGGAGCCCGTGGTCGTCATCCGGACACCCAGCCGGATCACGGTGCCTCCGACGCAGCGCAGTCCATCCCCGTACGGGACGCCGTTGCCTCCCGCAACCGGCGCCGTGCCCTGGAAGAAGATCACTGTCGTGTGCGCGGGCAGGCCGTCGAGGCGCAGGACGATCGTGTCGCCCGAGACGCTGGGCGTCCCCGTGGCCCACAGCAGTCCCCCTCCCGTGGAGGCAGAGTTGTCGCAGCCCGCGAAGGGGCCACCGCCGTTGGCGCAGGGACAGGCGCCGGGCGTACCAGTGCAGAAGGCCGCGTAGGGTTGAACGGGGCAGTCGCGCACGTAAACGTCCTCGCAGAGGTTGCCGTCACCCGAGGAGAGATTGTTCGCGTCGCTCGAGAACGCCACGAATTCGCCCGTCGACGACAGGCTCGGCCACCATCCGTGGCCGTTCGGTGGACCGCTCATCCCGTAGTTGGCCCAAGACGTCCCGCCCGTCTGCAGGTCGTGCACGAGGACGTCGATGGAGAAGCCCGTGTCGCCGGGCACGAGGTTCGTCGCCGTGGTTTCGAAAGCCACGAACCGTCCATTGCCGGAGATCGCGGGCTGGTACGAGGAGCCGTTTCCCTCCCCTCCACTCGAGCTCACGCTGACGCGGGTCGTGGTCGCGGACGCCAGGTCGCGAACGAAGATGTCGGGCGCGTTGTTCAGGTCGTTCGCGACGAGGTTCCAGGCGTCGCTCAGGAAGGCCACGTAGCGCCCGTCGGCCGAGAGGGCCGGCACCTGGCTGTCCCGATTCCCTTCCGCGCCGCCCGTTGCCACGCTCGCGCGCACGAGCGTCCGCGTCAGCTGGTCGCGGACGTAGATGTCCAGGGCCTGGTTCGTGTCCCCGCCCTCGAAGGCTGCGCCGCTGGAGAACGCCACGAACCGACCGTCGACCGATATCGCGCCCTGCATCCCGCCCGCAGGCGCGCCGCCCGGAGGAGCGCTCGCGCACTCGATCGTCCCGGTCTGCCGGTCGAAAACGAAGACGTCGGAGACCGAATTCGTGTCGCCGGCCACGAGGTTCGCCGCCCGGCTCTCGAAGACCACGAAGCGGCCGTCCCCGGAGAGCGCCGGTCGCGAGGAATGGTCTCCGGCCTGCGCGCCCGAGCCGCT
Source organism: Planctomycetota bacterium (assembly GCA_041488095.1). Lineage (GTDB taxonomy): Bacteria > Planctomycetota > UBA1135 > UBA1135 > DASYPQ01. Next base: position 64,977 of record JBGPOP010000014.1, read on the forward strand.
GACGCTGACGCGCTCCGTCTGCCCGGTCTGCAGTTCGCGCACGAACACGTCGCGCTTGTCGTTCGTGTCCCCGGGAACGAGGTTGGTCGAGACGCTGGAGAAGGCCACGAAGCGGCCGCTCGCCGACAGGGCGGGCTCGCTGCCCCCCATGTTCCCTTGCACGCCGAGGGAGCTCGTGCTCGCGCGGACGATCTGCCCGGTCTGCCAGTCCGCCACGAAGACGTCGGGCCAGGAGTTGGCGTCGGACCCCGGGACGAGGTTCATGGCCAAACTCTCGAAGGCGACCCGCCTGCCGTTGGCCGAGATCGATGCGTGGGAGGAATTGCCGTCCTCGACGGCCCCGTTCCAGCTCCGGCTGGCCCGCGACGTCGAGCACGACTGCGCCGTAACGCCGCGGTCGTCGAACACGAGGAGCAGCAGGCCGAGAGCCCATCCGCACAGGATCGGGCGGGAGCCAACGCGCGGCGGTTCCCTGGACATGAAGCACAATCTGCGAATCATGGTGGTCACCAGCTGACGATGAGTCCGTTGGTCACGTTCCAGGTGTTGCCCGGTGGATTGGGGCAGAAGCTCGGAAGAGGATCCCGGTACCAGGTCTGGTAGTATCGCGTGAGCCCGCTGCCGAGGATGGCGTCGCCGAGCTGCGCCGATCGCGCGGAGATGCAGAGCTGGCCGGGCCCGGGGTAGTGCGAGCTTCCTCCGACGCTCGCCACCAGGGCGAGGCGCTTCAGGCTGCCCCCGGCGCAGCGCACTCCGTCGCCGAAGGGCGCCCCTCCGGAGACCTGCGCGCTGCCCTGGAGGTAGAGCGCGCTGGCGGTGGGCGGCATCCCCGAGGCGCCGAGCACCAGCGTGTCCGTCGCGGTCCCCGCGTTCGCGAGCACCGATCCCGAGGCGACGAGCCGCGCGCCGGCGGAGTTCGCCGAGTTCGCGCAGCCGCGGCAGGGCGCGCCCGAGTTCGCGCACGGGCAGGGCGTACCCGTCCCAGTCCCGTCGCCGAAGCAGAACGCGATCGGATAGCCCCCGTGCGATTCGTAGGCGCCGATGTCGACCGCACCCTGGAAGATCCGCGGCTCTCGGTCGAGATCCAGCGGCAGGATCTCGGCCGTGATCCCGTCGCCGTCCTGGTCGAGGTCGTCGCCCGGCAGCGCGTAGTTGTCCCCCGCGTTCACGCACGGCGAGCCGTTCTCGAGCGCGTAGTGGTCGTCCAGCGTGCCCGCGATGCCGTCGCAGCCGTGCGGATCGGCGAAACGCGGATTGAAGCGGAAGTTTCCACTGCCTCCGAACCCTCCGGTCCACCCCTGGACGCAGCAGAAATCGATCGTCGGCGTCGCGCCGAAGCTGTAGACCTGCGCGGGCTCGCCGGATCCCGTCCGGTCGGAGTTCCCGTAGACGATGCAGTTCGTGACCACGGGCAGCACCGTGTTCGGCGAGCTGGCCCCGATGATCGTCATGTGGATCCCGCCTCCGTCGCGGACCGCCGAGTTCTCGGCGATCGTGCAGTCGAGGAGGGTCGGGCCGATGCCGTTGCTCTTGCGGATGAAGATGGCCCCGCCGTCGTTGACGAAGGCCGAGTTCCCCGAGAACAGGCAGTTCACGAACTTCACGCGGTTGCCGCCGAGCGTGGACGTGTTGGAGTCACCTTCCGTGTACACGGCGCCGCCGAAGTTCCGGGCCCGGTTCGAGAGGAAGCGGCAGTCGAGCACCAGGCCTTCCTCGTAGATCGCGAGCGCACCGGCTTCGTCGTCGGACACGTTTTCGAAGAACGTGCAGCGCTGCAGGGTGAGGTACGCGCCACCCAAGGCTCCGGCCGTGGTCTTGGCGTAGTTCGACAGGAACTGGCAATCGGTGAACCGCACGAAGGCGTCAGCCTGGTTGGAGATGCCGACGGCTCCGGCACCGCCGAGCTCGCTGCGGTTCCCCTGGAACACGCACCCCTCGAATCGAGGGTACGCAGGCATCAGGCCGAACTCCACGTACACCGCGGCGGCGCCCGTGGTGGCCCAGTTGGCGACGAAGCGGCAGTTGCGGATCACGGGCCCGGCCACGTAGATCCCCATCCCGGCGCCGCGGTCCGACGGGTTGTTGCGCCAGGCGTGTCCGCTCGTGACCGTGAAGCCGTCGATCACGGTGCCGTTGTCGATGCTCTGTCCGGACGCGTGCAGGATCTCGTGGGAGTTCTCGTTCGTGTTCGCGAAGTCCGGCCCGTCGTCGCCGGCAAGGTCTCCGCTGAGGATCGTCGGGTGGGCCGCTATATCGCGCTGGTCGAGCGAGGTCTCGGTCCCGGCGAAACCGCCGAACAGGCTCGTCCCGGCCACGATGTCGAAGCGCGCCGTGGGATCGAGAGGGTTGTTCGTCGGTTTGTAGACGCCCTGTGCGACCCAGATCTCGTCCACGGGGTCGCTCGTGCCCGAATGGGCCGCGGCGTCGGTCAGGGCGTCGCGCAGCGAGCGGTAGGCCAGGGCCCACGTCGAGCCGTCACCGCCGGAAGGCGCGGAGGAGTCGACGAACAGGTGGTGAGCGGCGCGCAGCGGCGCGGCCAGCGACAGCACGCCGAAACAGGCCGAGAAGAGCAGGGATCGCATGGCATGGCCTCCTCGAGGACGGGCCGGTGCCGGGCCGGGAAGTCGCGCGGAACGACGCTCATTGTAGCTGGCCACCCGCGTCAGGTCTCCCTCGCACATGTCCGTAATCGAGATGGGGATGACGGCGCCGATTCCCGACCGACCGCGCGCGCCGGTTCGAACCGGTTGTCTGGATCCCGCCCCCGCCCGCTCCCGGCGGAGGGCGGGAGGGGCGATCGAGCCGGTGGCGTCCGGGTGGACGCGGCTCCTGCGCGACCGGCTCGCGAGACGATCCTCGACGCGCGAGATGGCGCTCCTGCCGGAGCCCGCCTCGGGATGGACAGGGACGAGGATGATCCCGGTGGCGGTCGATCGCAGTACGATACGAGGCCATCCTCGATCACCCGCACTCGAGGCGACAGTCACCGCCAAGTCTCGTGCGGCATCCGACGATCGCCCGCGCGTGGAGGCTCCATGATCCTGTCGCTCAGGTCCTTCTCGGCTCTCTCGGGCTTCTTCGCTCTCGTGCTCTTGATCTCAGGCTGCCCAGCCAGAGGAGGCGGGACCCCGGTGACCATCCGCGTCCAGGCGAGTCAGACCACACTGCTCGCCGGGCAGATAGCCAGCATCCAAGCTACCGTCCTGCACTCGGGAGGGAACCCGGGTGTGCTCTGGAGCCTGTCCGGCCCGGACTGCCCCGAAAACTGTGGGAGCCTGAGCAGCCTCTCGACCAACCCGGTCACCTATACGGCACCCCAATTCGTGAGCGCGGACACGACGGTGACCGTGTTGGCTGAGGCCCTCGCCGATACTTCCAAGTGGGCCTTCGTGACCCTGATGCTCGACAAGTCCCTCTCGACCGACTGCCCTTCCGGAAACGAAAGCGTCCTGAACGGGCAGTACGCCTTCCTGATCCGCGGCGGGAGCACATCCGGTTCGGTGATCACCGCAGGCAGCTTCACCGCCGACGGTCTGGGGAACGTCACGGCGGGCCTCGAGGACATGAACGGCAGCCTTTCGGGACCGCAGACCAACCTGACCCTGGTCGCTGGCGGGAGCGTGTACTCCGTGGGCTCGGACAACCGCGGCTGCCTGGGACTGGTGAACTCCCAGGGCGGAGCCACCGCGTTTCGCTTCGCGCTGTCCGGGATCACCGGGGGGATCGCGACCCGGGGCCGGATCATCGAGTTCGACGACCAGACCGGGACCGGGACGCGGGCGGAGGGAATCCTCGCCAGGCAGGACCCCTCCTCCTTCATGACCAGCCAGATCCAGGGCAACTACGCTTTCGGCCTGGGGGGCCAGGATTCTGTCGGAGCACGGCTCGTGACCGCCGGCGTCTACCACGCGGCTGGAGGTGTGTTGAGCGACGGGAACACGGACTCCGACGACGGGGGCGTGCTCGCCACGAACGTCACCGGAGTGACGGGCACCTACACCGTCGCCGGGGATGGGCGCGGAACGGTTCTCGTGAACGGTGGCGCCGGCACGGGGTTCGTCTTGTACATGATCTCTTCCGACGTGTTCATCGTGCTGTCCACCGACACCCTGAGCGGTCCGCATCCGATCCAGAGCGGCGAGTTCCGGAAACAGACCCTGGGCAACTTCGACGACACATCCCTGAGCGCACAGGCTGTCGTCACCGAGGTCGGGGTCGATACGGTGAACGGGGGTCCGATCGCCTCGGTCGGCCTCCTCACGCCGAACGGGCTCGGAATCGCCGGCCTCGTGCTGGATGAGAACGATGCGGGAGTCTTCATGCCGCTTCAGTCCTCAGCGGGCACCTATTCCGTGGGCGCCAATGGACGGACCAGCACGCTGGGCCTGGGTGCGTCCTCGCCTGTGCTCTACCTCATCGGCGCCGACAAGGGCTTCCTGGTAGGTACCGACGTGGCCGCCACATCCGGCCGGTTCGAACCGCAAACAGGAGGTCCATTCAGCGACGCGTCGCTCTCGGGAGCCTACTCCTACGGAACCGAGGGGGCCGGGGTCGCGCACCGATTGACGGCCGTCGGGTCGGACGTGTTCGATGGATTCGTCAACAACCAGGCCACGGAAGACGAATCGACACCGACTGGGTTGTTCCCGAACCTCGTCCTCCCGAACAACAGCTACTTCTTCGCACCGGGCTCCGTTCCCTCGGGACGAGGCACGCTGGACAGCGGAGGGGGAACCGTGGCCTACGTCATCTCGCCCACGAAGGTCGTGTACATCAACGTGCCGGCGATCAAGCCGAGGCTCGTCGTTCTCGAGAAGTAGGGCGCAGGGCGTCCGTCGCGCAGACCATCGACCGACAGGCACGCGTCGCCGCGCCGTGGTTCCTGCTTTCTCTCCTAGCTCGGGTTCTTCAGGCACTCCTGTCCGCAATCGATGTGCTCGGGATGGGTGAGCAGGTTGCAGGACTTGACGCGCACGGCCTGGTCGGGTCTTCCGTAGCGCGTCACGATGTCGACGTCCGCAGCCGAGCCCGTCCGTGGGCAAATGAGGGTGCGCTTCACGACCTCGTTGAGCCCCAGGAAGTACATCAACGCGAAGAACACCGACAGGACGATCAGAACGACGATGGCAGTGCTGGGTTCCATGAGGGTCCCTCCGCCATGAGTCTCGTACGCCGCAGCTCGTTTGCCCATGCGGACAAGGGCGTAGGACGTCGCGCGTCAGCCTCCGGTCGAGCTCATCGCTTGCGAGTCGCTCTGCGGAGCGTGCGAGCCGAGCGCGTCGATCCAGAACACGTCGGCGACCTGTCCCCGCACGAAGTCGTAGCTCACCTCGTCGAAGCGCGCCAGCGCCGAGTCCTCGGTCAGGAACACGCCGCCGCCTTCGCGCGCCACGTCGTCGCGGTAGCCGACGAGCAGCCGGCTGTGTCCGGAACCCGCCGCGACCGGGAAGCCGCGCGAGAGCACCGAGCGGATCTCCGCGAGCTGCTCCGGACTCACGCCGAACCGATCGGGCTGCCAGGGCACGATCCAGTGCACGACCAAGTCTCCGCGGCTCGCGTCGCGCAGCGCCGACGCATCCTCGAGCGCCTGCGCCGGCGGAGTGAGCTTCGGATCGTAGGCCTCGCGATACGGCAACGCTTCGTCGGCGCAGAGGCCGAAGCGCTCGAAGCCGGCGATCGCGTTGTGAAAGAAATTGCCGTCGGACGGCGCGTCACCCGCCTGGCTGGCCGCCCAATTGAGGAACTCGACGCTGAGCCGCCGCGGCTCGCCGCGTTCACGCGCGAGCGCGAACTCGATCGCCGCGCAAGTCGTGAACACCGAACAGGTGCCGCGCGGACCCTGAGCACGCGGCGGGAGCTTCCAGGCGAGCAGCTGGTCGCGCAGATCGACGCTCGCCGGCAGCCGCGGCGGTGTCGGAAGGGCCGGAGCGTCGGGAAGCGCGACGGGCTCCGGCGGCGCGCTCGCGCGCGACTCGACCGGGCCCGCATCGGCATTCGTCGGCGCCCTGCACGCGCCGAGCGCCGCGAGGATTCCGAGGGCTGCGGGTAGCGTGGCTCGCGGGCTTCGTCGCTCGATCATGGTGTCACGCTCGCGGTCGAGTGAAGCGCGAGGATACCGAATGCGCCGCGCGCTGCAGCCGTCATCGATCGCGCAGGATCCCGGGGCCCCTCTGGATCGCGCCGGAGCCCTTTCGCCATGGCTCCCGGTGGGGGTGTAACGAAGCCTTTTCCGCCTTGACGCAGTCGAGCAAGAGGTCGAGCAGCCGTCTCCTGGCTCCGGCTAGGGCTCTGGGAGACGCCTGCTTGTCCCTCGGCTACGACTCCGACCACGCGGAGGAGGTTTCGTTGCACCCGAGAGGGAGCCCGACCACCCCCCGCACCGCGTCCGTTACACTGCGCGCGGAACACGCTCAGGAGATCCAAATGAATCGCTCCATCGCCTCCGCCATCCTCGCCGCGTTCCCCTTCCTCGCCGGATGCGCAGCCGCCCCGCCTGAGACGCCGCCGGAAGACTGCCCCGTCTGCGGAAAACCGGTCGCCGACGGTCCCGAGGTCCGCGTGCTCCTGCCCGGGAAGAGCGGGCCGGGGACGCGCTACCGGTGCTTCATGTGCCCCATCATGGAGGGCACGACCGGCGGGACGTGGACGCTGCGTGCGCTGTCGGGCGTGGACGGAAAATGGGTGACGTTCCACGTCGACGGCGGCCGCGTCGAGGCGGATCCGCCGACGGCCGTCGTTCTGGCGCTGAAAGTCGGCCCGGGCGACGAGTGCCTCGATGTCCACCGCGTGTTCGCCGACGCGGGTGAGTTCCGGAGGTACGTGGAGGCGCACCCCGCGCTGAAGGGAGCGGAGCCGCGGAGATTCGGAGACGTCCTGAAGGAGAACAAGAAGTGACACGCCTCCTGCCGGCCGAACGGCAGAAATCAACGGTCCGCGAACACGGAGAGCGCTTCGCGGGTGGCAGGCCCGCTCACCCTCCCCACGCGACCGCGATCCCGTTCGAGATGTTGAACGTGCTGCCCGGCGGATTCGGGCAGAAGCTCGGGGCGGGGTCGCGGTAGTACACCTGGCAGTTGCGGGTCGCTCCGAGAGAGATCGGATCGCCGGCCGTGGCCGATCGAGCCGAGACCGACAAATCGCCTCCTTGGGGGGCGATCACCACCCCGGCGACGGCGTTCTTCGTGTACAGCCGCTTGAGGACCCCGCCGACGCAGCGCAGGCCGTCGCCGTAGCTCAACGGCGCGATCGGCAGGCTGCCCTGCAGGACGATGCTGAGGGAGGTCGGCCTCTCGCCCGAGCAGGTGAACTGGACCGTGTCGGCCGAGAGGCTCGCCTCGCCCGTCGCGGTAAGCAGCGCGCCGCCCGTCGAGAGGGAGTTCTCGCATCCGTGGCCGGCGACGCCGCTGTTGCCGCACGGACAAGGGACGAGCGATCCGTCGCCGAAGCAGAAGGGAACGAACGCCGACGCGGCACCGCGGTCGCGCACGAACACGTCGCGCCAGCCGTTGGCATCCTCGGCGTAGAGGTTCCAGGCGTCGCTCGCGAACGCCACGCAGCGCCCGTCGGCCGAGATCGAGGGCGCGTAGCTGGGGAAGCTCGCCTCCCACCCTCCCGCACCGACGCTGACGCGCTGCGTCGTGCCCAACTGCCGGTCGCGCAGAAAGACATCGGTCGACCCGTTCGTGTCCCCCGCCACGAGATCCGTGGCGTCGCTCAGGAACGCGACGAAGCGCCCGTCGGCCGAGACCGCAGGTGCCGAGCCGCCGAAGTTCGCCTGCGCTCCCCCGGTGGCGACGCTGACGCGCTCGGTCGTTCCAGACTGCCGGTCACGCAGGAAGACGTCCGCGGCTCCTTTCGTGTCGCCCGCGACGAGGTTCGTGGCGTCGCTGGAGAATGCCACGTAGCGCCCGTCGGCCGAGATCGAGGCCGGGCTGTAGCTGTCGGCGTTCCCCTCTGCCCCGCCGGTCGCGACGCTCACGCGCTCGGTCGTCCCGCTCTGGCGATCGCGCACGAAGACGTCCCAGTACCCATTCGTGTCGCCCGCGACGAGGTTCGTGGCGTAGCTCAGGAACACGACATAGCGCCCGTCGGCCGATATGGAGGGTGCCATGCAGACGTTGTTCGCCTGCGCCCCGCCGGTCGCCACGCTCACGCGCTCGGTCGTCCCGCTCTGGCGGTCGCGCACGAACACGTCCGTAGGGCTCGTGTCGCCCGGGACGAGGTTCGAGGCGTCGCTGGCGAACGCCACGCAACGTCCGTCGGCCGAGATCGAAGCGGTGGAGCTGCCCGAGTTGCCCTGCGTCCCGCCGACGCCGACGCTCACCCGCTCGGTGGTCCAGTACAGGTAGTCGCGCACGAAGATGTCCTGGGAGTTGTTCGTGTCGCCCGGGACGAGGTTCGAGGCGTTGCTTTTGAACGCTACGAAGCGGCCGCCGGCCGAGATCGAGGGCTCCTCGCTGAAGGAGTTCCCGGACAGGGCGGAAAGGCTCACCCGCTGGTTCGTCCCGTTCTGCCGGTCGCGCAGGAAGATGTCCTTCGCGTTGTTGGAGTCGTTGGTGACGAGGTTCGACGCGTCGCTCTCGAACGCCACGTAACGGCCGTCTGCGGAGATCGAGGGAACCTTGCTGCTGTCGTTTCCCTGGAACCCGTGCGAGAAGGAGATGCTCACCCGCTCGGTCGTGCTGCTCAGGCGGTCGCGGAGGAAGACGTCCCAGAACCCGTTGGTGTCCCCGGGGACGAGGTTGGTCGCGGGGCTGTAGAACGCCACGTAGCGGCCGTCCGCGGAGATCGAGGAAATCCAGCTGTACAGGTTCCCCTGCGCCCCGCTCGTGGCGACGCTCACCCGCTCGGTCGTGCCGCTCTGGCGGTCGCGGACGAAGATGTCATCGTATCCGTTCGTGTCCCCGGGGACGAGGTTCGTGGCGACGCTCTCGAAGGCCACGTAGCGGCCATCGGCCGAGATCCTTGCGGGGGCGTAGCTCCCGGAATTTCCCTCGGCGCCCCCAGTCGCCACGCTCACGCGTTCGGTCGTCCCGCTCTGGCGGTCGTACACGAAGACATCCCGGGCTCCGTTCGTGTCGCCCGCGATGAAGTTGGTGGCGTCGCTGTCGAAGGTGACGTAGCGCCCGTCGGCCGAGATCGACGGAAAGTAGCCAATGCCATCGGCCTGCGTCCCGCCGGTGGAGAGACTCACGCGCTCGGTCGTGCCGCTCTGGCGATCGCGCACGAACACGTCTCGGCATGCGTTCGTGTCGCCCGCGACGAGGTTCGTGGCGGCGCTGTCGAAGGTGACGTAGCGCCCGTCGGCCGAGATCGAGGGAAAATAGCTGAAGCCGTTTGCCTGCGTCCCGCCCGTGGCGACGCTCACGCGCTCGGTCGTCCCGGCCAGGCGATCGCGGACGAAGACGTCCTGGGCGACGTTCGAGTCCCCGCTGACGAGGTTGTTCGAGTAGCTGCAGAATGCCACGCAGCGCCCGTCGGCCGAGACCGAGCAGCGGAAGCTGTCGTTGTTGGCCTGGGCAGCCACGCTCACGCACTCGGTCGTCTGCGCCCACCCCTTGGCGCCCAGGATGACCGCGACCGCCCCAACCCGAATCCGCATCGCTTCCATCGGAAGACCTGCCTTTCTCGCTCGCTTCCCGATCTGCGAGAGCAAGCTACCTTGGAACTGTCGAGATTCCCGGTCTTTTCCTGGGGGTTCGGCAGCGGGGGCTTCTTCGACCCCGCCGCGGTGGTGCGTTCGAGCGATCGCTACGACATCACGCCCGGCGGCCGATACAGCGACCTGGGGCTCAGACCCGCCAGGGCCATCACGGCGCATTGACTCCACCGACACTCCCTGTACCCGACGCGAGCGTCACCAGTCGATCCGGACCGCGTTGGTCGCGTTGAAGGTCCCCGGCGGGCAGAACGCCGGGTTCGGATCGCGGTAGTAGGTCTGATAGTAGCGCGAGGTGCCGGGCAGGATCGGATCGCCGTGCGCGGCCGAGCGCGCGGTGATCGACGGGTCGGCTCCTTGCGGCGCGCTGGTCGAGCCGGCGACCGCGTTCTTCACGTACAGCCGCACGAGCAATCCGTCCGCGCAGCGCAGGCCGTCGCCGAACACCAGGCCCGCGCTCGTGTTCACGTTCCCTTGCAGGAAGATCGTGAGCGCGCTCGGGCGCTCGCCCGAGGCGCTGAGGACGACCGTGTCGGGCGAGGTCGTGCCCGACGCGGCGAGGAGGGCGCCGCTCGCGTTCGTCGAGTGGGCGCAGCCGTGCCCCGGCGAGCCGCTGTTCCCGCACGGGCAGGGCGTCGCCAGCGTGCCGTCGCCGAAGCAGAATGGCGTGAACGGCGGGCCGCCCTGCACGCTGAACACCCCGCTCGCCGACGTGACGGACTGCCCGTCGGGATCGGTGACCGTGATCGTGCGCGGCCCGGGCGAGGCGCTGCCGGCCACGGTCACGGTGAGGGTGACCTGCGTCGGGTTGTTGTAGACGATGTTCGTGATCGAGACGCCGCCGCCGTCGATGCTGACCTGGAGGCGGTTGAATCCCGGCTCGGTGTCGTAGAAGCCGCTCCCGCCCGTGGACGTTCCGGTCACGACCACGATCTGGTTCGCGTCGCCCGGGCTGAGCGAAGGCGGGCTTGCGCTCGCCGGCGTCGCCGGCGGCGGCGCCAGCACCTGGATCACGCGCACGCCCCACGAGTTGTCGGCGTTGCAGTACTCGACGAAGGCCCACAGGGTCTGGTCGTCGGTCGGATCGACGTCGATCTTGGACATGTCCCCCCAGCGCTGAGGGGTCACCGACTGGGCGTTGTAGTTGTTCGAGCTGACCACCGCGAGCACCGGCGCTCCCAGGGTGCCGGGAGGATCGCTCGCCAGCCGGCCCGCGAGCGCGCATCCGGGGTGATCGTTGTTCCCCGCGTAGGTCGCCCCGAGCAGCATGTGACCCTGTCCCGACATCGCACAGCTCGGCGTGATGAACCCCCGCGGGTTCGTCCCGGCGCTGTCGAACAAGGTGCCCGATTGGAGCAGCACGGGCGTCGTCGACAGGCTCCCGAGCTGATACCAGCGCGCGCCGTTGCGCCCTCCCCCGGGCGTGGCGACGCCGCTCGAATCCACCTCGATGACGTGCGCCGCCCACAGGCTGCTCGCGCCGGTCGAGCGGTCGCGGTGCAGCTGCACGTAGAAAAGGATCTGGTAGTCGATCGCGTCGAGCGGGTGGCTGCTGCCCAGCGCGGGCTGGAGGATCTGCGGATCCGTCGTGGGCGTGGTCACGAAGAGGTTTCCCGAGATCGATGGACTTCCGCCCGGGTTGCTGATCCGGCGCAGCGCCAGGGTGCCGAACGAGGAGCCGTCGACGCCGGCGACATAGCCCTCGCTAGACACGGGATCGTCGTTGTCGACGCCCATGGGATAGACCGGCCCGACGCCGGTCGTGGCGTTGGTGATGCCGCGAAACGCCGTCGCCAGGAGCGGGCCGCCGCTCAGGATCGAGCTCTTGTTGACGACCCAGCAGGAGGAGCCCGTGTAGAAGCTGAGGGTGCTGTCGAACAGGTTGGCCCCGACGTAGAGCGCGTTCGCGTCGACGCCGATCTTGTCGTAATCGGCGAACTGGTTGAAGTTGCCCGCCGGAGCGACCTGGTCCTGCTGGAAGAAGTAGAACGTGAAGCTCGATGTACCCGTGATCACCGGGCCGCTCGAGACCGCGATCAGCACGCGGTTGGGTACCGTCTCGTTGATCGCGGTGAGGATGAACCGGCCGCTCAGCCGGTCGAACTTGGTCTGCGGATCGACGGCCACCGAGTTGTTTCGCACGGACTGGAAGAAGGCGTCGCCGGTCACGTTCAACGGACCCGGCGTGCCGTCCTTGGCGAACACCTTGATCCGCCCGTTCTCCGAGCACAGGATCTGCGTCGGGCCGACGGCGCCGCCCGTGTCGGGTGGAACGTAGACGGACTCGTTGGATTGCACCGCGAGGAAGCTCGTGCCCACGGTGAGGGGCAGGCCCGTCCCGGACGTCTGCAGGCCGTGCGCGGAGAGCGCGTTCGACCCTTGACCCGCGGCCTGGCTCGAGATCGGAGGCCATTGCGACACGGCCGGGGAGTCCGGGTTCTGCAGCGGCGTGCGCGGAACGCGCGCGGACCTGCGGTGGACCTCGCGCACGAGGCTTTGTCCGTGCGCGAGCGCTCGCTCGCGCGCCATGATCTGATCGACGGACTCGGTGATCCCGCGCTCGCCGACCCAGGGCACGTACGGCCCTGCCTGAGCGGTCGCCGGCCGAGCGGCGCAGAGCACGAGGAGCAGCGCAGCCGCTCCGCCGATCGCGCCTGCCGAGAGTCTCTTCGAGGGCTCTGCCATGACGAATTCCATCCTGGGGTTCAGCCGGGGTCGGGGGTTGCGAGCGCTCCGAGTGTACCCCGACGTTCTCGATCGTGGGCGGCGTCCGAAGCGTGTCTTGCGCTGGTGCCGGCCGCGCAGAGGGACCTGGACGTCTCGGCCGAACCTCACCCGCCCCAGAGGACCCTCAACCCGTTGGTCGTGTTGAACGTCGATCCCAGAGGCGCTGCGCAGAAGTTCGGATCAGGGTCCCGATAGAACACGTGGTACACCCGGATCGTGCCCGGCGCGATGGGATCACCGAGCGCGGCCGAGCGGGCCGAGACCGACAGGTCCGACCCCTGCGGGCCGATCACCGTGCCGCCGACGGCGTTGTGGAAGTACAACCGTTTGAGGTGACCACCCAGGCATCCGAGGCCGTCACCGAACACACGCTCGGCCGTCTCCGCATCGCCCTGCCAGAAGACGGACAACGAGGTCGGGCGCTCGCCCGAGGAGGTCAGCCTCAGCGTGTCTGCCGAAACGAGAGCTCCGCCGCTCCCGGCCAGCAGCGCACCGCCGTTCCCCGTGGAGGAGTTGGAGCAACCGTGACCTGAGAGGCCCGTGTTGCCGCACGGGCAGGGGATCCCGGTGCCGTCGCCGAAACAGAAGGGGACGGCGCTCGACTCGCACTCGTCGGGGATCCAGTTCGCGTTGGCGTCGGTGCTCGCGCCGTTCAGGATGTCGCACACGTCGTCGATGCTGTTCGCGTTGCAGTCGCCGGCCGGATCGAAGTAGATGCGCAGGATCCGCGCGCCGGGCTGCGTCGCCGCCGCGCCCTGATCGTAGTACAGCTCGGTCATGTAGAGCCCGTCGGGTCCGGCCTCGAGCCCGCAGGCCGTCGCCTTGCCGTTGCCCGCGTACTCGAGGAACGGGATCGGGCCCGCGACGAGGTTCCCGCTCGCGTCGAGGATCCACTCGGTGATGCGCTTGCCTTCGGCCTGCTGACCCGCGGCGTAGGTCGGGCCGGACTCGCTCACGAAGGCGTGGCCCATCACGCTCGCCGGGAAGCCGCTGCCGCCGAACGTACCGGGCTGCACGAAGGCCAGGTTCACCGGTCCGTGGGCCGGGCTCCAATTGTAGATCGCGAAGTTCGACATGCTCGCGTCCGATCCATCCCAACCGAAGTTCCGGCCGGGCACGATCTGCGCGAAGCGATCGACGCTGGGACCGTTCTCGACCTCGTATTGCAAGCCATCCGAGAAGCGCCAATCGCCGCCGAAGGGATTGCGCACCCCGTAGGCGAACACGTAATCGCGAGGGCTGATGCCGTCGCCGGCGTCGTAGAACGGATTGTCCGATGCGGGAGTGCCGTCCAGGTTCAGGCGCAGGATCTTGCCGCGGAAGGACTCCAGATCCTGCGCCGTCGTGAAATTGAACCCGTCGCCCATGTGGCACAGCAGCTTGCCGTCGGGGGTCATCGTCAGGTTCGAGACCTGGTGCGACTGTCCCTGGGTCTCGTTCACCATATCGAGGATGGTGGTCTGGCTGGCAGCGCTCAACCCGCCGTCGTGGCTCGTGAACCGCACGATCTTCGGGTAGTGGATGCTCGCATTCGCAGCCGAGGCGTACAGCATGGTCGCGTACACGTCGCCCGTGGCCGGATCGACCGCGAGACCAGTCAGACCCTGCTCGCCGGAGCCGGGGAAGGCGCCCGTCGGGTTGAAATTGAGCAGGCCGCTCGCGTAGTCGCTCACCGTTCGATCGCGCGTGACGACCTTGATCTTGCCGTAGAGCTCGGTCACGTAGAGGAACGGGTCGGTCGGGTTCGGGCCGGGATTGGGCACGAAGGCGAGGTTCACCGGGAGCTTCAGGCCGCCCGCGAAGACCTCGACGTGAAAACCCTGCCGGCGCGGGCTCCACGGCGGCGAGAAACCGCGAGCGAGCATTCCGAAGCTGGGCGAGGTCTGCGAGCTCGTGCCGACGTAGGTCGCTCCGGCCGAGGAGATCCAGTAGTAGTTCGTCGAGCTGACATTGATCGAGACCGCCGGCAGCAGGATGCGAACCGCCTCGCAGTGATCGTCGACGACCAGGAGATCGGTCGGGGGCAGGCTGAGGCCCTGCGACCCGCCTTGGATCTGTAGGCGGGCGACCACGTGGTTCGGGAGCGCCGGTGGATTCGTGAACGTGTTGGTCACGCCGTCGTTCCCCTGGATGGCGAACAGGAGCTCGCCGGCGGCGGACTCGAGCAGCAGCTGGGGTGGCGTGGTGGCCGGCCGCAGGATCACGTTGATGCCGTTGCTCGCCAGGACCCAGCGCGGCACCGGAACGGGGACGACGTCCTGCAGCTCGAGCGGATAGACCTGCGCCGCGCTGCCCGTGACGAAGGTGCGCTGCGACCAGGGGCTCCACTGCGTGGCCGGATCGCCGCTGTCGTCCGAGTGGCGAACGCGCAGGAGGAAGCTGGTGTTCGCCGCGAGCTCGCTCCGCCCGGCGTGCGAATTCTCGAAGATGCCGTCCCCGAGATGCGTGTGGATGCGATCGACCCCGGTCGCGCAATCCTCGTACCAGACGCGTTGGAGGGGCGTGACCGTCCAGATCTGCCAATCGGTGCAGAGGTGCTGATCGCCGGGGTCGGGATCGCTGAACGGCCCGGTCTCCATGTGCACGTCGGCCGGGTTCAGGGTCAGCCCGTCCGTCGCCGGCTGGGTGATGATCGGCGCGTTCGGCGGCTGGTTCGCCGCAGCGGTCGCCACGAGAACCGGGAGCAGAGCGGCGGACAGCAGCGTGCGCGGAAGGCACAGGCTCGATCGGGGGATGCTCATGGGACCCTCGACTGGCTCTCTCGAGAAGCCGTCGGATGGGCGACAGTCCGATGGTACGCGACGTCTCGACTTGGGGATAGGCAGCGCTCGGCCGGCCGCCGGAGAGCTGTTCGCCCTGGCGTTACTCCCGTCGACCATGCGGTCGGCGATCCGGGAGATCAGCTCGCGCCGGCCTCCGCAGGACCGGAAGTCGGCGCGTGAACAATTGCCTCCTGGTGCTGGGCCGAGAAGCCCGCGCCGGCGTGGGAGCCGGCGCGGGCGGCGGTTGCCTCTCTCACTCGTCGTTGTCGTCGTCTCCAGGACGCCCGAGCTGGGTCAGGTTGTAGGTCATGTCGACCGCTGCGTCGTAGTCGAACGGGTCCCCTTCGGCCACGGCGAAGTGGAACGTGCCGCCGTAGTGGAGAACGTGCTGGCCAGCATGCAATCGGTGCAGGAAGACGTAGTACCCGTCCGCCACCGTGGTGCCTGTGCCGCCCGTATCGCCGAAGATCCACGGGCTCGGAGCCGAGAAGGTGAACTGCGGCGACTGGAAGCGGAAGGCGCCCAGGTTCGCGACGGGGACACCGTCGATCGTGCAGAAGAGGCCGCCGATGTGGTCGCCGAAGAAGATCGCGAAGTCCCTCTGCTCCGCCTCCGTGGCGAAGCCCTCCAGGCTGGACCATTCCGAGTTGAGCAATGCGACGAATAGGGACTTGCCGGCCGGGATCGTGCACGTGCGCTGGACGGTGCCGGGTGCGGGCGAGGCCAGGAACCACACATTCCCGGTTTGGCCCTCGGTGACGTCGAAGTCCGGGGAATCAATGAAAGGGTGACCTGCCACGGGCAGTCCCAGCGCCCACTGCCACCACTTCGCCGACCACTGCGCGTAGCTGTGCCCGTGGGGATGGGAGTTGGGAGGGAAGACGCCGCGCTGCCCCGAGGCGGGCGCGGCTGCGACCAAGCCGAAGCCGAGCAGGGCCAACCCTGCGCAGGCCATCATCGATGCAAGAACACGACCAAGGAAACGACGATTCATACGAGCCCTCCTTCGCTCTGAGGTTTACCGGCGAATGGTCGCCAGCGAAGATTCGTTGCAGTACCTCTCCTCCAAGCGCGGTGGGCTGGCACAACTGTAGGGTAATTCGTTTTCTTCTCCGGCCTGGGCTCCGATCGTCGTCCGGCGCGAGGGCCGTGGCTGGACCCCGGACCTGCGAACCGGCTCCTTCTCGCTCCGTGGTAGGATCATTCGCACTGGAGGAGCCAGGTGAGCTTCCCGCCATCGGATGGCATCGCCCCGGAAGGCGAACTTTCGCCCCACACGGACCCGTCCCGATGGGACCAGCTCATCGAGGAGATCAGGCCCGCGGCGGTCCTGGTCGTGATCGCCTCGTCGATGAGCAAGAGCCTGCGGGCGCAGTGCTCGGCCGAGGACATCTGGCAGGAGACTCTCGCCGACGCCTGGAGCGCTCGCGGCCAGTACCGCTGGCGAGGCAGCGCAGCTTTCCGCGCGTGGATCTTCGAGATCGCCAGGAATCGCATACGCGATGCCGCGCGCAACCTCGAGACCGAGAAGCGCGGCGCCGGTCGCGCCGCGGCTCGATTCTCCGAGATGGGGAGCGGGCAGTCGAGCGCCCTCTCCAGGTTGCTCCCGCCCGATTCGGTCACTCCGAGCTGGATCCTCATTCACGCCGAGAGGGCGGCCGCGATGGAGAAGGCGCTCGCGGCGCTTCCTCCGGAGCTCGAGCCAATCGTGCGCATGCACCTTCTCGAGGATCTGACCATGGAGGTGATCGCCGAGCGTCTCGGGATCGGAGTCTCGACGGCTTGGCGCCGCTTCCGGAAGGGATCGGAGATCTACTCGAGCATGCTTTCCGATTGGAATAGCGACGGAAGCAGCAGCCGGAGGTGATCACGGTTGTTCCGACCATGGTCCGGATCGTTCCGGGCGGCTTGCTGACGCCGCCGCTTCTGCTAGCCTCTCATCTTGCGTGCCCGTGCTCGAAGGGCACGTACGAGGGAGGAGATGGTTTCGCCTGATTCTGGCGCCGGCGGGGACGCGATCGAGATCTTTGCGGGCTGGCTCTCGCGCCGCGAGAGCGGGGAGAACGTCGAATTCAACGAGCTCTTACGCCGCCATCCGCATCTCGCAGCCGAGCTCGCGGAGCTCGAGGCAACCTGGAAACGTCTCGCAGCAGCGAGTGATCCCTCCAAGTCTCCCCTCTCTTTGCACGAGCGGATCAAGAGCCGCTTCGGAGCAGAGAGCGTGCCCGAGGTCTCGCTTCGGGAGCGTGAGAAGAGCGAGGCTCGAGCCGACTTCTCCTCCGCATTGATCGCCCAGCTCGCCGCCCGCAGCACGGGCTTCGGTCGCTACAAGATCCGCGGCGAGGTCGCCCGCGGCGGCATGGGCGCGATCCTCAAGATCTGGGACGAGGATCTGCGCCGCCACCTCGCGATGAAGGTGATCCTCGGACAGGCGGAGGTGCGCGGGAGCGGTACGACGCCGCCGGTCGACACCTCGAAGGTCGCGCGCTTCCTCGAAGAGGCTCAGGTGACAGGGCAGCTCGATCATCCCGGCATCGTTCCGGTGCACGAGCTGGGTCTCGATCCCGAGGGGCGCTTGTACTTCACGATGAAGCTTGTGAAGGGCCGCTCGCTGAAGGAAGTATTCGATCTCGTCGCCGACGGCAAGGAAGGCTGGACGCAGACGAGGGTTCTCGGCGTCCTGCTCAAGGTCTGCGAGGCGATGGCCTACGCGCACGACAAGGGCGTCATCCACCGCGACCTGAAGCCCGGCAACATCATGGTCGGCAAGTTCGGCGAAGTGCACGTGATGGATTGGGGCCTGGCACGGATCCTCGACCAGCCGGACGAGAAGGACATCCGCATCCGCGAAGAGATTCCGCGCAGCACGGAGCTGCGCAGCGATCGCGACGAACACCGTGGCGAGTCACCCGAGTCGCCGCTGTACACGATGGACGGCGACGTGGTCGGCACGCCGGCGTACATGCCTCCCGAGCAGGCAGCGGGGAGGGTGAGCGAGGTCGGCCCGCACTCGGACGTGTACGCGCTCGGCGCGATGCTCTACCACCTGCTCGCGGGACACATGCCCTACGTGCCGAAGGGCGCGAGGCTCAACAACTACGCGATCTGGGGTCTCGTGCAGCAGGGGCCGCCGGCCTCCATCGCGCAGCTCTCGCCCGAGACGCCGGCCGAGCTCGTGGCGATCTGCGACAAGGCGATGGCGCGCGACTGGAGGGAGCGCTACCGCGACATGTCGGAGCTGGCGGCGGATCTCTCGGCCTACCTGGAGCACCGGGTGGTCGGTGCGTACGAGACGGGCACGTGGGCCGAGACGAAGAAGTGGATCGAGCGCAACAAGGCGCTGGCGGCGTCGCTTGCCGCCGGTGTGCTCGCACTTGCCGCGGGTCTTCTCGTGAGCCTGTCGCTCAAACGGGAAGCGGACGCGAGTGCCACAGATGCCAAGCGCCAGGAGCGGATCGCAAGGGCAAGTCTTGAGGACGTCTTGTCGCTGTCGGCGATCCAGGAGCTGACGGAGCTCGAAGCGGAGGCGGACCGGCTGTGGCCAGCGGAGCCGTCCAGGCTGAAGTCCTACGACCAGTGGCTGGAGCGCGCGAAGCTGTTCGTGGAGGGTCGGCCGGCGGATCCCGGCAGTGGGATCGAGAGGAAGTTCGGTCTCTCGGATCACAAGGCGAAGCTCGCGGAGATCCGCTTGCGCGCGAAGCCGCTGACGGAGGCGCAGCGCGAGGCGGATCGCAAGTCGAGCTCGAAGTACGCGGAGTGGGAGAAGGCGCTCGCGGAGCGGACGTGGCTGGCGCGGATGCTGGGCGAAGAGCCTTGGCCCTCCGTGAGCGAGGTGGAGGCCGAGCTCGCCCAGGAGAGGCTGCCTTCCGACCCGATCAGCCTGAACAATTTGGCGTGGTCGTTCGTCAATCCCGACCCGGCCGAGGCGGTGTACGGTGGCGAGGTGAAGGCGCTCTTGCTCGCGCGCCGGGCTGTAGCGGCGGCCACCGACGCAGAGCGCGCCAAGGATCGGGACACGCTCGGGTGGGCGCTCTACAGGGCGGACAATCTCGACGAGGCGCTCACCGAGGAGCGCCGGGCCGTGGACGAGGCTTCCGGGAAGCTGAAGGAAGTCCTCGCCGCCTCGTTGAAGACGCTCGAAGAGACTGTCGCGGGCTGGCGCGGAGACGAGGTTCGGGCGGAGCGTGCGAAGCGAAAGGTGGAGCTCGAGGCGCGCATGGCGGACCCGGAGATCGACGTGAACGATCGCCGGACCTATGAGTTCGAGGACGGTCGCGACCGCTGGTGGAACGCGCAGCTGTCGACGCTCGTTGGGAGTATCGAGGCGTTCGTGGATCCAACGACGGGCCTGTTCTCGAGCGGCATCTCGCCCGAGCACTCTTGGGGAATCGTGAAGCGCCGGGAGTTCGCGGCGACGATCGAGGAGCTAACCGTCACCGGCGTGGAGGCGCGGCGGCGCTGGGAGGAGGCGGGCGCGGCGATCGCGGCTTCACCGAAGTACGGAGAGCCGAGGATCAAGCCGCAGCTCGGTCTCCTGCCAATCGGCGCGGATCCCGATTCGGGCCTGTGGGAGTTTGCGCACCTGCAGTCCGGCGAACCCGCGACGCGAGGAACGGACGGGAGGCTTGTGTTGAAGGAGGAGACGGGGCTCGTGTTCGTGTTGATCCCTGGCGGGAGCTTCTGGATGGGTGCGCAGACGGATCCCGGCCAGCGGAACTACGATCCGCAAGCGCAGCCCGACGAGTCGCCGGTGCACGAGCTGACGCTTTCCTCCTACTTCCTTTCGAAGTACGAAATGACGCAGAGACAATGGCAGAGCGCTGCCGGCGTCAACCCGAGCTACTTCAACCCGAGCAACTACAACACGGACTGGAACCGCGAGCATAAGGGCTGGAGCGCGTTGCACCCGGTCGAGAATGTGAGCTGGACGGACTGCACGCAGCTCATGGGGCGGCTCAGCCTCTTGCTGCCGACGGAAGCGCAGTGGGAGTACGGCGCTCGTGCCGGGACGTCGACGGTGTTTTGGAGCGGAGACGAGGCGGAGACGCTGCGCGACGTGGGCAACTTGGCGGATGCGTACGCGAAGAGCCACGGAGGTGGAGGCTTCTTGAACTACGCGGGGTGGGACGACGGCAACACGGTTCACGCCGAGGTGGGGTCGTACCGCGCGAACGCGTTTGGACTGCATGACGTGCACGGGAACGCGTGGGAGTGGTGTTGCGACGAGTATGGTGATTACACGGCGGGCACCCGCGCAGGGGATGGGGAGCGCTTGGTGTCCGGGACCCTGCCCCGCGTGGTCCGCGGCGGCAGCTTCCGCTTCCCTGCTCCGATCGCGCGCTCGGCGAACCGCGACCACGACATGTCCGAGAGCCGCGGCCCTGAGTTCGGGCTTCGCCCCGCCAGGGGCCTTACCCCTTGATCCTTTGCTCCTTCACCTCCGACGGGAAGCGAAGAGTGCCGTTGCGAGGCAGGGAGCCGAAGTAGCCGGCGCAGCCGCCGCGAGGACGAGCAGTTCCCACATTGATCGGTGGCTTCGGCGTTCGGACAGAATGGAAGAGCAGTTCGTATGATGGTTGCGCTCCGGGAGCCAGTGCCCTCGATCGACGGACGCGCGACTGCCGGCCCCTTTGAACGCCGCCCGGATCCGATCGGCCTCACTCGTATCGCAGCGATGCGATCGGATCGAGACGCGCGGCACGGTTCGCGGGGTAGAGCCCGAATGCGAGACCCAGCCCGACCGAGACTCCCACCGCGATCGCGATCCAGAACACGGGGAGCACGAACGGGAACGCGATGAGCTGCGTCGCCCCCTTGGCGAGGGCCAGCCCTCCGGCGATCCCCAGGATCCCGCCGATCAGCGTGAGCGCCGCAGCCTCGAGGAGGAACTGCCACAGGATCTCCCGCCGCGACGCGCCGACCGCCTTCCGGATCCCGATCTCCGCCGTCCGCTCGGTCACCGAGACGAGCATGATGATCAGCACGCCGATCCCGCCGACCATCAGCCCGATCGACGAGATGATCACCAGCACGAGAGCGACCGGCCCGGTGATCTTCCCGATGAACTCCATGGCCGCGTCCGAGGTGAGGATCGAGAAGTCGTCGTGCACGCCCGGCAGGAGGTGATGCCGGGAACGCAGCACGGCCTGCGTGGCCTCGACGGCCGCCTCGACCTCCTCCGCGCTCGCGGGGAAGCAGTTGATCTGGGGGGACTCCTCGCGCCCGGCCAGGCGACGCTCGTAGGTCGTGTAGGGGATCACGGCGAAGTTCTCGGCGATCGCCCCGAAGAGGCTCTCGTACTTCCCGAAGACGCCGACCACCTCGAAGTCCATGTCGTCGATCCGGACCTTCCGACCCACCGGGTCCTCGTAGGGAAAGACCTCCTTGGCGGTCCTCTCCGCGAGCACGCACACGTCCCGCGAGGCCTGCATCTCCCCCTCCGTGAAGAAACGCCCCTCGGAGAGGTCCACGACCGCGAACTTCTGGAACGACAGGTTCGACCCGCGGACGAAGATCAGGCGGGCCAGGTTCTTCCCCTGCCGCAGGACCCGCCCGTCGCCCTCGCCGTAGGCGATTTCGACGGCGTCGACCTCCGGGAGCGCGAGGATCGCCCCGGCGTCGTCGGCGGTGAGCTTCGGCCGGTGGAGCGCGGCTCGCCAGTCGCCGCCGGTGACGTGATCGAACCGTGAAACCGAGAAGATCGGCGTGTCCCCGCCCTTGACGTCCGCGATGATCTTGGCCTCGAGACCCGAGAGGATCGCGACCATGCCCATGAGCGTCGCCACCGCGATCGCGACGCCGAGGATCACGAGCGAGGAGCGCAGGCGATGCGCGAGGAGCGCCTCGAGCGCGAGGCGGCCTCCCTCGAAGAGGTGCGCCGTGGTCAGGCGCTTCTTGTAGCGCAGCTCATTCATGGCGCAGGGCGACGACCGGGTCGAGCCGTGAGGCGCGGCTCGCCGGGTAGAGGCCGAAGAAGATCCCCACCGCGAAGACGATCACGAGCGCGAGCACGATGGACCAGGGATTGACCGCGTAGGGAAGGGGCGAGAAGGCCCCGACGAGCATGGCCGCGAAGAGCCCGAGACCGATGCCCACGATCCCCCCGACGGTGGTGAGGGTGACCGCCTCGACCAGGAACTGGAACAGGATCGCCCTGCGCTTCGCCCCGAGCGCCTTGCGGATCCCGATCTCGCGCGTCCGCTCGGTCACGGAAACGAGCATCACGTTCATGATGATGATCCCCCCCACCACGAGCGTGATGCTCACGATCCCGGTCAGCGCGAGGAAGATCCCTTGCGAGAGCTTCTCCCAGAACGTCAGGAGCTGCTCCGCGGTCGAGATGCTGAAGTTGTCCTTCTGACCCGGCCGCAGGCCCCGCCGGATCCGCATGATCGTCCGGGCCTCCTCGACCGCCCGGGGGAAGGCGTCGAGGTCCCGGGCCTTCACGTACACCCGCAGGCTCCGGCGCGCGCCGAACTGCTGGAGCAGCGAGGTGATCGGGATGATGGCGAAGCTGTTGCGCTCGTTGCCGAGGACGTTGGCGCGTTCCTCGAAGGTGCCCACGACCTCGTAGTGGCGCCCCCCGATGCGGACCTTGCGTCCCAGCGGGTCGAGGTCCGGGAAGAGGATCTCGGCGACCTTGCTCCCCAGGACGACCGAGGCGCGGTTGGTCTCGATGTCCGTCTCGGTCAGATGCCGTCCGAGGTGGAGATCGAAATCCTCGACGCCGGGGTACTCCTCGCTCCGACCCTGGATCTCCACGTTCTCGACGGACCGGTCCCCCGCGTAGACGTTGACCCGGGTCCTGTACCCGGGGTCGACGTAGCTCGCGAGCCCCATCTCCTGGCGCAGCGCCTGGGCGTCCGCGAGCCGGATCCGCGGGCTCTTCAGGGACTCGAGGAACGCGTTGAAGTCCGTGAAGATCTCGAGCTCGTTCGCGCGTTCGAGGGTGAAGACGTTCGTCCCGGCCTTCACGACCTCTTCGCGGACGTACTTGTCCATCCCGTCGAGGACCGAGACGACCGCGATGATCGAGAGGATCGCGATCACGACGCAGAGGAGCGTGAGGAACGAGCGGAGCTTCTGGGCCCAGATCGCGTCGAGGGCGATCCGGATGCCCTCGCTGATCGCGACCGTCTCCCGCGCACGCCTCTCGACCATGAGCTGCCCCCGCCGGACCTGAGGTCAGCCGCGCCTCTCGTCCGACTCGATGCGCCCGTCGCGGACCCTGATCGTCCGGCGGGCGCGCCGGCCGACCTCGGGATCGTGGGTCACGAGCAAGATCGTATGGCCGCGCTCGTGGAGCTGGTCCAGGAGGGCCAGGATCTCACCGCTGGTCCGCGAGTCGAGGTTCCCGGTGGGTTCGTCCGCGAGGAGGAGGGAGGGGCCGTTCACGAGAGCGCGCGCGATCGCGACGCGCTGGCGCTCTCCCCCGGAGAGCTCGCTCGGGTGGTGATCGGAGCGCGACTCGAGCCCGACTTGGCGCAGGACCTCCCTGGCCCGGTCGCGGCGATCGGCGGCGCGCATGCCCGCGTAGACCAGAGGGAGCTCGACGTTCCGGAGGGCGGTCGAGCGCGGGAGCAGGTGGAAGGTCTGGAAGACGAAGCCGATCTCGCGGTTCCGGATCTCGGCGAGCTCGTCCTCGGAGAGGCGCGAGACCTCCTGCCCGCGCAGGAAGTACTGGCCCGTGGTCGGGGTGTCGAGGCAGCCCAGGAGGTTCATGAGGGTCGACTTCCCCGAGCCGGACGGGCCCATGATCGCGCAGTACTCGTTCGCATGGACGAGGAGGCTCACCCCGTCCATCGCGCGGACCTCCGCCGCGCCGCGGTCGTAGATCTTCATGAGCTCCACGGTCCGGATCACTTCCCCGTCGTGGTCGGGTGCGCCCGTTGCCAACACCGCTCGTGCCGCCTCCTCCGCCATCCCCGTGCCGCAGCCTAGGCGCCTGACGCGCCGCCCTTCGTTCCCTGCGGTTCCTCGTCCTGGTCTTCGCCGGGTTTCTTCTCCTTCTTCTTCATGGGCTTCACGCGGTCCCCGGTCTTGAGCGTCCGCAGCGCCTTGAATGGCCCGGTCAGGATCACGTCCCCCACAGAGAGCCCCGAGAGGACCTCGAAGTCTTTCTCACCCGTGATGCCGACCGTGACCCGGCGGAACGAGACGATCCCCTCCGTCACGACGAAGGCACCCTCGACCTTGCCCTTCTCGTTCTGCTTCTTGACCGGGCCGCTGGACGCGGCGCCGCCGCCGGCGGTCGGCTCGGACGATCCGCGGTGAGACGGTCCGTCTTCGGGGACGGACGCTCCGGGTGCGGCGGCCACGGGTTCAGCCGCGAGGGTGACCGCGTCTGCGGGGGTGTCACGGGCAGCCGGCGTCGCGGGCTCGTCTTTCGCGCCCTCCGCCTTCGCGCCCGAGGCATCGTCCGGCTTCCGCAGCGTCAGCGCCTGGATCGGAAGCGCGAGCACGTCCGACCGCTCCGCGGTCTTGATCTTCGCGCTGCACGTGAGGCCGGGTCTCACCTCGGAGATCGGGTCGAGCACCGAGATCTTCACCTTGAACGCCGTTCCCTCGCGCTCGCCGCCCGTCTGGAGGCGGAGCGGACTGTGACCGACCTCGGTGACGCGACCGCGGAAGACCCAGCCCGGGTGTGCGTCCACCTCGACGTCGGCGGGTTGACCGGGCCGCGCCTTCACGGCCTCGGTCTCGTCCACCTCGACCTCTGCCTCGATCACGCTCAGGTCCGCGATCGAGAGGAGGACGGTCGCGGGGTTGTTGAACGCGCCGACGAACGCGTTCTCACCGGCTTCGATGTTCAGCGCCACCACCGTTCCGTCGATGTCGGAGAGGACGTCGACCTTCGCGAGCTCGTGGCGTGCCTCGGAGAGGTTTGCGCCGAGCCGGACGAGCTCCTGCTCGGCCCCGCGGGCTCGCGCCTGCTCGACATCGTCGAGGGTCCTGGCCTTCTGCACGTCGCTCAGCGAGACCAGCTGCTCGCCGAAGAGGCGCTCGAGGCGCTCGAGGTCCTGGTGCGACTGGCGCTGGTTCGCCTGCGTCTGATCCAGGGTCGCGCGCGCCGACTCGATCGCCGCCTCGAGCTGCTGGACCTGGGTCTGGAAGGGCTTCGGATCGATCCGCAGCAGGAGCTGGCCCTTCTTCACCGAATTGCCCTCCTTCACGGCGACCTCGAGCACCTTCCCGGAGACGGCCGCCGACACGTCGACCATGGTCTTCGGGCGGATCTTCCCGGAGGCCTGGATGATCGACGCGAGGTCCTTCCTCGCGACCGTCTGCATCTCGACCTCGACGGTCTCCTTGCTCTGGAGGAGCCGCTGCACGGCGACGACCGCGGCGACCACCGCGAGACCCCCGAGAGCGAGGGCTATTTTCGAGCCTTTCTTCACGCGATCCGATTCCTTTCCGCCACTGCGCACGCCTCCGAGCGAACTCGAGCCCCCCTCTCCGCCGTGGGGGCCGAGCGAGAACGTACCCACCGCGGAGCCGGGATGACGGCCGCCTCAGGGCCGAACACCGGGAGCGTCGCCCCGAGAGCGGATCTAGGGTAGACGATGGAGCTTCCCTCCGCGAACAGTCCAGGACACCACAGAACCAAAACGTTCGCCGCGCGGAAAAATTTCCACGCGGCCGGGAGAACCCAGCTCGTCTCCGCCCGCGAAATCGTACCTCCGGTGCCGGTCTTCAGGGCGGCTCGGCCCGGTTCCTGGGCACCACCGGTGCGCCGATCCGTCAATCCGGATCGCCGCTCAACACCCATCCGGCCCAGTCACGCACGGGGTGTCCCTCCGCGCGCAGGGCGCTCTTCGCGCCCCAGAGCGCCTCGCTCACGGGCTTCCCCTCGATCCAGAGTCCGGCATAGAAGAGCTCCATCAGCCGCCGCGTCGCCGCGTCGTCCACCTTCCAGAGCGCGGTGATCGCGGTGCGCACCCCGGCCGCGTGCAGCGCCGCCTGCAACGACTGCACTCCCTGGCCCGCGCGGCGCATCCCGACGCCCGTCTCGCAGGCGGAGAGAACAGCCAGCTTGCAGCCCGAAAGATCGATGCCGGCGAGCTCCTCGGCAGTCAGGATGCCCGGCACTCGGCCGAGAGAGTCGCGCCCGCGGTTCGCACCGGCCAGCGCAAGTCCGCACAGCGTCATCGGCGCAAGGCCTTCCACCGCCTCCCTCAATCCCATCCGTGCGCGCGCCGCGCCTCCCGTCCGCGGATCGGTGAGCGACGGAACGCTCTCGGGAGCGAAGTAGCCGTGCGTGGCGACGTGGAGGAATTCCACGCCCTGGCTGCGCTCGCGGAGCGCCTTCTTGGTCGCCTCCCCCGCCGTCAGCACGGTCGCGTCCCGGTCGAAGACGCGGTGAAAGATCGCGGCGATGCCCTGTGCCTCGGTGAGCGTGGCGGGGAGCCCGCTCCAGCTTCCACCGAGCGGACCGGAACGCGCGCCGGACGGCCCGGCATCGGCCAGCGCGGGTGCGGACGCTTCCGCGAGGGCGCCCGGGTCGGGCTCGATGACCGCGTCGTAGTCCACCCCGCCGACGGCGACGAGGGAGGCGGTCCCGGCCGGTGGCCGCGGACCTTGCAAGAGCGACGCGAAGGAAGGCAAGGTCGCGATGCGAAGGTGGTCCCCGACGAGCCCTGCGTCCGCGTTCGCGCTACCGCCGGCGGGCAGCGCGTCGAGTGGCGTGAGGTAGAGCACGTCGTCGGGGCACACGAAGAGGACCTCGGCCTTGCCAGCGGCTTCGAGAACGGGGTCGAGGACGAGCCTTCGCAATTCTTCGCCTGCGGCTCGATCCGAGTTGCCGCGCGGACCTGCAGACACGCCGACCCCTCGGGCGGGCCCCTGCGGGGAAGCCTCCGCACCGATTTCCGCGAGCGGCAAGGCCGCAGGCTCCGTGCGCTCGAAGGGCTCGCCGACCGACTCGCGCCAGCGTGCGACCGACGCGGCGAGCACCTCCTGCGGACCGAGATCGATCCGCGTGAGCGTTCCATCCGTCCGCAGCACGTGCGCGAGCAGCCTGGGCTCGTCGCGCAGCTGATGGAGCGCGGTGGGGTCGAGCGACCCGCGCACACTGCGTCGGTAGCCCACGGCGCAGGCACCGGGAGGCAGGCTGCGTGCGAGCGAAGTTCGATCGATCCGGGGAGCCGGGCGGTCCGAGGCAGCGAGCTTGCCGAGGATCGTGGCCTCGACCTCGTCGCGCTCGCGGACGATCGCCGCCACTTTCTCGGTCGATGCGTCCGTGGGCTGTCCTCCCGCTCCCGTGCCCGAGACCAGGTCGTTGAGTCGCGTGCGCAGCCGCCGGCCCCGGTCGACGAGCGCGGCGAGCTCGGGGTCGCTCGATGAGGCGCAGGACAGGGTCGTCCCGGTGGCGCGAGCTCGGGAGGTCTCGACCAGCGCGAAGAGCTCTTCCTCGAGCCCCTCCTCGTCCGGAACGGATGGAGCCAGCGAAAGCAAGTCCGAGAGGATCTGGTCGAGCGAGACCACGAGCTCGGCGCGCTCGCGCAACGGAAGCGCCAGCGAGCGCTCGAGGGCCCTGGCGGTGCCGGCGGCAATCCTGTGGAGCGCGACGGAGAGAGCGGGTCGATCACCGAGGGCGGCCAAGGTCCACGCGAGATGACCTTGCACGCGCAGCACGTCGATGTCGTCCTCGGGGAGCACGCGCTGCCAGGCCGAGAGGGCCTGTTCGTAGCGGGCGCGCGCCTCTCCGAAATCGCCCTCCGCGAAGAGCATGTTGGCGAGGTTGCTGCGCGCCACCTGCACCTTGGGATCGTCGGCGGGAAGATCGCGCTCCAGGATGTCGAGGATGCGCTCCTCCAGCGCCCGAGCGCCGGGGAGATCGCCGAGCTCGAAGAGCGTGTTCGCGAGCCCCATGCGCGCAGACTGCACGTCGGGGTGATCGTCGGGAAGGTCGCGCTCGCGGATCGCGACGGCCTTCTCCTGGAGCTCTTTCGCGGTGGCCAGATCTCCCTGGTTCCTCAGCGTGACGGCGAGGTTCAGGCGCGCCTTCTGCAGGTAGGGATGATCCTCGGGAAGCGTGCGTTCGAGAATCGAGAGGATCTCCTCCTCCATCGCACGGGCGCCCGGAGCGTCGCCTTGCATCTTGAGCACCAGTGCGAGATCGATGCGGGTCGACTGCAAGTCGAGGTTGTCGCCGGGAAGACTGCGCTCCTGGATCGGGAGGACCTTTTCCAGCAGTGCCCGCGCCCGCGCGAGGTCACCCAGCTCCCGCAGCGTCTCTGCGAGGTTCATGCGGGCCATCTGCAGGTGGGGATGGTCATCGGGAACCGAGCGCTCGTAGATCCGAACGAGCTCCTCCCCGATGGACCTCGCGTGCGCGAGCTCGCCCTGGACGGCGAGCGCGTTGGCCAGGCCCATCCGCGCCACGAGCATCCGGGAATCGTCGGCCGGGAGCGTGCGCTCGCCGAGGGTGAGGACCTTCTCGTAGAGGCGGCGCGCGCCGGCGTGGTCACCCTGGGTGAAAAGGGTGCTCGCGAGGTTCAGCCTCGTCTTCTGCAGGCTGGGGTGTTCGTCGGGAAGCGCGCGCTCCTGGATCGCCAGAACCTGCTCATCCAGAGCTCGCGCGCCCTGGAGATCGCCCTGGGTGTAGAGCAGGGTCGCCAGCTGGTCGCGGGCCCCGAGGAGGTTGGGATCGTCCTCCGAGAGCGTGCGGCCCCAGATGGCGACGACCTTCTCGCACAGTGCACGCGCCTCCTCCACGAGGCCCTGGGAGTAGAGCGTGCTCGAGAGCTGCATCCGCGCCTTCTGCAAATCGGGGTGATCGGGCGGAAGAGTGCGCTCGCGGATCTCGACCAGCCGCCGCTCGACGAGCTGCGCGGCCTTCAGCTCGCGCGAGTCCTGCGCGACGACCGCGAGCCGGACGAGGAGCGCGATGGCGGCATCGTCGTCGCGGGTCCCGATCGACGAGAGCCCGGCTTGGACCGCCTCGGCGACCTTCGACCGCGCGGAGGCGAAGTCCCGGGACTGCTGGGCTCCACGCGCCTCGTCGAGGAGAGCCTCCACCCTCTCCGAGGTGGGATCCCGGCGAGCCGCCGGATTGGGTCCGGTCCTCGATTCCGCGGGAGCTCGGGAGCCGGCGGATGCGCACGCGAGCGAGCCCAGAGCGAGAACCAGAGTCGGAGCGAGCTTCGCCAAGGTGCGGGGAGATCCGGGTACGACGCCCGCGCATCGAGCGCTCGCGGACGCGGGCATTCTACGGCGCGGCAGACGAGGAAGAAGGCTTCTGTCGCGAAGCGCTGCGAGGAACTGGACGCAGCGTCGAGCGCGAAGGATCTGTGCTGATCCCCTGCAACGTCCGAAGGAGTCGTGCGCCAGGACACGCGGATGGACTCTGCGGATTCCGGCAAGAGGTGCCCGAAGATCCCGAGAGCGGGCTCGACTACGAACTCCGGACCCTTTCGGATGCCACCTTTGCCGTATGGGCTTGTCGCGAGATGAAGTGGACGATGTTGCAAGTCCTCCTGCGGCATTCGTCAGGCGTTCTCGCTTGTGCCGCGGGTTCTGGACGGTGTCGGACACAGGGCCCGGCGCCTTCCCCCCATTCAACGGGGGCTCCACTCGCAAGCCGCGCGGAGGGGCACCCCTTCATCGGAGTCCGACATGCTCTCGTCACGACGCGCTCAACCCGGGTCCATCGAATCGATCGTCTCGCTGTTCGCCACGACTGCGACAGTTCTCGCTCTGGCGCTGCCTTGTCCTGCGCAGAAACGCCTGAAGCTCCCTCCCGGTGGCTCGAACTGGGTTCCCCAGACGCCGCTCGTCGGCGGGCTCGTCACGCAGGACATGGGATCGGGCGGACAGACGGCGGCAGGCCTCGTCCAGGCCCTCGTCGGCGCCGGCGTCACGGTCACCAACATCCAGTACAACGGCGCGCCCGTCGCCGCCGGGACCTTCACCGGCGGAACCGGCATCATCGGCTTCGCGCAGGGGATCCTCCTCAGCTCGGGCAACATCGGCTCGGTCGTCGGGCCGCAGAACGTCCTGCCCGACACGAGCACGGACAACCTCATGCCCGGCGACCCCGATCTGGACGCCCTGGTGGGCGGCCTGACCCAGGACGCGACCGTGCTCGAGTTCGACTTCGAGTGCCCGAACACGAACGTGGTCTCGTTCCAGTACGTGTTCGCGTCCGAGGAATACGACGAATGGGTGAACACACAGTACAACGACGTGTTCGCTTTCTTCCTCAACGGTCAGAACATCGCGCTGATCCCGAGCACGACGACGCCGGTCGCGGTCAACAACGTCAACTGCAACAACCCGTACAACCCGCCCACGGGGCAGAACTGCGCGCTGTACACGACCAACGCCTGCGACTCGCTCGGTCTCGGTTACCCGTGCACGAACATCGCCACCGAGGTGGACGGCATGACGCTGGTCTTCTCGTCGACGGGCACGCTGCGGGTGGGCCCGAACCACATCAAGCTGGCGATCGCCGACCGCGGCGACGGGATCTACGACTCGAACGTGTTCATCCGCGGCCAGAGCTTCGTGTGCGCGCCGGTCGCGCCGGTGTTCGACCCGCCGTCGCCCTGCGGCCAGACCCTGATCGCCGGTGTCGGCGTGTCCCTCAGCTTCGAGGTCGACGCCCTGGCCACGAACGGCCTTCCGGGCGAAGCGGTGACCCTGGACGTCACGGGTGACGCCACGCCGCTCGCCGGAGGCACCTTCATCCCGCCGCTCCCCGCGGGTCCCGCCGAATCGGTATCGACGGAATTCCACTGGACGCCGGGGCCGTCGGACGCCGGCCTGTACCACCTGCACTTCACGGCGACCGACCAGATCCAGCAGTCCGCCACCTGCGATGTCGACATCCGGGTCACGACGCCCCCGGGCGTCGACCTGTGCCAGCCGGGCACCGGCTCGGTCCGCCCCTGCCCGTGCAGCAACCCGCCCTCGGGTGCTCCCAGCGGTTGCGACAACTCCTCGGGCACGGGCGGAGCACTCCTCCAGTCGATGGGCGACGCATCGCTCTCCTCCGACTCGGTCGTGTTCGTCACGAGCGACGAGAAGCCGACGGCCTTGAGCATCGTGGTTCAGGGGAACACGTTCCTCCCCAACGGACTCGTGTACGGCCAAGGCGTTCGCTGCGTAGGCGGGACGCTGAAGCGCCTCTACATGAAGTCCGCGTCGGGCGGCGCGATCACCGCGCCCGGCGGCGGGGATCCCTCCGTGTCCGGTCGCTCGGCCGCGCTGGGCGATCCGATCGCGGCGGGCTCGAACCGATGGTACGGCGTCTACTACCGCGATCAGACGGTCCTCGGGAGCTGCCCGATCAGGGCCACCTTCAACATCACGCAGACGCAACAGATCCTCTGGGCTCCCTGATTGCGGGACGGGTCAAGTCCCCGTCGACTCCGAGAACCCAGGCTCACTCTCTCCGCCCAGCCTCACCGCGCGAGCGGTTCGAGCTGGGTGGAGGCCGACCGAACGGCTAGCCTGCCCGAACGGGAGTCCGACTCCCTGGGCGAGATCCTCCCATTCGCGCGCACGGAGCCGGCTACTGGAACGCGCTCGCACGACGCTTCGACGAGCGGGTCTGCAACGTCCTGGCCGAGGATCGGCGCAGCGTCGTGGCCAAGGCGCTCGCGGCCGAGGCGCGGCGGCTCGGGGCGCGCGGGAGGCTGCGGGACCCCGCGCGACGCCGGATCGTCGCGGGCGACTTCGGATGCGGCACGGGGCGCGCCGTGCGGCTGCTCCTGCGGCACTACGGGAGCGTGATCGCCGTCGATTCGAGCGAGGCCTGCCTGGCCGTGGCGTGCGCCGCCACGCGGAGCTCGGACGAGGTCAGCTTCGTTCACGCCGACCTGAGCGCTCCGCGCCTCTCGCTGCCCGTCGTGGACGTCGGACTGTGTGTCAACGTGGCGATCATGCCCGACGCGCGCGTGCGCCGCCGGCTGCTCCTGAACGTCGTCCGTCACGTGCGGCCCGGCGGACGCCTCCTGCTGATCGTGCCCGCGCTCGAATCGGAGCTCCTCGTGCGGCGGCGCTGGGCCGATTGGACCGGCGCGGCGTTGCGAACGCAGCCGAGCGAGCGCCTGGCGGAGGGCCTCATGCGGGTCGGCGGCGCGCTCACGAAGCTCTGGACGCGCGAGGAGCTCCTGCTCTCGGCGGGGAGACTCCGCTCCCGCGCGATCTCGGTCGAACGCGTGGAGTACGGCTGGGACACCGAGCTCGTCCGGCCGCCTCGGAGCCTGCGCGAGCCGTACCCATGGGATTGGCTGGTTGTGCTCGAGCGCCGTCGTTGAGCTCGCGCGCACGCACGCTCTTCGCACAAGGTTCGATCGTCCTGCGCACTTCGGCGGATCGGCTGGGGTCCGGAGCAACACTAGCCTGGGCGTTGGCGAAGGCTCATGCCGTCCCTTTCGTTATTTGGAGCACCCATGTCCCGTTCCAGCCTGTACCTCCTCTCCACGTTCGCGCTGGCCGCGAGCGCGAGCGCCCAGATCACGACCATCGGCGCGTTCACCGGCACGAACCACGAGGAGTTCGAGACGCTCACCACCTATCCGTGGCCGCAGTGCATCCCGGGCCGCGTCTTCAACAATCACGGCGACGTCTGCACGCCGCTCGGCGGGTATTGCGTGGACACCTATGGTTGGTTGCTCTACTGCGCGATCTATCCCCACAACGGATCGAACGGGCTCTTCGGCAGCGCCCAGGGCCCAGCCGACTTCACCTTCGACATCCCGGCGCAGCGCTTCGGCGGCTACTTCGGCACGAACGGGCTCCTGGCCGGCGGGGTCGCGGACTTCTACGACGCGAGCAACCACGAGATCGCACATCATCTGGCGGTCACCGCCCCGAACTGTGCCTGGGCCTGGAACGGCTGGGACGCCGGGACCGGCCCGTGGATCAAGCGCGTCGAGTTCTTCGCCAACGACCCCTACAACGGCGGCGGTCTGCTCCAGATGGACGACATGGAGCTCGATCCCGCCGGCTCGCCCTCGCCGGGCGCCGACATGTGCCAGCCCGGAACGGGCACGGTGCTCGCCTGCCCGTGCGGCAATCCCTCGACGGGCGCTCCGAGCGGTTGTGACAACTCCGCGGCCACGGGTGGCGCCGTGTTGCAATCGGTCGGCACCGCGTCGCTCGCCGCCGATACGGTCGTGTTCACGGCGGACGGCGAGAAGCCGACGGCCCTCAGCATCGTGCTCCAGGGAACCGCGTTCCTGCCCAACGGAACCGTGTACGGCCAGGGCATCCGCTGCGTCGGCGGGACGCTCAAGCGCCTCTACGTGAAGTCCGCTTCGGGAGGCTCCATCACCGCGCCGAGCGGCGGGGACCTCTCGGTGTCGGCTCGCTCAGCCGCGATGGGCAACCCGATCACGGCGGGCTCGAGCCGCTATTACGGCGTCTACTACCGCGATCCGACGGTCCTGTTCGGCTGCCCGACGACGAGCACGTTCAACATCACGCAGACGCAGAGGATCCTCTGGGCCCCGTGATATGGATGGATCGGTCAACCCCTGGTTGACGGATTCACTCCGAGTTTTTTCCGCCGGCTGCGAGGCCTCGAGACGGCGGTCGTAGGCGATCACGTGCCCCGGGGGCTGAGCCTCCTGCACGTGTCATGGAAGCCCTTGAGCTCGGGCTCCCCAAGCGACGCCCGCTGCGGTTCAATGCTGCGTGGCCGCCTCTCCGGTGGCGAGCCGGAAAGGACCGCGTGGCCGAAGAGAGCGCAACCCAGAAGCCCGCCGACGTTCGATCGAGGCGGGAGCGTTTCACCAATGCCTGGCAGGAGGCCAGGGCGCTGATCTGGGCCCGCCGTGGCCGGCTCGCCCTTGGGCTCGCCTTGATGCTCGTCAGCCGGGCGGCCGGCCTGGTGCTGCCGGCGACCTCGAAGTACCTGATCGACGAGGTCATCGCCAAGCATCGCACCGAGCTGCTGGGCTGGCTCGCCGCCGCCGCCGGCATCGCCACCGTGGTGCAGGGAGCGACCTCGTTTGCCCTGTCGCAGCTGCTCGGCGTCGCCGCCCAGCGCTCGATCACCGACATGAGGAAGCAGGTGCAGCGCCACGTCGAGCGACTCCCGGTGCGCTACTTCGACTCGGTCAAGAGCGGCGAGCTCCTGAGCCGCATCATGACCGACGCGGAGGGGATCCGGAACTTGATCGGCACCGGCCTGGTCGAGCTCACCGGCGGCCTCGTGACCGCGGCGGCGGCGCTCTTCGTGCTCTTCTACCTGAGCTGGAAGCTCACCCTCGTCAACCTGGTCGCGCTGCTCACCTTCGGCGGCATCATGACCCTCGCCTTCAAGCGCCTGCGGCCGCTCTTCCGCCAGCGCGGCCAGATCTACGCCGAGGTCTCCGGGCGCCTGGTCGAATCGCTCGGCGGCATCCGCATCGTCAAGGCCTTCACCGCCGAGAAGCGCGAGGAGCTGGTCTTCGCGAAGGGCGCCCACCGGCTGCTCCGCAACGTCGCCAAGACGATGACCGCGATCTCTGCCGTCGGCGCGCTCTCCACGGTCGTGATCGGCGCGATCGGCATCACCATGATGCTGGTCGGCGGCCGCGCCATCCTGGCCGGCAGCATGACGCTCGGCGACTGGGTGATGTACGTCTTCTTCACCGGCCTGCTGGCGGCTCCGCTCATCCAGATCTCCTCGATCGGGACGCAGATCACCGAGGCTCTCGCCGGCCTCGACCGCATCCACGAGATCCGCCGCCAGGCGACCGAGGACGACGAGGATCTGACCCGCCGGCCGCTTCCGGGGCTGCGCGGAGACGTGGCCTTCGAGGACGTCACCTTCGAGTACGTCCCCGGCGTTCCGGTGCTCAGGCGGGTCTCCTTCGAGGCCCCGGCGGGCTCGACCACGGCTCTGGTGGGCTCGAGCGGCTCGGGCAAGAGCACGTTGATCAGCCTGGTGATGGCCTTCAGCCGGCCGCTCTCCGGCCGCGTGCGCGTGGACGGCGAGGACCTCGCCGGGGTGCGGCTCCGCGACTACCGTGGCCACATCGGCGTCGTGCTGCAGGACAACTTCCTCTTCGACGGCACGATCGCCGCGAACATCGCCTTCGCCCGCCCCCACGCCGCGCGGACGGAGGTCGAGGCGGCGGCGAGCATCGCGCACTGCGACGAGTTCGTCGGCGGGTTCGAGAAGGGCTACGACACGGTGGTCGGCGAGCGGGGCGTCAAGCTCTCCGGCGGACAGCGCCAGCGGGTGGCGATCGCGCGGGCGATCCTCGCCGATCCAACCATCCTCATCCTCGACGAGGCCACCGCCAGCCTCGACAGCGAGAGCGAGGCCATGATCCAGGACGGCCTGCGCAGGCTGCGCCGCGGACGCACGACCTTCGTCATCGCGCACCGGCTCTCCACGATTCGCAGCGCCGACCAGATCCTGGTCCTCGAGGCCGGTGAGATCGTGGAGCGCGGCACGCACGGCGCTCTGTTGGCCCTGAACGGGAGGTACCGCCAGCTCTACGACAAGCAGTACCGGCTGGAAGAGGACCGTTTCATCAACCCGGGAGAGGACTTCACGCCCGAGCCGGAAAGGCCCGAGCGGACCAGGCCGGCCGCGGACGTCCGCCAGCTCTAGCCGCTCGGCCCGACCCGCGGGTCCCTCTCCTCAGCCCCCGAGGGGACGGAGGATTCGTTCGATCCGACCGCCCGCGAAAGCCGATGGAAGACCCATGTACTTCTCGGTCGGCTGGTTCCTGGTCACCTTCGTCGTGACCACGGTCGGATACGGCTTCTTCCTCTACGGCAAGAAGCAGGCTCGCCTTCCCCCGCTCGTCGCCGGCCTGGTGCTCATGATCTACCCGGGATTCGTGCCCTGGCCGTGGCTGATACTGCTCATCGCGGGCGCTGTGCTCGGCTCTCTCTGGTTGGGAACGCGAGCCGGGTTGTAGGGCGTCGTCCCGACCGGGCCTGACTCCACGCTCGCTCGCCGGCGACAAGTCCGGCCGTCTGGGGGACGCCTGGCGCGAGGCGGTGTCCACCTATTGGCGTACGGAAAAGCTCGTAGATCTGAAGCCGGACGACGGCTGGCATCCGCCCAGCATCTTCTTCCAGGGCATGAAGTTCATGCTCTTCGGTGATCCGAGCCTGGCTGTCGGGCCGGCGCGTTGAAGCTGTGCCTTGATCACCGCTCCACCGATCCCTAGGCTCTCGCTCATCCAGGTGAACGCGGCATCGTCCGAGGAGGATCGAGCCCGTCGCCGACCCACTCCCACGATGAGGACAACCGAAACCATGAAGAAAGCACGATTGGCTTGCGCCCTGCTCGCCATCACGACCTTCGCCGCCTGTTCGGCCGGCCCCCACCAGCTGCGGCGCTCGGTCGACGACTGGGACGCGAAGATGTACGTCGACAACCCCTGGTTGGACGGGGTGCTGTGGTTCGTCCCCGTGATCCCGCTCGTCGGCGCCTTCGCCGGGCTCGGCGACTTCCTGATCACGGATGCCTACACCTTCTGGGCCAAGGACGCCTGGGACGGCAAGGGCACGGGCTTCACGCACTTCACCCCGAAGGCGACCGACGGTGCGATGCAGAGCCTGCTGCTCGACGACTCGCACTGGCTCGTGGTCAAGTAGCCTCCGCGATCTCGGTTCGAATCATGCCCTCCGCGAGCTTCCTCGCGGAGGGCGTGTTCGTCTCCGGGGCGGCTACTGACGGTCGATCTCCTCGAGCTCCGTCAGCAGGCTGTCGTTCAGCCTGCGCACGAACGCGGCCGCCTGCGGGGAATACCATGCGAGTGAGATCCGGTCGATCCAGTTGCCCTCGACCGCGAGGCGCGCGCGCCTCCAGATGCGCAGGCATCGGAAGGTGCCCGCCGGCACCGTCACGCTCTCGGTCGCGTCGCACTCGTACGTCACGAGGAGCGGCAGGTCGGGCCGGCCCGGCGCGCGGCTGACGTAGTGACAGCTCCAGCGCTTGCCTTGCCAGAGCGGCCAGGTCAGCTCGAAGTCGGCGGGGTCGTAGGAGACCGACAGGCTGCGATCGCCGGGCTTCTCCTGCCCGCGATCGGAGAGATCCTCCCCGATCAACGTCACCATCCCGCCCTGTTCGTCGACCAGCCGGTGCACCCCGCCGACGGTCGCCTCCACCCGGCAGGCGAGCCGCGAGACCCCGCCTTTCCGGTAGACGAGACGATCGCCCACCTTCCAAGCCGGCTGCGCGAACACCTCCGCTCCCGCCGGCGCTTCTCGATCGACCGTAACGAGTCCCCGACCCGCTGGAAGTGCCTTGGGTTGGGTGCGACAGGAAGCCAGGGCGAGAGCCAGGGCGAGGAGCGAGGCCGGAAGCTTCGGGATCGGGATCATGGAGTGGTCGTCGAGTCGAAGGAGCCTCGTGGCCTCAGGCGAGCCACGACCTCGACATGGTAGCTCTGCGGGAACATGTCCAGCGCCACGATCGACTCGATCTCGAACCCGCGCCCGCGGAAGAGCCGCAGGTCGCGCGCGAGGGTCGCCGGGTCGCAGGAGACGTAGGTCAGTGTGCGCGGCTGGAGCGCTGCGATCCCCGCGACCACCGCCGCCCCCGCACCCGCGCGGGGCGGATCGAGCAGCGCGAAATCCGGGCGCGACGGCGGATCGCCGGAGAGCAACCACTCTTCCACGCTCCGCTCGGACCACTGGACGTTGGCGATCCCGTTCGCGCGAGCGTTCTCCCTTCCCAGGCGCACGGCCGGGCGATCCGACTCGACGGCGTGGACGAGCGCGAAGCGGCCCGCGAGCTGAAGCGCGAACAGCCCTGCGCCGGCGTACAGGTCGATGGCCGTCGCCCCCATAGCGTGGCCCACCGCGCGGCGAACCAGGCCCTCGACGAGAGGCCGGTTCACCTGGGAGAAGGAGTCCGCCCCGAAGCGGTAGTCGAGGCCCGCGATCCGCTGCCGCACGCTCGCTTCCCTCCCGGTCGCCCCGGCCTGGACCACGGTCCCGTCGTCCCCCGCGGCCAGGGCGAGGCGGTCGCCTTCCCTGGGCAGGCCGGAGGAATCGGCGGAAAGCAGCGCGACCTCGGCTCGCAGCGCGGGCACGAGGATCGGACAGTCCTCGATCTCCACCAGATCGCGACTCCCCGCACGGAAGTACCCGATGCGGGGCGATGCACCGTCAGCGCGCTCGATGTGAAGCTCCGCGCGAGAGCGCCAGCCATATTCCGCCGCGCTGTCGACCTCGATCTCGCGGTCCCAGCGCACTCCGCCGATCCGCCGCAGACAGTCGCGGACGAAGTCGGCCTTGGCCGCGAGCTGCGCTCCGCGATCGAGGTGCTGAAGCTGGCACCCGCCGCAGACTCCGAAGTGGCGACAGGCCGGCTCGCGCCGATGCACGGAGGGGGCGAGCACCGCCTCGATCGCTCCGCCCAGCACGCGCCGGCCGGATTCGGTGATCCGTACGCGCAGGCGGTCGCCTGGCGCCGCGAAGGGCACGAGCAGCGACCGGCCGTCGACGTGCGCGAGCCCGAGACCGCCGTAGACGAGCTTCTCGACTCGGACCTCGACGGAGTCGCCGACCGAGGGTGCTTCCCGCGCGCGCACGACCGACGTCCTCGGCACCGATCGTATCGTCATCCCGTGCCGATGGGCAGCTCGCGTTCTTCCGAGCTGCCGACTCTCCGCGCGCTCGCCGGAGCTACCGCTTACATCCCCCCCTGCTTGGCAGCGATCTTGGCCTTCTTCTTGGCCTGCTTTTCCTTGATCGAGAGGCTGGGCTTCTTCTTTTCCTTGGGTGCGCGTTCGCCTTTGCTCATCGGGATCCTCCTGGTCGCTGCGTCCGGTGGTGCCGCCAGATTGCGCGGATCAGACAACGGCCCGGGCGCGGACATGTCAAGGGGTCGGGCCGCGTGGAGGCTCCCTCCCGGTCGGGTAGAATGAGAGCCTGGACCGGCGATGACCTGGGGTTGCACGATCAAGATGCTCGCCTGCTCGGCGGGTCTGCTCGCGGCGCTCGCCTGCTCGGGTTCGAGCGGCGGGATGATCCGGTTCGTGGACCGGACCGCGGCCTTCGGCGGCAACGGAGGATCCTGGAACAGGGCTTTCACCGACCTTCAGGCGGCCCTGGCGGTTGCCCGCGCCGGCGATCGGATCTGGGTGGCGCAGGGGATCTACACCCCCGGACCCGCCGGCGGCAGCCGCGAGCTCACCTTCGCCCTGCCGGACGGCGTCCGGGTCTACGGCGGCTTCGCGGGCGGCGAGACCTCTGTGGACCAGCGTGACCTCTCCGCCCACGCGACCGTCCTCTCCGGCGACCTCGCTGGCGACGACGGGCCCGACTTCGCAGGTGCGGCCGAGAACGCCTACCAGGTCGTGACGGCCCTGCACGTGGGGCCGTCCACCCTTCTCGACGGCTTCACGATCCGCGGCGGGCACGCCGACGGACCCGGATTGGGCGCCGTGCCGGAGAGCCGCGACCAAGGCTCCGGGCTCAACGTCTACTTCTCCTCGCCGCGCGTCGAGAACTGCGTGTTCGACGGCAACTGGAACCAGAACCACGGCGCGCTGAACGACCACGGCGACGAGACCTCGGTCGTGAACTGCACGTTCAGGGGGAACTACGCAGCCCTGCTCGGCGCCGGCCTCTACGTCCACCATGAATCGCGGACGCGCGCGGTCGCATGCACCTTCACCGACAACCACGTGGTCGGCGGGAACGGCGCGGGCGCCTACAGCCGCAGCATGGAGGGCGCCACGTTCAGCGCCTGCACCTTCCAGGACAACCGTGCCAATCTCGGCGCGGGCCTGTACGTCGCCCCGGACGGCACGACGCGCGTCCTGGACTGCGATTTCCAGGGGAACGCGGCCGATGTCGGCGGAGGCGGCGTGTACTGCGATGCATCCAGCCCGGTGGTGCTGGGTTGCACCTTCAGGGACAACACCGCCGGACTCGGGATCACCGAAGGGAGCGGAGGCGGAGGAGGCAGCGGCGGAGGAGGGCTGTGGGCCAACGGCGGCAGCCCGCTCGTCGAGGGATGCGACTTCCACCACAACACGGCCAGCTTCGGTGGCGGCGCCTACTTCATCGAGGACAGCCACGCCACGGTTCGCACCTGCACGTTCGAGGACAATGCGGCCAACGAGGCCGGCGGCCTGTACACCTTGTCGAGCGAAGTACGGGTCGAGGGCTGCACGTTCGTGCAGAACACCGCCTCGGACGGCAGCTTCTCGGTCGGCGGGGGTCTCAGCAACTACTTCAGCCACTCGACCGTGACCGACTGCACCTTCGTCGGCAACCGCGCCGAGCTCGGCGGCGGCGGGCTGTACAGCGAGGGCGAGTCGCCCAGGCTGTACCGCTCGATCTTCCTCGGCAACGTCGCCTTCGGTGCGAGCCAGGGCTGGGGCGGCGGGATCCTGAACGGGTACCACACGACCCCGACGATCGCCGACTGCGTATTCTCCGGGAACAGCGCCAACCAGGGCGGCGGGGTGTTCAACGTGATCTTCAGCGGGGCCACCGTGGTCAACTGCACGCTGGCGGGGAACATCGCGCCGATCGGACCGGAGGTCTACTCCCACGATGAGACGACCCCGGCGATCGTCAACTGCGTGATCTACGGTCCGGACCTCGCGCCCGTCGGCGGCCTGGAGATCGACATCCGATACAGCCTCGTCCGCGGAGGGTACCCGGGAGCAGGCAATCTCGACGGCGACCCGCTCTTCGTCCATCCGCCTTGGCCCGGCCTCGACGGTCAGTGGGGCACCGGCGACGACGACTACGGCGACCTGAGCCTCTCCTCCGGATCGCCTTGCATCGATGCCGGCGACAACGGCGCCGTGCCGGTGGACCTCTCCACGGACTTCGCGGGCCACCCGCGCTTTGCCGACGATCCGCTGACCCCCGACACGGGACTTGGCGTCAAGCCCTTCGTCGACTTGGGAGCCTACGAGCGCTGACCATCCGGCCAGCTGCCCGCGATGACGAGCATCGCGGGCAGCTTCAGGGCCTCGGGCGGCTGGTCCCGCTACCAGACCAGCTGGACCGCCTGGGTCGCGTTGAACGTGCCACCCGGGGGATCCGGGCAGTAGGTCGGGCTCGGGTCGCGGTAGTAGACCTGGTAGATGCGGATCCCGCCCGAGGGGATCGGATCGCCCAGCGCGGCCGAGCGCGCGCTGATCGACGGGTCGCCGGCCTGCGGATAGCTGGTCACGCCGCCGACGGCGTTGTTGACGCCGAGGCGCTTGAGAGTTCCGCCCGCGCAGCGCTTGCCGTCGCCGAAGGGGATCCCCGGCGACAGGCGCAGGTTGCCTTGAAGGAAGATCGACAGCGCCGTGGGCCGCTCGCCCGCCGCGGTCAGCACGATCGTGTCGGGAACCGTGTTCCCGGCCGCGGTGAGCAGCGCGCCCGTGCTGCCGGCTCCCGAGTTCGCGCAGCCGCGCCCGGGACCGCCGTTGTTGCCGCACGGGCATGGACCGCCCGTCCCGTTGCCGAAGCA
>JBGPOP010000015.1:0-106194 GCA_041488095.1 Planctomycetota bacterium
ATCTCGGGATCGATGCCGGCGGGGGCGGCGGCGGGGGCGGACGCGGGCTTGGCCTTGGCGTCCTTGCCCTTGTCCTGGGAAGCGAAGGCGGCGGTCAATAGAACGGCGCCGGTGACGGCGACGCACACTCCGAACAAACGACACGGGATCATGGGATCTCTCCTTGGAAGATGGGGGAATGGTGAGCAACCGAGCTCCCGCGCAGGATACCGCCGCCCCAGGCTCCACTCCAGACGCGACCGCACCCGATGGAAGATTTTGCTCTTTGCTCTCCCCGGATGGCCCTCTCCGGTTGACCCGCCCCCAGAACGGGTTCAGGGTCATGGATGCACGGCGTTCGACCGTCGGGTTCGCGTTTCAGAGAGAGTAGGCGGTGAGACGTGCCTCCCCGCGCTTTTCCCGATCGCGCGCACCCTGCTTCGCGGAATCCGGTGCGTCCGCGGAGTAGGATACCGTCCCGACGCCGGTCGGCCGGCGCGGCTCGACCACGGGAACCGCCACAATGGGGCGACGCGAGGGAACGGCCTACCGGCTGACCAAGGAGGAGATCGGACGCTTTCGATCGGAGGGCTGGCTTCACCTCCCCGGAATGCTCTCCCAAGAGGAAGTTCGCGAGATCGAGGGGATCTACGACCGCTTCCTTCGCCGCGAGATCCCCGTGCCCGGCCGCGACTTTTGCGACATGTCGGCCGACTACGAAAAGACCCTCGAGGATTTCTCGATCGTCAACGTGATGCTCCCGCGACGGTACTTCCCGAGCTTGCAAGACAACGTCTACGAGCGCCGCGGCGCCTCGGTCGCCGAGCAGCTGTGCGGATCCGACATGGTCCTCGACTACGACCAGCTCGTCGCCAAGCGGCCGAACAAGGCGGACGCGATCTTCCACTGGCACCAGGACCTCGGCTACTGGCCGGTGACGCCCGACACGCGCACGGCTTCGTTCTGGCTTGCGATCGACGATGCGACGCTGGCGAACGGGTGCATGCGCTTCGTGTCCGGATCGCACCAGGAGCCGAAGCTGCGCCCGCACCGGCCGATGAAAGGCGACCGCGACAAGTCGCACACGCTCGTCGCCGACGTCGACGAGCGACGCGACCGGATCGTGCCGGCGGAGATCCGCCGCGGCGACGCGACGGTGCACCACGAGCGCACGATCCATGGTTCGGGCGGCAACACGACGGCCGGATGGCGCCGCGCCTACATCGTCGCGTTCCGCGCGCGCGCGACGGTGGAGGAGGAGCGTCGCCGCGGGTTCACTCACTCGCACAACGACCCGCTGGAGGTGCTCGAGAAGGTCGGGCGGGAGTCGGAGGCGCGCTGAGGCACGGTCCCGGGAGGGTCGTTTCGAGCGAGAGCGGCCTCACGGAAGGGGCACGGCGTGGAGGACCTCCGCGGTGTGGTCGAGGGCGATGTGGCGCGTGGTCCCGTGGAGTTCGTCCACCACGAGGATCTCCGGAGCGATGTCGATCGGGGGGCCGTACCCCTTGTTCGCCACCCAGACTTCGTGATCCCAGACGTCCCGGAGGACTTCCATGTCCGAGGGTCCGAAGTTCCAGAAGTGCGGGGTCTGGGTCCAGGTGTACGTCTGCATGTCCAGTCGGTACAGGATGTCCGCGTGCTGCCACTCCCACTCGGCGATGATCCAGGCGACCGTGCCGTCGGCCTCGATGTCGTGGACGTAGAGCTCCGGCCCCGTCGGCGGGGAGGGGAGGAATGCCGGTAATCCGATCGTGAAGAGCGGCACTTGGCACATCCATCCCGCGGGGCCCCAGTCGGTGCGCAACTCACCCGCGAGCAGGCGGTCGGCCGCCGGCACTGCAGTCAGGCGGTATATCCGACTCGGACCGAGGCCCATCACGCGCGTCGCGATACCCGAGGAGGTGACGCGACAGCGGGTCAGGTCTCCTTCACGGCCCAAGGGCGGCACGTCCGTCATGGTCGACACGAAGACCTGGCCCGCCGAGTACACCATGGGCAGAAGCAAGTAGTCCGGATCAATGTAGTCGGTGAAGTACCGGCTCCCCGCCCTGCCGACGGGTGCCGAGCCGAGGTCGGCGAGCGGATCGAGGTCGACCCACCGGATCGCCGTCCTGCCGCTCGGCTCGTACTCGGCGATGAAGACCTCCGACCCCAGGCGGCCGAGGCACCAGAGAGGCTCCACGGCGTTCGGGAGGTCGAGGTGCGCAGTCTCGGTTCCCGACGAGAGGTCGATCGCATGAACGCGCGCTGGTGAAGACCCGTTGATCTCCAGCACGTACACGGTCCGGCGGGCGGGATCGGTGAACAGCGTGCGCGAGCACGCCGAAGGGAAGCTGACCCGCCCCCGAACTCCGCCGAAGAATGGATCGAAGAACAGGAGCTCCTGCTGCGTGCTCATCACCGCGCCGCGCGCGAAGTCGGCATCGAACACGGGCTTGGACTTCGCGCTCGCGTTCGTCATGCCGTAGTCGACGCGGGCGACGACCGTGTCGCTGACGGCGCTCACGACGTACAGCCCGGCGCGAGCCGGCGACCCGTTGCCTCGGTAGCCGGCGTACACGCGCGGTCCCAGAAGACGCGCATGGATCGCATCGGAGAGGATCCTGCCGGCGGGCGCGGAGGGATCCGAGACGAGCGCCTGGAAGTGCGCCTCCCTTTCGGCCAGCGCCGTGTCGAGCGGGACCGACAGATCGATCGACCACGATCCCGCAGCGTCCGTCGAGCCTTGCGCCAGGTGGCGGATGCGATCGCGTCTGAGCTCGAGCACGCCGAAGGGAGTCACATAGCTCCCAGCCTCCGGGCTGTAGAGCAGATCGACCGTCGTGAGCGGCAGCGCGCCCTCGAGCTGGATCGAAAGATTCTGACCGAGGAAGGGCGCGCTGTGCCGGAGGTGGATCGGGTTCGCCTGCGGGGCGGCGAACGAAGGGACGGCGAGCCAGGCCAGCGCGACTGCGATCGATGTCCGACGGATGAAGAGCGACATGGGAGTCTCCTCGAAGCGAGCGTGGACGACGACGGACCGACGTTTTCAGGACAGGATGGACTCGTCACGCGGACCCTCCCAGTGGCTGAAGTGCGCAGCGCCGGCCGGAAATCTGGGAATGGATTGCCCTGTCCCGACCTGCGCCGGGGAGCGCGGCTCGCCTGGCCCGAAGTCGACTCGTCTCCGCCCCGCAGGGCCTGAAGGCGATCAGCCGGCCGCGCCCTGCGGTGTCCGCTGGCGCGAGGAGTGGAGGAGCGCACCGGGTCCGATATTCCGCGACGGATGCGGCACGAAGTACGGTCCGATCGCCAGGCCGTCGAGGTTGCCCTGCAGGAACGCTCGCACCGCGTCGGCCGGGCTGCACACGATCGGCTCCTCGTGCATGTTGAAGCTCGTGTTGATCAGGCAGGGGATGCCGGAGAGCTTCTCGTACTCCTTGAGGATGTCGTAGTACTCCGGGTTGATCTCGCGTCGGACGAGCTGCGGCCGCGCCGTCCC
The DNA here is from genome assembly GCA_041488095.1 of Planctomycetota bacterium. Classification (GTDB taxonomy): domain Bacteria; phylum Planctomycetota; class UBA1135; order UBA1135; genus DASYPQ01. The sequence goes on from JBGPOP010000015.1 coordinate 3,461, forward strand.
GTCGACGTGCACCGCGGCGGGGCAGCTCTTCCGCATCCACTCCGTGCAGTCGAACGTCATGGTCATGAACTCGGCCGCGTGCTCGGCGCCCTGGATGTCCACGTAGCAGCGCTCGCGCGCCTCCCACAGCGTCACCGGCGCGAAGGGCATGAACTCCGTGCGGCCCAGGCGCTGGTTCAACCACTGGTTCACGTCCGGCTCGCGCGCGTGGTAGAGGATCGACCGGTTGCCGAGCGCGCGCGGGCCGTACTCCAGCCGGCCGTCGAAGCGACCGATCACCTCGCCGGCGTGGATCCTCCGCGCGATCTCCTGGACCAGGTTCGAGGGCGCCGCGAACGCCAAGCCCGCCTTCTCCAGCTCGGTCCTGATCTCCGTGGGCGTGTAGCTCGGTCCGAGGTACACGTCGCGGATCGCCCGCGCGCCGCCCGGCCAGCTCCACAGCATCGCGAGCCCCGTGCCGCAGCCGCCGTCGCCCATGTTCGGGTACACGAACGTGCGCTCGACCTCGTCGATCCCGTGGATGCGCTGGTTCATCTTCACGTTCGCGGTCACGCCGCCCGAGAGCACCACGTTCTCGCACTTCGTCTCGCGCACCCAGTGGCGCACGAGGTTCACGGCGACCACCTCGAGCACGTGCTGCCACGCCGCAGCCAGGTCGACCTTCGGGAAACGCGACGCGAGGTGCCGCGAGAAGTACACGTTCAGGTTGTCGAGGATCCGGAAGTCGCCGCCGGCCTGCTCGATCCGCCCGAGCAGCACCTCGGAGAGCACCTGCGGATCGCCCCACGCCGCGAGCCCGACGATCTTCCCGGCGTGCCGGTCGGGATGGAACCCGAGGCTGCTCGTCACCATCTCGTAGAAGGAGCCGAGCGAATGGGGGAAGGCGAGGCCGTGGAGGCGCTTCAGCTTCCCGCCCTCGCCGAGGCTGATCGAGCCGGCGAGTCCCGTGCCGTATCCGTCGATCGTCACGATCAAGGCGCGTTCGAAGCCGCTTGCGAGGTACGCGTTCGCCGCGTGGGAGAGGTGGTGCTCGGCGCGGCGGAGCTTTTCGAGGAGACCGAGCTTGCGCAGGCCGTCCTCGAGCTCCGCCTGGTAGCGCTCGTGATCCGCGCTCGCGCGCCTGGCCCAAGCGCGCGACTGCGAACGTGCGAACCGCCGCGCGAGCGGCGCCGTGCCGCCGGCGAGGCGGTAGAAGAGCTCCTTCGCGAAGCCCTTCCCCATCTTCTCGTTGGGATGCTTCAGCCCGTGGACCGCGCTCGCGCGCTTCGGCACGCGCGCTTCGGCGCGCGCCAAAGCCGCTTGGAGATCGGGCTCGCGGAACCCGCGCTGGAACGCGCGTTCGGCCGCGATCGCCCTCTCGATCAGCTCGGTCTCCTTGTCCCAGGGGAGGAACGCGTAGGCGACCTGGTCGATCTCGGCCGGGTCCGTCCCGGTCGCGGAGAGCGCGGCCTCGATGGACCTGTGCGGGAACCCGGCGTGCTGCTTCTCCCGGCTGAAGCGCTCCTCGCCGGCCGCGAAGAGCACGCGCCCGTCCTCCACGAGCGAGGCCGTGGCGTCCTTGTCGAGGGGGGAGATGCCGAGGATCTTCACGCGTGCGCGGGGGCCGGGATCGTCTCGAGCTGCCGCTTGAGCTCGAGCGGCGTCATGCTGACGCCTCCGAGCTCGCCGAGGAAGAAGTCGAAGTATCGGCGGCAGGCGTCGAGGAGCCTGTCCCGATCGCGTCCTGTCCGCACGTAGGGTGTGCAGCCGGGCCGGATCGACGGGCTGTGGAGGGTGAAGGAGAAGACGCGGATCCCGCGGTCGAGGAGCGCGCGCGTCAGGCGCCGGTGGTGCTCGGGGAGGAAGCCCTCGGGCGAGAGCATCAGGCGCTCGAGGGCGCCGAGACGCGCGAGGATGCCGGTCGCGCCGACCCAGGCGAGCGGCGGAACGCTGGCGATGCGATGGAGGCCTGGCGCCGCGCCTCGCGCGAAGCCGACGAAGGCGGCGGTCGCGGGGAGCGAGAGGAGGCCCGGGCCGATCCAGCGGGGCTCGGGGGAGACGCGCGAGTGGTCCGGGCCGCCGTCGGCGGAGAGATCGAAGGCGGGGAGGAGCGAAAGGTCGACCTCGAAGCCGAGCTCGGCGAGCGTCGCGGCAGTATTCGGTCCGAACCCGTAGCGGCCGGCCTTGTACGCGCGCGGCCGCACGCCCAGGTGCTCCTCGATCGTGCGGGCGAGGCCGGCGAGCTTCGTCCTCTCGAGCTCACGCGGCAGGTTTCCGGGGTAGGAGTTCCGCGCGTTGACCTCCTCCTCGAACGGCGGCGAGACCCACGGATGGAGGTGCGCGCCGATCTCGCAGCGACCTGAAGCCAGGATCTCGCGCAGCGGCCCCGCGCTCTCCGCCTGCGTCGCGATCGGGTGGTCGACGGCGTATAGGGGCCGGACCCTGTGCTCGTCGCAGATCTTCTGGAACGCGCCGATCTCGCGCATGTGCGCGACCGAGGTCCGCGTGCGATCGAAGGGCGCGAACCAGTCGAACTCCTCCTCCGTGTCGACGACGACGAGGAGGGTGGGTCGTTCGCCTCGTGGAAGGCGGACGAGCTCCTTCCGGTCCGGCGCGGAGGTGGGACGATCGATGCTGCTCGGATGGGCCACGGTCGCTGGAGCGAACGTGCCATCCTATCGGCAGGGATGCCCACGGCACCCGGAACCGTCCGGAAGTCGGTGAGGAGCCGCAGCGACCCTTCTCGGGATGCCGGGGCTCGAGGCCGGCGCTCGCCTACTTGGTCTTCTTCGCTCCCGCTTCCTCGACCTTCACGACGTCGAACGGACCCTCGCGCTCGACGTAGAAGACGCACGGAGCGTCCCCTTCCACCGTGGTCACGTGCTTCGTGCCTCCCGCCAAGGAGAAGTACGAGCCCGGCGGGAGCTTCTTCGCGGCCGCGCCCTCGACGGCCAGGGCCAGCGTTCCCGAGATGATCACGCCCCTGTCCCCATTCGTGTGCGTGTGCAGGGGGGCCTTCATCCCGACGGGGAACTTGTAGAAGACACGGTGGGCCTCCTTGGTCGGGTCGCCGAAGACCGGCGACTGCATCGCCCCCTCGATGCCGGCCAGCGGCTCCCACTTGAGCTCGTCGGCGGCGATCAGGGTCTTGCCGGTGATCTTGGTCGGCTGCGCCTTGGCCGGCTTCTCGGCTTTCTCGCCCTGCGCGGGCTTCCCGAGCTTCTCTCCCTTTTCGCCCTTTTCGCCCTGCGCGGCGAGGAGCAGCGGAACGAGCGCCAGGGCGGCACCCGTCGCGACCAGACTCAGACTGCGGAACTTGTTCATCTCGAACCTCCTTGGATGGACCGTCACGGATTCTCTGACTTGCTTCCCCGAACGGAAGCGCCCCGCACAGGCTACGACTCCAGAGCCGGATCCTCCAGGCGAGACCGCACGTCCGTGGGAAGAAGCGCAGGCTCGTGCGCGGGCGGGAAGGGTGGGGGAGGCGCGGGGGGATCGCGGTGCGGGCCGGCGGCCCGCGGGTGCCCCGGTGAGGGCGCGCGAGAGGATCAGCCGCTATCCCCATCTTCCTCGTCGGTTTTCTGGTGCTCCAGCCTCTCCTCCGCGCTGGCCTCGCGCACCGATACGACCGTCAGGTCGAACGTGCACGCCTGCCCCGCGAGCGGGTGGTTCGCGTCGAGCACGATCGCCTCGGGCGAGATCTCGACCACCTTCATCTCCATCTCCTCGGGGTTCTCCGGCGCCTTGCCGGCCTCGTCGGCGAGCGTCACGTCGATCCAGTCTCCGGGCACGATCTCGGCGTCGGCGGGGAAGTGCTCGCGCGGCACCGCCACGATGCCGTCGGGGTTGTAGTCGCCGTAGGCGGCGCCGGGCGGCAGCGTGACGTGCACCTCGTCGCCCTCCGCCCTTCCTTCCAGCTCCTTCTCCAGTCCCTCCGGGATCTCGTCGTTGCCGTGGAGGTAGACCATCGGGCCCCCCTCCTGCGAGTCCTCGACCAGATCACCCTTGGCGTCTCGCAATTCGTAGTCGAGCTCGACGATGCACCCGGTGTGGATCTTCACGAATCCTCCCATCCCCGCGGTCCCCTCCCGAGGACCTAGGTCGCGGTCGAGGCCGCGCTCGAGGGCGCCGCGGCGGGAGCGCTCGGGAGGGCGCTCGGCGTGATCGTCCCCGAGCTACCCGGATGGCCCGCAGGAACCGGCACGATGGCTCCCGCGCCCGCTGGCGTGACCAGGCTCTCGGCGCCCCGGCTGCGCTCGCGCGACAGGTACGTGTACCCGTGCAGGCCCGCCTCGTAGCGGCGGTAGAGCAGGGCCGACTCCTCGAAGGTGATCCGGCCGTCCTCGAGCGCCTTCTCGACCGACCGCCGCAGGTTCGAGAGCAGGTCGGGCTCGAAGTACTCGACGTACTCGAGCACGTCCTGCACGCGCTCGCCGCGCAGGACGTGCGTCAGGCGCGGCCTCCCGCCCTCGTCGAGGTCGACGTGCACCACGTTCGTGTCGCCGAACAGGTTGTGCATGTCGCCCAGGATCTCCTGGTAGGCGCCCACCAGGAAGAAGCCCAGGTAGTAGGGCTCGTCCTTCTTCAAGGGGTGCAGCTCGAGCGTGCGCTTGACGTCGCGCAGGTCGATGAAGCGGTCCACCTTGCCGTCCGAGTCGCAGGTGATGTCGGCCAGGATCGCGCGCCGCGTGGGAGCCTCGTTGTGGCGGTGCAGGGGCAGGACCGGGAACAGCTGGTGGATGGCCCAGGAGTCGGGCACCGACTGGAACAGCGAGAAGTTCAGGAAGTACGTGTCCGCCATGTCCCGTTCGAGGCCGGCCAGGTCGTCGGGCACGTAGTCGAGCAGCCGCGTGATGCGCAGGATCTTCTCGCAGGTCCGCCAGTAGAAGTCCTCGACGCGCGCGCGCTCGCGCATCCCGATCTGGCCGACGTTGAACAGGACCATGGCCTCGTCGCGGAGCTGGATCCCGTCGTGGTAGGACTCCTGGTAGTTCTTGGCCGTGACGTTCTCGTTGACCGCGGCGATGTTGTGCACGACCTCGTGCTCGTCCTCGCCCGGCGCGATCGGCACGCCGATGGAGCTGAAGTCGGTCGTGCCGAGCACCTCGGTGACGAGCACGGCGTGGTGGGCCGAGAGCGCCCGGCCCGACTCGGTGACGATGCCCGGCTGCGGGATTTCGGCCTCGGCGCAGGCCTGTTGCAGGTGGTAGACGACGTCGTTGGCGTACTCCTGCAGCGAGTAGTTGACCGAGGACTCGAAGTTCGTCGACGAGCCGTCGTAGTCGACACCCAGGCCCCCGCCGACGTCGAACCAGCGCACCTTGCACCCCATCTTCGACAGGCCGACCAGCGTGTGGGTGGCCTCCCGCAGGGCGTTCTTCAGCGAGCGGATCTCGGGGATCTGGCTGCCGAGGTGGAAGTGCAGGAGCTGGAGGCTGCCGAGCAGGCCCTCTTTCTCCAGCGTCTCGACCACCTGGACGATCTCACGCGTCGTCAGTCCGAACTTGCTGCTGTCGCCACCGGAGTCCTTCCAGCGACCCGAGCCGCGGCCGGAAAGCTTGGTGCGCACGCCGATCGCGGGCTCGATCTCGAGCGACTTCGATACGCGCAGGATCGTGTCGATCTCGGAGAGCTTCTCGACCACGATGATGGGCGTGATCCCGAGCTTCGTGGCCAGGAGCGCCATCTCGACGTACTCCTCGTCCTTGTAGCCGTTGCAGATCATCAGCGACCCGCGGCCGGCCTGCAGCGCGATCACGGCGATCAGCTCGGACTTGCTGCCGACCTCCAGGCCCAGGCCGTGGTTCGCGCCCTCCTGGAGCAGCGCCTCGACGACGTGGCGCTCCTGGTTGACCTTGATCGGATAGACGCCGCAGTAGGGCGCCTCGTAGTTGAACTCGCGCCGCGCGGTGTCGAAGGCCTCGAACATCGAGCGCACGCGGGCGCGCAGGATGCCGTCGAAGCGCAGCAGGATCGGCGTGCTGACTCCGCGGCGCAGGAGCTGGCCCAGCAGCTCGTAGAGGTCGATGCCGGCGCGGTTGGGACGGTCGAGGCCTTCAGGTCGCACCTCGACGTTGCCCTGCTCGTTGACGTGGAAGAATCCCTGGCCCCACTTCTGGACGTTGTAGAGATTCTCGCTGTCGAGGTGGGTCCACCTGGTCATCGTGTCGCGGATTCCTCCGGCTCGTGAACGCGGCATTCTAGGAGCCGCGGACCGGAGTGGACGGGCGGCCGGCCTTTTTTTTCGAGGCCGGGCCGCCCGCCGCATGCATCCGGACGGTTACTTGGCGACGTGGATCGTCACCGTGATGTCGTGCCTGCCGGTGATCCCGCCGCGGGTTCCGGTCACCGAGAATACCGACCAGTTGAACATCGCGTCGGCGAGCTGTTGCCCGGCTCCCTGGGCGACGGCGGCTTGAGCGTGCTGCAGGGCGGCCTCGAGGGCCTTCTGGTAGATGCCATCGGGGTCGGTCGAGCTGTAGTTGCCATCGGCGGCGACTCCCTGGGGCGGGCTCGCAGTCAGGGTGCCGGCGGCGGGGCGTTGCCAGGCCGTGAGAAGCGCCAGCGAGCCGGCGACGAGGGTTGTGCACAGAGCAAAACGGACGTTCATCGTGGTTCCTTTCTCCTTACTACTGGGGGCCCCATCGAAGCGTCGAGCGCCCGGGGCGGGGCCACAGGCTAGCCCCCGGCGTCCACTGAGGCCAATCGGGGCGGCCTGAGCGTTCAGGCACGGACAGGGGCGAGCGCGCGACGATCGATGGCGGAAAGTCGTCCATCCGGCGCAGGCAGCCCGTTTTCTGCCTCGGGCCCAGCGGCCGGACGGCTGGCCGGGAACCGCGGGTTGAGCCGCGGGTCGCGCCCCGGCCCGGCGATCTCGCGCAGGCGGTCGAGGAGGCGCCCGGGGTCGAGTTCGCGCATCCAGCTGGCTCGATCGCGGTCGGCCAGACCTCCTGCGGTCCAGTGCCGCAGGAGCTGCTTGACCCGCCCTGCCGCCCCGCGCGGGCCGGCGGAGCTCTGCGCCAGAAGCTCCTCGGCGTAGTCGAGCAGGAACCGTGCGGCGTCGGCCGGAGTCGACTGGACCCCCGAGAACACCCACGGGTCCCCGAGGGCGGACCTGCCGGCCATCGACAGGGCGCAGCCGGTCTCCGCGCGCATGCGCTCGAGGTCGGCGTGATCGCGGATCCCCCCGTTCCCGCACACCGGGATCCCGACGGCCGCGGCGGCGCGCGCGAGGCGGTCCCAGTCGACTTCGTCCTGGTAGGCCTCGGCCCGCGTGCGGCAGTGGACGGTCAGCATGGCCGCGCCACCCGCCTCGACCGCGCGCGCAAGGTCCTCGAGAGCCCGGTCATCGTCGTAGCCGGCGCGGATCTTGGCCGTGACGGGGACCTCGCCCGCCGCCCGGGCGCACGCGGCGACGATCGCTTCGACCGCGCGCGGCTCGCGCAGGAGCGCCGAGCCCGCGCAGCCTGCGATCGCGCCCTTGGCCGGACAGCCGAAGTTGAGGTCGACGAGCGGCGCGCCGATCTCGGCCGCACGGCGCGCGGTCTCGGCCAGGGCCTCGGGGTTCGAGCCCATCAGCTGCAGACCGACCGGCGCCTCGAAACGGCGCGGGCCGAGGTGCTGGCGCAGGAGCCGCGCGGGCAGCGGCTGGCTCACGACGCGCACGAACTCCGTGAAGGCGCCTCCCAGGCGATCCGGGGGGTTGCGCGCGAGCACGAGGTCGCGAAAGCACGGCTCGGTGACGCCCTCCATGGGCGCGAGCAAGTAGGGCGCGGTGAAGGGAAGTCGCTGGCCGGGCATCCAGACGGAGTCTACCGGCAGCCCGCGACGGGGGTCATCATGGACGCGCGATGAAGCCCGGCCACCTCGTCATCGGCGCGCTGGCGCTGCTCGCCGCGCTCGTCGTCGGGCTCGAGATCGGCCTGCGCGGGAAGCCCGGGCCGCCGGACGGGAAGTTCGCGCTGCCCGGGCCTGAGATCGACGGGACGAACGGGCAAGAGGCTTCCGAGCCTGTCCCCACTCTCGAACCCGTGCCGGCCCAGGTCGAGGAAGCGTCCGAAGAGCCCGCGCGCGAGGAGATCGCCCCGCCGCAGGAAGCGGTCACGGCGATCGCGAGCCCCAGTCCCGACTCTGCGCCGGTCCACGGGCTCCTGACCGACTCGGCCACGGGGGAGCCGCTGCCCTTGTACCTCCTGCGCATCCGCGACGAGGCCGGGCGTCGCGAGGACGTCTCCACCGACGAGCGCGGGCGCTTCGCGACCGGAGCGCCGATGAGGGGGGGCACCCTCCATATCGTCCCGCTCGACGACCCACGCCACCGGCGCCCGGCGCAGGAGATCGCGCGCGAGCGCAGCGTGCAGAGCAGCGACGCGCCCGACATCGACCTCTCCGTCCCGAGCGGACCGACGTACCGCTTCGCGATCGCGCCGCCCGGCGCGGTGGAGGCGACCGAGCTCTCCGCCCGGCTGCGCGTCGCGAGCATCGACGACAGGAGGAGCCTCGATCCCGAGCTCTTGCGCGCGCCGGCGAGCGGCGACGCGCCCTGGGTGCGGTTCGTGCCGGTCCCGGAGGAATTCGACCGCGCCGAGGCGATCGAGCTGGCCAGCCGGGACGGTTTGTGGGCGGGCGAGGGGAAGGCCTCGATCGTGCGCGGCATCGCGCCCGGGATCGTGGATGTGGTGCTCGAGGCGCGGGCCGTGTTGCAGGGCAAGCTCGTCGACACCGGCGGAGGGGCTGTCGAAGGCGCGAGCGTGGTGTTCGACGGAACGACGGTCGCGGGAAGACCGATGCGTCGCGCGACGGCGAGTGGCAAGGACGGCTCCTTCCGGTTCGACTTCCTGCGCGAAGGCAACGGGACGGTCTCGGTGCGCTCGCTGAGGCATGCGCCGCAGGACGCGGCGGTGAGACTCCTCGCGACGAACCTGACGACACAGGACCTCCTCCTCCAGCCGCTGCCGCCCGCGGGAGCGATCCGAGGTCGGCTCGAGAGCGAGACGGGGACGTACAACCCCGGGATCGAGGTCGTGCTGAGGCCGATCGCGAGCGCGGCTCTCTCCGGCGGCGGACCGAGAGAGGCGACGGCCCGCGTGCGCTGGGAGGAGGCCGGCGGGCGACAGTTCGGGCGCTTCGAATTCGAGGGACTACCGGCCGGGAAGTACGAGCTCGCCGTTCGCGACAACAACTGGTTCCCGTGGGAGCCGCGCAGCGTCACGGTCTCACCGCCGTCGGAGGAGACACGATTCCTCGCCCACGACGACATCGCGCATGCCGTCTTCGCCTTCCGCGCGCGGGACGCGGATGCCGGCGCCCGCCTGGACGGGTTCTTCGCCTCGATCGAGGTCAAGGGCGGCCCCGCCTGGTCGAGGAGGCTCTCCTTCGAAGATCGAGCGCTCGTCCGCTTCCCGCTGGAGCGGAGCTTCCGCTGGCGCCTGGACCAGGAGGGCTACCGGCCCGCGTTCGGCAACGAGAAGGCCTTCGCGGTCGAGGAGATGCGCGGCGGGCGCGTGTGGAGGTTCGCCGAGATCGATTTGAAGCCGGGCTGGGGCGAGGTGTTCAAGGTCGTGCGCCGCGGCAACAACAAGCCGATCCAGGGCGCGAAGGTCCTGCTCGACGGTCGCGAGGCCGGCACCACGCAGGGCGACGGGACGGTCGCGGTCGAGGCCCGTGATCGGCCGGGCCGCGTCGAGGTGGTGTACCGCGACTGGAGGACGTCGGGTCCGGTCGACCTGAGGCCTCCGTGGCGTCGCAGGGAGAAGAGATTCGTCCTCCTGTCGATGGTCCCGCCCGCGCCGAGGTAGGCGGTCTTCGCCGTCCGTGGCCGGGCCATGCCAGCCGGTACAATCCGACCTGCCCATGACCGCCGAACGCGAGAAAGGAGCCTGGAAGCGCTTCGATTCCATCCGCATTGCCGACGCTGCGCCGCGGCTCGCGGGCGTCGTGCGCAGGACCCCGCTCCTCTCGATCGAATCGGGCGATCCGCGCGTCGAGCTGCGCGCCAAGCTCGAGAACCGCCAGGAGACGGGCTCCTTCAAGGCGCGCGGGGCGTGGAACCAGGTCTCGCAGCTCGACGACGCGCAACGGCGTGCCGGCGTCGTGTGCCCGAGCTCCGGCAACCACGGCAAGGCGCTGGCGTGGGCGGCGCATCGCGCGGGCGTCCCGGCGACGATCGTGATGCCCGCGAACGCCTACCCGAACAAGATCCAGGCCTGCCGCGAGCTCGGCGCGGAAGTCGTCCTCGCGCCCACGCGCGAGCTCGCGGACGTCGAGTGCGCGAGGCTCGTCGAGCGCGGCATGACGCTCGTCCACCCCTACGATGCGTCGCGCACGATCCAGGGCGCAGGCACGGTCGGGCTCGAGATCGCGGAGGATTGGCCCGAGGTCGACGTCGTCATCGTGCCGGTCGGCGGGGGAGGGCTGATCACCGGCACGTCGCTCGCGATCCGGCAGACACTCGGGGATCGCGTGCGCGTCCTGGGCGCGGAGCCTCGCGGGGCGCCCTCGCTCTCGCGCGGCCTCCAGGCCGGGAAACCGGTCGTCCTCGAAAAGATCGAGAGCCAGGTGCAAGGGCTGACGCCCCTGTACTCGGGCCAGATCAACATCGACATCTGCCGCGCGACCCTCAACGGGGTCGTGCTGTTCGACGACGAGGTCGCCTTTGCGGCGCAGCGGCGGCTGGTCGCGCTGGACGAGGTCGTCGAGCCGGCAGGAGCGGCCGCAGCGGGGCTGGTGTGGTCGGGCCTGCTGCCCGAGCAGGTTCTCGAAGGACGGACGGCGCGGCGCCCCGTGCGGGTCGCGGTGGTCGTCTCCGGGGGCAACCCCGATCCGGCGCAGCTCGAGTCCGTGCGCGCGAGAGCGGGCTCGCGATGAAACGCGTCGTCCTGGTGCGGCCTTCGGGACCGCGCAACGTGGGCATGATCGTCCGCGCGGCGGCGAACTTCGGGCCGTGCGAGGTGGTCCTGGTCGCTCCGGAGCGGCCCGCGCTGCTCGTGCACCCCGACTTCGAGCAGATGTCGCACGGCGTCGATCGGGCGCGCGAGCGGTGCCTTGTCGTCAGGACGCTGCGCGAGGCCCTCGCCGACGCGACGCACTCGATCGGCTTCAGCGCGCGGGCGCGCGATCGGCGAGCGCGCGCCGACTGGCGCACGGCGCGGGAAGAGCTCCTCGAACGCGCCAACGATCCGCGTGAGAGGATCGCGCTCGTCTTCGGCAACGAGGTCACCGGATTCATCAAGGCGGAGGCCGCACAGTGCGCCGACCTCGTCCACATCGCCACGACCTCCGAGCACACCTCGCTCAACCTCGCGCTGGCGGTCGGCGTCGTGCTCTCGGACCTCTTCGTCGAGAAAGGCCACAAGAAGCGCGAGCGCAACCGCAGGCCGCTCTCGGGCGAGGGCCGCGCCTTCCTCGGGGCGGCGATGAAGCACGTCCTCGGCGAGCGGGTCGCGCGCACCCCGGCGGCGCGGCGCGACATCCTGGCCATGATCGAGCGCCTGGCCGCCCGCGCACCCCTCGAGGACCGCGATGCGCGCGCCTGGCACCTCGTGCTGCGCGCGCTCGGGAACGAGCTGACGCCGAAGGACCTCGGGATCGCGCTCGCGCCGCGCCGGGGGCGGCGCAAGCAGGCCGTGCGGCAGGCCCGGGAGAAGGCCGGCCGGGTCGCGCGTTGAACCTCAGGTCGGCTGGCTCTGCCTCTCGAACCGCCCGAAGCGCAGAGCCAGACTCGGCAGCACGAGGAGGTTGAGGAGGGTGGAAGTCACGAGCCCGCCCAGGATCACCCCGGCCATCGGGCCCTCGATCTCCCGTCCGGGCTTGCCGCTCTCGAGGGCCAGGGGCAGGAGGCCGAGCCCCGTGACCAGCGCCGTCATCAGGATCGGCGTGAAGCGTTCGCTGGCTCCGCGCAGCGCGGTCTCGAGACCCCAGGTCAAGCCCTCCTCGGTGACCAGGTGTTTGAAGTGCGACACCATCATGATCGAGTTGCGCATCGTGATGCCGAACAGCGTCACGAATCCCACCAGCGAACCGATCGACAGCGAGCCTCCGCCGATCCACGCGGCCAGCACGCCTCCGACCAGCGCGAAGGGCAGGTTGGCGAGCACGAGCAGGACGTCCCTCGTCCTGCGAAAAACCATCGAGAGGAGCAGGAGGATCCCCACGCCGGCGATGCAGGAAGAGAGGAGGATCTCGGTCTGCGCCCTCTCACGCTCCTCGGCCGCGCCGCTGAACGTCGCGTACGTGCCCTTGGTGAAGGGCACGTCGCTCGCCACCTTGCGCTTGGCTTCGGTCACGAACGAGGCCACGTCGCGCGCCTGGACGTTGCAGGTGACCGTCTGCCTCCGGCGGCCGCCTTCGTGCAGGAGCATGTAGTGTCCGTTCGTGGAGTCGATGTCTGCCAGCACGCTCAAGGGAACCGCGAGACCCTGCGAGCTGCGCAGCGGGAGCTCGCCGATTCGCTCCGGATCCACGCGATATTCGGGCGCGAGCACGACCACCACGTCGGTCACACGGTTGCCCTGGAACGTCTCGGCAACCGCTCTGCCTTGGAAAGCCGTCTGGATGGCCTCGAGCACCTGCACGGGCTGGAACCCGAACTGCGCCAGACGCTCCGGCTTCAGCCTGGCTGACACTTGGGGCAGGCCCGGAGGAGAGACCTGCTGCACGTCGACCGCTCCCGGGACGGCCTTGACAGCGCTCACGATCTCGCGCGCCTTCTCGTCGATCAGGTCCAGGTCATCACCGAAGACGTTGATGACCACCGTCGCCGTCTCGCCTGTGATCGTCTCGCCGATGCGGTCACCGAGGAAGGTCAACACCTGGCCACGGACGTCCGGGAAGCCGGAGAGCGTCCTCCTGATCTCCTCCTCGACACCTTCCTCTTCGTCGGCCGGGGTGGGCTTGAGCTCGACGTGGAACTCACTGCGGTGAGGACCCCACGGATCCTCGCCAAGCTCCGAGCGGCCGATCTGCTGCTCGACCGTGGCGACATGCGCGTTGGCGAGGAGCTCGCTCGAGATCCGCTCTCCCACGCGGCGCATCTCCTCGAGCGACGTGCCGGGGACTGCGGAGACTTGAAGAACGAAGTGTCCCTCGCGGAACTGGGGCAGGAGCTCGCCGCCGAAAAAGGGCAGGACCGCGAGCGCAGCCAGGAAAAGCAGGAGTGCGGGCACGGCGACCCAGACCAGCCGCGGAACCAGCCTCTCCAGCATCTGGCGGTAGAAGGCCTTCGCCCGCGTGAGCAGCCAGAGCTCCTTGGCCGAAGCGGCCGCCCCGGGCAGGAGCACGAGCGACAGCGCGGGCGTCACGGTCAGCGCGACCAGGAGCGAAGCGAGGATCGCCAGCAGGTAGGTCTGGCCGAGCGGTGCGAACAGCCGGCCTTGCAGCCCCGACATCGTCAGCACCGGCAGGAGCACGAGCGCCACGACGAAGGTCGCGTAGACCACGGATCCGTAGACCTCGATCGTGGCGTCGAACACGATCTGGAAGACCGGACGGTGCGAGGCCGCCGCCCGATCCATGCGCAGTCGGCGGAAGATGTTCTCGACGTCGATGATCGCGTCGTCGACCACCACGCCCAGCGCGATGGCCAAGCCCCCCAGCGTGATCGTGTTCAGCGTAGCGCCGAAGTGGTGCAGGACGCCGACCGCCATGAACAGGGACAGGGGGATCGCGGTCAGGGAGATGAACGCGGTGCGGACGTTGTACAGGAACAGGAACAGGACCAGCGTGACCAGGATCGCGCCGACGTACAGCGAGGAGCCGAGGTTCGCGACCGCGTTCTCGATGAACGTCGCGGGGCGGTGGAGCCGGGGATAGAGCACGATGCCCTCGGCTCCGATCGCAGGCTTCACCTCCTCCAGCGCGCTCTCCACCGCGCGCGTCGTGTCCATGGTGTTCGCCCCGTACTGGGCGGTCATCGTCATCAGCACGCCGGGCCGGCCCTGGATCAGCGCATCCCCGAACTTCGGCTCCGCGCTCTCGACCACGTCTGCAACTTCCTCGAGGAGCACGCTGCGCCCCTCGCGGCGCGCGAGCACGATCTCTCCGAGCTCCGAAGCCGTGGTGAACTGGCCCTCGCTCTGGAGCACGACACGCTGGTTCTGACCCTCGACGAAGCCCGCGCCCAGCACGCCGGTCGAGTTCCTGGCCGCCTCCACCACGTCCTGCATCGTCAGCGCGAAGGCCTGCATGCGCTCGGGACGCAGCCGGATCTGGAGCTGGCGCATGTCGCCGCCGAAGATGCTGACGCTGGCCACGCCCGGCACGGACAAGAGGCGTGGCCGCAGCGTCCATTGCGCGAACGTGCGCAACTCCATCGGCGAGAGCTTGTCCGACACCAATCCGATCTTGAGCAGATCCATCGTGGCCGAAGTGAGCGGCGTCATCCGGGGGCTCTTGACACCTCCCGGAAGCTGTCCGGTGGCCTGAACGAGCAGCTCGCCGAGCACTTGCCGGGCGCGGAAGACCTCCGTGCCCTCCTTGAACACGGCCGTGATGATCGAGAGCCCCTGGATGGACTGCGAGCGGATCGATTCGAGGTCACCCGCTCCGTTGATCGCCGACTCGATCGGCCGCGTGACCAGGAGCTCCACCTGCTCGGCCGAAAGGCCCGGCGCCTCCGTCTGCACCACGACCTGCGGCGGGACGAAGTCGGGAAACACGTCCAGCTTGGCGTGCGCGGTGGCGTACAGGCCGTAGACGAGCACGATGCAGGCGAGCGCGATCACCACGCCGCGGAAGCGCAGCGAGAACCCGACCAGCGCGTTCAGCATGCGTCCGCCTCGGTGGACGCTTCCCTGGCTCGCGGACTCACTGCTCCTCCGCCCCTCCGCTTGACGCGCTGAGGATCTCGGTCGAGAGGACGCTCTGGGCCCCGGTGACGACCGCGCGAGCCTTCCGGGCCCAGTCCGCGGTCACGAACCAACCCTCGGGGACGGCGTGGTCGAGCGCGACCTCTTCGCGGGCGAACTCCTCGTCGCCGGTCTGCACGTAGACCCAGGCCTTTCCCGCGTGGCGCACGACCGCCGAGCGCGGGACGATCGCGCCGTCCTGCGGCGGGACCGGACGCTCGATCCAGGCCGTGACGGCTTGACCGGGCCGCAGCCGCAGCTCGCCCGGCGTGACGCGGAAGAGAAGCGCCTGCCCTTGCGCCTCCGCGGTCGGCGCCAGCGCGACGCGGCGCCCCTCGAGCGTGCGGTCCGGATGCGCGACCGGGACGACGAGCGCGCGCTCGGGCGGGTCGACCGACTCGCCGATCGGCAGCTCGACGCGGACGAGCGCGGGATCGAAGCGCTCGATGCGCGCGAGGGGAGCCCCGGCCTCGACGGCCTCGCCCGGACGCGCGCGCAGATCGACGACCTCGCCCCCGCGCTCCAGCACGAGAGGGAGCGCCCCGGTCGAGAAGGTCTTGGGGTCGAGCGCCGCCTCGAGCACGCGCCGCGACTCGCTCGAGGCGGCCAGGCGAGCGCTCTCCTCCTTCACGCGGCCCTCGGCTTCCTGGAGAGCGCGGTCGGAGACGTTCTTGCCGTCGGCGTTGAGGGTCCGGGCGCGCTCGAGCGCGGTCTGCGCAACGTCGATCGCCGCGCTGGCCGATGCCTGTTCGCCCTTGGCTGCGGCGAGGCGGGCAGCGAGGTCGGCGCGCTCGACCGCCGAGAGCCGCGGCTCGAGCGAGCCGAGCGTCGCGCCGTCGGCGAGCGTGTCGCCGATCCCGGGCCAGGTGCCGCTCGCGCGGACCGTTCCGGCGACCGGCGCGCGCAGCTCCCAGGTCTGCGAGGGGTCGGAGACGACGCGCCCGTAGGCGCGGAGCTCCGGCCGCAGGGAGAGCGGCGCGAGATCCGCGACCTGGAGGCCCATCCGCTCCTGCGCCGCGCGGTCGATGTGCACGATCGGCTCGCCGCGCGGACCCCGCACCGGCTTCGCCTCGGGCGGGGTTTTCGCGAGAGGCTCCTCCGACGCGGTCTTGCGCGTGCAGCCCGAGGCCAGCGCGATCGAGAGGCCGCAGGCGAGGAGTGCGGCTGCGAGGGCACGGTTCATCGTTCGGTCCTTTCCGGCATGTGTGCGGGCAGGGGCGCGGCAGCGGGGCTTCCGACGAGCGGGCGCTGAAGCGAATCCTCGAGATCGCCGAGGGCCGCCTGGGCGCGGCGCACCGCGAGGATCTCCCCGCGCGCGAGCGCCGCGACCTCCGCGCGCGCGATCACGACGTCGAGCCGGTCGACTGCGCCCGCCGCGAACGCGCGCTCGAGCGCCTGTTCGGTCTCGCGCTGCCGCCCGGAGAGGGCGCGCGCCTCGGCGAGCTCGGCCAGCGCACCCCGGTAGCGCGCGAGCCCGCCTTCGATCTCGCCGATCGCGCGAGCCTGGAGCGCGAGGAAGCGGGCCTGCGCTCCGCTCCGCCGCGCTTCGGCCTCGGCGATCGGACCCTGATTGCGGTCGAGGAGGGGCAGCGGCAGCGAGAAGGAGAACGCGAGCTTCCTCAGGCTCTGGTCGTAGACGTAGCCCGGGCCGAGCGCGAGATCGGGGATCTGCCGCGCGACCTCGAGGCGCAGGTCGGCCTCGGCGGCGTCGTACTCGAGGAGCGCGCGGCGCACGTCGAACCGGTCGAGGAGCCCGGGCTCGCGCGCGGCGGCCAGCGGAAGCTCCGCGGGCGGCTCGTCGAGGCCCGGCCATTCGAGGGAGGCGTGCTCGAGCGCCGCCGCGGGCACGCCGATCGCGGCGGCGAGCGCGGGTCGGCTCGTCGCGACGCGCGTCTCGGCGGCGCGGGCCTCGACGTCGATCCGCGAGAGCTCGATCTCCGCCCGCGCGACGTCCGGACGCGCGCTCTCGCCTGCGGCCAGGCGCCGGCGCAGGAGGTCGACGGATTCGCGCCGCGACCCCGCCTCCTCGCGGAGGACGTCCAGCTCGCGCCGCGCCAGGAGGAGGTCGAGGAGGGCGGCGCGCACGCCGCTGCGCACCCGCCAGGCGGTCTCGTAGGTCGAGACCTCGGCCGCGAGCGCGAGCTTCCGCGCGCGCTCGGTGCGCAGCTCGCGCCGGCCGGCGGTCTCGACGGGCAGGTCCAGGCCGAGGTCCGCGACCCACGAGCTGTCGCCGGCAGCGGGATTCGTGACGTATTCGGGTCGGAAAGCGAACGTCGGATTCGGTCGCGCGGACGCCGTGATCACGCCCGCGCGCGCCGTCCTGGCCTCTGCGCGAGCGACGTCGAGGTCGGGGTGGAACCAGAAGGCGGCCAGCGAAAGCCTCGCGAGATCCCAGGTTTCGGGAGGGAAAGGCTTCCCGTCGCCGATTCCTTGCCTCGCCCACGTCGCCAGGTCCGGATCCTGGAGCGTGCGCGCGGTGAAGCTCGCTTCCGATCTGGCCGGATCGATCGGAACGGGGTGATAGGCGACGCAGCTCACCAGGGCGAGGAGGATCCACACCGGTCGGCGTCTCGTGCTCGAGTTTCGCAGGGTCGCGAGCGGGCTCACGGAACCAGGGTACCGGCTGGATCACGAGGTGCCCAATGCCCGGTGTTCGATGCCCCGAGGATCGGGAACGCTCGCGTGAGGAGGCTCGCCGCAGTTCGTGATCCCTGCTCGCCCGTCGAGATCGACAGGGTTTCGTCAGGCTCGCGACAGGAAATCGATTCGCGCACTCTGCGCGATCTCCCCGTCGCGTTCTCGGTCCCGCAGTGCTAGCCTCGCGACCTCGAACACGGCGCACGCTCGTCGTGGCTTCCCTGGTCGACTGCTGTTCAAGGAGATCCCATGCTCGATTCACGATCCAATGTGTCGCTCGTCGCCGCTGGAATCTTCGGCGCTGCGCTGGCGTTGACGACCGCCCAAGCGCTTTCTGCGTGCAACGCTTCGCGCAATCGGTCCCAGCAACCCTCCGCGAAGTCCTCCGTCGAGTCCAAGGAAAAGAAGGAAGAAGAGGAAGCTGACGAGGAGGAACAGATCGACATCTCGAAGGTTCCCGAGCCGGTCCGCGCCGCCGCGCTGAAGCACTTCGCCAACCTCAAGGACTGCAAGGCCTCGCGCGAGAACGACCATGGTGCGCAGATCTACGAGATCGTCGGGAAGGGCGGCGATGGTCTGGACATCAGCCTGAACATCACCTCGAGCGGAGCGATCTTCGAGGTCGAGCGCGAGACCAAGGCGGATGCCCTGCCGGCCGAGGTTCGCGCGACGCTCGCCAAGAGCTTCAGCGACGCGACCGTGAAGAAGGCCGAGGTGATCGAGGAGCACTTCTACGAGGTCCAGATGACCAGGAACGGCAAGCGATTCGAAGTGCAGCTCTCCGCCACGGGTCGCGTCAGGGAAGGGAAGGACTAGGGGATCCCAGCGGCGGGCGTGTACCCGAGACCCTGCGCGGGAGGCGGATGCCGAACGTGCTTCCTTTTCCCTCCTCGGTCTCGAGCTCGATCGTTCCGCCGTGGAGATCGATCGCCCACCGTGCGATCGGCAGCCCGAGCCCCGCGCCGCCGGTCGATCGGGAGCGGTCGAGGTCGATGCGGTAGAAGCGCTCGAAGATCCGCTGACGATGCTCGGGCGCGATTCCCGGTCCGCTGTCCGCGATCTCGACCGCAGCCTCCGCGTCTCCCGACGCGTGAACCTGCACGCGGATCGCGCCCTCTCGCGGCGTGTACTTGATCGCGTTGTCGACCAGGTTGAGGACCGCCTGCCGCAGCGTCGTCCGATCGCCGTGGACGACGACCTTCCCGTCCACGCTGACGTGGAGATGCTGTCCGCGCTCCTCCGCGAGGACGCGCAGCACGTCGACGACCTCGCGCACGAGCTCCCCGAGATCGAGCGGGGCGAACCGCGCGCGGTAGGTCCCCGAGTCCTCGCGGGTCAGGACCAGGAGACCTTCGACGAGGCGCGTCAGTCGATCGGACTCCTCGAGCATGCTCGCGATCGTTTCGCGGTACTCCTCGGGCCGCAGAGGATCCCGCAAGGCGATCTCGCCGACGCTCCGCAGCGCCGTCAGCGGTGTCCGCAGCTCGTGAGATGCGTCCGAAGTGAACCGCCGCATCCTCTCGAACGCTTCCTCGAGTCGCGCGAGGGACTGGTTGATCACGATCGCGAGCCGCCCGAACTCATCCGCGGGATCCTCGACCGGCAGGCGCTCCGAGAGGCGTTCCTCGGTGATGCGGCCGGCGGCCTCCGCCATCGCCCCGACCGGTGCGAGGAGCCGGCTCGCGAGGAACGATCCGCCGAGGAAGGCCGCGGCGATCGCAACCGGGAGCCCGACGAGCAGGATCGCCGCGAGCGTCGCGAGGCTCCGCCGCACGGGCTCCTCGCTCTCCGCGGCAGCGAGCGTCAGCTTCTCCCCCTGCACCTCGACCTCGCTCGTGGCGATCACGTAGCTGCGGCCGTCCTGCGATCTCCAACGCGTCTCCGCTCCGCCGGCGGGCATCGCGGATGCGGCCGGCAGGCCGAGCCGGGTCCAGGCGGGCGAGACGCGAGCCATCTCGTCGCCGCGCGACACGGAGTAGAGCGCGACCAGACCCTGCTCGTCCAATTCGGAAACATCCTCGGGATCCCCCTCGAAGGTCCGCTCGACGACGGCGAGCTCCTGGCGAGCGCGGTCCGCGAGCCCCCGGAGCAGGTGCGCGCGAACGAGCGCGTACACGCTGGCCGAGAACAGCGTGAGGAGGAGGGCGAGAGCGCCCGCGAAGGACAACGCGAGCCGGACGCGAACGCTCCGGGGCCGCAGCCTCATGCGGACCTCTCCTCGAGGACGAACCCGAGTCCGCGCACCGTGTGCAGGAGCTTCAGCGCGAAGGGGTCGTCGAGCTTCTTGCGCAGGCGGCTGATGTGGACATCGATCACGTTGTCGAGCGATCCCGTCCGGGAAGTCTCCTTCCACATCTCGCGCGCGAGCACCTCGCGCGGGACGACGTGGCCTCGGCTGCGCAGGAGGAACTCGAGCAGCTCGAACTCGCGCAGGGTCAAGTGCAGGGCCTGCCCGCCGCGCGTGGCGCGGCGCAGGGCGAGGTCCATCTCGAGATCGGCGAGCTGGAGCCTCTGGACCGGATCCATGCGCCCGCGTCGCAGGAGCGCGCGGATCCGGGCCAGGAGCTCGGCGAAGGCGAAGGGCTTGACCAGGTAGTCGTCGGCTCCCGAGTCGAGGCCTGCCACGCGGTCCTCGATCGCGTCCTTGGCGGTGAGAATGAGCACGGGCGTCCGGACCCCGCGCTCGCGCAACGTCGCCAGGATCTGCAGGCCGTCGCGACCGGGGAGCATCCGGTCGAGCACGATCACGTCGAAGCTCTGGCTCTGGGCGAGGAAGAAGCCCTCCTCGCCCGTCTCCGCCAGAGCGATGGAGTAGCCCTCGCGCTCGAGGCCGGATTGCACGGCCTGTGCGACCTTGTGCTCGTCCTCGACCACCAGGATGCGCATTCTCGGAGCAATCCAGGAGATAGGTTATCGCGGTCGACTCGGACGCACTACCTCCGCCCCGGCCGAGCGACGCAGCCGACTCTGACGGGGAAGACAGGATCGTGTCAGGCCAGTCTGCACGACCTCACCTCGTGGCGAGCCTTGCGCCCGAGGAGACCCGGGAGAGAATGGCCGGCGTTCCCGGCGGCATCCGGGACGAGGAGGCAGACGAGATGAACTGCTCACGCATCCCGCACGACACAGGCAGGAAGAGCCGTGCGACCCTGTTCACTTTGGCGCTCTCGACGCTCATCATCCCTTGTTCGGGCGGTCCCAGGCCGAGCTCCTCGACCTCGGATCCCTGCGGGAGGGCGGCCCATCAAGTCCGGAGATCTTGTCGGGAAGAGCAGAGGAGCAACTTCTGGTTGAGCATCGGGAAGTGCGAGGACATCGCGGACCCGGCTGCTCGCGCAGCCTGCCGGCACCAGGCAGTGCAGGATCTGCAGGCGAACATGGCGACGTGCCAGGACCAGTTCGCGAAGCGTCTGGAAGTCTGCGGGCTCCTGGACGGAGGCGTCTACGACCCGCCGATCGATCCGGCGCGCTTCGTCCAGGGGATCGACAATCTCTACCTGCCCATGACTCCCGGCACCACGTTGATCTACGCAGGGTCCTCGTCCCAGGGCCAGAGCCACGTCGAAGTGGAAGTGACCCACGAAACCAAGCCGATCCTGGGTGTGACCTGCACCGTCGTGCACGACACGAAGTTCGTCGACGGGAACTTGAGCGAGGACACGATCGATTGGTTCGCCCAGGACATCGACGGGAACGTCTGGTATTTCGGGGAGAGCTCCAAGGGCATCGTCGACGGGGAGATCGTGAGCCTCGAGGGCTCCTGGATCGCGGGTGTCGACGGCGCGAAGCCGGGGATCGTGATGAAGGGTCAGCTCGCGCTCGACCAGCTCTATCGGCAGGAGTACGCGCTCGGCGTGGCCGAGGACGTCGCTCGAGTCGTGGCGCAGGGCGAGACGGTCACGGTGCCCTACGGCACGTTCACGAAGTGCCTGCGCACGGAGGACTTCTCTGCGCTCGAGCCGGACGTCCTGGAGAACAAGTCCTTCGCTCCGGGGATCGGCTCGATCCGCGAAGTCGACGTCGGGACGACCAAGGGCATCGAGCTCGTCGACATCCAGCACAACTGAGGAACCGGAGACCCGGCTGGCGCTCGATGCAGCAGGCATCCGGGACGCGAGAGGACGATCGGACCTCGATCATGAATGTCTCCGCAGGCAGTCGTGCAAGTCTTTGCACGCTCGCGATCCTCTTCGCGTTCCTCGACGGCTGCCGTTCGACGACCGACGGGAACAGGGTGGAACGGCACTTCAGCTCGAGGATCTGGTCGCAGGCGATCGCGGAGCAGGCGGATCACCCCGAGCAGCTCTACCCCGAGCTCGGTCTGCTCGCCGCGACGCCGATTCTCATGCCGTTCGATGAAGAGATCAGCGAGGACGCCCGGCGCGGGCTCGTGACGGGCGGCAACACCTCGAGCGGGGATGCCATCGCGCTCGGGCTGGGAGGCCTCGCCCTGGGAACCGGCGCCTGGGAGGCGACCCAGGGAGACGGCGGCCGCTCGCTCGAGGTCGGCATCGAGTCGCTGGTTGCGACCGAAGCGGCGACACAGCTCCTGAAGGCGGTCGTGCACCGCCGGCGGCCCGGCGCGAGCGGCTCGCTGGATTCCTTCCCCTCCGGACACGCCTCGTTCTCGTTCGCGGCCGCGACCTTCCTGGCTCGACGCGTTCAGGACCAGGCCGAGCCGCCGTACCGGTCTCTCGGCGCGCTCTTCTACGCGCCGGCGCTCTACGTCGCGATCGATCGGGTGGAGGGACAGCGCCACTTCGCATCCGACGTCGCCGCAGGCGCCTGCCTGGGAGCGTTCTTCACGAACTGGATCTACAACGCCCACTACGGCGACCCCGAAGGCCGTCGACCGGCGATCTTCCAGCGCTCGAGGAGTGCGTGGCGAGTGGGTCCCGGGATCGACGAGCAGGGGAGAGTGTCGGTGGGTCTCAGCTGCTCGTTCTAGATTGTGGGCCCGAGCAGCCACGCTTAGCATGACGCCCGCCATGGTCCGCCTGGATCGCATCTACACGAAGACCGGCGACGACGGCACGACCGGGCTCGGCGACGGGACGCGCGTCGCGAAGCACCACCCGCGCGTCGCGGCGTACGGGACGGTGGACGAGCTGTCGTCGGCGCTCGGGCTCGCGATCGCGCACGGGCTCGGCGAGCCCTGGCGCGGATACCTGGTCGAGATCCAGAACGACCTGTTCGACGTCGGCGCGGATCTGTGCGTGCCGCGCGAGCCCGGGGCCGGTCAGAAGGGAGAGGCGGGCAAGAGCGGGAAGCGCGAGCGGCTGCGCCTCACGCCCGCGTACACGCGCAGGCTCGAGGAGATCATCGACAAGGAGAACGCAGCGCTCGCGCCGCTCGCGTCCTTCATCCTCCCGGGCGGGGCGCCGCAGGCGGCCTGGATGCACCTCGCGCGCAACGTGTGCCGGCGCGCGGAGCGGCACGTGACGGAGCTCATGGCGCTGCCCGGGGAAAAGGAGCGCGTGAACGCCGAGGTGCTGCGGTATCTGAACCGGCTCTCCGACCTTCTGTTCGTGATCGCGCGGGTCCTGAACGACAACGGCCGGGCGGATGTGGAGTGGAAACCGGGCCGGGGGCAGGCGTGAGCACGGTCCCCGGCACCGAATCCGTATCATGGATGGCATGCAGCCGCGGACTCTGTGGATGCTCTTTGCGGCGACTGCGCTCGAGCTGAGCGCGGCCTTCCAAGCCCCCGTTCGGGCCCTGTCGCGCGCCTCCGGGGAGGTGCACGTCGTCGAGCTCCACGGGATGATCCATCCGCTCTCGGCCGAGTACCTCATCGACGCGATCGACCGCGCCGACGACGAGGGCGCGGCGCTGCTCGTCATCGAGTTGGACACGCCCGGGGGGCTCGTCGACTCGACGAAGGAAGTCGTGCAGAGGATGTTCCGCGCGAAGACGCCGATCGCCGTCTACGTCGCCCCGAGCGGCGCGCGCGCGGCCTCGGCGGGGTTCCTGCTGCTGATCGGCGCGGACGTGGCCGCGATGTCGCCCGGGACGAACACCGGAGCCGCGCACCCGGTCGACGTGTCCGGGAACCTCGGCAAGGAGGACATCGGCATCCAGAAGGCCGAATCCGACCTCGCCGCCTTCGCGCGCACGATCGCGGTCAACCGCCATCGCAACGTCGAGGAGGCCGAGCGGGCGGTGACCGAGTCCGCGTCGTTCACGGAGGGCGAGGCCCTCGACAAGGGTCTGATCGACCTCGTGGCGAAGGACCGGTCGGATCTTCTCGCGAAGCTCGACGGGCGGAAAATCCGCCGGTTCGACGGAACGGAATCGGTGCTCTCCACGGGCGGCCCGGTGAAGACGCCGCTCGAGAAGTCGCTGATCCAGAGCATCCTCGGCCCGCTCCTGCGGCCCGAGCTGGTGCTGCTCCTGCTCGGAGTGGGGGTGATGGGGCTCTACGTGGAGCTGACGCATCCCGGGTTGATCCTGCCGGGCGTCGTCGGAGTCCTGTGCCTCCTGCTCTTCGCGTTGGCGTTCCAGGTCCTGCCGATCAACATGATCGGGCTCCTGCTCGTGGCGCTCGGTCTGGTGCTGTTCCTGCTCGAGGTCAAGATCGTTTCGCACGGGCTCTTGACCGCGGGCGGGATCGCCTGCCTGGTGTTCGGGCTGCTGATGGTGTTCCCGCGCGACGTGCCGGCGCTGCGGGTCCCGCTCGCGTTCGTGCTGCCCCTCGCGCTGACGATGGGGGCGGTCATGGCGCTGATCATGGTGCTCGTGGTACGGGCGCGAGCGGCGCCCGTCGCGACCGGCGAAGAGGGGATGATCGGCGAGCTCGGAAGGGCGGAGACGGAGATCTCGCCGGAGGGCAAGGTCCACGTGCACGGCGAGATCTGGGAAGCGCGCTCGGCCGCGCCCGTCGCGCGCGGCGAAGAGGTGAGGGTCGTCGGGGTCGAGGGGATGACGCTGCGGGTGCAGCGGAAGGAGCAGAGATCGTGATCGAGAACGTCGCGGGCCTGGCATTCGCCGGAGCGTTCCTGTTGTTCCTCCTGGTCAACGCGGTCCGGATCCTCCCGGAGTACGAGAGGGGAGTCGTGTTCCGCCTGGGGCGGCTGCAGCCGCGCGACTACGGCCCGGGGCTCTTCTTCCTGATCCCGATCGTCGACCGGATGGTGCGCATCTCGTTGCGGACGATCGTGCACGACGTGCCGCCGCAGGACATCATCACCAAGGACAACGTGTCGGTGAAGGTGAACGCGGTCGTGTACTTCCGCGTGGTGCAGCCGCGGAAGGCGGTGGTCGAAGTGGAGGACTTCGGCTACGCGACGTCGCAGCTCTCGCAGACGATGCTGCGGAGCGTGCTCGGGCAGCACGAGCTCGAC
This sequence comes from Planctomycetota bacterium, assembly GCA_041488095.1. Lineage (GTDB taxonomy): Bacteria > Planctomycetota > UBA1135 > UBA1135 > DASYPQ01. The sequence continues at coordinate 28,263 of JBGPOP010000015.1, forward strand.
GAGCTGTTGTCGCAGCGGGACAAGCTGAACCTGAAGCTCCAGGCGGACCTCGACCGGGACACGGATCCGTGGGGGATCAAGGTGAGCAAGGTCGAGGTGAAGCACGTGGACCTGCCGGTGGAGATGCAGCGCGCGATGGCGAAGCAGGCCGAGGCCGAGCGGGAGAAGCGGGCCAAGATCATCCACGCGGAGGGCGAGTTCCAGGCCTCCGAGCAGCTTTCGCGCGCGGCCGACGTCATCGGGAAGAACCCGGTGACGCTGCAGCTGCGCTATCTGCAGACGCTGACGGAGATCGGGGTGGAGAAGAACTCGACGATCATCTTCCCGGTGCCGGTGGATCTCCTGAAGGGGCTGCTGGCGAAGTAGCTACTGCGCCAGCGCACGGACGAGCGGATCCAGGTCGCGTCGAAGGGCGCGCAGGGCTTCCGCGCCCGCCTCGTACTTGATCGCGCGGATCGCGAGCGCTGCTTCCCGCCGCTCGCCGGCGAAGCCGCTCCGGGTCATCTCGACCAGCCTCGGTCCCGCCTCTTTCGAGCGCATGCGCGCGCACGCGGCGGCCGCCGTGCAGCGCACGAGCACGTCCGGGTCGGAGAGGAGCGCGGTCGGATCGATGCGCGCTCCGGCTCGACCGAACCAGTTCGCGAAGGGCAGGAAGTACGCGGCCTCGCGCCGGAGGAAAGGGTCGGGACTGTCGACCCCGTCGATCGATGGCATTCCCGCCCGCGAGGCCCGCTCGAGCCGGTGGCCGAAGTCGCGAGGATCGAGCAGCGCGCGCGCGCGGAGGTCGAAGTGCCAAGGGACGCCGCCGAGAAGCACGGTCGAGCCGCGGATCTGGACCGGGCCACATCCGCTGTCGCGCAAGTGCGGATGGAGATCGGGTCGGCTGCGGTCCTCCCACTCGAATTCCCGTTGGCCGCTCCCGTCGGAGATGAAGCTGACCATGTGCTCGTCGCGACCATCGCGCCAGTCGTCCACGGCGAGGTCACCCCACACCTCTCGATCGTCTCCGTCCGGCTCCGCGAGCAGCTCCTCGATGATCCCCTCGAAACGCTTCGCGAGCCTGTCGTGCTCCTCCCGCGTCCCCGGACCCGCGAAACCGCTGTGCACGGCGCGCACGCGGCCGTCGCGATGGAGGAAGATCGTCGTGGGAAAAGCGAACACCCGGTCGAGCGCGGGGAAGGCCTGCGCGGCCTTCTCTTTGTCCGACAGCCCCGCGAGCAGCACGGGGTACTTCACGCCGTGTCGCTCGCGCATCCGCCGCACCTGCTCCGCGTCGCGCTCGAAGTCCCCCGTCATCTCGAACGCCAGCCCGACAACCGACAGCCCGCGCTCGCGGTAGCGCTCGTACACCCGCGCGAGGTACGCCGTCTCGTCGTGGCAGTTCGGGCACCAGGAGCCGAGGACCTGGAGCACGATCGCCTTCCCCGCGAACGCGCTCTCGCCGAGGCAGCGCTCGTTCCCCTCGAGATCGGGATAGAGGAGCATCGCGAGGCCGATGTCCTGTCTCCAGTGCGCCTGCGCGAACTCATCGGGGATCGCAGCGTTCGCGTCACGCACGGCGCTCCAGGTCTCGTGCCAGCGATCGCCGGACCAGAAGTCGCCGGAGAGCCGGCCGTCCACACCGACCTTCGCGTCCAAGAGGAACGCGTGCGCTCCGTCGAAGCACGAGAGCCGCAGGCGGCCGCTCTCGAGCGACCCTGCCAGCCAACGGTAGTCCCCGGTCGAGGTCAGGAACGTGCCTTCGACACCGCCCTCCTTCCCCGGACGAAGGATCGCCACGGCGGGATCCTGGCTCTTCTCGAACTGGACGGCGAAGCGGCCTTCGATGCCCTCGGCCCTCGCGCTGCCGATGCTCCGGAACCGCGGCGCGGCGCCGGCATCGGCCGCGAATGCCAGACCCGTCCAGCGATCCGCCCCGGATCGCTTCTTCCATCCACCATCGAGGCGCGTGCCGAGCGGCGAGATCCGCGCGCGAATCGTCGAGTCGTAGTGGGGGATGTCGAGCACGAGTTCGGCGCCCTCCACACTCGCAGCCGGCACGGCGATGCGCTCCTCGCCGTTCGTGATCACTGCGGTGATCTGCTCGCCATCGCGCTCGATCTCCAACCCGAAGGGCAGCTCGCCGCCGGGGCTCTCGAGCCATGCGCGCCAGGGTCCGGTGTGCAGCATGTGCACCGGCTCGAGCAGCAGCGTGGACTCGACGTCTTCGTCCCGCCCCTGGAGGAGGGTCAGCGCGATGGCGGGGAGGAGGAGCACGCAGCCATCCTACGGCGCTTGCGTCGAAGCGTTATCCTCTCGCGCGCCTCCATGGACCGCGTCGCCCGGAATGCGCTCGTCAGCGGGATCGTCCAGGGCGTCGCATTCCGCTACTACACCCAGTCGCGCGCTCGCGAGCTCGGGGTGTGCGGCTGGGTGAGCAACCTCCCCGACGGCTGCGTCGAAGTCTGGGCGGAGGGTCCGGCCGCCGCGGTCGAGGAGCTCATCTCGTGGCTGCATCGCGGCCCGCCGTCCGCGCGGGTCGAGGAGGTCGAGGTGCGCGAGGAAACGCCGTCGGGCGCCGAGCGCTTCGACGTGCGCTGAGCGCCGGACCGGACTAGCGCTTCAGGTACTCCGACAGCCGCGCCAGCTGGCCTTCGGTCGTCGCGAGCGGCGGCGGCTCCTCGCGATGGAAGCGGTCCCAGGTCGAGAGCGCCGCTTGCGGTGGAGCGGGCAAAGCGGGACCGCGCACGATGACGGCCGTGGCGATCACGCCCGCCGCGAAGCCGGCGACGGCGGTCCACCACGGGGCCACGCCCCGGCCCACGCGGACCTCTCGCGTCGCCTCGCGCAGGCTCTCGGTCCAATCCGGCGGCAGCTCGACGCCCGCGCGCGACCGCATGCCTCGCGGCAACGCTCCCAGCCCCGCTTCGATCTCGCTCGCGAAGCGTGCGCACGTCTCGCAGGATCCGAGGTGCCGTTCGAGCCTCGCGCGCTCCTCCCCGTCGATCTCCCCGTACAGACGCAGCGCGATCAGCTCCCGGAACTCTTCGTGGATCATGTCGTTCGTCTCCTGTCGGGTCGGCCCTCGGGCCGGAACTTCGCCAGCTTCTCCTGCAGCTTGAGGCACGCGCGCGCGAACTGGGTCTTCACGGTCGGCAGCGAGACGCCGAGCGTCTCGGCGACCTCGGAGAGGGCCATCCCTCCCTCGTGGCGCAGCAGGAACACCGTGCGCTGTCCGTCGGACAGCTCGGCCAGCGCCCTTTCGAAGCGCTCCACCCATTCGCCCGCGTCGGGCGCGACGGTGCGCGTGTCGGCGAGCGTCTCCGCGATCTGCGCTTCTCTCTTCCGTGCGATGCGGGTGCGGGCGAGGTCGAGCGACGTGCTCACCGCTACGCGCCGCAGCCAGGCCGACGTCTTCTCCGGCTCGCGTCCCTCCGCGATCCGCCGCCACAGGCGCACGAACGTCTCCTGCGCCGCATCCGCGCCCAGGTGCTCGTCGCGCAGGATCGTCCGGCACACGCGCAGCACCTCGACCTGATGGCGCGCGACCAGGTCCTCGAAGGTCGCCAGCGCAGCGGTCGACACGGCCAGCCGATCCTATTCCACCACCGAGACGACGCGCAGGACGCGGTCGCGGTCGCGCAGGGTCTTGCCATCGAGCTTCCACGCCGCGGCGCCCCCGTCGATCTCGTCGTAGTTGCCGCCGACGATCGTCCCGGGCAGGTGCACAAGGAGCGCGAACGACTCGTCGCCGAGGTCCTCGGTGTGGTCGCGGGCGGTGAAGAGCCATTCCAGCCCTCCGCGCAGGGCGTTGCGCGTGGCGCCCGGCATGCGCTCCGTCTCCAATGCCTGCGCGAAGGAGGCTCGCAGGGTCTCGCGCACCTCCTTGTCGAGCCGCCCGAGGTCCGCCTCGGCCTCGTCGGACTTCGCCTGGCCCTTCGGCGGCAGGACGCCGGCGATGATCCGCTCGAGCCTCTCGCGCACGACGACGCGCGCGATCGCCTCGCGGACGCTTCCGAGCACGCGCTCGGCCGCCTGCGGGGAGAGCGATGCGTCTCCCTGCGTGTAGAGCGGGAGGAGGGCGTCGCTCGCGAAGGCGACGGCCACGTGCTGCATGGCCTCCAGGGCCGAGTCGACCACCTGGCTCCGCTCCTCGTCCGTGAGCTGCGCGTCGCCCTCGACCTTTTCGTAGAGCTTCTTGTCGAGGGTGCCCTTCATCCGGCTCATGGCGTCCGTGCGCTCGAAGGTCCGTCCGCGGTAGGTGCGCTCGAAGACGTACACCGTCCGGCCGCCCTTCCGCTCGACGCGCAGGTCGGACGCGCGCTCGAGGTAGGCGGTGCGGAACGGCTCGGACTCGGGAGCGAGCCAGTGCGGCAGATCCTCCACGGACGGGAAGTCCGCGCGGACGTGGAGCTCCAAATCGTCCTTCGGCCGGATGATCTTGTTCGCCTCGCCCAGCGCGGCGAGGTTCGAGCGCACGCTCGCGCTGCCGGTGTCCCCGCCGAGAACGCGGAGCCACTCGAGCGTGGCGGCGTTCTCGGCGGTCCAGGGAGCGTGGAGAGGCACGGCGTACCCGTCGGCGAGATCGGCGGGCTTGCCCTTGGCCTTGATCTCCACCGCGACCGAGCCGTCGGGGCGGATGGTGATCTCCTCGGCGTTCTCGACGCAGGCGGAGAGAACGATCGCGAGCAAAGGGAGAGCAGGGAAGGCGAGCTTCATGGGATCTCTTCTCCTCGGGCCGACGAAGAGACGAGACGAACCCCTCCCGTGGATGACGGGAAAACCGGATTCCCGGACGGGGATCGTGGCCCCGCCGCTACCGGGCCGACTCCCCGCCCTGCCGGCCGATCTCCTCGCGCAGCCGGTTCATCTCCTCGCGCAGGCGCTCCATCTCCCCGCGCATCCGGCGCATCAGGTCCTCGATCTCGCGCCGCCGCTCGGGAGCCATGCCGGGCCGGTCGATCGGGGGCGGAGCCATCGGTCCCGGCGTCCTGAAGGGACCTCGCGGGTCGCGAGCGCGGGGCGCCGGGCTGTCGGGCGGTCCGATGTGCCCGAGGGGAGGGAGAGGTCCGGCAGGCGGAGCGGTCGCACCGGGCGTCTCGGACGGATCCCGAGGCTCGCGAGCATCGGGAGCGAGGGGAACGGACTGCACGCGCCGCCCTCCCATCCACAATTCGTCGGGTTGCTGGGGTTTCCGCAACCAGGGGAAAGCCCACTGGGGGAGATCCGGCGTGCGCTCACGCCGACCCGCGCGTTCGCGCGTCACGCGTTCGAGCTCGGCCACGCGTTCCTCGAGCGATCCGTGCCGGTCGCCGCCTTCGATCCCCAGGTGTTGCTCGAGAGCCCAGACGCGGTCCTCGAGGCTTCGAGTTCCCGTGGGGCCGGCGCCATGCTCCCCGACCTGGGCGAGAGCATGGGCTTGGCTCTCGCGTTCCAAGGCCAGCCGCAGGAGGGGCCAGCTCGCCGAATCCTCTTTCGACGATCTCGCCAATCGCGCCACCAACTCGGCGAGGCTGCGTTGCGTGCTGGCGAGCTCCTCCTGCGCCCGCTCGTAGCCGCCCTGCGATGCGGCCTTGAGCGCATTCTGGCTGACCTCGCGGAGCTCTTTCTCCAGGTCTCGTTGGGCAATCTCCCGGCTCCGTGAGCTCTCCTGCGTGGCCCTCTGCTGAGCTTCGGTCGCTGCCTGGAGCAACTCGAGGGCCTTGGCGTCTTCCCCCGGCTGTTGCGCGAGCGCTCGCGCGGGCAGCGGGACGAGAGCGAGAGGGATCAGGATCGCGATCAGGGCTTGGTTCATGGTTCGGCCTACCTTTCCTGGGAAGAGATCTCTGCAACGAGGGTGTCGAGCTGCGCCCGCATCTCGCGCAGCGATCGGAGCCGCGCCTCGATCCGGGAGAGCCGCTCGCGGATCTCCGTAGAAGCCGAGGGCAGCCCGGGACTGTGGGTGAGCGCGGCGAAGTCGGATTCGAGCGCTGCGAGAGCCCCGCGCAGCTCGCGCGCTCCGCTCTCGAGATCCTCGCTCGCCGGAGCCGGCGCTCTCGCGTCCGCGGCGCGCGGGGCCGGGTGCGCATCCATCGAGACACCCGGGACTGCGAGCGGCGCCGCCGCGAGAACGAGCGTCGCGGGGACGAGCATCCAGCCCCGCAGCGCGGCGCGCCCTTCCCGGTGCTCGTCGAGCAGCCCGCGCACGCGCAGCGCCAGACGCGACCCGCGCGCGGCCATCGAGAGAGCCGGCGCTCCGCGGCTCCCGGCGACGACCCACGTGGCGACTTCGGCGAGACAGCTCGCGAGCGACGCGGGATCGCCGGTCCAGCGCGCGGCGCGCTCGTCGCACAGGATCTCGGCCTCGTCGAGGAGGCGCGATCGGGCGAAGCGGACGAGCGGCTGGAAGAAGAGCAGCACCTCGACGGCGCGGCACAGGGAGAGCAGGAGCGGGTCGCGGCGCTGCGCGTGCGCGAGCTCGTGGGCGAGGAGGGCCTCCAGCTCGTCGCGCAGGAGTCCCGTCTCCGCGCGCGGCGGGATGCAGATCTCGGGTCGCAGGATGCCGAGGGTGATCGGCGTGGCCAGGGCGGGCGCGCGCGAGAGGACGACGTCGATCCGCACGCCCGATCGCCGCCGCAGATCCTCGAGCAGCTCGAAGGCCGGTCCCGAGTCGATGCGTTCTCGCCCGCGGAGGCGGCGGGAGAGCTTCCTGCGATCGCGCATCCACGCCGCCGATCCGATCGCGACCCCCGCGAGCCACAGGCCGGCGACGACCTCCAGCCAGAACCGGGGGATCCCGATGCCATGGCCTTCCAAGGGATCTGTCGCTCCCGAAGGAGAGGGAACCATGGCGCCCGGGAGTGTCCCGATGGACGCCGTCTCCAGTGCTCCGGTCGCCAGGTCCGGCGCGGGAATCCCGACCCGCACGTGCCAGGCTCCCGCGCCGGCGCTGGAGAGCGTCGCGGCCGCGATCCCGCCGAAGAGTGCGAGCTTCCAGAGTCGCTCGCGAGCTGCGGCGAGCGAGGCGCGATCGCGCGCGACGCGAGCCAGCCCGGCGCAGAGCGCCCACGCGGCGGCGATCAGCACCGCGCTGTGGATCGCACCGGTCGCGAGCCAGGCGACGAGAGTGCCGGGAATCTGCTCAGCGCCCACGGCGGCGCTCCTTGGGGGTCTTCTCCGCGATGAGGGCCTTCAGGCGTTGCAGCTCCTGAGCATCGATGTCCTCTTCGTTCAGGAGGTGGCTGACGAGCGCCGCCGCGTCCCCGCGGAAGAGGCGCCGGGTCAGCTCGCCGACCATCGAGCGGCGCACGTCGGCCTCGGACACCCTGCCGCGGTACAGGAACTGCCGCCCGGCCGCGCGGTGGGCGACGACGCCCTTCTTCTCCATCTTCGCGAGCATGGTCGCGATCGTGGTCAGCGCGCGCGCGCGGTCCGGACCGAGCGCCTCTTGCACGCGCGCGACGCTGGCTTCGCCTTCCTTCCAGAGCACGCGCATGATCGCGTACTGCAGGTCGGCGAGCTGGTGGGAGCGCGGCACGTCCGGGATCCTCGGGCCCTGGTCTACTACCGAGGTAGTTGTTCGGCCAGGGTCTGTTTCGTTTTTCCTCGGCCCTTACCCGACCGTTAGGGTAGGCCCGCGATGAAGCCTGCCGGAACCGTTCTGCTCGCCATCGCCGCGGTCCTGGTGACGCTCGGGGTGTGGTGGCTGACCGGCGTCGGGGGGAAGGAGCCTGCGCCGCCGTCCCGCGCGATTCGGGCGGAGGCTCCCGGACCGGGCCGGACGACCGAGCCGGCCCTCGAGACGCCAGCGGCAGAGCGCACCTCCACGAAGGAGGCCGTCCCGGGCGATCGCTCCGCGGCGGTCCCAGTCCTCGCCGAGGAGGCGGAGTCCTCCCTGCGCGGCCGGACTGTCGACTCCCGCGACCGGCCCGTTCCCGGCGCCGAGATCCGTGCGATGGGACGCCCCGCGGCTGACCTCGCCTTCATCGACCGCGAATATCAGGAGGAAGAGCGAGAGACCGTGCGGACGCAGAGCGGCGACCAGGGAGAGTTCGAGATGCGGTTGCCGGTCGGGCGCCCGCACGATCTGCGCGTCGATGCCAAGGGATTCGCCGAGGCAATGGCCCGGTGGGTCTACGCCGGGCAGGACGTCACGGTCGTGCTCCTGCGCGGAGCGTCGATCCACGGAACGGTCCGGCGGAAGCAAGACCTCGCTCCCGTCGCAGGCGCGGAGGTGAGGGTCTTCTCCTCCACAGATGTCCAATTGTGGAAAGGCACGACGGACGGAGAGGGGCGCTACTCCGTTGCGGACCTGTACCCCGGAGACGTCGTGCTGCTGGTCATCCCGGAGCAGGAGAGAGCCGAGAGCCTCAGCCTCCATCTGGAGGAAGGCGAAGCGGTGCCCTGCGATGTCGAGGTCTCGATCGGTTCGGTCGTCACGGGCGCGGTGAGGGACAAGGCGACCGGGCTGCCCATCGAAGGGGCAGAGATCGGCGCGTGGTCCTTCGACGCCAAGGTCGTTCGCACCGACGCGTCGGGGAGCTACGCGCTCCCAGGCGTAATCAACGCCCCCAACGTCCGCCTCTGCGCCCGTGCGTCCGGCTACGGCAGGTACGAGATCCTCGTCCATCCCGGCGAGGGGGACGTCGTGCGCGCGGACTTCGAGCTGACGCGCGGGCGGACCGCCCGCGGACGCGTCGTTTCTCGCGACGGCGCGCCGGTCGCGGGAGCGTACGTGGCGGCCGCCTCACAGACCCGGAGCGACCGGTGGTTGGTCCGCAGCGACTGGGTCTCGAAGCGGACAGCTTCCGACGGCCGCTTCGAGCTCACGGGGCTGCGCACCGATCAGCCCCACCTCCTGGTCGTGCATCAGGAACGCCTCGCGACCACGGTGTCCAAGGGCTTCGACACGGGAGCCGGCAACACGATCGACCTCGGGGACATCGTGCTCCCGGCCGCCGCGAGCCTTGGCGGCGCGGTCGTGACACAGGACGGAGAGCCGATCCAGGGGATCTTCGTCACCCTCGACCCGCCCGGTGCGGAGGGCTACGACTTCATGAACCGGTTCGACCATCGCGAAATCCAGACGGGGGTGGAGGGTTCCTTCCACTTCGCCGATCTCGCGCCGGGCAAGTGCTTCCTGCGCGTGAAGACCGGGGACCTCTCGATCCGGCGCGAGCTCGAGGTCGACCTCGCCGAGGGTGAGGCGCGACGCGGCGTCAGGATGGAGCTGGGGGAAGGGATGTCGATCCGCGGCCGCGTCGTCGATCCGCGCGATCGGGGCGTCGAGGGAGCGAGCCTGATCCTTGTTCCCGCGGATCCCGATCAGAACGGTGGCGTCGCGAGCGCGCGTTCACGCACGGACGGCCGCTTCGTGTTCTCGTTGCTCGAGGCGGGCAACTACGACATCACCGCCTCCTACCACGACATGCACGGTCGCTCGGGAGACGACCACGATCTCGTCGATGGCCGGGTTGCGGGGGTCGCAGCGGGCGCGAGCGGGGTCCTGATCCGGCTCCAGCTCGCCGCCTACGTGCGCGGGACGGTGCTCTCGCCCGATGGAGTGGCCGTGCCCCGCGCGCTGGTCGTCGCCGCGGACGCGGACGGCCGCCGCGTCGGCGAGGAGATGACCGACGCGGAGGGGCGGTTCCGCATCCGCATGGCCGCGACCGCGACCGTGACGCTCCGGGCCTGGCTGACCCGGCGCGTTCCGGAGGCGGAAGGGGAGGACTACGCCGACGAGACGCAGCCGCCGCAGGCGATCCAGACCGGGGTGCGCGGGGGAGACGTCGACATCGTGCTCGTGGTGGCGAAGTAGCGTGGTGCGGCGTCTCCCGATTCCCTCCACGGCGCTGCTCGTAGCCGTCCCCCTCGCCCTGGGGAACGCCTGTGCGCTCGTGCCGCGGTACTCCGGCGCCCCGGCGCCGGTCGTCCGCGGCCCGATCCCGGCGCGGGTGCAAGAGCCGATCAAGCTCACCTACCTCGCTTTCCGTCCCCGGCGCGCGGCGATCCAGCCCGAAGGCAGCACCTCCATCTCCGTGCAGAGCGCCTACACCAGCATGTTCGAGAACGGCGACTCGGGTCCCGACCAGGTCGTCCTCGACGGGGAGATCTCGCGCACGTCCCTGATCCTGCGGCGCGCGGTGGCACCCGGCGCGGACGTCGAGATCGAGCTGCCGGTCGTGTACGCGACGAGCGGCTTCCTCGACCTGATCGTCGAGGACTTCCACAGCTTCTTCGGGTTCCCGAGCGGCGGTCGCGACGAGCGCCCGCGTTTCTCGTACCAGATGGACGCTTTCCACAACGGGCGTCTCGCCTACCACCTCGAGGGGAACGAGCCCGGCCTCGGCGACGTGCCGATCGTGCTCACCCACTCGATCCTCGACGAGAGCGCGAGCTCGCCGGCCCTCTCCTGGCGCACGGGGATCGAGCTGCCGACGGGCTCCGAAAGCCGCGGTTTCGGAAACGGGAAGGTCGACTTCGGCGCGGGGCTGCTCGCGGAGCGCTCCTTCGGACGCTGGACCGCGACCGGGGCGGTCGACTGGGTCTCGGCGGAGAGCTCGCGCTCCTTCGAGCGAGCCGGCGTCGCCGCGCAGAACGATCTCGATCTTCAGCTCGGGATCGAATACCGCTGGAACGATGGCCTCTCGCTGCTCGGGGAAGCCGTGCTCAACTCGCCCGCCACGCGCGACATCCGCATCCACGAGATCGACGCCGGGACCCTCTCGATCGACGTGGGCGCCGCGTGGGACCTCGGACGCGGCTCGCGACTCCTGCTCGACTTCGGCGAGGACGCGATCGCGGACTCGGGCCCGGACTTCACCTTGCTCGCGGCGTGGAGCTCTTCGCTGTAGCGCTGGCGACGCGCGCGCCCTCGAGCAGCCTCGGGCTCGAGAGCAGCTTCGCGAGCACGGCCTCGGCGATCAGCGCGTGTCCGAGGCGGTTGGGGTGCTCGTCGTCGGCGCGCAGCTCGCTGGTCGACCGTCCGCTCTCCCGCCACGCGGGCAGGGCGTCGAGCGTGTCGAAGCCCGCGGCACGCGCGGCGTCGATCACCTGGCGGTGGAGGTCGGCGTAGGGGTAGTCCTCCCAGCGCTCGAACCGCCACAGCGTCGGCAGCACGACGACGAGCACGCGCGTCCCCCCCGACGCCGTGGCCGCGCGGATCTCCTCGAAGGCGTCGAGGACGCCGCGCCACTTCTCGGGGTCCCGATGCAGGTAGACGAACACGTCGCCCCCGCCCAGGCGGTCCTGGTCCCACATGCGCTTCTCGAAGGCGAAGAAACGCAGAAGGGCGGAGTGCTCCCACCACACGGGTTCGCGGAAGTGCTGGTGGAGCTGTTGGATCGGTTCGTCCTCGGGATCGTTCAGGTAATAGCCGATGATCACGAGATCGGGCGAGAGCGGCATCGCCTTGTGGCGCACGACGAGCGCCTCGTCGTGCGTGCTGTAGCCCGAGACGCCCATGTTCAGGACCTCGAAGCGGCGGCTCCCGCCCGCCTCGCTCGAGTTCAAGCGTCCCTCCAGGACTTTCGGCCAGGCCTCCTCGCCGGAGACGCGCATCCCGAACGTCATCGAATCGCCGATCGCGGCGATGCGCACGTCGCCGGCTCTCCGCTCCGGGAGCGGCTCGCCGTCGCGCATGCCCAGGCTGTTCGTCTCGACGCGCAGGCCGTTCACGCTCCGGTGGATGCCCGGCTTCATCTCGTAGTCGAGCCCGGGGACGCTCGAGCGCCGGTGCACGAGGTTCTTCCAGAGCGTCCCGTCCGCGCTGGTCATCGGGCGGCGGTACTCGGGCGGCTGGAAGAGACGCAGGAAGATCTCGCCGCCGACCGCTGCGGTCGAGATCACGACGGCGAGCGCAAGGAGGAGCTTGCTCGCCCGAGCAGGAGAGGAGGCCATGCGGGAGGGGGACGGAACCCTCCCTGGATCGACCCTTGGAGGCGCGGGAGCTGAGAGCGCCCCGGTTTCAGAACTCGCCGGCCATCATGCGCCGCCAGAAGGAGCGCCGGGGAGCCCGCGGCTCGAACTTGGCGCAGTCGCCGCGCAGGTTGAGCTTCTCGTGTTCGCCGGGGATCTCCTGCTCCCTGAGGAAGGCGTCCTTCTGCGTCTGCTCCATGAACTCGGGGAACCAGCAGCCGGTGCGCGGCGCCTCGTAGGGCGCTCGCTTGAAGTGCCTGCAGTCCCGGCAGTCGACCTTCTTCTTCACCATCGATGGGGAGGGGAGGCGGGGGGAAGATGGCCGATGGCCCCTTGCCCCGCCAGCGCGGCGATCATCGGATCTTGACCTTCAGCGAGGCGTCGCGGGCCTTCTCACCCTCCCAGCCGATCGTCGCCACCTCGCCCTGGGCGCGGAAGATCCAGCGCACGCGCACCTCGCCGCGGCCCGGGATGCCCTCCTCGCGCAGGAGGCGCGCGGGCTCGCGCTCGGCGAGCTGCATCTTCTCGGGGCGCCACAGGTCCGTGCGGAAGCCGCCCGCGAGGACCTCGACGCCCTTCCCGGCCAGGGTGTAGGCGTCGGGCTCGCCCATCTTCTCGCCGGCCGCCCGCGCCGTGCGGGTCGGGATCAGGTGCTTGTTGCGGAACACGACGTCGATCGCCTCGATCCCGTCGCCGAGATCGGTCACGGTGGGCTCCTCGATCGAGACGAGCGGCATCGCGCGCGCGTGCTTGATGCAGAAGAGCGCGTTCCTGTGCACCATCTCCTCGATCATGAAGGTCGGCGGCACGCGCCCGACGTCCTTGCGGAACCCCCCGATCTCGATCTTGCCGTACATCGGGTGCTCGAAGGGGTGCCAGTCGACGAAGCCGGCGCCCATCAGGAGGCTGTCGTCGAAGAACAGCCGCTCCTGCTGGGAGTTCGTGCCGAAGAAGTTGCGCCCCGGATCGGGGTTCTTCGACTTGTCCGGGAAGTACTGCTCGCCCGACCACAGCTCGTTCGTGAACGAGATGATGCCGAGGCCCTCGTAGGTCCAGTTCACGAAGCCGCCGAACACGGTGTAGAGGTCCTTCCAGATCACCATGTAGCGGTAGAAGGGGAGCATGCGCTCGCCGTCCCGGCCGAGCTCGTCGTAGACGCGCACGTCGGAGGCGGGATACTCGCCGAATCCCTCGGCCCCGGGCCCGCGCAGGATCATCCCGCCCGCGTTGTGGAAGGACTGCGCCGCGGCGATGTTCGGGTGAGCCAGGAGGAACCGCGCGATGCAGCGCGTCTCGGGCCAGTACAGCGGATAGGGTCCCGCGCCGCCCTGCACCTGCTCCGGCTCCCAGAACGACGGCCAGGCGCGGTTCATGTCGTACCCTCCGGGCGGGTCCTCGTTGATCAGGCCGTCGCCGTCGTTGTCGATGCCCTCTTCGCCGAGCAGGATCCAGTCGCCCTTGATCCCCTTGTCGTTCTGCGGGACGGGCACCATCACGCGAGGGTCGTCCGGGTCGAGGCGGTGCGTCCCGTGGCCGGGCATGTACTTGCGCATCTGCGTGATCTGCCCGTCGCCGTCGAGATCGTCGGGACCGTCCTCGTCGAACCGCCCGTCGTGGTCGTCGTCGGTCGGCTGGTAGCCCGTGCGCGAGCTGTGCGCGCTGTTCGCGTTCTCGAACCAGTGCGCGCGGCCGTCGGGGTTCTGCATCGGCAGGAGGTAGAGCGCCGAACCGTCGAGCAGCTCGGTGATCTCGGCATTGCTGCCGTAGTTCTCGAGCGCGTACCAGGCGGCGTACACGGCCGCCTCCGCTCCCTGGACCTCGTTGCCGTGGACGTTGCCGTCGATCCACATCGCCGGCTTCTCGGAGTCCTTTCCCGTCGCCGAGTTGTTGATCGTGTACACGCGCATCTCGCGGCTCTCGACGCTGTGCCCGATGACCTCGTGGCGAACGAGGCTCGGGAAGGCGGCCTCGAGCCGGTCGAGCAGCGCGTAGATCTCGGGAACGTCGTAGAAGCGGTTCCAGGGGATCTCGACCTTGGGCCGGTGGCCGACCGGCGTGCCCGGGAAGCCCGGCTCCTGGGGCGCTGGTGCAATCGGCTTCGCGGCTCCGACCTGGATGACGAAGAGGAGGAACGTGGACGCGAGGGCCGACATCACTTCACCTCCGGGACGGCTCGAGCCGTGCCTGCGTGGTCCGTGTCCGCCTCGACCGCGAGCGCGGACGGCGCCGCGCCGTGGACGAGCCAGCGCAGCTTCTTCCTGCCGCCGCTGCCGGGCACGTCGTAGACGAGCTCCTCGCGGTTGCCGGCCAGGAGCCGCGCACCCTCCGGAACATGAATCGACACGCGGGCGGGCCGAACGGCCTCGGAGTGCCTGCCCGCGACGCTCATCAGCGGGAGCAGCGCGTCGTTCGCGAGCGCGGCCTCGATCTCCCACACGCCGTTGCCGAGGTCCTTGGCTGTGCACGGGGAGAGCCGCAGGCGAGGCAGCATCTCCGCGAGGCTGACCAGGAACTCGAGCTCGCCCGCCGCCAGCGCGTCGCGCTCGCCCTCGGGCGGCTCGATCGTCGCGAAGGGCGCCCAGCCGCCGATCTCGACGTCGCCGAGCTCGGGGTGCTTGAACTTCTTCCAGGGCACGAAGCGATCGCCCTCGCCCTTGGCGTCCACCCAGCGCAGTCGTTTGGCCTCGTCGGAGGGCGCGGGCTTCTCCTCGTCCTTGGCGGGCGCGGCTCCCTCCCCGCCCTCTTCCTTCTTCTGGCCTTCCTCCTTCTTCGGCTCGGGCGTGTCGAGAGGGATCGACCACAGCGAGAGGTTCAGGCACCACAGCCCGCGCTCGTACCGGCACCAGGCCTGGAACGTGCCGTGGTCGTCGCCCTCGCTCTTCGGATGGCCCTTGGCGACCCGCTTGTAGCGCTTGCCGATCTCCTCGAGCAGCGCCGCATCCGACTCGGGCACGCCCTCGGGCGGCAGACGCTTGACGCTGGGCGCGTCGTCCTTGACCGTCTTGGGCTTCTCGGCCAGGTCGTCGAGCGCGCCGTAGGTCAGCACCAGGGAGATGTCCTTGTGCTCCAGGACGAAGTCGCACAGGTCGCGCGCCTCGGGCTCGTCGGTCGCGAAGAGCCCCGATTCGGGCGCGTGCTCCTTCCAGCCCTGGGGGAAGTTGCGGTTGACGACGGCGTCGAGCTCGGCGTCCTCGCTCGCCTTTCCGTCCTTGTCGGCGTCGCGACCTTCGGGCACGAGCTTCCACACACCCCTCTGGCCCTTCTTCCGGTCGGCCTGGATCGTCGCGCGCGGGTCGGCGGGATCGGCCATCCACTCGCCGTCCGGATCGGGGACGCGCATCCAGGTCACCCTCGCGTCGCCGTCGACGTCGCAGGGCGGGTCCTCGCCCTGACGACCGTCGCGGTCGTTGTCGACGCCGGTTCCGGTGGCCTGGACCTCCATGAGCGGCTTGGCGAAGCGTGCCTCGGCCGCGTCCGGGTCCGCGCGCGGGATCACGTAGAGCGTCGTCGAGTCGAGCCAGGCCTTGATCCGCGGATCGCTCGCATAGCCTTCGGCCAGGCGCTGGGCGTGGTCGAGCGCGAGCCCGCTCGTCCACACGCGCGGCCCGTCGACGTCGGCGACGAGCAGGATCGCGGGCCGGCCGGAATCGCGCACGCCGGCGGCGAGGCGCAGCGCCTCGATCTTCCTGCCGCCGCGCGAGGGCAGCGTCCCGACCGGGATCACGGTGACGAGATCCTTGTGCTCGGTCGCGAGGCGCGCCATCGCGACCTGGAGCTGGCGGTAGTCGAGCAAGGGGGCGCGCGAGGTCTCCTGCGCCGCGCCGAAGACGGGGTGGCAGCCGAGGGCGTTCGCGACGAGCAGCGGGGCGATGAGCATGGATCGGGCTCCGGTCGGTCCGTGGAGGGCGCACAAGATAGCGCCCCGGGCGTGCTCGCAGAAGCGGACGCGAGGTCTTTACGGGCGATCGACCTTCAGCTCGCGCGGAACCCGAGGAACGCCTCGATCTCGCCGTGCCGTGCCTCGGCGTCGGCCTCGCCCAGCTCGATCAACCGCGTGAGGTAGTCGGGCTGGAACATGAGCAGGGAGAGCAGGTCGTTCGAGCGCGTCTCCTTCGTTCCCAGCCCGCGCGTCAGGAAGCGGAAGGGTCCCGGGAGGTGCACCTCATAGTCGTTGGCGAGCCTGCCGAGGTCGCGCGACGGCCGCAGCACGAGCAGGCGGATCGGCCGGAAGCCCCGCTCGCGCATCGCCGGCAGCGACTCGATGATCTTGTTGACGCGCTCCATGGTCAGCGCATCGGCGTCGAAGAGATCGAGGAAGATCGCGTTGAAGATGGAGCCGAGGATCTGGGCCGGCGGGGGATAGCCCGTGACCGAGGGCTGATCCGCCTCGGCCTGGGTGCGGGCGTAGCGAGTGGAGATCGCCAGGATCCTGTCCGCTCCCAGGTGCACGGCGGGCGAGAGCGGCGCGGTCAGGCGGATGCCACCGTCGCCGAACCACTGTCCGTCGACCTCGACCGCGGGGAAGAAGAGCGGCAGGGCGGTGGAGGCCATGACGTGCCGGACGGTGATCCTCGTGTTGAAGCTGCGCCGTTGCGCGCGCTCCCACATCTCGATGCCGGAGCCCTGGACCCAGGTGATCGATTGACCCGTCGAGTAGCTCGAGGTGGTGATCGCCACGGCCTTGAGCACGCCGTCGCGCAGGTTCGCTTCGATACCGGGCAAGTTGCCGTCCTGGGCGTTCAGCGCCCGCTCGAGCAGCTCCAGCAGTGGCGCCGTGTCGACCGCGGCGTGCGTGCGCGAGGCGCTGAGCGCGCCGCCCGAGACGAGCTTTGCGCCCAGGCGCAGGACGTTGCCCGCCAGCGAGAAGGAGCCGACCCGGAAGACCTGCTCGGTGGTCAGGCCGGTCCACAGCTCGAAGAGGCGCTCGACGCGCTGGGCGAAGCTCGTCGTGTGGGTGGCCAGGAAGGCGGCGTTGATCGCCCCGGCGGAGACGCCGGTCAGGATGGGCACGCGCAGGTCCGGATGGGTTCGCGCGAGCCAGCGCAGCAGGCCGATCTGGTAGGCCGCGCGCGCGCCGCCGCCGCTCATGACGATCGCGAGCTCGCCCGGGGAGGAGTCGGTCACGGGTTTGAGCTTACTCAGTCGGGGGAGGGCGCTGGATCCTGTGCATCGAGAAGACCCGGATGAAGCGTCAAGGAGCCGCGGGGGGCCTCGGGGAAGACCGTCCCGACTCGATCTGCAGCGACATGTGGCGATCGCTGTCGACCAGGAGCTCGGCCTGGGCCAGGCCGGCGGCGTCGGCGACCCCGCGCAGCTCCGCGGGCGTGAGCGCGGCGCACAGGCTGTCTCGAAGGAGCTTCTGCTGATACGGCGTGGCCTCCGCGGCGTGCAGCGCGACGAGCGCGTCGGCGCGCTCGGGCGTCTCGGGGCGGAAGAGGTCGCGGATCAGGAGGACGCCTCCCGGCTTCAGCACGCGCCGCGCCTCGGCCAGGAACGGCTGCGGATCCTGGATGTGGTGCAGGATCGTGTTGCTGAACACGGCGTCGAAGCTCGCGTCCGCGAAGTCCAGGCCCTTGGCGTCGGCGAGGCGGAAATCGACGCGCGCGGCGAAGCGCGACGCCTTCCGGTGCCGCTCGGCGTGGGCGAGCATGTTTCGCGCCAGGTCGATCCCGACCACGCGCGCGTCCGCGATGCGCTCGCACACGAGGAGCGGGATGTGCCCTGGCCCGGTCCCGATGTCGAGCATCCGGCCGCGCGCGCCGAGCTCCACGAGCCGCCCCACGAACGCGGAGTTCGGCTCGGAGTGGTCCATCGCGTCGTAGCCGTCGGCCTCTTCGGCCGTGTCCATGACCTCGGGTTCGAGGACGCGTTCCACGGAGGGGAGGTTAGCATGCTCGACCCGGTGCCGAACCCGCCCGTGAGCGCGTCGACGTGTCGCTGGATCGCCCTGCTCCTGGTCCTCGCGGCCTGCGCCAAGCGCGACGAGGCCTGGCTCGCGGAGCTCTCCGACCCCGATCCCTTCGTGCGTGCGCTCGCCGCCATCGCGCTGTGCGAGCAGTCGCCCGAGCGTGCCTCGTCCGCGGTGCCCGTGCTGCTCGACACGATCGACCGATCGGAGCTCCGGCTGCGCCCGAAAGCCGCGGCCGCGCTGGCCCGAGTCGGCGGCCACGTCGTCGATGCGCTGGTCCGGAGCCTCGTCCGCGACGAGCTCATGACCGCGGAGCGCCGAGAGGCCGTGCTCGCCGCCCTGGTCGCGGCGGGTCCGGCCGCGATCCCCGCGCTGCGAACGGTGTTCTCGCATCCCGATCCGGCTGTGCGGGACGCTGCCGGCGAGGCTCTGCGGCGCATCGAGAACAACCCACGGTGACCCTGAGATGGCTCTCCCGCGACCGAGCGCAGCGGCTCGGATCTCCCGCACCCCGGTGTTGCTCCTGCTCGCGCTCGGGGCGGCGTGCTCCGCCTACGGGCTCGCGCGCGCGCTGGCCAACCGGATCGCTCTGCGCCCCGTCCTCGGTCCGGTCCTGTGGATCGTTGTCCCGGGGCTCTCGGTCTCGCTCGCCCTGGGGCTCGCTGCGCTGTGGCTCGAGCTGCGGTCCGTGCGGCGCGGGGAGCCGCGCGCGAGCCCCCTCGCGCCGCTGCGGATGCTCTTCGTGGTGCTCGTCGCCGCGTGGGCCTTGTTCCTGGCTCTCGTTCAGCCCTTCCAGCGCCTCTGGTTCGACCTGGCGCTCGGGTGCGCGGCGGGCGCCTTCGCCGGCCTCGTCGCGCTCGAGCGGCCGCTCGAGCGCCTTTCATCACGCCTGCGCCGGTTCGGCGACCTCTCGACCTTCAGCCTGTGCGCGTCGGCGGTGCTCATCGAGCTGTGTCTGCGCGGCGTCGCCGCGCAGGTGCCCTCTCCGCTCCTGGCTCGCGTCGGCGACGCGCCGCGCCAGCTCCTGGAGCGCTTCCGCTGCCGTCCCGGCGAGGTGCGCTTCGGCTTTCCCTGCAACCGCAACGGGCACTACGACACGGAGTTCTACCGCCGCAGGGAGGGCGAGCGGCTCGTGGCGTCGATCGGCGACTCCTTCAACCTGGGCGCGGTCCCGCACGGATGGCACTTCACGACGGTGTGCGAGAGGAATCTCGGCTGTCCGGTCTACAACCTGGGAGTCGCTGGCATCGGCCCGCCCGAGTACCTGCGCCTCCTCGTCGACGAGGCGATGCCGCTCGACCCCGGCCTCGTCGTGATCGACGTGTTCGTCGGGAACGACCTCACGTTCCCCGAGGTGGAGAAGGGCCTGCCCGACGCGGCCCTGCGGAGCTGGCTCGAGCGCGATCGGGTGCTCCTCTGGGTCGTGCCGCAGCGGCTGGCGCGGATCGCCGAGGAACGGCGCCGGCAGGGGGACCGATGGAGGCCGATCGCCTCCGTCCAGGGTGAGCGCGAGCGGGCGACGGCCGACAGCCAGGCCAGCCTGGAGTCCGCGTTCCCCTGGCTCACTGATCCGAGCCTCGAGGCGGGGACGATGTCCGAGCCCGCCTACCTGCGGCTCGAGACCCGCCGTGCGCTGGAGAACTGCAGCGTCGATCCGGTCTCGTTCTCCGGTTTTTGCGGAGCGATGCTCGCGATGAAGAGGGCGGCCGCCTCGACTCCGCTGTGCGTGATGCTCATCCCGGACGAGTTCCAGGTCGAGGACGACGTGTGGGGAGCGGTGCGGGCGGGCGCGGGCGCGGAGCTCGAGCGCGACCGGCCGCAGCGCCTCGTCGCGGGCTGGCTCGATCGCAACGGGATCCCGTGCCTCGACCTGTTGCCCGCGATGCGCGCCGTGCCGCCGATGACCGACGGCAAGCGCCACCTCTACCATCTGCGCGACACGCACTTCAACGCGCGCGGCAACCGCGTCGCGGGCGAGGAGCTGGCTCGATTCGCGCGGGCTCACATGCGCTGAGCGCGCCGGCGCGGCGCCGCGAATCTTCCCGGATCACGACTTCCGGTCCGGCACGCGGTCACTATGCTGGGCCGTTCAGCATGAGGCGATCCGCCCGCTCGGTGCCGCTCGATGGAGAGCGCGGGGTCCTGCGGCCTGCGCGAGGCGTGCGGCTCGCCGGAGCCGTTCTCGGGATCCTGGCCGCTTCCTGCGCGAGGAGCGACGAGGAATGGGTGCGCGAGCTCAAGGTCTACGATCCCTTCGAACGCGGGCTGGCCGCGATCGCGCTGTCCGAGCAGGCGCCGAGCTGGGCATCGGGGGCAGTGCCCGTTCTGCTGTCGATCCTGGACGGCCCGGCGGGGACCCTGCCTCCCCACGTGCGCGGCGCGCTCGTGAAGATCGCGCCCTGGGCCGCGGACGAGATGGTGCACTGGCTCGTCGAGGAGTCGTCCGTCTCGGACGACTGCAGCGCGGCCCTCATCGACGCGCTGACGGCCGCAGGGCCATCCGCCGTTCCCGCGATCGCGAAGAGGATGAGCTCTCCGGGCGATCCGAAGACACGCCGGCTGGAGACGATCGTCTTCCGCATGGGGTCCGCTGTGATCGACCCGCTCGTGGTCGTCTTGCGTCGCGATCCTGAGCTCCCGACCCGGATCGGTGCGGCGTGGATCCTCGGCGATCTCAGACCTCCCGCGCTCCGGGCCTTGCCTGCCCTGGCCGATGCGCTCGAAAAGGGCGAGCCGGCGCTCGCCTGCGCAGCTGCGGAGAGCATGCAGCGGATCGATCCCTCCGGTGCGCGCAGCCTGCCCCAGCTCCGGGCTGCCCTCGCCCACCCGGACCCGACCGTGCGCGCCGCCGCGGCGACGGCGGTGACCCGTGCCCTGCTCGTCCGCGGGGCCGTCGCCCGTGGGCAAGAACGGAGCGCGGCGCTCCAGGAGATCGCGCGCATCGGCGCCCCCGCCTTCCCGATGCTGATCGAGGGGATGGCCAACCGCCCTCGCGTGCGAGCGCTCTTCGCGCGGGAGTGCGTGCTCGCGTGGCTCGCGCGCCTGCCCGGGCTCCGCTGAGATGGCCGCCGCCCTCCTCTCACGCAAGGCGGTCCTCTCCCGCGCCCTCGTGATCCTGGGGCTCGGGGTGGCGGCGGCCGCGACGGCGCACGGCCTTGCACGCACGCTCGCGGATCGGGTTCCCTTGCGCGTCGTCCTGGGCCCAGTGCTCTGGGCCGTCGAGGCCGGTCTGGTTGCGGGGATCCTGTTCGAGGTCGTGGCGCTGGCGCACGAGATCCGCGCGCTCGGCGGGGGAGAGCCTCGGTCGCGCCCCCTCGCGCCCCTACGCGCGATGTTCGTCGTGCTCGCCCTGGCCTGGCTCTTCCTCCTCGCGCGCGTGCAGCCCTTCGAGCGGCTGTGGTTCGAGATGACCGTCGGCGTTGCGCTCGGCGCATGGGCGGGCCTCATCGCCTTCGAGGCCCCGATCGCGCGTCTTCCTGCGCCGATGCGGCGTGTCTGCGATGTCCTGCTCTTCAGCTTGTGCGCGGCCGCCGTCCTGCTGGAGGTGTCTCTGCGCGCGATCGCCAGGTTGCATCCCTCCGCGATCTTCGCCCGGGCCGGCGACCCTGTTTCGCAGGTGAGGGAGCAGGCCCGCATGCAGCCGGGACGGATGCGCTTCGGGTTCCCTTGCAACCAGGGCGGCCACTTCGACTCGCCGTTCTACCGCAAGGCTCCCGGCGAGAAGCTCGCGATCACGATCGGCGACTCGTTCAGCCTGGGGGCCGTTCCTCATGCCTTCCACTTCACGACCGTGTGCGAGTCGAAGCTCGGCTGTCCGGTCTACAACATGGGGATCGCCGGGGTGGGCCCACCCGAGTACGAGCGCATGCTGGTCGACGAGGCCCTGGCGCTCGATCCCGACGTCGTCGTGATCGATGTCTTCGTCGGCAACGATCTCGTCTTCCCGTTCCGGACCCGGCAGTCCCTGCACGCACGGGTGCAGACCTGGTTCGATCGCGGGGACGTCCTCCTGTGGGTCGTGCCGCAGCGGCTGGCCCGGATCGCCCGGGAGAAGCGCCTCCGAGCCGCGGCAGGCCTCGGGGTGGCCGACGTCCAGGGAGCGGATGCCGCGGTGGACGAGACCCGCACGGTCGAGGAGCGATACCCGTGGGTCCTCGACCCGAAGCTGGAGAAGCCGACGTTCTCGGAGCAGGCCTTCCTCGACATCGAGACCGATCGAGCGCTCGAGGTCTGCCGTCTGAAGCCGGCCTCCCTCCTGCCTCTCGAGGAGACGATCCTGGAGATGAAGCGCTCGGCGGGATCGATCCGGTTCGTCGTGATGTTGATCCCCGACGAATTCCAGGTCGAAGACGACCTCTGGTCCACCCTCGTGAAGCCGGCGGGCCGGGAAGACCTCGAAAGGGACCGCGCGCAGTCGCTCGTCGTGCCCTGGCTCGAGCGGAACGGGATCCGCTGCCTCGACCTCCTGCCCATCCTGCGTGCGGTGCCTCCGATGGAGGACGGGCGCCGGCACCTCTACCACCTGCGCGACACGCACTTCAATGCGCGCGGGAATCGCGTCGCTGGCGAAGGGCTTGCGGATTTCCTGAGAGGCTTCCTCCGCTAGCCTCAGCCCTTGCGCTCCAGCACGTGGATGAAGACCTCCCGCCCGGTCTCGTCCTTCGTCGTGCGCTGGTCCCTCAGGATCGCGTTCTTGTTCGTCTTCGCCCATCCCTGGAAGTCCGGGACCGAGCCCGGATCGGTCGCCGTGACCTCGAGCATGTCGCCCGGCGCCATCGCGTCGATCTCCTTCTTCGCCTTGACGATGGGGATGGGGCACTTCGCGCCCCGGACGTCGAGTTTTCTCATGGCCATGCCTTCGCTCCTCACCGCGATGCGGCGATGTTCGCCGACGCGGCACATTGGTTCTTGCCGAGCTCCCACTCCGCGATCTGCTCCTCGGACGGATTCTCCAGGCCCAGGTTGGCCCGGATCAGATGCTCGTAGGCGGGAGGCGGGGTCTTCACGGCCGCCTCCATCACGTCGATGAACTTCCGCTCGTCCATGATCCGCATCTCCGGCACACCGCGGCGCAGCTCGCCGAGCCGCCCCGAGACGATCCCGTCCGCGCCGATCTCGGAGGCCGACGAGAAGTGCGCCGGCAGCACCACGGTGTCGTCGGGCATCGGCGCGATGCGCTCGCGCAGCGTGCGGAACAGGGCGCGTCCCCAGGCGACCACATGGCCGCCGAGATCCGGGCGGCCGACGCCGGAGACGAACAGGGTGTCGCCCGAGAGGAGGTGCCTCCGACCGACGCGGAACAGGGTCGAGCCGGGGGTGTGGCCGGGAGCCGCGAGAACCTGCACTTCCAGGCCGGCGCCACCCAATCGGATGAAGTCGCCGTCAGCGAGCGCGTCGACCGTGCGGCGCATCGCAGTGCCTTCGCCCGCGTTCACGAAGTAGGGGGCCGAAGCCCGCTCGGCCAGCTCGGGCCCGCCGCTCAGGTGGTCGGCGTGCACATGGGTGTCGAGGACGCGCACGACGCGAGCCCCGAGGTGCGCGACGAAGTCGACGTAGGCGTCCGCGCACCGCGACGGATCGACGACGACCGCCTCGCCGCCGGCGCGCACGACGTAGGAGAGGCATCCCTTGCCGCGGCGGTTCATCTGCCAGATCTCGAAGCCCGCGCCCGGGTCGAGCGGGACCTTGACGGGCTGGAGGTAGTCCCCGTAGGCGATCATTCCTCCGGAAACGTTGCGGGCGCGGCGGCCGGCATCGAGGAGCAGCTCGGCGACCATCTCCGAGGATCCGCCCTTGGCGCACAGCACGACCACGTCCCGATGCTGCGGGATCCGCGCGATCGAGCCCTCGGGATCCTCGATGAAGTCGAAGTAGGGGACGTGGACCGTCTCGACGGGCCGACGACCTTCCAGCCGCCAGGCCGCGAACTCCTGTGCGTTGCGGACGTCGAGGATCAGGAGCTCCTCTCCTGCATCGGCGCGGGAGAGAAGGTCGGCGATCGCGATGCTCTGGACCATGAGGCCGTCGAGGCGTTGCGCCCCTGCGAGCGTCTCAGACGAAGAGGCTCACGCGCGCTCGCGTCGCGTCGGCCAGGAAGGTCGCGACGCCGCCGTACTCGAGCCCGTCCGCGAGCTCCTCCTTGGCGATCCCCATCGCGTCCATGGACATCGTGCAGGCGATCATCTTGACGTTCAGCTCGCGCGCGAGCGCGATCAGCTCCTCGAGCGTGGCGATCCCCTTGTCCTTCATCATCGAACGCAGCATCCCCGCGCCCATGCCGAAGAAGTTCAGCTTCGAGGTCCCGAGGGATTCCGATCCCGCCGGGGTCAACCTGGCGAACATGCGCTCCTTGAGGCCCTTCTCGCCACCCTTGGCGCCCTTCTTCTTCAGGACCGACAGCCCCCAGAACGTGAAGAACATCGACGTCTCGAGCCCGGAGGCGGCGGCTCCGGTCGCGATCACGAAGGCCGCGAGCACCTTGTCGAGTTCGCCGCTGAAGACGACCAGAGCCGCGCGATCCTCGGGCGTGCGCTCGCGCACCTCGGCGATCGCCCGCTCGATCTCGGCCCGCGCCGCGCCCACCTGGCGGGCGACCTCTGCGGAGACGAGATCCGCGATGCCGGGCGGGAGCGGTCCGACCTGGGCCGGTGAGCGAGTGTCCTGGAGCGGGTTCATGGCGAGGAGGCTGCGTCAGTATCCTCTGGCGCTCGGCCGGGCGCAATCGGAAGGCCCGACATGCCCGCGCGCTCACGCCGGACCCCAGAGCGGGTCCTGGCTCGGACGCCAGATGCGCCCCTCGAGGAGGAACGTCGGATTCTCGATGCGAGGCAGGTCGAGGAAGCCTCGCGCATGCTCCGCCATCGCGAGCGCCGACACGGCCGCGTCGAAGGCGTCCTCGTTCGACCCCGCGCGATCGACGATCTCGCGATCCTGATCACCCGCGCGGCTGGCGAGGAAGAGCCGCCGCGCGAGAGCGCTCCGCTTGTGCACGCGACCGGTCAACCAGCGCGGGTAGATCTCGACCGCCATCGGCAGGCGCGGCGGAACGAAGGGCCAGATCGAGAAGCCCGCCTCGCGGAGAGCGAGGAGCTTCGGCATCCCGCGCAGCGAACCCGTGCCGACCGCGCCCGCGCCGCCGATCTGGAACACCGACTTCGGCCCGATGCCGCGCACGGGGAGACGCTCGCCTTCCGTGAGCCGGAAGGGGCTGCGCTCGGGATCCGCGGGCGGACGCGGACAGCCCTTCCTGCCCCAGAAGGGCGGCTCGCAGCGCGCGAGCCACGCTTCGCCCTCGCGGCTGGCCAGCGCCCAGGCGTTGCGCGCACACGCGATCCCGCGCTCCCGCAGGAACCAGGCCGGGAAGGAGAAGGCGAAGTCCAACCCGACGACCACGCGCGGTTCGCGGGCCGCGACCCGGGCGAGGTGCGCGACCGTCTCGTTGCGGTCGCGGCCGCACTCCAGGCGCACGAGGCTCCCGCCGCGGACCTCGGCGAGCCACAGCTTGCGCCGGACGGCCCGCACGGCGCCCGACCAGTCGACGGCGATCGTGACGGGGACTTCCACCGCTCCCAGGACCGCTCTCGCCTCCACGGTTTCACTCGGTCTTGTGCCGAGCTCCCGTTGCGGGGGGAGGAGCGCTCTCGGGACCGCGGCGCTTGGCTGGCATCGCCGCGCCTGCGCGACGATCGCTACCGATTTCCCCGGTCTTCGCTCTGGAGCTGGCTCAGCACCTTCTGCGAGAGCTCCATGCCCCACTTCTGTCCGGCGCGCTGGGACTCGGACAGGACCGCGCCCTGCTTGGCGCTGAACCTGTGGCCCGCGTCGGAGTCGTAGAAGTCGACCGCGGCCTGGAGGGTCTCCATGTCGTAATTCTTCACGTAGATCGGAACGATCAGCTCGACCAGGTCCTCGGGGTGCGCCATCGCCTTGAACTTGTCCGCGAAGCCCTCGGGAAGGTTCGGCATCCTGCCGAACTGGTCCATCATCGCGTCGAGGGCCTGCTTGCCGAGGTTCCCGGCGCCGGTGAGCGACATGAGCTTGCGAACCAGCGTCTCCCTCGGGTCGGCGGGCTGTGCGCGGACGCCCGGGCGCGCGGCCGGCTTGGGAGGAGTCTGCGCGGCGATCGAAGCCTGGATGGAGCCGAAGAGCAGCAGCGCGGAAGCCAGAGCCAAAATCGAAGCCAGACGTTTCTTCACGGGTGTCCTCCTTCGTGATCGAGAGCGCATTCGAAAGGGTCCGTCGGGACCACGGGGGCATCCCTCGTCCCGGTAAGAGCGCGGACTTGAATCCGCGGACGGATGTCCGTCGATCCCCGTGCCGGCGATCAGGTCGTGAAGTACCTCGCGCTGGGGTGGTGGCACACGAGCGCCGAGGTCGATTGCTCGGGCCAGAGCTGGAGCTCCTCGCTCATCTGGACGCCGATCCTTTCCGCGCCGAGCAGCCGCAGGAGGATCTCCTGGTCGGCGAGGTTCGGGCAGGCCGGATAGCCGAACGAGAAGCGGCTGCCGCGGTATCCCTGCTTGAACAGAGCCTTCATCTCCCGCGCGTCGTCGCCGGCGATGCCGAGCTCCCCGCGAATCTGCCTGTGGACGTATTCCGCGAGACCCTCCGCCGTCTCGACCGACAATCCGTGGAGGTGCAGATAGTCCTGGTAGCGGTCCGCCGCGAACCACTCGCGCGCGACGTCCGACGCCCGCTGTCCGACGGTCACCACCATCAGCGCGACCACATCCGGCTTCCCGTCGTGGACATGGAAGAAGTCCGTGAGGCACCTGCGCTGCTTCCCCTGCTGCCGCGGAAAGGTGAACCGCGCCGCCTCTTTCGAACCGTCCTTCGGATCGAGCAGCACCAGCGTGTCGCCCTCGGGCACGCAGCGCCAGTACCCGTAGGCCGCCTTGGGCTCGAGGATCTTCTCCTTGGCGCACTGCTTCGCCAGCTCGTGGTAGATCGGGCGAACCTTCTTCTTGATGAAGTCCTGGTACGGCCCGACCGCCTTGCCCTTGCGTCGGTAGCCCCACTGGAACTGGAACAGCGTCGTCTCGTTGATGTAGGGCATCACGCCCTGGAGGTTCACCGCCTCGACGATCCGCGCTCCCAGGAACGGCGGCTCGGGATAGTCGATGTCGCGCGGGAGCGCAGCCTGCCGGCTCCACGCGCGGCTCGACATCGGTCCCGGGCGCGCGGAGCGGCCGGGAATGGACGAGGCCGCGGCTTCCGCGAGCGCGCCGACGCCCTCCGGCGCGGACACGGCGGGCTCCGTCGCGGCCGCGTCCGCCTTTTTCTTCGTGTCGCGCGCGACCGGCGCCGGCTCGCCCTTCATGAGCCGACCCATCACCGACAGCCCCTCGAACGCGTCCTGCGCGTAGTAGAGCGCTCCGCCGTAGATCCTGCGGCAGTCGTCCTCGACGTACGCGCGCGTCAGCGCCGCGCCGCCGAGGATCACCGGCGTCGTCACGCCGCGGCGGTTCATCTCCTCCAGGTTCTCCCGCATGATCACCGTGCTCTTGACGAGCAGCCCGCTCATGCCGATCGCATGCGGCTGGTGCTCGCGTGCGACGTCGAGGATGTGCTGGATCGGCTGCTTGATCCCCAGGTTGAACACCGTATAGCCGTTGTTCGTCAGGATGATGTCCACGAGGTTCTTGCCGATGTCGTGGACGTCGCCGCGCACCGTCGCGAGCACGATCTTGCCCCGCGATTCGCCCTTCACCCGGTCCATGTGCGGCTCGAGGAACGCGACCGCGGCCTTCATCGTCTCGGCCGACTGCAGCACGAAGGGAAGCTGCATCTCGCCGCGCCCGAAGAGATCGCCGACGACCGCCATGCCTGCGAGCAGGTCGACGTTGATGATGTCCAAGGCCTTCTTCGACTCCATCGCCAGGCGCAGATCGTCCTGGAGGCCGGGCTTCTCGCCCTCCACGATGCGCCACTTCAGGCGCTCGAAGACGTCGCTCGGCACCTCGCGCACCTTCTTCTTCGCGACGTCGACGCCCTCGAAGAGCCTCAGGAACTCCTGCAGCGGGTCGTAGCCCTCGCGCCGGCGGTCGAAGATCAGGTCCTCGGCTACCTGTCGCGCCCTCGGATCGATGCGGTGCAGCGGTTCGATCCTGGCCGCGTGCAGGATCGCAGCGGTCAGCCCCGCCTCCTGCGCGTGGTGCAGGTACACCGAGTTCAGCACGTGCCGCGCCGCGGGGTTCAGGCCGAACGAGATGTTCGACAGCCCCAGGATGAGGCCGACGCCGGGCAGCTCGGCGCGCACGCGGCGGATGCCCTCGAGCGTCTCCAGGCCCAGGCGACGGTCGTCCTCGTTGCCCGTGCAGATCGTGAACGTCAGCACGTCGAAGAGCAGGTCCTCGGGCCGGAGGCCCCAATCCTCCGTGCAGATGCGGTAGATCCGCCGCGCGATCCTGACCTTGTCCTCGGCGGTCTTGGCCATGCCCTGCTCGTCGATGGTGAGCGCGACGACCGCCGCGCCGTGCTCCTTGGCGAGCGGCAGGACCCTCTCGCACCGCTCGAGGCCGTCCTCGAGGTTGATCGAGTTGATGATCGAGCGCCCCCCGCAGAGCTTCAGCGCCGCCTCCAGCACGGGCGCTTCCGTGCTGTCGATCATCAGCGGGCAGGGGACGTCGGATCGATAGCGCGTCACGACCTTGGTCATGTCCGCGACCTCGTCCCGCCCGACGTAGGCTGCGCACAGGTCGAGCACGTGGCTCCCCTCGCGAACCTGCTCCCGCCCCATCGCGACCATCGCCTCGACGTCGCCACCCAGGAGATGCTGGCGGAAGGCCTTGCTCCCGTTGGCATTGCTGCGCTCGCCCACGAACAGGATCGAGTTGTCCTGGAAGAGCGGCACGGCCGTGTAGATGCTCGTCACCTGCGGTTGGTGTGCGGGCTTGCGCGGCTTGGGCGCTCGCACGCCGATGCGCTTCACGACCGCCGCCATGTGCGCGGGCGTCGTCCCGCAGCACCCGCCGACGATGTTGACGCCGTCCTCCTCCACGAAGCGCGAGAGCCAGTCGGCGAGCTCCGCCGGCGTCAGCGGGTAGTAGGGCTGTCCGTCGACGAGCTGCGGCAGGCCCGCGTTGGGGTAGATCAGGGTCCTCTTGCGGCTGGTCTGGCCGAGGAGCCGGACGTGCTCGCCCATCTCGCGCGGCCCGGTCGCGCAGTTGAGCCCGACGACGTCGACCGGGTAGGCGTCGAGGATGGCGATCGCGGCCGCCATCTCGGTGCCGACGAGCATCGTGCCCGTCACCTCCATCGTGACGCTGACGAGGAGCGAAACGTCCCGCTTCGCCTCGGCCCGCGCGTCGAGCACCGCGTTGACCGCGGCCCGGATCTGCAACGGATCCTGCGCGGTCTCGATCAACACCCCGTCGACGCCGCCTTCGATCAGCCCGCGCGCCTGCTCGCGGTACGACGACTTGAGCGTGTCGTAGGTGGTGTGCCCCAGGGTCACGAGCTTCGTGCCCGGACCCATCGAGCCGAGCACGAATCTCGGCTTGTCCTTGCGCGAGTGGATCTCGCACGCGCGCCGTGCGACCACCGCAGCCAGCCGGTTCAGCTCGCGCGCCCGGTCGGCGATGCCGAACTCCCCGAGCACCAGCGGATTGCAGCCGAAGGTGTTGGTCTCGACGATATCGCACCCCACCGCGAGGTAGCCCTCGTGGATCCCCTGGATCACCTCGGGACGGGTCTGGTTGATGATCTCGACGCAGTTCTCGTGGCCGAGATAGTCCCGCTCGATCTCGAGGTCGGCGGCATGGATCTGCGTTCCCATGGCGCCGTCCAGCACGAGCACCCGCTCGGCCAGGGCGTCGCGGAAGGAGGCGCTCATCTGGACGTGCGGGCGGGCGCCACCCCGGTCGCGACCAGGGTCATGAAGTGCGGGGGCTGGGGATCGCGCGCTGCGCGGTGGATCACGGTCCTGTCGAACCCGGCTTCGGCGAGCAATCCGGCCAGGCCGGTCTCCGTGAAGCCCAGGTGGACGTGCTGGAGCTGGTCGCGCACCCACTCCTCCGTGTGGGCGAGGAGGTCGATCACGAGCAATCGGCCTCCCGGGACGAGGATGCGGCGGGCCTCCGCGAGAGCGCGCGGGGGCTGGACGGCGTGGTGGAGCGCCTGGGAGAGCACGACGACGTCGAAGCTGCCGTCGGGCAGCGGCAGGTCCTCGATCTCGCCCTCGACGGTCTCGATGTTCGAGATGCCCTGCTTCGCGGCGCGCGCCCGGAGCTGCGCCAGCATCTCCGAGCTGATGTCGACCGCGGTGACGGACTGGGCCACTTCGGAGAGCATCAGGGTCAGCATCCCGTCCCCGATGCCGAGGTCGGCATACCGTCCGCGCGGCGCGAGCTGCACCAGGGCGCGCGCGAGACCTTCCCACGTGCGCCCGGGCAGGATCTGCTCGCCGAAGGCCGCCGCGACGCGGTCGAAGTAGGCGCGCGACTCGAGCCTGCGCCGATCGCGCAGGGCTTCGAGCCCGGCCAGGTCGGCCTGGAGCTCGGGGCTGGTGCGGTTCTCCTCGAGGACGTCCTCCCACAGACCCGCCGCAGGACCTGGAGCGATCGAGAACAGGCTGCGTCGCCCGTGGCGGCGGTCCACGACCAGTCCGACCTCCTTGAGCAGCGCGATGTGCGTCGAGACCCGGCTCTGCCCCATGTTGAGGATCTCCATGAGGTCGGTGCCGGAGAGCTCCTCGTGTGCCAGGAGGTGGAGGATCCGAAGGCGCGTCTCGTCGGCGAGGGCTTTGAGGAGGCGGGAGGTACCTGTGAGTCCAATCATGGCATCCAGATCATATGATGAATACATCGGATGGCAAGTCTCCGGCCTTGAGAGCTCGAGGAGCGCGTCCTCGAGCTGCCTCCGGTCTCTCAAACGACCCCGGCCAGCGGTTTGGCCGCAGGGTCCTGCCCGCAGGACTCACCTGGAGTCCTCGTCTTGCCGATACCGGGAGACCACCTCGGGACGTCCCAGAAATCGTCCCCAGGGTCTCCCCTTGGACAACGACCTGGCTTCGAAGATCCGTGCTCTCGAGATGGCGAGCAGATGCTTGTCACGCGAGGTGAGGACGCTGAGGCTGAACTCCGCGAGCGCATCGCACTCTCCGACCTGCAGCGTCGAGATCGAGCGCCTGGTCGCGCTCGCGCGGACGATCCTGGATCCGGCTTTCGAACCGGACAGCGGGGAGTCGGATGACCCGACGAAGGCCGCGTCGAGACGCCGCTCCCTCATCACCCGGGCGCACGGGGATGAGGACGGGTCCTGGACCGATCTGATGGGCGAGGGCCCGCCGAGCGCCAATCACACGCACGCGTTGCACGGTCACGGGACGGTGCTCCCCATCCCGGAGCTGATCGGGTTCCTGGGGACGCTCGGCAAGTCCGGCATCCTCAAGGTCTGCACGCAGAAGGAAGTGTTCACGTTCGAGTTCCAGGATGGAGAGATCGTGCACGGCGAGGCCAGCCGAGCTCCGCTGGGCCAGCGCCTGGGGGACCTGCTGGTCTCGCACGGAGCGGTCGACCGGCGCACGCTCGAGAACGCGCGCAACGAAGTCCCGACCTGGAAGGTCGGACGTCTGCTGCTCCAGAAGAGGTTCATCACCCGGGAGCAGCTCAGCGCGGCCCTGCGCTCCCAGATCCAGCTCATGTTCAACCGCCTCTTCCGCGAGGAAGCCAAGGTCTACACGTTCTGGAGCGGGCCACCGATCTGCGCCGACGAGGGGGTGCGTCTCAACACGACCTCGGTGCTCCTGGAAGGTGCGAGAGTCAGCGACGAGGCCAACGACGCCTTGCGGATGCTGGGAGTCACGCGCGTCAGGGCGGAGGCCTCCTGATGCGCTTCATCGACCGCGTCGCTCCTCGTGTCGCGCGTCGCTCCGGACTTCGCTCTGGAAAGACCGTCTGAAAGGATTCGTCATGGAATTGGACAGGCATCTCAAGTTGATGGCGCTCGACATGGCGTGCCAGCGCCTGGCCAAGCGGGTGAAGGCGCTGGCCAGGGCCGGGGTGATCATGCATCCCGCCCGGCTCGACGGGGTCGATCGCCTGGTCGCGCGTGCGCTCGCGACGCTGGAGAAGGGCATGTCGAGCTCGGGCACGCCCAGCGGATTCCCGAAGAAGCCGCCGAGCAGCAACCTTCTGAGGAGGATGCTCCACGGCAAGGACCTGGCCGAGGAGGATCCCCCGACGCTCACCCGGTCTCAGGACACGCCGCCGAGCGAGAAGCACACCCTGGCCCTGCGCGGGCATGGGGCCTGCATTCCCGCCCCCGACCTGCTCGGGTTCCTCAGCACCCAGCACAAGACCGGGATGCTGGAGGTCGTCACGCCGGCCGAGGTGTACGCGGTCGAGTTCGAGGCGGGCGACATCGTGCACGTCCACGTCAACCGCACTCCCACGGGACATCGACTGGGCGATGTCCTGGTCTCGCAGGGTGCCATCGATCGCGAGATGCTGGAGGTGATGCGCAAGGTGTACGCCTCGGAGAGGCTCGGCGAGGTTCTGCTCCGGCAGAGGCTCGTCACCCGCGAGCAGCTCTTCTGGGCGCTCCAGACCCAGATCCAGCTCCTGTTCAATCGACTGTTCGTCGCGCCGATGACCCGCTTCACCTTCTGGGCCGGACCTCCGATCCACGCCAACCGTGGAATACGCCTCAGCGCCATGACCCTGATCCTCGAGGGAGCGCGCGCGTTCGACGAGAGGGGCGGAATGAAGGCGAAGCGAGCCTAGCCCGGCCCGGGCCGGCTCGGCGCGTGCCGGCGGATGACCGTCGGCGCGAAAGACCGGACCGGGCTCGGGGGATGCCAACCTCGAGCCTCGCGTGGGGAGGAAGATTCGATCACCGTGCGACCATTCCGGCCCTAGAATCGGATGCGGCTCGAACCTCATCGACGGTTCCTGCGAGGACGAGCATCCACCCACGAGGGACGATCATGCCGAATTGTCGCGCGAGCTCGATTCCGTTGCTGTCGCTGCTGGCCCTGGTCCTGTCCTGCTCGGCTCCTGGCCGGGAGACGCAGGACAAGGACAGGGCCTTCCCCGCCGGCGCGGAGAGAGCCGTGCGCGCCGTCCGCGATGTGTATCCGGATGCGATCGTGAGCGAGGTCTCCCCGCCGCAAGGCTTCGGGGCCGGCACCGAGGACGGGTCGGCACTGTTCTGGGTCGTCAGTTTCCGCAGCCAACAGACGGACCAGCAGCTCAAGGTCACGCCCGGGGGCGTCATCATCCTCCTGCCGCGGTCTGTCGACGATAAGGATCTGCCGACGGCCGTCGCCGACGCCGTGAAGAGGGAATCCTCCGGTGCGAAGGTGATACGCCGCGAGAGACAGGAGGCGCGCGCGACGCTCAGGTACGCTGCGCTCGCAAAGCCGCAGGTGTGCTACGTCGCACACCTCTCCAAGGCAGGTGCAAGCAAGAGGATCGAAGTCGCTGCCGACGGCAAGGTGCTGCAGAGCATGAACCTGGAGAGCGACGTCGAGACCGAGGAGAGCACGGAGCCCGCGGTGAACCCGGCGGTCAAGGAAGCTGAAGTTCCTCCGGCGGCTGCCAGGGTAGTCGAGGCGGTCAGGGCGATCCTGCCGAAAATGGTCTTCAGGGGCGTCGAGGAGGTCGGCTATCTCGATGGGACAGGCGAGATGGAGGTGCTCAATTACGAGGTCGAGTTCTTCCTCGATGGGGTGGCGAGGGAATGGAATGCGACGCCCGATGGGATCGTCATCCAGGTGCCGACCCCGGTTGGGGCGGAGACTCTTCCTGTTCCGGTCCAGGCGACGCTCACGAAGGAGGCGGACTGGAAGATCCAGAAGCTCGTCCGGCAGGAGACGCGCGCTGGCCTCAAGTTCGTCCAGCTCGAGAAGCCGAAGGTCGTTTATCTCGTCGATCTCGAGAAGGACGGCAAGCCGGCGAAGGTCCGATTCCGATCCGACGGTACGAAGATCGACGAGATCGATCCGATGGCGTTGCTCGGAAAGCAACACTGACAACTTGCTACTCGTCTGCTTGCGCAAGCTCGATGCTCCGCATCGCTTGTGAGGGTGTCCTCCACGTCGAGGGCCAAGGATCTTGGAGCTCGGCCGCGCCGCGCGCTCGCGTCCTCGAAGGCCGATTGGATGCCGCGCGAGGCCCGCGCTCCGCGAGCCGTTCGGAGCTTGGATGCCGCGACCCGACTCACGGCGGCAAGGATTCGAGGAACGCCTTCGCGATCGCCTCGGCCAGGATGTGGTTGCCCGCTGGATTGAAGTGGCACGCGTCGAAGTAGAGGTCCTGGGCGACGTCCTGGAAGACCATCGAGCAGTCGAGGAAGTTCACGCCGCGCGAGCGCAGGTGCTCTCCCGCGGTGCGCAGTCGCGGGTAGCCGTGCCGGACCCCCTCGACCCACTCCGGGATGGCGGCGCCAGTCTTGATCTCCGACTCGGTGAGCGGCTTCGAGCCCTGGTCGTACAGAGTCGGCTGCAGCACGTGCAGGTAGTGGATCGATCTCGAGGCGCAGATCCCGCTCAGGGACACGGAGCCTTCTTCCCAGATGCGCGCGATCTCGTTCACGGTGGAATCGGGCATCGACTCCTTGAAGCCCGTCGGCAGGTCAGGACCCGCCATCACGCGGTCCGCGGAGAAGCCGGGAGCGAGCTGCGAGTACTGGTCGTAGGCTGCGACGTACTCCCGCTGGATCGCTTGCATCCTGGACAGCGACAGCTTGCCGAGGATCGCGCTGTAGTGAAGGTCGAGACTCTGCACGAGGTCGGATAGTCCCGACGCCCGCAACTGCTGCTGTCTCATCCGCAACAAGAGATCGAGCGCCTGCCGGTCGGGTGTCGCCCCCGTGATCAGGAAAGCCCAGTGGGGGCGCGAGGGATAGATGGGATGCGTGCCGTTCCTGGCGTTGAAGTTCGCCAGGGCGCATTCGTTGAACCCGTCGATGTTGATGACCGCATCGGGTTTGTAGCCCAGGCTCAAGAGGTAGTGCACGAAGTTCGTCTGCTGTGGCTGCTTGAAGCCGCCCCGACCCTGGTTCGCGAACCTGATCTCGCGCCCCTGGAAGCGCGCGTCCTTCTTCAACAGGTCGGCGAGCCTCTCCTTCCCATCCCGCCAGAAGATGCCCGCGACGGAGCCGCCGACGATCGCGATGTCGTAGGTGTTCTCGGAACGCGTCTTCCTCAGCCGCTCCGCCTCTTGATGGCTGTGGCGATTGGCCTGCTCTTGCTCGACGCCCAGGTAGGGGTGCAGGACCCAGCTCACGCCCTCCAGGTTTTCGCCCACGCCCGAGCCTTGAGCGTCGGGAGTGCCGACGTGTTGGCTCATCGCGGCGGCGATGTCCTGCATCCGCCGCTCTGTACGCCAGATGCTGTAGCGCTGGCCGGTTGCGAACAATTCCGTTCGCAGGACGAGCTCGACGACGAGCAACGCTAGCGCCAGGCTCGCTGCCGCGATCAGGAACTTTCGGCCAAGCGACCGGCGCGCGCCGAGGGGATAGGACATCGAAGATGGGATGAGAAGGCTGGCCTCCGGGACGGAGTGTCCCACCATGGGATCTCCAGGTTCAACACGGGCTCGAAGCCCAAGGGAACCAGCCATGCAGCATTCTACAGTGATCCAACGCCCGCTGACCACCGGTCTCGAGATCGGAGAAGGGAGCGAGAGCACCCACTGGCGGATCGGGACGTGCGGCAGCACCTCGTCGCACAGATGCACGGCGGTGTCGGCCATGCGCCGGCCGGAAGCGGATGAGGATCGTCACACTCCGCTCCGCCGGCATGCGCCTGGACTTACAATTTCTTGGGAGCTTCGCGTCAGCGCCTACTGGAACCGAACGCTTGCTCGCACCTATGCTGCCGCGCCCGCCACCTTGGCCCCCCATGGCTCGATCGACGACCATCACGATCC
This sequence comes from Planctomycetota bacterium, assembly GCA_041488095.1. Taxonomy (GTDB): domain Bacteria; phylum Planctomycetota; class UBA1135; order UBA1135; genus DASYPQ01. The sequence goes on from JBGPOP010000015.1 coordinate 63,918, forward strand.
AAGTTCCAGCGGCGTTGCGCGCCGACTGCGACGGCGCCTCGGAGCTCCTGCTCTCGGCCACGAGCGTGCGCGCCGTCCTCACGGAGCTCGAGCGGCGCTATCCTTCGTTGCACCGCAGCATCTGCGAGGAGACGGGGAGCGTGCGCCGCCACGTGAACCTGTTCGTCAACACGTCCAACGTGCGCGACCGTGAAGGGCTCGACACGGCGCTCGTGCCAGGGGACGTCGTCATGATCCTGCCCGCAGTCTCAGGAGGTTGAACATGCCGGAGCGCGTGATCCTTTGCATCGGAACCAAGAAGGGCGTCTTCGTCGCCAAGGCGCCGAAGACCCGGCGCAGCTTCGCGCTGCGCGGACCCTTCGGTCAGGGAGTCGCCGTCTACTCGACGCTGATCGACACCCGCGGCGCGCCGCGCCTCTACGCCTCGAGCTGCAACGCCTTCTTCGGCATGAAGGTCCTGCGCTCGACCGATCTCGGGAAGTCGTTCAAGGAGACGAAGTCGGCTCCCGCGTTCCCGAAGGACGACGGGCGCGCGCTCGTCAACATCTGGTCCCTCGAACCGGGCGACGGCAAGAAGGACCTGTGGTGCGGCGTCGAGCCGGCGTCGCTCTTCAGGAGCGGCGATGGCGGCGAATCCTGGGAGATGGTGCCGGGCATCAGCAATCACGCGCACGCTCGGAAATGGCAACCCGGGAACGGCGGGCTGTGCATGCACACCATCCATCGCGAAGGGAAGCGCGTGCACCTCGGCATCTCGACGGGCGGGCACTACCTCTCCGAGGACGGCGGCGAGACCTTCAAGGCGTCCAACCAGGGCGTCGGAGCCGGGTTCACGCCCGATCCCTATCCCGAGTTCGGACAGTGCGTGCACAAGATCGCGGGGCACAAGGACGCGCCCGGCCGGCTCTACATGCAGAACCACGGGGGCTGGGCCAAATGGGATGGGCCTGGGGGGCCGCGGCCGGACATCGGCGTGCTGCGCAGCGACGACCACGGCAAGACGTGGCGCTCGATCGCCAAGGGGCTGCCGTCCGACTTCGGCTTCCCGATCGTCGTGCACCCGCACGACCCCGACACGGTCTACGTGCTGCCGCTCGAGCCGATGACGCGCACCTGTCCGGGAGCCGCGCCCGCGGTCTGGCGCAGCGAGGACGGCGGCGGCGCATGGACGCGGCTCGCGCGCGGGCTGCCGAAGAAGGAGAGCTTCTTCACCGTCCAGCGCGACGCGATGGACATCGACGAGCTCGAGTCGCCCGCGCTCTACTTCGGGACCACGACGGGTCAGCTGTGGATGGGGCGCGACGGCGGCGAGGAGTGGAGCTGCCTGTTCGACTCGCTCCCGCCGATCCATTGCGTGAAGGTCGCGGTGGTGTGAGCGCGAAGAGAGCGCGCGCAGGCTACTTGTTCAGCTCGATCTTGGAGAGCGCGACGAAGCGCTCGGCGCGTTCAGCACTCTTGGTGCCCTTGTACTTGCTCGCGAGGGCCTCGGCCTTCTTCACGTTGCCGGGGTCGAAGGGCTTCTCCCTGGCGATCTTGGCCACGAAGCTGGCGAACGCCTTGTCGGCCTCGCGCTCGCTGGCGAGCGCGGGAGCAGCCAGAGCGGCCTTCTGCTCCGCGACCTTGGCCTCGAGCTCGGCGTGGCCCTTGACGCCCTTCTCGAGCGCGCCGAGCAGCTTCTCGGCTGCGCCGATCTGGCCGGTCTCGAGGATGCGCTTGGCCCGCTCCAGCCTGGCCGTCGTGCGCTTGACGAACTCGATCTTGGCCTTGCCCGCCGCATCGTTCGCCACCTTTTCGCACTCGGCGATCGCGGCGGCGATTTCGTCCTTGTTGAAGAGCTGCCAGGCCTTCTTGAGCTCGTTGGGCGTGCCCGCCGGAGCCTCCTTGGCCTTCTTGATCTCGGCCGCGACGGCGGCTTCGAGCTTCTTGCCGAAGTCACCCGGGTTGCCCTGCATGAGCACGGTTCCGTCGATGCCGATCAAGGCCGTCTCGGGCAGACCGTTGCCCTTCGTCGGCAAAGGGCGCTCGGCGGTCCACATCGCGCCGTTGCCCATCCACTTCATCTTCCAGGCGAAGGCCTGGTAGACGTCCTTCGAGGTGTTCTGGCATTCGACGAACACCACTTGCACGTCGTCGCCATACAGCTCCTGCAGCTTCACGGAGGCCGGCACGGACCCCCCGATGCAATTGGGTCAGTTCTTGCCCCAGAAGTCGATCACGATCGGCTTGCCGCGCAGCTCGGACATGCTCTTGATGCCGAGCGAGTTGAGCGGCGGCTCACGGAACGAGTAGTCGACCGGGGAGCCCGGCTCGGGCCGGGCGCCGGAGGAGATCCAGGCGCTTCCGGCCAGCACGCCGGACGCGGCGGCCAGCTTGAGGAAGGGAAGCTTCATGGGGCGTGATCTCGAGGGGAATCGGGAGCGAAAGCGCATGTGACGCTACCCCCGCAAACCTGAATCCACAAGCGGGGGCCACAAGGCGCTCGATCGTCGAGAGGATGAGGGTCGCAGCGGTGCTCGCCGCCCACGGATGACGATCGCTACACTCCGCACCGCCTCGCGCTCGCCCGGCCGATGAAGATCACCGTCCTCACGCACCTGGAGAAGGAGGACTCGCGCACCCTCGACCCCGCGGTCAGGCAGGTCGCGGACGCGCTGACCACGGGCGGCCACGCGGTCTCGATCCTCGCCGTCCACGACGAGGTGGACAAGCTCGTGAAGGGCCTCTCCGATCCCGCGCCGGATCTCGTCTTCAACCTGATGGAGACGTTCGGGAAGACCCAGCTCGGCGCGGTCGCCGTCGTCGGCCTGCTCGACCTGCTGGGCGTGCGCTACGTCGGTGGGGGACCCGGCGAGTTCTACCTCCAGGAGGACAAGGGCCTCACGAAGAAGCTCCTGGCGTTCGACGGGATCCGTTTTCCCGATTTCACGGTGTTCCCGCGCGGCTCGGGTCCGGTCGTGATCTGCAGCCTGAAGATGCCGCTGATCGTGAAGCCCCTGCGCATGGATGCCTCGATCGGCATCGACGCCAAGGCGGTCGTCTCGAGCGAGAAGGACATGCTGAAGCGCGTCGCCCACATCCACGAGAAGATCGGCGACTCGGCGCTCGTCGAGGAATACATCGAAGGCCGCGAGTTCCACGTCGGCGTGCTCGGCAACGCGCAGCCGGTCGCGCTGCCGCCGATCGAGATCGACTTCTCGGGGCTTCCCGAGGGAGCCCCGCGAATCCTCGACCACCGCGCCAAGTGGGTGCGCCGCAGCGCCGAGTTCAAGGGGACGAAGGCGGTCGTGGCCGACGTTCCCGAGGAGCTGCGCGGGAAGCTGCAGGCGGTCGCGCTGGCCGCCCACCGCGCGCTGCGCGTACGCGACTACGGACGGATCGACCTGCGCTTGACGGGAGGCGGCGAGGTCTACGTCATCGAGGTCAACGCCAGCTGCTACCTGGAGAAGTCGGCCGAATTCGCCCTCGCGGCCGCGGCCGCAGGCCTCGATCACCCTGCGCTCATCAACCGGATCGTGGAGCTGGCGACGGAGCGGTACGGGTCAGCGGCGGTTCTTTCTCGGTGACAGGATCCACGGACGCTTCCTCCTTCGGCGGCGGCCTCGGGACGATCGTCGCCGGACGGGATTCCGGTCGAGGAGGCATCACCGGCCCGCCGTACTCCGGCCCGTACGTGCCCCCGTGCACCCAGTTCATCGCCAGCGCGGTCACGAGCGTCGTCAGCGCGACCATCACCGCGGTCTCGCGATCCTCGGCATACACCAGGTCGAGCGCGCCGGCACGCTCGGCCAGGTGCCGCACGAGCCCGCGCGTGCGCTCGGGGAAGTGCCCGGTCCAGCGGTAGACGTTGGCGAGCAGGTCGCGCTCGGACTTGCGGATCATGGCCGCGGCAGGCCGGATCGCGGCTCCGCCCGCGCCCTCCTGCGGACTGCCGACCTCGTCGAAGATCGTACGCAGCGCGCCGTCGAGCCCGCGCGGGAACTCCACCTCGCCCCTGGGCAGGCTTCTGTAGTACTGCTCGAGCGAGATCGAGATGTCGCCCACGTCCTCGTCGAGGTGCGCCTGCGCCTCGACCGGATCGCGCCCGCGGACCGTGGCCATCATCTCGTCGCAGTACTCGAGCTTGGCGATCGCGGCCGGCAGGCCCGCGTACTCCGCCCGCCAATCGACGAGCGGCGTCATCCACACCGCGAAGGTCTCCGCCCAGTCCTCGTCGGGGTGCTTCTGCGCGTACCAGCCCGGCAGGTGGCGGACGAATCGCCGGCTGAAGGGCGAGGGGCGGTACTCGTCGAGGTAGGGCTGCGTGATCGACCCGAAGCGGAGCACCCACTCCTCCTGCTCGTAGAGCCGGTAGGCGTAGTTCACGACGTGCCCCATCTCGTGCCGCAGGTAGCGCAGGATCTCGCGCCTGGAGAGGCCCTCGACGTGGCCGGTGTTCCGCTCCTGCAGCTCCAGCAGCTCGGGCCGTGCCAGGTAGAACGGGATCGCGATCGCCACGCTGCCGAAGGGGACGCCCCACTCGGTCGAGAGATAGAAGCGCGGCCTCAACCGGGCGATCCCGCAGCGCTCGAGCTCGCCCTCGAGCTCGGCGAGGATCGGCTCGAGCGGCGTCCCGGCGACGGTCAGGCCGAGGTCCCGGATCGGGACCGTCGACCAGTTGCTCTCGCGAAAAGGGTCCTTGTCGGCCATGGTTCCCGAGGTCCCTGCCGGGCCCCGGTGAGCCCTCCATCGTCGCCTGCGGCGCGGACCTGAACAATCGCCGGAAGGTCCTTGATTCCAGGGACTTGCGGGGTTCAGTGCCGGTGCATCAGCTCGACCCCCAGCTGGGTGCCCGGCCCGTGGCAGGTCGCGCAGGCCTCGAGCCCCCCGCCCGTCTGGGTCAGGTAGTGCGCGACATCGGAATTCTTGTCGTGGCAGGCGCCGCACACGGCCCGCCACTCGAGCACTGGCGCGACCTGCTGGGTGGGATGATTGCGATCGGAAGGCGCGAGCCACGCGGTGCTCGCGGCGCCGTGACACTTCTCGCACTGGGCCGTTCCGCGCGGCATCGCGGGGAACAGGTACTGGGCGAAGCTCGCGGCCACGAAGTTGTCCGGGTACGGATCCGATCCCGCGCTGACGACCTCGAACGTCGACGCGTTCGCGAGCAGCTTCCCGCGGTGGATCTGGTGCAGAAGCGTGCGGAAGTTCACGGTGACGCCGCTCGTCGCGGGAGCATTCGCGGCGACGTAGCGCGGCAGGTCCTCGCTGCCCGCCTGGCCGTGGCACGAGATGCAGGTCTCGAAGCCGCGGTACTTCCCGTCGTGGAACCAGATGTCGGTGTGGCAGGCGTAGCAGTTCGAGGGCGAGGAGATCAGCGCGTAGGGCACGACCGTGCTCGCCGAGCCGACCAGGAAGTCCTTCGTCGCCGGAGGAGACGCCCCGTAAAGCGTGTTCGTCTCGGTCGGAGTATCGAAGCTCAGCTTGCGGTAGCCCGAGATCGAGAGCGTGTACGTCCCCGAGACGAGGCTCTTGCCCGTCCACTTGCCGCTCGTCTCGTCGAGGTCCGGGGACGCGTTCAGAGCCAGCGGATGGCGCGAGGGCATCGTGAACTCGGTCGTGTAAGTCACGACGACGGCATTGCCTGCGCCGAATTCGGAGAGCTCGACGATCGAACCCGTCGTCGCGTTCAGGGTGTAGTCGACCCCGGGGAGCTTCTGGACGAGCGTCACCTTCTTCACGGAGGCGCCGGCGGCGTGCGACTTGGCGAGGCCCGGCGGATAGTCGGAGGTGCTCGGGCTCGAGAACCACAGCCGGCTCCCGTCGACGAGCTGGATCCGTCCGTACTCCTCGGCGGCGGTCCCGTCGTCGACGACCACGAAGTCGTCGCGCGCGAAACCGCTCGCGTCGGCCACGTCGGCAAAATTCTGAGGAGGGACCGCGCCGCTCGCGAGCGCGCTCGCGCCAGCGCCCGTCCCCGTTCGCACGCGCACGACGGTCAGGGCGCCCGAAGGGAGGGGCAGGTGGGGCGCCGAGATCGTCACGAAGAGGTCGCCCGTCACCGCGGTCGAGCGGCCGACGAGCTCGAGCTGTCGCCGCTCGGGCAGGCGGATGGTGAACGGCTGCGAGCCCGGTAGCAGGCTCTTGGGGATGTCGGCGACGAGGATCTGGTTCGCATTCGACGTCGGCCCCGAAACGACCGCACGGATCGCGTCCTCCGGACCAAGGACCACGTCGACACCGGAGTCGTCCCTCATCGTGAAGACGACTTCGATCCGCTCCCCGGGATCGATCGTTCCGTCCCCGTCGTTCGCGCCATACTCCGACACGGAGAGGATGTCGAAGTTGAGCCCCGGGTTGAAGAACGGATCCTTCAGCGGGTGGCGGTGCGCGCCGTCCACGGTGAACCCTCCGCTCGCGCACTGGGATTCGAACGGGCTGTGGCAGGTCTTGCACGCGGAGCTGTCGGGCTGCGCCGGCATCCCCGGCGGCGTCGTGTTCGGCTGGTTCGCGATGTAGGGGTACTGCGGCACCATGTCGTCGTGGCACGCATAGCAGGCGTGGATCGACGGCTCGGTGTAGGCGAGCCCTCCCTGCGCCGGCCCTTGAGTCCCACTGCAGGCGGGGTTCGGATTCCCGTGGCACACGGCGCAGTCGGTGACGCCCGTCCGGATCGTGTCCTCGACCGCCTGGGATGCGGGCGGCAGCGCGCTCCAGCCGGAGTCCTTGTACATCGGGATCGTGCGGTTCGGCCACACCGGGAACCCGACCGACGAGTAGTCGCGGAGCGTTCCGTCCGACTCCGCCAGCCGGTACGGCTGCGGCGGCGCCGAGTAGTCGCGCGTGCCGTCCGGATTCGTCGTCACCCCGAGCACCGAGGGCAGGTGACGCCCGTTGTGGAGCTTGTGCATCATCACCCGGAAGTCGATCGACACGCCGGGCGTGCCGCCGGCGACGGCCGGATCGTTCAGGTCCTCCGCGCCCGAGGTGTGGCACAAGAGGCACGTCGTCACGTCGTGCCAGTGGCCGCCGTGGAAGCGCAGGTCGATGTGGCAGCGGTTGCAGCTGGCCTGATCCACGACCTCCCGGTGCGCGAGAACCGCCGAGCCGCCGAGGCGGAAGTCGGCGGTCGCGTTGCCCGCGTCGACGAAGGGCCTGCCGGAGACGGTGTAGTTCCACGCGAAGGCGATTCCGACTGTGTAGGTGCCGTCGAACAGGGCCTGGCCGGTCCTCTCGCCGTCGTCGACGCCGAAGCTCGGCGAGTCGTTGAGCGGGGGCAGGTACACCGCCGGGACGGGGTCGGCGAAGACGTAGACGTAGGAACCGTCGGACTGCTGGACCGAGCGCGCGAGGAGGTCGGACTGCTCGGGGATCACGCGCTGGTAGTTGAAGCTCGGGCCGGAGACCAGGCTGCGCGCGAAGTCCATCTCGTGCAGGTTCCAGCGTCCGCCATTCCTCTTCTCGAGCGTGTAACGCACGCGGATCCGATCGCCGGGGCGGAAGGAACCGCCCGCGCCCGATTGGCCACTCACGTCGACGATCGAGACCACGACGCCGGGCGGATCCTGCGGCGGCGCGAGGTCGCGCGGCTCGTCCGGACCTCCCGCGGGCGGCCCCGATCCTCCCGAGCCTCCGCCGCAGGAGGGGACGAGCGCTCCTGCGAGCGCCGCAAGGGCGATCGCGAGGCAGGCCGCGGTGGTCCGGATTCGCGTCTTCACAGGTGGCAGGAGTTGCAGTCGTCGCCGTTGTCGACGTGCGGCAGTCGCTGCGAGACGCCGTGGCACGCCCGGCAGTCCATCCCAGGATAATGGTCGGTGGGCTTGCGCATCGCGGACAAGTGGCTCTTTGCCGTCGCGTGGCAGGCGACGCAACCCTCGGCCGCGAGCGGCTGGTGGCAGACCAGGCAGTGCGTGTCGCGCGGCTGGCCCCAGAAGCCGACGTGGTTGCGCGGTCTCGTCTCCGCGTGGCAGCGCTCGCACGACATCGGCTCGTGGCACGCGGCGCAATTCTCGCGGTCGATCATCGCGGCGACCCCGTGGCCGCGCAGGCGCCAGAACGCGTTGTGGTTCTCGGGCGCCTGCGACTGGTGGCAGGCGCTGCAGGTCGACTCGGTGTGGCACACGGAGCACCGGTCGGCGGTCGCTTCGGCATGCGCGCGCGCGGCCGGGCCGTGCATCCTTTTCCAGTTCGAGCGGTGGCTCGCGGGCTCCCACGCGCGCGTGATCTCCCGGTGGCAGGTCGCGCAATCGTCCGCGACCTTCCTGGCCGAGTGGCAGGCCGAGCAATCCTCCATTCGCTCCGGTCTCAGCCGCGACGCGCGCTCGTTTCTCTCGATCCCGCGGTGGCATTCGTTGCAGGCCTGGCGGGCTGCGTGGAGCTTGTGCGAGAAGACGACCTCGCTGGCGAGCGCACTCGTGCGTGCGGCGATGTACTGACCCTCCCGGAAGAGCGTCTCGACGCGGCGATCGGGCGGTTTCGCCGAATCGAACTCGGCGTGGCAGACCCTGCACGTGTCCGGCGAGGGCATCCCCGGCTCGTCGGAAACCAGCGCCTCGGCGTGGCAGTTGGCGCAGTCGAGCTTCTCGCCCACCACGTGGCGGCTGTGGCTGAAGGCGAGAGGTTCCGCTCCGAAGCCGAGGCTCCGCAGCAGAACGCACCCCGCCAGCGCCGCCACCGAGAGCGCGACCGCCGCCGAGGAGGCCTTCCCTAGAATCGCCATGTCGCCCCCAGTCTCAGCGAATGGTACTCGCCGATCGAGTCGTCCTCGAATTCGTAGCGCAGGCCGAAGGACGCCTGCGGCGAGCGCTTCCAATCGAGCTTGAGGTACCACGTGCGCACGTCGTCCAGCTCGCGGTCCTGGTACAGGTCGTACTTGAAGAGCGAGTAGTACGTGCCGACGGCGGCGTCGACCTTCTCGCCGAGCCGGCGCGAGAGATCCGCCCCGAACGTCCGGAGTTCGCTCTGCGGACTGTCCCAGACCTCACCGGTCAAGGTGAGGTCGAGCTTCGCCGGCAGGACGCCCCGGATCCCGGTCGTCGCGAACGCGCGGTCGAAGTCGCGGTTGAACTGCCCGACGTCCGCGTCCTGCGAGACGCGGCGCAGATCGAAGCCCGTCTGGAGGTCCAGGTGCGGGCCGAGGCTCTTCGAGGCCAGCACGCCGAACTGCTGGTAGGGGAACAGCTCGAACAGGGTCGCGTAGTAGGGATCGAAGGGCACGGTCAGGTCCTTCTGCGTCTCGAGCAGGCGGTACCACGAGGCCTGGAGGACGAGGTCGGAATCCGGGGAGTACCAGCTCGCACGCAGCCGGACGTCGCGGGCCTCGTCCTCGATACGCGTGTGCTGGCCCTCGATGCGCAGGCTCGGGCCGAGGCTCTGCGAGGCGCCGAGACCGAGAAGGTCGTCCCGGCGCGGGCCGAAGAACCCCTGGTCCTCGACGTGCATCCAGTCCAGCCGGATGCGACCGCCGGTCCACGGCCGCGATTGCGCGAAGAGGCCGAGCATCGAGTCGGAGAGCGTGGAGGACGCGAAGAGCTGCACCGGCACCCCGCCGTACGCGCCGAGCCGGACGTGCTGGTCGCCGATCTCCACGGTCTCCGCGCGAACGCCGTCGAGGTACGCGACCACGGGCGTCTCGACGATCATCTGGCGGCCGAGCCGCAGCGTCTCGAGCGCAGGAGCGACGTGGAGATCCGCGTAGGCGTGGTCGAGGCGGCCCGTCACCGCGCCGTCGTAGGTGTCGGCCAGGCTGTGAAAGGTCCCTCGACCCCCGTTGCCCGGCTTTCCGTCGAGATCGGCCAGGCCCTCCGCCAGCACGAAGCCGGTGACCGGGTCCTTGGTCTTGTCGCCCACCTCGAGCGAGAGGACCTCGGTGAGGTCGTGGTCGTGCTCGCCGTTCGTCCAGCGCCCTTGATAGCGGCTCGCGAGGCTCCCGTGGATCGGAATCGACTCGCGCGTCCCTGTCGCGCCCGACCCCGCGCAGCCCCCGAGCGCAAGAAGGTGCGCGAGGAGGATCCCGAACGCCGCCCACCGATTCGCGAGCATGCTCCCCGCGGAATCAGCGCCCGCTCGGCTCGAGGCGAACGTTCAGAAACTCGACCGGCTCGTTGCGTCGCGGATCGTGGTGGAGGCCGCGGAGGCGGACGGCGGCACCGACGGCGTCGATCGCGATCTCCATGCTCTGGTCGACGGGCAGATAGGCCCGCGCGTCGAGAACCTGCCGGAGCTGGCCCAGGACCTTCCCGTCCGCGCCGAGGACCTCGGCCAGGAACTCGATCCTGCGGCCGATGAGCCCGGGGACCCGGTGGCCTGCGCCGTTCCGGATCGAGACGACGCTCTGGCCCCCTTCGATGCGCAGCGTCGGCTCGAAGGCCAGCGCGAGGAAGGCCGGATCGCGCGGCGTCTGGATCGCGTGGCTGCGTCCGGCGCGGACCGGTGCACCCTCCATGGCGCCCTTCGACGGCTTGCGCTCCAGCGGGGCCATGTGGCAGGCGATGCAGCTCTTCCCGCGCTCCTCCATCTTCGACGAGACGAAGTCCTTGGCGACCCCGACGACCGGTCCGATGTTCGTCGAGTGGCACAGCGCGCACATCGCGCTCGAGGCCTTCTCCGTCATGTGCTCGGAGAGCTCGCTCCTGTGCGCGGACGTCGTCGCACCCCACGGCCCGAGCATCGCTCCGCCCGGCCCGAGGTGGCAGGACTCGCAGGAGATCCCGAGGTGCTGCGCCTCCGTGCGCGCCTCCGCGCGGGCCGGAAGGCCCGCGGCGAGGATCGGCTTGGGGATGTGGCAGCCGTAGCACGATTGGGGCCGCGTCTTGTCCGCAACCTCCTCCTTGTATTCCTCGTCGACCCAGGCGATCGCGTGCGCGGTGCCGGCCCACTCCTCGACCACGTCGGCGTGGCACTCGCCGCAGGTCTGGCCGTCGAGCCTCGCGAGCTTCGCCGGCTTGAGCGCGACGGCCGGAGCTGGGGGCTTGAGCTCCCAGGGCTTCTTCTCCGGCGGTGCCAGCGCAGCCGCCGTGAGCGCTGCAACCGCCGCCGCGGCCAGCATGAATTGCCGTGTCATCCTGGCCACCTCGAGGAGAACAGCCTAGCTCGCATCCTTCACGAATAGGACGATAGGCTGGGCAGGTAGGTTCCTTCGCGCCCGGGGTACGGGCTCTGCGCCGGTCGCGACCGGACTTCGGACGGATTTCGCGAAGGACCCGCCGCCCTCGGGCCACCAAGCCACCGGCCGGCGTCCGGCTGTCCCTCATGTTCCACGAAGGTCTTCACACCCGCGACATCGTCCTGCGCGACCGGATCCTGGCCGGCGAGCGCGCGGCCGCAGAGGTGTTGCTCTCCGAGCACCTCGACCCTCTCTACCAGTTCGTGCACTGGCGCCTGGGCGACGACGTCCATGGCGTCGAGGACCTCGTCCAGGATACTTTCCTGGCTGCGCTCCAGAAGATGGACGGGTTCGACGGGCGGTCGAGCCTGCACACCTGGCTGTGCGGCATCGCCAAGAACAAGATCCGTGGCGCCCGCCGCATCCGCGCCCCGCGCTCGCTCCAGGATGCCCTCGAGGAGGCCGACCCCGAGATCGACCGGATCCTCGCCGAGGTCGCGCGCGAGCCGCTCCCCGATCACGTGCTCGAGCGGAAGGAGACGCGCGAGCTCGTCGGAGCGACGCTTTCGTCCCTTCCATCCGAGTACGCGCGCGCTCTCGTGGAGAAGTACGTCGAGGGGCTCTCGGTCTCGCAGATCGCGAAGAGCCGCGGCAAGGGAGAGAAGGCGGTCGAGTCGCTGCTCACGCGCGCGCGCACGGCCTTCGCACGGGTCTTCGAGCTGCTCGCGAAGAAGCGCGGAGGCCTGGAATGAAGCCCGCGGCCAGCGTCCTCGAGGTGAATCTCGAGCGTCTCTTCGCCCGCGCGTACGCGCCCGTGCTGGCTTCGCCCACCTTCCGTGCACGTCTCCTGCGCACGCTCGAGCTCGGGATCGCCGGCCCGAAGCCGGGGCGGCAGGCGGTGCGCTGGCGTGTCGCGGCCGCGATGGTGGTCGGTCTGGGAACCGCGCTCCTCGCCTGGCGGCTCCTCCACGGCCCGGATGCGGTCGGAAGCGTCGAGAACCTGCTCGCCGCCGGACGACCCGTCGTGCGAGAGGGACCTGCGGGCGCCTGGCGGCCGATCTCCGACGACGAGATCCGCTCCGGGATCGAGCTCGGGCGGCCCACGCTCGAGCTCGCGACGCCGCGGGATTCCACCGCGCAGGTGCGCCTGGGCTCCGCCGGCCGTCTCGAAGCCCAGGCCGAGTCGCGGCTCTCGATCGATTCGCCCGCACAGGGCGCGCTGGTCGTGGCCCTGGAGCGCGGCGCCATCGCGCTCGAACGCTACGCGGCCGGCGAAACGTGGCGCGTCTCGACCAGCGAGGGATCGATCCTGCTCGATCGGGGCGCGATCGAGATCGCCTGCCTCGAACTGCGAGGCTCGCGCGAGATGCGCGCGCGGCTGCGCTCGGGCGCGGCGGCGATCGACGGCGACCCGCGCACCGAGCTCGTTCCGGGCCGCGAGGTCTTGGTGCAGGGCGGGATGCTCGTGGTCGACCGCGGCCTCGATCCCTCCGTCCCGCAGCTTCCCGAGCGTTCGAGCGCCGGGACGACCGGTGTCTCCGAGCCCCAAGGCAGCGGGACCGCAGCGCCGGCGACGGCGTCGCTGCGCGGCAGCCTGGTCATGCCGGCCGAGGCGAAGCCACCCGACCTGTTCACCGTCGTCCTGTTGCGGCGCGAGCGGCTTCCCGAGGTCAGCCGGCCCGACCCTCGCATCTTCAGAGACACGCAGGGCTCCTTCGCGATCGACGGCCTGCGACCCGGCACCTGGTCGGTGTTCGTGCGCGCGGATGGCTTCGCGGTCTGGCAAACCCGTGATCTCGAGCTGCGGTCGGGCGGCGGCGCGACCGAGTTGCGCGCCGTCCTCGATACCGGACTCGCGATCCGCGGGCGCGTCATCGACCCCGACGGACGACCCGTCGAAGGCGCGATCGTGCTGTCCGAGGACGACACGCCCTCGCAGCTCCTGCCGCTCGGGCTCGACGCCCCGCCGCAGGGCTCGGCGGCCGCGACGAGCGACTCCGAAGGCGCGTTCGAGATCGCCCACCTGCGGCGCGGACGCCATCTCCTGCGCGCCACGCGGGCGGGGCTCGGAGCGGGCTGGTCGGAGCCGATCGACCTCTCCAAGGGTGATCCGCCCGAGAGCGTCGCGATCCGTCTCGCCCGGCCGGGCGCGGTCGAAGGCCAGGTCGCGCGGGACGACGGCGCGCCCTGGTCGGGGGCTTTCGTCGTGGCCAGCCTGCTCGACACGACCTTCGAGCACGCCTGCATGACGTACGGTCACGTGGCCGCCGACGCCGAGGGCCGCTTCGCGATCGAAGACCTGCCGCCCGGCCTGTACGTCGTGCTCAACGTGTCCGAAGGCCGGGATCAGGGACCGACAGCGAGCCCGCGCGTGCAGCAGGTCCACATCGAGGCGGGCGTGCGGACGCGCGTCGACCTGCCGGGTGGATCGCAGGGGACCACGCTCGAGGGCACGCTGCTCGCGAGCGACGCAAGGCCGCTCGCCGGCTGTGACGTCACGCTCGTACCGAAGCGGCGTCAGGGGGCCGACTGGAAGTCCACGCGCAGCCGCGAAGGTGGACGATTCGATTTCCCGAGCCTCTCGCCCGGAACGTACGCAGTCTACGTGGGCGAGTCCCTCGGCGCCGAGTTCGCCCTGCAGTGCGAGATCGAAGTGCCGGCTGTCCCCGTCTTCCGCTCCACCGTGCGGGCCGGCTTGTGCGCCCTGCGTGGCGGAGTTCTCGACGCCCGATCCGGTGCGGGACTGCCGGGCAGCGTGATCGTCCTCGAGGTCCAGACCGACGCGGGGTTCGTGTTCGCCGGCAAGAGCGTCGCCAGTGGCGAAGGTCTCTATGTCCTGCGCTTCCTGCCCGCGGGGAGCTACCGGATCACCGCCTATCCGACGACGGGCCGCTTCGGCCTGGAGACGGTCGGCGGCATCGAGATCGGCGCGAGCGACACGGAGACGGTCCGCGACTTCTCGCTGCATCCGGGAGCCGTCCTGGTCGTCAGGGTCGCCGACTCGACTGGCAAGCCGGTCGTCGGCGCCAGCGTGCGTTTCCTCGATGCGAACGACCTGGCCGTCGCGTTCAGCCCCGACGACGTCACCGACGCGAGCGGGACTCTGCGGGTGCAAGGCGTCAAGCCCGGGCGCTGGACCGTCCGCGCCTCGCGCGAGCGCTTCAAGCCCGCCTCGACCACGCTCGACCTGGTCGCCGAAGAGGAGCGCGCGGTCGAGATCATCCTTCCCTCCTCCGATTGACCTCATCGAGCCAACCATGAAGCCCATCCTCGTCCTCGCCATCGCCGTGCTCGCCTCTGCCGCCACGAGCCTGGCTGTCGTCCACCTCGTTCAGTCCACGTGCGTCCAGGCGAGCGCCGCCCCGGCCGCGACAGCCGAGGACGTCGCGCGCCTCTCCCAGATGCTGGCGGACGGGCAGGCGCGGGAGGCGTCGCTCGCCAAGAGCGTCGAAGACCTCCGCGCCGAATTCCTGTCGCGGCCGCGCGAAGACTCGCGCGTGCCCGTCGGCGACATCGAGAGCGCGGTCGCCCGGGCGCTGAAGGAGCAGGGAGACTCCGCCGCGCTCGAGGCCTCCCGCGTCCAATCGAAGGACTCCAAGCCGGGGAAATTCGACGCCCACGCCGCTTTCCAGGACCTGCTGGTCCCGGGTCTGTCGCGCGAGGATGCGCGCGAGAAGTGGAAGGCGATCGATGCGGCCGGAGGGGTCGATGAGGTGCTCGCCCTGTTCGAGCAATATGCGCGGGAGCATCCCGAGAGCGCCGGAGCCCAGGTCGAGCTCGGCGGGGCCTACCTCCAGAAGGTGTTCAAGGCCGGCAATGGACCCGAGGCGGGCGTGTGGGCGACCAAGGCGGACAAGGCCTTCGACGGTGCGCTCTCGATCGACGACCACAGCTGGGATGCGCGCTTCTCGAAGGCCGTCAGCCTCTCCTTCTGGCCCCCGGTGTTCGGCAAGCAGACCGAGGCCATCAAGCACTTCGAGATCCTGGCCGAGCAACAGGCCCAGGCTCCGCCCGAGCCGCGGTTCGCTCAGACCTGGCTCCTCCTCGGGAACCTCTACCAGCAGCTCGGCAATCCCAACCAGGCGCTGGCCACCTGGCAGAAGGGCCTGTCCCTCTTCCCCGACAACGCGCAGATCCAGAAGCAGATCGCGAACGCGCAGGGACACTGACTCCCGGGTCCGGATCCCGGGCGCCCTACCCTCGGCCCTTCGGGGCGTTCAGCCGCTTCTCGCCCTCGACCAGCTCCGCCAGGGGCGGCACTCCCATGGCCCGACGTTCCGCGTCCGTGGTCGTGGGATCGACGGAGTACAGACGCCAGGCCTGCAGCACGGGAACCCACTCGTACTGCGTGCCGTAGCGCTGGGGCAGATGGCGTTTCACGAGCTGCTTGTCGGCCGCTTCCGCCGCGACGCGGGAGCCGAGCTTCTCGCCGCTCGCGACCGCCTCCAGCGCGAGTCGTTCGGCGAGCGCGAGGTTCTCCGGGTCATCCGTCTCGACCAGCAGCACGGCACTCTCGAATCGATCCCTGGCGCTCTTCACCTCGCCCTTCGCCACCATCTCGCGCACGTCCGTCGCGCGCGCGGCGTTGCGCTCGGAGAGCTTCGCGGCGGGCATCGCATCCGACCCCGATCGCCCGACGTCGGCCTGGAGCGCCGCATACATGCGCCCGATGCGCCCGGAGGTCGAGGAGCAGGCCGAGGCGAGCGCGACGGCGAGCAGCAGGGCGACAGATCTGGGGAGTGCGTTCATCGTGTCGGGTCCCGATCATCCTCGGCCCGCGCGGGCCGCGTTCAAACTTCGTCCTCTTCGCCTCGGCTCCACTCGGCGCGATGGCCTTCGCAGCGCAGCTCGACGACGAGCGAGCCGCCGTCGTCGGCCACCTCGAAGCCCAGGACGCCGAGGCGGCGTCCCTCGGGACCGCGGAGCCACTGCTCCACCTTGGGCCGCAGGATCGGCTGCTGACGCAGGTTCCCCCAGCCCTTGCCGGTGATGATCTTCAAACGGTCCATCCGGCGCACCCGGCAGGCGTGGATTTCCTGAGAGACACGGCGCAGAGCCTCCTCCGGTCGCAGCCCGTGCAGATCGACCTGTGCGGGGGGATCTTCCGCGGGTTCCCCGCGCTCGTGGACTCGCGCCATGCCCCCATTTTATGATCTCTGAACCTCGCGGCGACGCAGACTAGCGTAGACTGAGGTTCGAAATGGGGGTTCCACGAGCCCCCGGCATCACCAGCCACCCTTCGCCGGCCTGCCGGCCGCATCCAAGGAGACCTCCATTGAAGAACCTCGTCCTGGGCATCGCCCTCGTCAGTTTCGCCTTCGGCTGTAAGTCCAACAAGAACGCCTCCGTCTCGGACCCCGCGGCAGCCAACATGCCCAAGGCCGCGTGCTGCGCGGACAAGGCCCAGTGCACCGAGGCCCAGAAGGCCCAGTGCCAGGACAAGAAGGCCTGCTGCCAGCAGGCCGCCGTGAAGCCGCAGAACTGAGATCGGCAAGGGCTCTGGAATCCGAGGCCGGTGCGGAGCACTTCCGCACCGGCCTCGTTCTTCGTGCCGGGCGCCCGGCGTGCTCAGCGTTGAGCCGCACCGCCCGGACCCTTGACCTCGAGCGCGAGGACCTCGATGACCAGGGTTGCGTTCGGTGGGATCATGCCCTCGACGCCAGCCGAGCCATAGGCGAGCCGCGGCGGCACGGCCAGGCGGCGGCGGCCCTGGGGCTGGATGCCGATCAGGCCTTCGTCCCAGGCCTTGAGCGGCGCCGAGCCCAGCACCACCGTGATCGCCACTCCGCGGTCGTACGTCGAGTCGACGCGCTTGCCGTCCTCGAGCCAGACGGTGTACTCGAACGTCACCTCGTCGCCCGGCCGGGCCGCGGGGCCCTGTCCGACGAAGAGCTCCTCGTATTCGAGACCCGAGGTCGTGCTCACCTTGGTGTGGTGCATCGGCAGAGGGCGCGGCTCCAGGCCGATCTGGGCGCAGCTCCCGAGCACGAGGAGCGGCGCGAAAAGCAGCGGAGCGAGGAGGGGAGCGCGGTTCATGGACGCACTCCGAGGACTTCGACCTCGAAGACCAGCGTGGCGTCGGCGGGCACGCTGGAACCCGGGCACCCGTCCTTGCCGTAGGCGAGCGCGGGCGGCAACTCGAGCTTCGCCAGGGTTCCGACCTTGAGCCCTTCCACGCCGCGCGAGAGTCCCGGCAGGACGCCGGGCCCACCCAGGCGCATCCGACAGGGCACGTCCCAACCGCGGGTGGACGCGATCGGCTGCTCGGCATCCTTGACGCGCATCTCGTAGGCGAGCGTGACCTCGTCGCCGATGCGAGCGACAGGACCGTCGCCGTCCTTCGTGATCTCGACCAGGCAGCCTTCGCCCTTGTCGATCGTGCGCGGGACCGACGCTGCGGGCGGCTGCGCCGGAGTCTCAGGCTGGGGATGTCTCCTGCAGGCGGCGATCGCAAGCGCGCAGAAGACGACGGCACACCTCGCGGCGATCACTCGGGAAAGGTAACGGAAGGGCGGCCTCCACGGCAACGAACCTGGGGAGCGCAGCCCCGCGGCGGAAGCCTGGAGCCGCGGCGCTCAGGTCGAGAGCACCGCCGCGATGCAGGCGACCTCGACGATGTCTTCCGCCTTGCAACCGCGCGAGAGATCCATGAACGGATGCTGGAGGCCCTGGACCAGAGGCCCGAGCGCGGTGGCGCCGGCGAGGCGCTCGACGAGCTTGTAGGCGATGTTGCCCGAGTCGAGGTCGGGGAAGATCAGCACGTTGGCCCTGCCTGCGAGCGGGGAGCCGGGCGCCTTGCGCTCGGCGACGGCGGGCACGATCGCCGCGTCGACCTGCAGCTCGCCGTCGCAGGTGAGCTCGCTCGCGCGTGCGCGCAGGAGCTCGGTAGCCTTGCGCATCTTGTCGACGCGGGGGTGGTCGGCCGAGCCCTTGGTCGAGAACGAGAGCAGCGCCACGCGCGGCGCTTCGCCGACGAGCCTGCGGTGGGTCTCCGCGGATGCCACCGCGATGTCGACGAGCTGCTCGGCCGTCGGATCGGGAACCACTCCGCAGTCGGCGAAAGTGAGTGCGTGATCCGCGAGGACCATCAGGAAACAGGAGGAGAGCGTCTGGATGCCCCGCGCGAGACCGACGATGTGGAGGCCGGAGCGCAGGACCTCCGCCGTCTTGGCTTCGCTGCCGCTGACGCCGGCGTGGCAGTCGCCGCTGCGCACGAGGAACGCGCCGAAGACGATCGGGTCGAGGACGCGCCGCAGGGCCTCCTCGCGCGTCATGCCCTTGGCCTGGCGCAGCTCGAAGAGCTCCTCGGCGAATCTCCTCGCGCGCGCGTCGCGGCCCGGCGAGACCACCTCGACGCCGGCGGGCGGCGTCCCGAGGCTGCCCGTGTCGACCAGGACCGGCCTGCACAGCTTCTTCGCCGCGAGCGTCGCCGCCGCCTGGCGCACGCGCGGGTCCTGCGACTCGGGCAGCACGATGCGCCTCCCCAGGCGGCGGGACTTCTCCTGGATCTCGAGGAGCAGGTTCATGGGGCAGGCGTGCGATCGATCACGCTCTGGGGCACGTCGATCTCCATCCTCAGCACCGCGAGGCCGTGCGTCTTGCCCTGCGCGTCCGTGCGGAGCGACGCCGAGCCTCCGCCGCCCAGGCTGTCCTCGAGGACGAAGTTCAGGAGGCGCAGGTTGTCGGCTTCGTAGCGCTTCACGCCCCCCGAATTGATCCCGGCCATGTGGCTGCGCACTCTCCCCGCATCGAGGTGCTCTTTCAGGAAGGCGAAGGCCGCGTCCGAGCGGGCGATCACGCCGACGTTGGAGCCTGCGCCCTTGTCGCCGGAACGGGCCGTGGCGATGCGAACCAGAAGGACGAGCGGCATGAGACGACTCAGGACCTCACGACCTCGACGCGGGTCGAGATCTTCTCCTTGCGCACGAGCGCCGGCCAGAAGCCGATGATCTCGGTCGCCTTGGGGCGCCCGCCGGCGAAACCGGTGACGCCGGGCGGGCCGCTCGTCACCAGCGGGACGAGCTCCATGCCGAAGCGGTCGACCTTCTCCCGGTCGGAACCCTTGACGCCCATGCGCAGCACGACCTCGGACGGGGCGCCGGCCTCCCTGACGACGATGCCGGCGTGGCACACGTTGGCGCCGAGGAATTCGACCAGCTTCTCCTCGGGCGCGTACTCGCAGCCGTCCA
Source organism: Planctomycetota bacterium (assembly GCA_041488095.1). Lineage (GTDB taxonomy): Bacteria > Planctomycetota > UBA1135 > UBA1135 > DASYPQ01. The sequence goes on from JBGPOP010000015.1 coordinate 83,187, forward strand.
TCGCCAGGCGCTTCCACACGATGTCGGCGCAGAGCCTGGCCTTCTCCAGCGCGTCCGGTCCGCTGATGGTGAGCTGTCCGGTCGCCTTCCAGCCGTCCTCGTGGCTGATCGAGACCTTGTAGGTGTCCGTCGGCGGACGGCCGCGAACTCCGAGGATGCGCACGCGGTCCCGGCCGTCCGCCTCCATGCGGAAGCTGGTGAAGTCGGCGCTGACGTCCGGGCCGAGGTAGGCGCGCGGGTCGCCCATCTCGTAGGCGAGCTGGTGAGCGACCGCGTTCTCGTCGACGATCCCGCCGGTGCCCTCGTGCTTGGTGATCGCGAAGGAACCGTCGGCGCGCGCCTCGACGATCGGGTATCCGATCCGCGCCATGTCGGGAACCCTCCTCCAGTCCGTGAGGTTGCCGCCCGTGCACTGCGCTCCGCACTCGACGATGTGTCCCGCGACCGTGCCCGCGGCCAGGAGGTCGTGGTCGCCACGTTGCCAGCCGAACTCGTGGATCAGGGGCCCGAGGACGAGGCCCGGGTCCGTGCTCCGCCCGGTGATCACGATCTGCGCGCCCCGGTCGAGGGCTTCGGCGATCGGGAAGGCGGAGAGGTACACGTTGGCGCTCGTGACGCGGTCGCGGACGCGAGCGAGCGGTTCGCCCGTGTCCATGTTGCAGAACTCCTCTCCCTCGGCGATCAGCTCGTCGAGGCGCGGAAGGATGTCGTCTCCCTCGACGATGCCGACGCCGATGCCCTGGAATCCGTGCTTCCTGATCACCTTCATCACGGACTGCATGCACGCGCGAGGGTTGACGCCTCCGGCGTTGGCGACGACCTTGATGTCCCGCTTCACCAGGTCGGGCAGGACCCGGTCGATCATCTCGACGAAATCGGTCGCGTAGCCGGCCTCGGGATTTCGCGAGCGCAGCTTCTGCAGGATGCTCATCGTGACCTCGGCGAGGTAGTCGAGCGTCAAATAGTCGAGCGGACCCTCACGCACGAGGCGCACCGGACCGAGGATCGAATCGCCCCAGAAACCCTGGCCGTTCCCGACCAGGACCTTGTCCCTGCGAGGCATGGCGGGGCGGTAGTCTAGTGCCCGCGCAGGGGAGCACAACCGCGGGCGTCACACCCTGGCCCGATCCCCGTGGAGAGCCGGCCCCTTCAGCTCGCGCATTCCGCTCTCGATCTGCACAGCCCCGGCCGAAACCACAGGAGGGCCTCAAGATCGCGTGCGAGGGTCCCGATAGAACGATTCGACGTCGCGGAATCCTCGAACTTCCGCTCGCTCGCAGTCCCCCGGACACCCGCGTGGTCGACCTTTCCCTGAAAGAGAACGATGCCTCGAGGCTGGCTGCCCTGGGGATGTGTGGCGTGCTCGACACGCCTCCGGAGCCGGCCTTCGACGACCTCGCCCGCCTCGCGACCATCCTGTGCGAGACGCCCTTCGCGCTGATCAGTTTCGTGGACGGCCACAGGCTGTGGTTCAAGGCGATGGTCGGCCTGGACGGACGCGAGATGCCGCGCGCGGACAGCTTCTGCTCCCACGCCATCCTCCGGACCGGCAACGTGATGGTCGTCCCGGACGCCCTCCGGGATCCGCGCTTCGTGCACAACTCGCTCGTGACGGGTTCGGCCCGCATCCGCTTCTACGCCGGTGCACCCCTGGCGGATGCCGGGGGCCGGGCTCTCGGTACGCTGTGCGTGCTCGACCAGGTTCCGCGCAAGTTCACGGAAGCCCAGGGTTGGTCCTTGCTCGCTCTCGCGCGCCAGGTCGTCGCTCAGATCGAGTTGCGCCGGGCGCATACGCTCGGCGAGGGGACGGATGAGCAGGCTGGGAGGGAGCCCGCGCCCGAGGAGACGGAACGCGAGGAACCCCGTCGCCCCCCGGCGGACTCGTTGCCGATCATGCTGTGGTTGTCGGACCCGCAGGGAAGTTGCCAGTACGTCAGCCGGTCCTGGCTCGACTTCCGAGGTGCGGCTCTCGAGCAGGAGCTGGGCGAGGGCTGGATCCAGGGTGTCCATCCCGACGACGTGCCGGGGATGACGAGCACCCTCCATGCCGCCCTCGAGGAGCGACGCCCCTGCGAGCTGGAGTTTCGCGCCCGACGACACGACGGCGAGTATCGCTGGATCTTCGAAGCCTGCCGGCCGAGGTTCAACGCGGAGGGCGCCTTCGAGGGCTCGGCCGGCTTCTGCCTCGACATCAGCGAGCGCAAGCGTCTCGAGGGGGAAACGACGAAGGCCCTGGGCGCGGCGCTCGAGGCCTCCCGAGCCAAGTCCCGGTTCCTGGCGAACATGAGCCACGAGATCCGCACGCCGATGAACGGGGTGATCGGCATGGCCAACCTGCTCCTCGATACGGAGCTCGACAAGGAGCAGCGGGACTACGCCGAGACCCTGCACGCGTCCGGCGAGAGCCTGCTCACCGTCATCAACGACATCCTGGACTACTCCAAGATCGAGGCCGGCCAGCTCCTGTTCGAGAGCATCGAGTTCGAGCTGTGCTCCTGCCTGCAGGACGTGGTCCAGATGCTGACTCCCGCTGCGCAGAGGAAGGGCCTGCAGCTGGGCGTCCGGATCCTCCCGCAGGTCCCTCCCCGATTGATCGGGGACCCGGGGCGTCTGCGTCAGATCCTGACCAACTTGATCGGCAACGCGGTCAAGTTCACTGCCTTGGGGGAGGTCGCGATCTCAGTCGACCTCGTGCGCGAGGAGGCCGGCGAGGTCCACTTGCGCTTCGAGGTCCGGGACACGGGCATCGGGATCGCGCCCGAAGCCCAGAAGCGCCTGTTCCTGCCCTTCACGCAGGTCGACGCCTCGACGACGCGCAAGTTCGGTGGGACCGGTCTGGGTCTCGTGATCTGCAAGCAGATGGCTGAGATGATGGGCGGCGAGATCGGGGTGATCAGCGACGTCGGGCAAGGGAGCACGTTCTGGTTCACCGTGGGCTTGAGGACGCCTTCCCATGGACTTGCCGAAATCGAGGGTGGGCCGTCCCCGGCCGCCGCCCTGCCCAGCGGCGGATCGAAGCGCCGTCGTGGCCGGGTCCTCGTAGCCGAGGACAATGCGGTGAACCAGAAGGTCGCGGTGCGCCTGCTCGAGAAGCACGGGCTCCAGGTCGACGTGGCGGCCAACGGTCGCGAGGCGGTCGAGGCCCTCGCCCGGCAACGCTACGACCTCGTGTTCATGGACTGCCAGATGCCCGAGCTCGACGGATTCGAGGCCACGGCCGCCATCCGCAGCGCCGAAGGTGCGGGCCGCAGGACCCCGATCGTCGCCTTCACCGCCAGCGTGATGTCGGGCGACCGTGAGAGGTGCCTGGAGATCGGCATGGACGACTTCCTGATGAAGCCGGTCCAGATGCGCGAGCTCAAGAGACTGCTCGACCGCTGGCTGGACAAGGACGTCGCCATCGGCGCCTGAATCATCCGGCGCCCAAGTCAGGCGGAGACCGACACCGCGTCGACGAGCAGGCGATGGAAGTGGTGCACGCCCTGCTCGCGAGTCGGCGAGTAGCGGCCTCGATCGTAGAGACGCGAGCGCACGCCTCGTTGCACGGCCTCGACGACCGCCTCGTCCTCCCTCTCGACCCGGTCGAGGTCCGCGCCGGCACCTCGGCCGAGCTTCTCGGGCTTCCACACGTACGCGAAGAAGGAGATGCGCGTGCGGTCGATCGCCAGCGGGCGGACGACGTTGACCGAGAGCCCCCAGGGGTAGAAGTTCAGCATCAGGTTGGGGAAGAGGAACCAGTAGAAGCCGGCGATGCGCCGCCCCTGGTCCGGAGAGCCGGCGGGCAGGTCGAATGCGTCCTGATCGTGCCGGGCGAGCGCGATCTGGACACTCGAGCACGGAAAGAGCTCCGTCGAATAGGTCTCGAAATCGATCGCGGCGTTCAGCGCGGCATGCACCCAGGGGATGTGGAAGCCCTCGAGGTAGTTGTCGCAGTAGAGCGCCCAGCTCGCCTTCACTTCGTAGTCGCGGGAGCGCGAAGGCTCGAGGCGGAACTCCTCGATCGGGAGCCAGCCCATCCGGCGACGCAGGTCGGCCGTCCACTCGTCGAAAGGCCGTGCGGAGGATCGTGCGGGCGCGAGCGAGGCGAAGAGGAGCCTTCCCCAGGTTCCGAACGGGACCTGGGCGAGGTCGTCCTTCGGGCCGGGAAAGCCCTGCGCGCCCTCGAACCCCGGCATCGAGCGGAAGCGGCCGTCCAGATCGAAGCGCCGGCCGTGGTAGCCGCACGCGAGCGAGGTCCTTCTTCCCGCCTCGTCCACGACGAGATTTCCACGGTGGGTGCAGACGTTCGACAGGCAGCGCAGGGTTCCTTGGGCGTCGCGCGTGAGCACGATCGGCTCGTCCAGCAGCCCCTCGTGCAGCCTGACGGGCAGCGTGTCACCGGGCTCCGCGAGCGCGTCGCGGTGCGCGACGAGCTGCCAGCTCGGAGCGAACACGCGCTCCTTGACGCGCTCGAAGACCGCCGGGTCGGTGTAGAAGCGCCCCGGCAGCGTCGAGGCCTTGGCGATGTCGGGGTCGATCTCGAATCGGTTCTCGTCCACGGTCTCGGGTGCCTCAGTCGAGCGCGAGCCTGGGCCTGCCATCCGCCGAGCCCGGGCACGAAGCCGCGAAGGCGCGGAATTCGCGCACGAAGGCCGGCACGTCCAGGCCCATGAAGCGCGGACCGACGCGTGTCGCCGCCTGCTCGAGTCGCGCCGTCCCGATCTCGGCGAGCTTCTTCAGGCCGTCCGGCTGTTCCATGGGGATCTTGAGGCTGGCCGCACTGCACTGGATCAAGCCCTGGAGGAAACCGGCTTGGTCCGCGTCGTGCTTCGCCTGGTGCCATAGCCCTTCCCAGGTCTCGTGCGCCTCCCACAAGAACCCGTGGTTGTAGAGGTCGACGCCGTGGAGGTAGAGCTCGTTCTCACGCCACCGATCCGCGGGGAGGTATCCGGGCCTGGCCTCCTCGACGCCGAACGAATGGCCGCGCGGATCACGCGTCGGGTGCGGATCGCGGCCCGGGAGATAGGCGTAGGCCGGAAAGTCCCGTCGGGGTGCGTACCTCATACGATGCCGCGACAGCGGGTCACGGATTGGATTCGAGGCCCCGGGGATGGCCTCGTCGAGGCTCGAAGCGATGAAGATCTGGCGCGGCATCGTACGCCGCGGCCTTCACTCGACCTTCAGGCTCAGTCCGGTCGTGCCGGACATCTCCATGCTCTGCTCGATGCTCATGTTCTGGCCCCCCGCATCGATTTTCATCGCGATGTCCATGTTGGCGTGCGAAGGCCCCGACATGGTGAAGGCATGCGCGCGGCCCGCGGCGAGATCCCACAGGAGCTCGCCCTCGGCCTCGAGCTTGTAATCGATGTCCACGTGGTCGATCGAGGGATTGCCGGCTTCCGGCGGGAGCTTGGCGTGCTTCATGGCCTCTTCGACCACCTCGGTCATGTCCTTCGAGACCGTGATCTTCGCTTCGAGCTTGATCACGGCCATCTTCACGCCGTCGACCTCACGCAGGCCGACGAAGGTGCCCTTGGCGCTGCCCTCGAGCGATCCGCGCAGCCAGTCGGACATGCTGCCCATGCCCGGCATTCCCATCGACTTCTCGTCGTCGGCCATCTCCTTGGGCACGATCGAGAGGTTGCCGCCGGGCGCGAGGATGGTCGCGAGCTTCTTGACGTCGATGTCCCACTCCGCACCTTCCTTGACGTCCTCCTTGGGCAGGAGCGCGCGCACATCCATGTCCTCCTCCAGATCCTTGAGGAGGGCATCCTTGTCCGCCGCGGGATCGAAGGCCTTCTTGTACTCGCCCTTCTCATCGTCCCAGGTGAAGACCACCTTCTTGCCCTGCAGCTCGCTCTCGCCCTTGATGTTCTGGTCCTGGTTCTTGGTCTGGCCCATCATCTCCATCTTGAACGCGACGGAGACATCGCTGCCGAGATCGTCGTAGCTGCGGCGCAGCTTCTTGGGCGCACCCTCGCGGTTCGCGACGTACACGTCGGTCACCACCACCTTCTGGGTGCTGTTGATGGTCATCTCCATCTCGGGCTGCATCGGCGACTCCTGCCCGTTCATCCTGATCGAGATGTGGTCGAGCGTGAACTCGGCCTTGTTCTCGAAGGTCTTGGTCGCGCTGGAGCCTTCGGAAGGGGCGAAGCGGATGCGATCGCCGGGAAGGTGGGAAGACAGCAGCGCGGGGATGAGCAGCGCGGCGGGGATCAGGAGTCGGTTGTGGATCATGGTTCTCGGGCGCGGTTCGCGCGGTGGATGTCGGGCCGCGAATCGTGGTGACGCGGTCCGTGGTGAGCTTCTACCCCGGTCCAGACGACGCAGAGTATAAGGAGGCAGCCGCCGCCGCACGACGGCTTTCACACGACCGGAACAGGACCAGGGGCCCGAGCCCAGGAGCAGCCGGTCAAGGGCAGAAGGTGACCGTCAACCCGTCGCTGACGTTGTAGCCGGCCCCCCCCGCGGCCGGATCCCGGAACCAGAACTGGAAGTTCCAGTTTTCCCCGGCGGCGATCTGGCCCCCGGCCGGCAGGTTGTTCAAGTCGAGGTTGAAGGCAGCGTTGCCCGACGAGTCGGTCGCCGTCGCCGGCAGGCGCTTGAAGGGGGAGGCCACGCAGCGGTAGCCGTTGCCGAAGGGGACGATCGTCTGATCCCGGCCGTAGAAGTACAGGCCGGTCCGGTGTGGCGGGCAGCCGCTGGTTCTGAGCACGAAGTCGTTGTTCGGCACGATGCTCGTGCCCGACCAGCCCATCAACGCGCCGAGCGGGTCGACGCTGTTCGGCGAGAGGAAGCAGTAGTTCAAGGGCGTCGGGCACTGCGGCACGCCGACCCAGAGCAACTCGACATCGTCGATCTGCCAGCCTCCCAGCTGCGTCGTGGCGTTGGATTCCAGCTCGAACTCGAGCTGCACGGAGGGGTTGTTGTCGGCCAGCGCCGAGATGTCGATCTGCTGGTTCGTCCAGCCCGTGTCGACGAGGTCCGCGGTCGGATTGGAGAACATCACGTTGCCGTTGACCTTGACGCGCGCCTGATCGCTCGCGGAGCCCTGGACCGTCAGCCAGCGCTTGAAGCGCAACTTCGTGCCGACGGCTCCCGTGCAATCGATGGACGGCGAGCGCAGCCAATTGTGCACGTTGGCCGAATACGCCCCCGTGTTGAGGCTGCCCACGCCGAGGTCGTTGCCCCAGCACAAGTGTCCCCGGAAGGCGGCCGGAGGATCGCTCCAGGCGATCCCGCCCGAGGTCCCGCTCTCGCCTGCCGGACCCGTGCGTTGCCAGTCGTCCTCCACGTTGCTCGTGTCGCCGAAGGTTCCGTGGGTCCAACCCTGGCCGCTCTGACCTTCGAAACCATCGAGGCGCACGACGTGCACCTCGCCGACGTCGTAGTCGAGCAGCCCGGCCGGCGCGTTTCTCGGGTAGGTCGCGGTGTGCGAGGCGCTGTCGGTGGCGGTGAGGTAGTACTCGACCAGGGCCGGCGCGAGCTGTCCCGGGATCGTGGCCGAGTACTGGTCGCCCCCCAGGCTGACGAGCGGCACATCCTGGAAGGCTCCCACGTTGACGCGGTAGCGCAGCAGCGCGGCCGTGAACGGCGGAGCAGCGTTGGCATAGACCGTCGCGGCCACGGTCTGCGGGGCGTCCTGGATCTCGGTGTCGGCGATCTCGGTGACGGGCCCGTAGCTGACCGGCAGGAGGACGACGCCGGGGAAGCTCTGGTCGCGGAAGCCCATGTCGATGTCGTTGAAGTGCGGGGTCCCGTTGTTGATGTTGCCGTCGGAGTCGTCCAGCGTCAGCCACTGGGTCTCGATGACGGACTTGATCTGGCTCTGGTTGTAGGCCTCCATCCAGGTCACGAAGATCGTGTTGGCGATCAGATCGCCCATCGCATCGCCGTGGGTGTTGTTCAGGCGGTTGCGGACCTTCCAGGCCGCGCCCATCCAGGGCTCGCCGTCGGCGTGAACCTCGCCGTAGCATCCCCCGCAGCAGTCGCCGCAGAACGCCTGCGTGTTGTTGCCATTGCGGATCTGCGAGCCGGTGCCGAAGAAACCGGCGCCGACCACGGGCGTGTCCCAGATGTACATCGCCCACACGTCGGCGTTCCCCTCGCCCATTCCGTCGGCGCCATTGCCCGTGAGGTAGACCTGATTGCCCCAGTGCCCGTCCTCGTGAGAGATCACGGTCGAGTAGGCCGTGTTCACGCAACCTCCGCCCGCGGCGAAGAAGTTGATCCCTCCGCCGTCGAAGAAGGCGTTGCAGGTCTGGCCCAGGTTCACCACGCTGGAGTGCGGGAAATCCATCGTGCCGTCCGCGGGATTGATCGATCGCACGAAGTCTCTTTGCTTGTCGACCACGTTGAAGACGTTGGCCTGCGAGGTCACCGTCGCAATCGAGGCCGGGTTCATCGACACCGAGTTCGACTGTCCGGGCAGGAGCGTCTGCGTCAGGCTGTAGTTTGCCCCGGCCACGTTCACGACGTCGTTGAACGAGCCTCGGTAGGTGAACGTGCACGACAGCGGCGCGGCGACGCCCGGGAAGACGAAGTAGCCGTTCGCGTCCGTGAACACCGTCCCCGCGGAGCTGTCGACGCGCATGTACTTCATGATCTGCGCGGTCTCCGGGTTTGCAGCCGTGTCCGGATTCGTGCCCGGCGTGGCCATCGAACCGACCGTTCCGCCGACGTCGAAGAAGTGGATGTTCCTCTCGGAGCGCACGAGGCTCCCGTCCCGCGCGTCGATCCAGAAGGTGAGGCCTTCGGGGTCAGAGCCCTCCTGGATCCACTGCGCGTCGACCTGCCAGGCCAGGCGCGGCAGGCGAGCGCCGTCGTCCGTGCGAACCTGGTCGACCACGAGCTCCGGCTCCGTGATCCTCGTCGGCTCCAGGCCGAACTGCCGGACGAAAAGTTCCGCCGCGCGCTGTGCCGCGCGAAGTCCGGTCAGCGAAGGGCTCGTCGGCAGCGCCGAGAGGTGCGGCAGGCCGGTGGACTGGATCGAGAGCAGCGATCCGTCGGCCGCGAGGAGCACGTTGAGGTAGCCGCCGACCACGGGCACGCCGTGCACGATCTCGCGGAAGCGCACGGTCTCCTTGTCGCCCGAGCCGATCTGCCCGAGCGGCAGGAAGAGCGCGCGGTCGAAGACCCGTGTGTCCGCATCGATCCCGTGCAGAGCCTCGGTCCGCGCGAGCGTGATCCGGGCGATCTCGACGAAGTCCTCTTGGCTGCGCGGGCGGAAGGGTGCCGTCGCCCAGCCGCCGGAGAGCATCTCCAGCCATCCCGTCTCGACGTCCGTCTTCAGGCGCCACCCCGGACCGTGTGCCGAGCGCCAAGCCTCCAGAGCGGGGGCGACATCCGGGTGGATCCGCGGGATCGGGCCATCCTGAGGTCTTGCGATGACCCGCGAGGGTGTCGAAGCGAAGAGGATCGAGAGCAGGATCGGGTGGGTCATCGCGAAGGTGCGTGGGGGGGTGGGGTCGCAGCGCGGAGCGGGATGAGGCCTTGGGCTCCGGAGTCTGCAACCCGGCGCAACCAGAAGGGGACGTTCGGCCTTCGCTCGAGGTTCCTCGGCACCGTCGAGTGCCTACCAGGCTAACGCAAGAGCACGAATCGGGGGAAGAAGGCCGGGTCGACGGGTCCGATTGCGGCCGCTGTCCTTGGCAGTCAGCTCCCGGGATGGGCATCCTCTGCGAGCGCGGGAGGTCCACGGCGATGAAGATCTCGATCGAGTACTGCGTGCAGTGAAACTACAAGCCTCAAGCGGTCGGTCTGACCGCCGAGCTGAAGGCCACCTTCCCGGACGCGGAGGTCGAGCTGATCGAGGCTGGAGGCGGCGCCTTCGAGGTGCGCGTCGACGGCAAGCCGATGTTCTCGAAGCTCGCGCTCGAGCGCTTCCCGAGCTACCAGGAGATTCCCAAGCTCGTCGCCGGGTGATCCTGGGCTTCTCCGAGCGCGGCTCAGGTCCAGAACGCGAAGGCGAGGAGCGCCAGCACCAGCGCGAAGATGAGCATCGAGGTAGCGGCCGGAACCGAGCGACGGCTTTCGGCGGTGGAGGGGGGCTGCATGTTTTTTTCCGAGACCCCTGCAGGTGATCAGGGGTTGGAACCAGGATGGCCGGACGCGACGCCGCTCGCACAGCGCCGGTATGAAAACAGATACCATGCTTTTTCAATCCGTGGGGGACTTCCCGAGATCCACTCGCGCCTCCCCGCATTTCTTTCCGTTCATCTTTCTTCCCCGGACGTCCCCGGCTAGGGCGTGCTCGTGGTTTGCCTTGGTCCTGCCGGCCATCCTGGGCCCGCGGTGCGCGAAGAATGAGGCCTTTGCGAACGATGCTCAGCTGGCTGGACGTGCGGCTCCCGGGCAGGGTTCGACGACCCGGACCGGGTCGGGAGGGCCCGCTCCGGATCCAGGCGTTCTCGGTCAGATGGCGCCCGCCGCGTCCGATGTGCGGCAGATCGACACGGTCGTCCACCAGGACACTCGGGGAGGAGCGAACCAGTCGCTGCGCGCCCTGTGCGGATCGGATGGCGGCGGCTTCGCCGTGGTGTGGCAGGACCAGCGAGATGCGATGCTCGGCCTCTACCTCCTCCGGCTCGATCCTTCGGGCGAGCCGCTCGAACCCGAGCGCCCGATCCACGAGCCGCACGCCGGTCGGCGCTTGGACCCTGCCGTCGCGCTCGCTCCCGACGGATCGGGCGCGGTCGCATGGACCGCGCCTCGGATGGGGACGGCCAGCGTCGCGTGGCTGCGGCTCTTCGACGCGAAAGGCCGATTCGTCGCCCCCGACATGGCGCTGCGTGCGTCGGGTACTCGAGAAAACCCGGCTCGGCCCAGCCGCAGGAACGGAGCCTCGAAGCCTGCGCTCGTCCGGCGGCGCGACGGAGGCTACGCCGTGTCGTGGACCGAGAACGGAAAGGTCGAGCTGCTCGAGACCGACGCGGCCGGCGTACGGCGCGACAAGCCGGCGGTCTTGGACGCCGACGCCCCGAGGGCGGAGCCCGGCGTGCGCCTCGCCGTGGAGAAGGGCGGGGGATTGCTGTGCGCATGGAAGACCGGTGAGCAGTACGTGGCTCTCGCGCTCGGGCAGTCACCCGATCCCGCCCGCAAGATCCCGCAACGAGCTGCGCGAAGTTGCGGCGAAGGCGATCTCGAGAAGCTCGTTCCCGATCCCGAGGGAGGGCTCTGGAGTCTCTTCCGCGTCCGCGGGGTGACCGAGCTCCGGCACCTCTCGCCTTCGGGTGAGGTCGATCGCCCCGTGATCCGATCCTTCGACCGTTCCGTCACCGAGGTCGATCTCGCACCCTGGCACGGAGGGATCACGTTGCTGTCGCGCAGCGCATCCGGCCGACTCGAGCTGCTCCGGCTCGGTCCCGACGGTCATGAGCTCGAATCCACGCCGACCGATGTGCTCCCTCCGGAGGCACGCGGAGCCGAGCAGGCCCTCGTCGCCTCGAACGGATCCACCCTCTTCGTCGCCTGGACCGATCTCAGGAACGGCGATCCCGACGTCTACGGCCGGACCATCGATCTCCGGGCACCGCCGGAAAGGCGCCTGGGCCCCGCGCGTCGCCTGAACTCCGACACGGCCAGCGCCGACCAGATCTGCCCTGCGATCGCAGGTGCCGGCCCACGGGCGGTGATCGCCTGGCAGGACGCGCGCGACGTCGAGCCGCGCGTCTACGCCCGGCTCCTGCGGTGGCCGGGAGGATTCTCGGGAGACGAGTTCGAGCTGCCCGTGGCGGTCGAAGGCGCGGGCGTCCCCGGATCCTCTCGCCCCGGCGGAAAGCCCGCGGTCTCGATGCGCGCCGACGGAGACTTCCTCGTCGCCTGGGTCGAGAGCCTCGGCAAACAGTCTTCGATTCGGGCGCAGCTCTTTCGTGCGGACGGCCGGCCCGCGGGGATGCCGCTTCTCGTCGAGCAGAGTCCAGGCGCGCCGCCGAGCCTCGCCGCGGTCGCGCTCCCAGGCGATCGCGGCCATGCCCTGACGTGGGGGAACCTCGGCGAGCCCGCGATCTACGCGCTGCGGTGCTCCCCCGAGGGGACGCTCGCCTCGGAGCCTCGAAGGATCGCCGGGGGACCTGGCGGCGGGGTCCAGGGTCCCTCGATCGCTTCGCTGGAAGGGGACAGGCTGCTCGCGACCTGGAGCTGTCGTTCCAAGGAGGGCGTCTGGTCGCTGCGCGCTCGGTTCCTCGACACCGACTGCGTTCCGCAGGGCGACGAAATCGTCTTCGAGCCCACCGCGAAGAAGCAGGACTGGGATCCCTCCGTCGCGCCCGCGAAGGAAGGAGGCTTCGTGATGTCCTGGTGCTCGGGCGCGCCCGACGACTTCAGTCGCGACGTCGTCGCTCGCATGTTCGACGCGCAGGGGCGGCCTTCCGGCCCGCTGCTGCCGATCTCGCCGATCCTGAACGAGCAGGATCACCCCCACATCGTCCGGCTCGCCGACGGGACCTGGGCCGTCGCGTGGGAGGACGACGTCTCGGGTCACGACCACACGTACCTGCGCCGGATCGAAACGAGCGGAAACGCCATCGGCCCGATCGTTCGCATCAACGGCCTCGAGACCCGCTCCGTCGAAGACCGCCAGGGCCCCGTGATCGCCCCCCTGACCGATGGGCTGGCTGCGATCTGGAGCGACCGGAGCCGGTCGAAGGGCTGGGACGTCTTCCTGAAGGTCCTGGGTCCTCGTTTCGACGAGGTCCGAAGGCACTAGACCGCCCGCCCGACCGGATTCCGGGAGAACCTCCCGCCCGGGCGGAACCCTCGCCCCCCCCGTCGCGTCCTATTCCAGGCATCCGCGCCGGTGGAACGTTGCCCCGGTCACAGCAGGGGCTGCCGGGAGCACCGCCTCAGGAGCGGCGTGGACCCCCCCGAACGCCAGCCGAGACAGCTCGGCTGGCGTTCATTCATCGAGGGAATCTGGCGCAGTTCGAGACCGGGAACTCGGTGCGGCAGGTGTCGCGCTACCGTCCGAGCGCGGAGGTCTTCGCGCTCAGCCCGCACCCCCGCACGGCCAACCAGATGACCGTGCTCGCGCACGTGCGGCCGATGCTCTTCCGGCGCGAGAAGAGCCTGGAGGACATGCTGTACATGGCCTCCGAGATGCTGCTCGTGCGCGGGATGGCGCGGAAGGGCGACGCGATCGTGTTCGTCGCCGGGGTTCCCCCGGGGATCTCGCGGACGACGAACGTGATGAAGCTGCACCGGATCGGGGAGGAGGTGAAGCTCCACTGAGGCCGGGAGTCGTCCCGGCGCACCCGATCCGGCCCGCGCCCCGTTGACTCCCGCTCGCGCCTTGCGGACAGTGCCCCAACCGCCCCTCCGCGAATGCTCAACGGCACCCGCTTCGACCTCTCGCGCCTGCGCTCGCTCGGCCGCCTCCTGACCCCCGGCGAGAGGCCGTCCGACGATTCCACTCCCCGCGCGCGCGTGGTCTGCGTCGCGAGCGGCAAGGGCGGGGTCGGAAAGAGCGTGCTGGCGACCAACCTCGCCGCCGTCCGTGCGGCGCGCGGCGAGCGGGTCCTCCTGGTCGACTTCGACGCCGGTCTGGCCAACCTCCATCTCCTCCTGGGTCTCGCGCCGCATCACGACCTCGGACACGTCCTCGACGGCGTGATCCCAGCGCGCGAAGCGGTCGTCCGCGGACCCGGGGGCCTGCATCTGCTCTCCGGCGGCGTCGGACGCCATGCTCTCGCCAATCCCACACGGCGCGAGCTGGACCGCCTCTTCCAGGCGCTTCGCCCGCTCGAGCGCGAGTACGACCTCATGATCGTCGACCACGGCGCGGGCATCTCCTACGCCACGGTGGCCCACCTCGCCGCAGCGAGCACCCTCCTGCTCGTCACGAGCCACGAGGTCACCGCGCTCTCCGACGCCTATGCGCTCTACAAGCGTGCGCGGGCCGTCAACGAACACCTGCGCGTCGGTCTCGTCCTGAACCGCACGCCCGACGAGGCCGCCGCGGCCGCAGCCTGGGAGCGTTTCAAGAGCGTCGCCCTCAAGTTCCTCGGCGACTGCCCCGACTACATCGGCTGCATTCCCCAAGACGACGCCGTCGCACGCAGCGTCCAATCGCGCACCCCCGTGACCCTCGCCGAGCCCGCGAGCCGCGCCTCGACCGCCTTCCACCGCATCGCCGCGTGGGCCCCGATCGACCACGCGCGGACGTCGACCGCCTTTTACGAGCGCGCCCGACGGGCCCTCACCTAGGAATCTGGCCCTGTCCGCTGTGCGCATCTTCTGTGGGGTCGGCAAACTTTCCGTGGAAAGCCTGCAACCGGATCTCCCGTGCCCGGGTCGCGGACCGGATCAGAGAGCTTCTGTGGCCACGATGGAGCACTCCCGCAGGCTCCCGGGACTCACGCCCTCACCCTGTCCGGCCTGCGGAGGGTGACTCGGCGGATATCGAACGAGATCGCTCCGACATCCGAGCAGGACCACGGAGACGGCTTCGACCCACCCCTCCGGTGGCTGCACCCGGCCCCGACAATTGCCACGGGGGGAGACGCAAGTCGCTCCCGAATCCGATTCGTCCTGGACCCAGCCATCCCGTGCGGTTGCAGTCGAATCCGCAAATTCCCCCGTCCCAGCGAAAGCTCCCGCACAGCGGAGGGGGCCAGATTCCGAAGCTGGCTTCCCACGTCGGAAAGGCGTAGACCAAGCCCCACCGAGAAGGGGATCGGCCGCGCCTGCGCCGCCGCGCGTGGGGGAGGGCCGAGGACGGGATGGGGCGGCTGTCTCCACAGGGGAGGTGTGAAATGGATGCGATGGCCCTGCTGTGCACGCTGCACGCCGATGGTCCGGCCACGCTGAAGGTCCTGCGCCAGTCGGGTTGCGCGTCGCTCGCGGAGATCGAGTCGATGGGGGAGGAGAGCTTGGCGAGGCTTCTCGGTGGTCCCCCGGCTGCGGCGCGTCGCTTCGCTCGCGAGGCGCGGCATCTGCGCGAGCGTCTCGGGCAAGGGATGCTGGAGCGGGAGGAACCGCCGGCCGAGTCGCGGGCGTCGGTACCTGGCTCCTCGGCGCCGGCGTCGGCCGAGACGGATCCGTCTGCACCCCCCGGTGACATCCCTGCCACGGGCATCCTCCTTTCATCGAAGCCCGAGGCCGAAGAGGATGCCTCGCCGGACCGGGAGGAGCGCGATGTCGTCGAGGTGGTTCTCGACACCTGGCGCGCGCGCGACCTGGAAGATGCGCTGATCGAGGAGGCCGTCGAACCGAGCCCCGCCTACGAGGACGACCTCCCGCCGCGGCCGGTCCGAGCGCGGCCCGAATACGAATTCGGGATCGAGATGGCTGCGGCGGTGCGCGAGATCGCCTCGGCCATCGCGCCCACGGAAGTCGAGAGCAGCCCGGGACTGGCTCCCGGCCTCGTCGACGGACTGAACGAGGATCTGTGCCGGATGCTCGACGGCGCGCGTGTGCGGAGCCTCGAGGACCTCGCCAGCGCGGACTCGCTCACGCTCTCGCACGATCTCGGCCTGGGCTACACGCGCCTGTGGCGTCTGACCCGACTCGCCCGGCGTGTGCTCGCCGCGGAAGCCTCGGCAGCGACCGCGCCATCGACAGGGCCTGCGGAGCCGAGCAGGTCCTACGCGAGCGCACCCGACTCCGCTCCGCCGGCGCTCAAGCTCTCGCCTTCGGAGGTGCCGCACAGGTCGGAGCCCTCGATCCTCGACCTGGAGTGGAATCTGGAGATCCAACCGACGCCCCCGCCGCCCGGTCGCGAGCTGCCGTCGGCGGATGTCCCTCGAACCGAGCGCGAGAGCGCGGGCGGACCCTTCGCCTGAGCTGTGCTACGATCCTGAGCGCGCCCCGCGAGCCGGCCCGCACACGAGTCGGAGGGCTGGATCTGCGGGGCGGGATGCCCGCCCCGACGCAGGATCCGTGATCTCCTCGGCTGTCCTCTCCGTCTCCGCTCTCGTCGCGCTCTCGCACGGCGCCGGCGCAAACGTCGCCCCGCAATCGCCGGGCGCCGTACAGACGCCCTCGCGCGAAGTCGACTGGGGCCTCGCCCCCGACGGCGAGAAGGGCTTCGGGCCGGGGCGCTCGCTGCGCGAGATCTCGCGCCTGTTGCGCTCGCCGACCGACGAGGACCGGGGCTTCGTCCGTTCCCTCTACAAGCTCGAGGACGATCTGCGCGTGCTGCTCTCGCTCGCTTCGGAGCGATACAAGGAGGTCGGCTACTTCGCACTGCTCGACCTGGCCGAGAAGGAGAAGCAGCAGGGTACGGGGGCGGGATCGGAATCGTTGTCGCCCCTCGAGCGCCTGGGCGCGGAGTTCCGCGATCGCGCGGCGCGCGCGGGCCTGGAGATCGAGAAGGGCGGTCCGGCCGCGGAGCTGCTGGCCCGGCTCCTCGTCGACGCGCGCTTTCGGGCGCGTGCGCAGGTGATCGAGGGGCTGGAGTTCGAGATCACCGACATGAAGGCCGGCTTGGCCGTGCTCTCGGCCGAGCTCGACGGCTTCGCCGGGCTGCGCGACGCGGAAGCCGCGGCGATCGCGCAACGCGTCGACCTGGCCGCGGCGCGCCTGCGGGCCGCGCGGCTGGACCTGGAGGCCTTGCGGGAGGAGCAGAAGGATCCGACCGCGGGCGCGGCCTGGGGAAAGGACCTCGAGACGCTCCTGGCCCTGATCCGGTCGGCCGACACCGAGCAACGGGCCAAGGATCTGCCCGTGGTCCTCGAGCGTCTCGACCGGCGCGAGGAATCCATGGAGGCGGCCCTGTTCACGACGCGCCTCGAGACCAAGCTCGCGGCCGAGATCGAGAAGCGTGCCGCGGCCGTCGCGGCCGCCGCGGAGCTGCTCGCCAAGGTGCGCGTGTACTTCCCGGGCACGCCCGAGAGCGGGAAGGCCGATGCCGAGATTCGCGCGCTGTCGAAGAGCCGGCGCTACGCGTACGCCGGGAGAGCCGCGGCGGAGGCGCTCTCCCTGGACCCGCTCAACGAGGAGCTGAACTGGTTCGCGGGCGAGTCGAGCGACTTCCTGTGGGGCTCGATCGAGTCGCGTCGCTGGTTCGACCGCTTCCTCGCGCTGCGCGGCATCCGCGTGCACGAGTACCGCACGTACGAGGGTCGCACCCTCACGCGCGAGGAGAAGCGCGCGATCGAAGCCGTGCAAGCCGTCGCGACGACGCCGCCCAGCGTGAACCCGAAGTGATGCGGACGGGACGCCTCAGCGCTGCAGGCTCTCGAGCCGCGCCTTGAGCGCAGCCTTCCCGGGTTCGATCTCGAGCGCGCGCCGGAGCGCCGCGACCGCCTCCTCCTTGCGGCCGGCGAGCTCCAGGCAGGCGGCGAGCGTCTCGAGGTGATCGACGTTCTTCGGCGCCGTCTCGGAGGCCTTCAGGGCCACCTCGACGGCGAAGCCGCGCTCCTCGTCGGTCAACTCGCGGTCCTGCGCGAGGAAGCTCTGCGCGAGCTCGCGGCCGAACGTCGCGACGCGATCCGCCGGACAGCTCTTCCAGGCCTCGCGTCCGCACGCGCGCGCCTCGGCGCGGCTGCCCGCTGCCATCGGCATCTGGCCGCGCCGCGCCTGCTCCTCGGCCTGGTAGCTCGACATGGCGCGCAGCGACGACCAGCCCTCGAAGCGCACCTGCGCATGGCGTTCCCCGGCCAGGAAGGTCTTGACGGCGCCGGGGTCGAAGGTCTTCTCCTTCTGGTACCGCGCGTTGACCGCCTGGAGGAGGTCGTCGAGCGCAAGCCGGCGCATCGGGAACGACCGGCTCTCGGGGTCGAGCGTGCGGATCGCCGCGATCTGGTCCTGGTACCCCTTCTCGTCGCTGCACATGCGCAGCTTGCGCGCGATCGCGAAGCGCTCGTCGGGGCTCTTCGGATCGAACCCCTCGCCGCCCTGGATCAGCTCGCGCACGGCGGCTATCTCGCGCTCCCAGCGCCCCTCGTGGAGCTGACGCAGTCGCAGCACCAGATCCAGGCGCGCGGCGGCGTCCTTCGGGTTCGCGGCGATCCTCTTCTCGATCCCCCCGAGCGTGCCCTCGCCGGACTTGACGCGGCGCACCTCGGCCACGAACTGGGCCGGCGGCCGGAAGCCCGCCAGGCGGTCGCGCAGCGAGCCGCCGGGCTCGAGGAACACGAGCGCGGGCAGGCCTGCGACGCCGTAGCGCGCGGCGAGCGGCTGTCCGTCCTGGCTCTCCGCGTCGATCGAGAGGCACACGAGATCCTGCGTCTCGGCGACCACGGTGTTGTCGGCCAGCGTCTCGCGATCGAGGCGCTTGCACCAGCCGCACCAGCTCGCCCAGAAATCGATGAAGACGATCTTCTTGGCCCGGGTCGCCTCGGCGAGCGCCTGCTCGAAGGTGCCCTCGAACCACGCCACTCGGCCGTGATCGCGGCCTGGAGCGGGCGCGCGTTCGCCGGGTGCAGCCGCGACGCCGATGAGGAGAAGGGTCGGGCCGAGAAGGCCAGCCAGGAGGATCGAAGAGGCTTTGCTCACGAGGAAGTTCCCGAAGTCCCCATTCTGACGTCGGGCGGAGCGCGCGGGAGACCGCTCGGCCCGGAAAGATGGCGCGCGGGCATCATCCCGCCCCGGGGCTGCGGCGCGGCCGTGCTGACGCTAACCTGTCGGTCGATCCATGCCGACGATGGAAGATCGTTCCCGATCCTCCGGCCGCAGGCCGTTCGGCGCCGGCGACCGTCGAGCCAGGCCGGAGAGCCGGGAAGGCTGACGTGGGCCCGGCCGTGACCCCGACCTGGAGAAGCGCTTTGATCGCGGCGGCGGCCGGACGGCCCGGCGACGACCCGATCTTCATGCTCAACGCGGAGGCGACCGCGCGAGCGCAGAAGGGCGAATCGATCCTCAACGCGACGCTGGGAGCGCTCATGGAGGACGACGGGACGCTCGCCGTGATGCCGGCTGTGCTCGACGCGATCGCGCGCGTCCCGGTGAAGCGCGCCGCGGCCTACGCGCCGATCCTCTGCGATCCGGGGTTCCTGCGCGCCGTCGTCGACGACCTGCTCGATGCCGGACCGCTCGCCGAACAGGCCGTGGCCGCCGCGACGCCGGGCGGGACCGGCGCTCTCCACCACGCGATCGTCAACTTCCTCGAGCCCGGGCAGTCGCTGCTGACCACGAGCTACTACTGGGGCCCTTACCACATCCTGGCCACGCACACGCGCCGCGGCGTCGAGACCTTCGACATGTTCGACGCCCGAGGACGGTTCGACCACGCGGGTTTCCAGGAGGCGCTCGAGCGGCAGATCGCACGCCAGGGTCGCGCGCTGGTTTTGTTCAACTTCCCCTGCCACAACCCCACGGGCTACTCGCTCGACGATGCGGAGTGGAGCGCCGTCGCGAGCATCGTGAGGTCCGCGGGCGAGAAGGCGCCCGTGGCCTTCCTGCTCGACCATGCCTACGCGCGCTTCGGGACCGTGGCGAGCCAGGGCTGGCTGAAGCACGCCGAGCGGATGGTCGACACGGCCGTGCTGCTGGTCGCATGGACCGCGTCGAAGTCCTTTGCGCAGTACGGAGCGAGGATCGGCGCGCTCGTCGCGGTGCACCCCGATCCCGGGCAGCGCGGGCAGATCCGCGCCGCCCTGGGCTTCTCCTGCCGCGGCACGTGGTCGAACTGCAACCACCTCGGACAGCTCGCGATCACGACGCTCCTCGTCGATGCGGCGCTCAGGACGCGCGCCGACCGGGAACGTGAGCGGCTGATCCGTCTTCTCCAGGAGCGCGTGGCCGCGTTCAATCGCGAGGCCGCGAAGGCGGGATTGCGCCACCCGCGCTACGAGGGCGGGTTCTTCGTCTCCGTGTTCACGCCCGACGCGGAACGGACGGCGAAGATCATGCGCGACCAGGGCGTGTACGTCGTCCCGATGCAGGGAGCGGTGCGCGTCGCGCTGTGCTCGACGCCCGCGGCCGAGGTCAGCCGGCTCGTGCGGGCGCTCGAAGCGGGCGTTGCGCAGGCCGGGGTGCCCCGATGAGTGGAGGAGATGCCAGGGACAGGCCGGCCCCGGCCCAGGCTCCGGAGCACGGCGGATGGGAGCTCGAGCACCGTTACGGCGGGCGCGTCCACATCCTCGACAACGTCTACCTGCTCACGGCTCTGGCCCGGATCGGATCGCCGACGGTCGCGCACCACGACTTGATGGCGCTCCTGCGCTCGGTGTACCAGGTGCTGCTCGCGACCGCCTGCAGCCGCGAGCTGCGGCGCGTCGAGGCGGAGTCGCCGACGCGGATGGCCGAGGTCCATCCCGCGCGCGGCGTCTACCGCGGGCCGGCGTTCGATCCGGACGTCCACGTGGTCGTGGTCGACATCATCCGCGCGGGCATCGTCCCCGCGCAAGTGTGCTTCGAGCTCCTGATCGCGATGCTCTCCGAGCCGCGCGTGCGTTTGGATCACCTGACCCTGGCGCGCCGGGCCGACGCGAAGGGCCACGTCACCGGGGTCGATCTCTCCGGCAGCAAGATCGGCGGAAGGGTCGACGACGCCACGCTCCTGCTGCCCGATCCGATGGGCGCGACCGGCATGACGACGATCCGCGCGCTCAGGCACTATCGCGAGAACTACGGGACGCCGAAGCAGATCCTCGCGCTCCCGATGATCGCGACGCCCGAGTACCTGCGCGCGGTGCTCGAGGAGTTCGGGAACCTGGTGGTCTACACCGCCCGCCTCGATCGCGGAATGTCGGATCCCGAGGTCCTCGCGACGGTCCCCGGCACGCACTGGGATCGCGAGAAGGGCCTGGATGACAAGAGCTACATCGTCCCCGGCGCCGGCGGGATGGGAGAGGTCATCAACAACTCGTGGTGCTGATCGAGATGTTCACCGGTCGCGCAACTCCCGCCTTTCAACGATCCCACGCCCCTCCGGAGCCACCCATGAGGTCCTCTCCTCGTCTCATCGCGATCCTCGCCGGGCTCTCGATTCTGCCTGCACTCGCGCGCGCCACCGGCGCGCTGCCGGAGCGCAAGACCGAGAACGTCATCCTCGTCACCTACGACGGGCTGCGCTGGCAGGAGGTGTTCAGCGGCGCGGAAGAGTCGCTCCTCTCCAAGGAGACGGGCGGCGTGCGCGACCCGGCCGGGGTGAAGAAGGAGTACTGGCGCGAGACGCCCGAGGCGCGGCGCGAGGCGCTCCTGCCGTTCCTGTGGCGGGTCGTCGCGCCCCAGGGCCAGATCTACGGCAACCCCGCGCGAGGCAGCGTCGCGCACGTCACCAACGGCAAGAACTTCTCCTATCCCGGCTATAACGAGATCCTGTGCGGGTTCGGCGACCTCCGCATCGACAGCAACGACAAGCGGCCAAACCTCAACGTCTCCGTGCTCGAGTGGCTGAACGGCAAGGCGGCATTCCACCGGCGCGTCGAGGCCTTCGCCGAGTGGGACTGCTTCCCTTATATCCTCAACCGCGACCGCAGCGGGCTCTTCGTCAACGCCGGCATCGAGGCGGTCCAGGGCGAGGGGCTGTCGGCGAGGGAGAAGGTGTTGAACGAGGTGCTGCTCGGCACGACCTGGGCGCACTCCGACCAGCGCTCCGACGCCTTGACGTTCCTCATGGGCCTCGCGCACTTCGAGAGGACGGCACCTCGCGTCCTCTACCTCGGGTTCGGCGAGACCGACGAGTGGGCGCACGAGGGACGGTACGACCTGGTGCTGGAGTCCGCGCACCGGATCGACGAGTACCTCGCCCGCCTGTGGGAGACCGTGCAGTCGACTCCCGCCTACGCGGGCAAGACCTCCCTCGTGATCACGACCGACCACGGCCGCGGCAACGGGCCGGAGGAATGGAGGAATCACGGCGAGAAGGTCCCGGTCTCCGATCGCATCTGGATCGCCGTCATGGGTCCCGACACGCCCGCTCTGGGCGAGCGCCGCGATTGCGAGGAGGTTGCGCAGAGCCAGGTCGCCGCGACGATCGCTGCGCTGCTGGGGGAGGATTGGTGCGCAGCGGAGCCCAAGGCGGGGAAGCCGATCGCGGAGGCCCTCGGTTCCAGCGCGACAGGCCGCTGAGCGCTCGACTCGTCTCGGGACACCATGGCGCGCCTCCTCTACGGGCTCACGTTCGCTCTCCTCGCGATCGGGACCCTCGTCGGCCTGCACCGCTACGTCTGGAAGCGGCTCGTGCGCGACGTCGGCATGCCGCGTCCGTGGCGCAACGGCGCGACCGCGGTCATCTTCCTGCTCGCCCTGCTCCTGCCGGCGGTGTTCCTCCTCGGCCGGCGCCTCGCGCCGGAGCAGGAGACGGGCGCGGCCTTTCTCGCGTATTCGTGGCTCGGCTTGCTCTTCTACCTGGCACTCTGGCTCGGCGCTCTCGATCTGATCCGCCTGCTCGCGCGCCCGTTCCGCGGAAGACGCCGCGCGGTCGCAAGGAAACCCGAGATCGACGAGGGCCGAAGGCGCTTCCTTGCGCGAGTCGCCGCGAGCTCGGCGCTGGCCGGCTCGGGGAGCATCGCGATCCTCGGTCACCGCGCGGCCGGGGAGATCGTCACGCCGGAGATCGCGGTGAAGCTCCCGCACCTGCCCCGCGAGCTCTCGGGATTCCGCATCGCGCACCTCTCGGACCTCCACCTCGGGCCGCTGCTCCGCGAGCGCTTCCTGGAATCGGTGGTCGAGAAGACGAACGGCCTCTCTCCTGACCTCGTCGTGATCACCGGCGATCTCGTCGACGCGTCGGTCGCGCGCCTCGGGAGCGCACTCGCGCCGCTCGCGAAGCTGCGCGCGCGGTGCGGCGTCACGTTCGTCACCGGCAATCACGAGTACTACTGCGGCGCGCAGGAGTGGGTCGAGTTCCTGCGCGGGCGCGGGATCCGCGTGCTGATGAACGAGCGCATCGCGGTCGGCGACGAGCGGCCGGGCGGAGCGACCTTCGACCTCGCCGGCGTGCCCGACTACAACGGCGGGCGCTTCGTGGCGGGCCACACGCCGGACCTCGACCTCGCGCTGAAGGACCGGGACCCCGAGTGCGCGCTCGTGCTGCTCGCGCACCAGCCCCGACAGATCTCGCTCACGAAGGGCCACGGCGTCGGCTTGCAGCTCTCCGGGCACGTGCACGGCGGCCAGCTGTGGCCCTTCGGCGCGCTGG
>JBGPOP010000016.1:0-98902 GCA_041488095.1 Planctomycetota bacterium
AGGATGCGGTTCTCGTCGACGAGCGGGACGACGTCGCAGACGGTGGCGATGGCGACGTAGCCCATCGCCTCGACGAGGTACTCGCGCAGGTCGTCGCGGACGCGCGCGGATCCGGTGACCTGCTGGCAAACGCCCCAGGCGAGCTTGAACGCGACCGCGCCGCCGCACAGCTCGCGGAAGGGGTAGCGCGAGGTCGCGAGCTTGGGGTTGACGATCGCGACGGCGGGAGGGAGCTCGCCCTGCGGGGGCTCGTGGTGGTCGGTGACGATCGTGTCGACGCCGAGATCGCAGAGCTCCGCGATCGTCTCGCGCGAGGAGGTGCCGTTGTCGACGCTGATCACGAGCTTCGCGCCGACCTCGCGAGCGCGCTCGATCGAGTGGGGGCCGAAGGCGTAGCCGTCGGTGAAGCGGTTCGGGATGTGCCAGGCGACCTTCGCGCCGAGCCTCCGGAACAGGCGCACGAGGAGGGTCGTGCCGGTGACGCCGTCGACGTCGTAGTCGCCGTGGACGAGGATCGTCTCGTGGCGATCGATCGCGCGCGCGATGCGCTCGGTCGCGGCGGCCATGTCGGGGAGGAGCGCGGGGTCGTGGAGCGCGGAGAGGCGCGGTTCGAGGTGATCGCCCGCGGCGGCGGGGTCGGTGATGCCGCGGATGACGAGCAGCGCGCTCGCGAGGTCGGAGATGCCGTGCGCGCGCGAGAGGGCGGAGACGGCTTCGCGATCGGGCGAGCGGAGCTTCCAGGGCGGGCGGGCGAGCGCGGCGGGAGTCATGGGCTCGCCGCGGAGGCTAGGGAATCGCGGGGGAGGGTGCGAGGGGCTCGACGCTGGCGTCTGCGGCGGAAGGACTTGCGCGGCGAGGCCGGGGCGGAGGCGCTACCTGCGGACGAGGAGGAAGGTCGCGAGGAGCACGACGAGGCCGGCCAGGAAGAGGCAGCCGATGGCGGCGCATCCGAGAGGGGCCCACATCCACAGGGGTGGCTTCGAGGACCACTGCGAGCCGGGAGGGATCGGCCGGATCCAGCCGCAGGACGGACAGCGCGGCGTGCCTTCGGGGATATCCTTGGAGCAGCTCGGGCAGATCATGGGCGGCGCCTACGTGGGGGACCGTACGATCTTCACGTCGGAGCGGCGGGGGAGAGAGTCTCATCGATCCATCCGCAGAGTGAGGCGCATCGAAGGCGGGAGCGCGATGATCCGCAAGCTGAGGTCGGGAAGGTACAGGCTCTACTCGCGGAAGATGGACAAGAAGACGGGGAAGCGGAGGAACCTCGGGACCTTCCGCACCCGCGCGGACGCCGAACGGCACGAACGGGCGATCCAGTTCTTCAAGCGACGCTGATGCGGAAATGCAGGCCGCGAACAGTTCAGGATCACCGTCCGAGCTGTTTCCCTCGGATCGAGAGGTTGTCGATGTCCGCGTCGTCGCCCTCCCCGCCCGGCCGGCCATCGCGGCCGTAGGTGTACACGCGCGGCAGCGGTCGATCCGGACCCGGAGGGTCGTACCGGTAGACCCTTCCCCACGGATCGCGAGGGGGACGGGTGCCCTGGAGGTATGTGCGTCCGTTGAAATCGGGCGTCAAGAGGTCTTCGAGGTGGCTCGGGTACTTGCCGCCGTTGGCGATCGCACATTCCTTGACCGCGGACTCGATCATGGTGATGTCCACCTTGGCCTTGCTCACCGTGGCGAACTGGAACTTCTGCAAGACCTTGGGCACGACCAGCGTCGCGACGAGTCCGAGGACGATGAAGCCGGAGACGGCCAAGCCGAGGGCGATCGCTACCCAAGCCCAAGTGGGGAGTGCGGGCCGTTTTCCGGGGGTCGTAAGGGTCTCTTCCATGTGAGCCTCCAATGGGTGTGGCATCGACGACCTCCCCAGGCGGACCTTCCTTGCGGCCTGACACCTTATTCCTTGTCGTCCACGCGGTGGTGGAGAAAACTGTCCCGCATGACCCGCCCCACCGGAGGCACGCGAACGGACGACGGAGCCCAGGCCTTCCGCCTCCTTCCCCAGATCGACGAGTTCCTGCGCGATCCGCGCGTCGCCGCGCTCGTCCCGCGCGTCGGGCGCGAGATCGTCGCCGGCTTCGCGGCCGAGGCGATCGAGTCCTGGCGCAACGAGATCCGCGCCGGGAAGCTCTCTCCCGCCGACCTCTCGAAGCGCCTCGCCCGCGGCGACCTCGCCGCCTACGTCGAGGCCCTCGTCCGCCGGGAAGAGGGCAAGGGCGTCCGCCGCTGCATCAACGCCACCGGCGTCGTGCTCAACACCGGCCTCGGCCGCGCGCCCGTCCACCCCGAAGTCGCCGCCGCGATGGCCGAAGCGGCGCGTTCCTACTGCGTCCTCGAGGTCGATCGCTTCTCCGGCGAGCGCAACCAGCGCGACCAGCGCCTCTCCGAGCTCCTCGGCCGCCTCACCGGCGCCGAGGCCGCGATCGGCGTCAACAACAACGCCGGCGCGGTCCTGCTCCTCTTCCAGACCTTCGCCGGCGGTCGCGAGGCGATCGTCAGCCGCGGCGAGCTCGTCGAGATCGGCGGCTCCTTCCGCGTCCCCGACGTCATGGCGCGCGCCGGCGTCACCCTCGTCGAGGTCGGCACGACGAACCGCACCCGCCTCGCCGATTACGAGAACGGGATCGGCGAGCGCACCGGCCTCCTCGTCAAGGTCCACACCAGCAACTTCCGCCTGGTCGGCTTCACCGAGGACGTCTCGCCGGCCGACCTCGCGGACCTCGGGAGGAAGCGCGGCATCCCGACCGCCTTCGACCTCGGCTCCGGCCTCGTCGATCCGCCCGGCGCGCAGCCTCTCGCGGCCCTGCTCGGCGGCGAGCCGCTGGTCCGCGAGGCGGTCGCGAGCGGCATCGACGTGGTCTCCTTCTCGGGCGACAAGCTCCTCGGCGCGCCGCAGGCCGGGCTCCTCGCCGGCAAGAGATCGTCGATCGAGGCCCTGCGCAAGAACCCGATCTACCGCGCGCTGCGTCTGGACAAGGTCTCGCTCGCGGGTCTCGAGAAGACGCTCGAGCTCCTGCTCTGCGGCCGCGGCGACGAGATCCCCGCGCGCGCGATGCTCGCGCTCTCCGCGGAGGCGATCCGGCCGCGCGCGCAGGCGCTCGCGGCACGCCTCTCCGGGGTCGCGGGGGTGCGCGCGAGCGTCCAGCCCGGTGCCTCCGAGCCCGGCAGCGGCAGCGCTCCCGGCGTCTCGATCCCGACCTTCGTCGTGCGGGTCGAGCACGAGCGGCTCTCGGCCGCAGCCCTCTCGGCCAAGCTCCGCGAAGGCGAGCCGCCGGTCTTCGGGCGCATCCACGACGGCGCCTTCCTCCTCGACCCGCGCACCCTGCTCCCGGGAGACGAGGAAGAGCTCCTGCGCGCCTTCGCGGCACCCTGGGTCATCGGATCGTCTGACCGCCGATGACCCAGCCCTGGAAGGTGTCGGCGCTCACCCACGGCCGCAGGGCCGCGATCGCCTCGAATCGGTCCGCATCCACTAGCGACGCGTCGGCCGCGATCTCGAGGAGCAGCTTCTTCGCGCCCTCGCGCGACTCGCCGGGCGACGCGCGCAGGATGTTGTCCGCGACGAGGACCGCGCCCGACGCGGACAGGTCGTTCGCGGGATCGCCGCGCCGGCCGTAGGCCCCGGCCACCGCGCTGAGGAACTCCGTCCCGACCTCGCGTCCGAGCGACCCCGTCAAGAGCGCCTGGAGGCGCACGCGCGGATCGGGATCCGTGCCCGCGATGCCGAGCAGGACCTCCTCCTTCTCCGCCGCCATGCCGGAGACGAGCATCTTGCGGGCCCGCGCGTTCTCGCCGCCGGCGGCGAGCGCGCTGTACTCCGCCTGTAGCGCATCGAGCGCACCTCCCCGCGCGCCGAGCGTCGCGAACTCGAGGTACTGCGAGCCGTCGGTGAGGCGCGCGAGCGCCGCGGCCGCCTCCGCGACGGGGGCGCTCGACGCGATCGCCTGTGTGATCGCGCCCGCGAGACCGGGATCGCTGCGGGCCCGCGCGAACATCTCCTCGGCGAGCGGGAGGAACGCCTCGGGCTGGCTCGAGAGCAGCGCCGCGAGGGAGACCTTGACCGCCATCGGGTCGGCGGTCTCGCCGAGGAGCAGCGCGTAGAACCGCTCGAACCCCTCCGTCCCGCGCAGGTCCTCGGCCACGTTCGCGAGGAGCAGGCTGAAGGTCGGAGCGAGCTCCGGGTGCGCCGCGCGAAGCTCGAGGATCTTCGCCAGCCAGGAGAGGTCGAGGATCGCGCGGTCCCCCGCGCGCGCCTCGGCGATCCCGTCGACCAGATCCTCGAGCTCGGGCGACAGGACGTCCGGCAGCGCGTCGAGCACGCAGGTCAGGAACGCGCGGCCGTCCGGCGGGCCGCTCCAATCGGGTTGGTTGTAGAGGGTGACCCCCGCGGTGAGCGTCATCACCGCGCCGCGCAGGGCCTCCGCATCGGAGCGCAGCCCGCCGCGTCGCAGCCGATCGAGGACCGCGAGCGCGTCGCGTGGATCGCGAAGGAGATCCTCCAGGTTCGCCTCGAGAGCCGGGACGTCGCCGCCCGCGTACGCGCGCGCGACCGCGCGCAACCTTTCCAGGAGCTCGGAGGGCGAGAGCCGGGGCCGCTCGCGAGCCGGAGGGGTCGGATCCCCCTCGGGTCCCAGAGCGGCCCGAGGGAGATCGGTCGAGGGATCGAGATCGACCGGCCGCGGATCCTGTGCGGCCCTCTCCGCCGCAACCGGGCTCGTTCCCGCCGGGCGTGGATGCCGACGGATCTCCACCAGGAGGATCGCCGCGAGAGCGATGCACGCGATCCACACGGACAAGAGCTTCATGGCGTCCTCCTCGGCCTCTCCGCGCGGGGATCAGTGGCAGGTCTCGGTCGAGGCGTCTTCGACCGTCCCCGCCGTGCCGGCGTCGACGCACACGCACTCGCCCTCGATGATCCCCGTGCCGTCGGTCCCGATCACCGTCGTCCACATGCAGCCGCACCTCTGCTGCCTCACCGCCAGCGTCTGCTCGTAGACACAGCGCGTGCCGATGTTGACATTGCCCCGGCACTCCTGGTGCGCGGGCGTGATCAGGCGGAGCATCGGACACCGGCCTCCCCCGATCCCGAATTGATGCCCGAGGATCGCGATGCCGACCGAGCAGCGCTTGAAGGGTCCGCTGTCCTGGATCCTGGCGGGCACCTGGCTCGCCTTGGTGTTGGGGCAGGTTTCCTGGGCCGGGCACAGGCCGGCCAGCGCCAGGACCGCTGCGATCGAGATGAACAGCACCGTCTTCATGGATCTCCTCCTCTTGCAAGGGTTGTCGAGCCTCGAGCGGGAGGGACGGCCCTTCCCGCTCCGCGCCCAGGGACCGGCGACCGCGGGAGCGGTTGCACGACATTCCGGGAAAAACCCGGCGGCCCCGATGCGGTGCTTTGGAGTACCCGGTTTGCGGCGCTACCCTCACCTCGCATGCAGACTTCCAGGGACAAGCGCCTGACCGACTACGCCGACTGCGCCGGGTGAGCGGCCAAGCTGCCGATGGGGCAGCTCGCGCAGGTGCTGCGCGGCCTCAGTGAGGTGCAGGGGACGGACCGGCGGCTGCTCGTCGGTCCGGAGACCTTCGACGACGCGGGCGTCGTGGCGCTCGCGGGCGCCGAGGGTCTGCCCGCGGACTGCCGCATGGCGCTGGTCCAGACCGTCGACTACTTCCCGCCCGTCGTCGACGACCCGTACTTCTACGGCGCGATCGCGGCCGCCAACGCGCTCTCCGACGTCTACGCGATGGGGGGAAGGCCGTTCACGGCGCTGAACATCGCCGGGATCCCGCGCGACTTCCCCGAGGATTGGACCGCGGCGATCTTCCGCGGGGGCTTCGAGAAGATGCGCGAAGCGGGTGCGATCGTCGCCGGCGGGCACACCGTCCAGTCGAACGAGGCGCTGTTCGGATTCGCGGTCACGGGCCTCGTCGACCGGGAGAAGGTCGCCGCGAACTCCGGGGCGCGGCCCGGGGACGTCCTCTACCTGACGAAAGCCCTGGGCATGGGCGCGATGACGACCGGCGCGAAGCAGGGGAAGATCGCCTGGAAGGACCTCGAGCCCGCCGCGCGCCAGATGGCGACCCTCAACGACCGCGCCGCCGCCGCGATGAACGCCGTCGGCGCCCACGCCTGCACCGACGTCACCGGCTTCGGCCTGGTCGGCCACGCGAAGAACATCGCCTCGGCGAGCGGCGTCACGATCCGCTTCGATCTCGACAGCCTGCCGATCTTTCCCGGGGCGCTCGAGCTCGTGCGTCAGGGCGTGGTGTCGGGAGCGAGCCAGCGCGGCCGGACCGCGATGAAGGACGTCGTGAGCATCCGGAAGGGGGCCGACGAGGCGCTCGTGAAGCTCGTCTTCGACGCCGAGACGTCGGGAGGGCTCCTGATCGCGGTCTCCGCCGGCGACGCGCCCGCGCTCGAGCGCGAGCTCTCGGCGCGGGGGCTGCCAGGACACAGGGTCGGCCAGTGCGCGCACGAGAGCGCCGCGGCGATCGAGCTCGCCTGAGCGCGCCTTCGGCGCGGCGGGGCGCGCTCGAGCCCCTCGAACCCCTCGAAAATCGGGGTGCGGAGTTCCGCGGACCGCCCTGGATCCTGGGTTTGCGCGGATCGCCGCTCGAGGCGCCCGAGAACACTCTCGCGAGCCTGACGCGCGCGCTCGACCTCGATCTCGACGGCCTGGCCTACGACGTGCGCGCCTGCGCGAGCGGCGAGCCCGTGCTCCTGCGCGATGCGACGCTCGATCGCACCACGGACGGCCGCGGCCCTCTGGCGGAGCGGACGCTGCCGGAGATCTCCTTGCTCGACGCCGGCGGCTGGTTCGGGGCACGCTTCCAGGGCGAGCCGCTCCTGCTGCTCGAGGAAGCCCTGGAGATCGCCGGGGACGAGCACCGTGCCCGGCCCGTGCACGTCCTGTGGCTCCGTGAGCGCGGGCTCGTGCCCGAGGTCGCGCGCGCCCTGCGGAGGCTGCCGCGCGAGCAGGCCGTGCGGGTTGCATCGACCTCGCGCGAAGTCTGCCTGGAGGCGCGCGACGCAGGCCTCACCCCGATGCTCCTCGTCCACGAGGCGAGCGAGGAGGCGCGCGACTACGTGCGCGCCCACCGGATCGCGGCCTGCGCGACGGACGCCTTCGGCTGGCGCACCTCGGCGGGCGCCGCCGATTGGACCTGCGAGCGCTGGTCGCTCGGCCTCGACTCCCCGGCGGATCTCCTCGAGGCCTGCCGCGCGCCGATCACGGGACTCGCCACCCGGGAGCCGCTGCGCGCGCTCTCGATCCGCGCCCTGGTCGTCCTCGCGCCTTCCGACACTGGGCCCTATCCGCTGCAGGTCCCCGAGCTGGAGGTCCGGCCGGGCGACCTCACCGGCGGCAGGGGCGATTGGTGCGGGAGCTGGGCCTGCACCGCGGGCGTCCGCAATCCGTTCCCCTTTCGCGTCGAGATCTCCGCCGGGATCGTGCCGCGCCACGGCGCCTTCGAGACGGAGGGCGTGCCGCGCCGATTCGCGCTGGAGGCGGGCGGGGAGACGCTGGTCTCCTTCCGCATCACGGGAGGCTCCTGGCGTCCGGGGGGCGACCCGCTGTTCTTCGCGCTCTACCGCTGGAGGCGCGGCAGCGGGCGTCGCGCGGGCGCTCTGCTCCTCGACGCTGCGCTCGCTCGCGTGCGCACGGCGGTCGCGGACGGCGTGGCGCGGCGCCTGACGATGCTGCGCGAGGCACCCGGGGACGCCGCGGCCTCGATGGTCCTGCGCCGCCGCGGACGACAGCTCTTCGTCTCGATCGAGAACGCCGCCGGCCTCGAGCAGCCGCGCACGATCGTGCACCTCGACGGTCGCTTTCACCACGGTGGCCGCGGCCTGCGCGCCGCCCTGCCCGAGGACTTCGACAGCCGCCGCAAGGGCGTGGCCTTCAGCTGCGGATTCGAAGCCCGCCTGGACGGCGGTCGGATCGTGCGACGCTGGGCAGGCGGCGTCCCGGACGAGGACGGGGCGGGCTCGCCGGGCCGGATCCTGCCGCGATCGAGCGCTTGATCCAGGGCTCCCGCTCGATCAGCGCTTCGGAGCGAAACGCGCAGGGGTCCCGCGGTACGAGCAGAGCTTGATGTTCAGGTCGAGGGTCTTGATGACCGGGACCGGCAGATCCCCCGAGATCATCACCGGGACGCCGGTCTTGGCGTCCATCCAGATCCGGATCGACCCCTGGATGCCGAAGAGTCCCTCGAACTCCTTCTTGTCTCGGGGCTCGCCCGGAGGGATCTCGGTCTGGAGCTGCACGAGCACGCACGCGAAATGGCCCGCGGGCGTCTCGATGTCCCTGCGCCGGCCGCGGCTGACGGTCAGGACCCAGAGCTTCTGCTTGTCGATGACGGGGAACGTCGACTTGTCGCGGCCGTCCCGGACCATCGCGCGCGCGAGGTACACGGCGCTCAGGAGGTCGACCGTGCCGGGTGGGATCGTGCGGCTGACCGAGCTGTCCCACACGCGGTGCTCCGCGCGCTTGCACTTCTTGCAGTGGTAGGGCTTGCCCCACAGCCAGGCCGACTCGACGAAGTGCTCCGGGTTCGAGCAGCCGCTGCAGTGGCCGTCGCTGCGGAAGAGGGCCGTGAGCTTCCCGTCCAGCACCCCGAGCTTCAGCTCCCTGCGGCGGTTCTCGGATCCGGCCTGGGTATCGCGGTAGAACACGCTCGGCCAGGGCTGGGGCAGGTGGCGCACGTCGAGGTCGTGCTTCAGCTCGTACCCGAGATAGGAACCGCGCGCCTGGCTGCGGATCCAGCCGACCCATCTCGGCGCCTCGGGCGGCACCGTCCCCCCCGAGGCGGGCAGGCCCGGGTTGTAGGGCTCGAGGCCCGAGCTCAAGGTCACCTTGCCGACGCTCAGGTCTCCCAGGATCCCGACGTCGATCTCGACCACGTAGTCGAGCTGCTCGTCGCGCGGGACCTCGATCGGATCCCATTCCGGACCGCGAGGGATGCGCAGGGGAGGAGCGTCCGCCGCGCCGCGGCCCTGCGCGCCGTCCTTCCCGTCCTGACCGAGGACCGCGGCCGGATCGAGGACGGAGCCAGCGGACGGATCGGCCGCCAGACCGAGGAGGATGAGGAGGACCGCCGACAAGCCGAGGGTCGAGCGTGCCACAAACGAACTGCGAAGGGAAGGCGAGGGCGGCCCCTATACTGCGACGCGCAGCGCCGCATCGCTGCCCACGCAGCTCATGAATCCGGCCACCGGACCAACCCCGGCTCGATCCGCTCCGGGGACCGCGGGGCGATGGGGGCGCCGAGCCGTCCTCCTCTCGGCGGTTCTGGTCCTGTACCTCGGTGTCGGCGTCTTCGACCACGACGTGTGGTCGCCGACGGAGCCGACCGTGGCCGGCGTCGTGTCGGAGATGTCCGACCAGGGCGGCCTCGCCGTCCCGCGCATCAACGGCCTGCCCTACCTCGAGAAGCCGCCCCTCTACTATGGGTCGGCCTGGCTGATCGGGCGCCTGGCCGGCCGTCTCGACGGGGGGATCCTGCGGCTGCCTTCGGCCCTGTTCGGGGTGGCCACGTTCGCCCTCCTGGGGTGGACGGCGCGTCGCCTCTACGGCGAAGCCGTCGCCTGGGTGTGCGCACTCCTCGCCGCGACCTGCTTCAGCCTGGTCGAGGTCTTCCACCGCGCCTGCACGGACTCGGCCGCGTTGTTCTTCGCGTTCCTGTGCTTCACGGTCTTCGCGGAGAGCCTGCGGCCCCGGGCGGAAGCCGCCGCCAGGCAGGTTCTGCGCTGCGACGTCCTCCTCGCGCTCGCCCTGGCGCTCTCGTTCTACGCCAAGAACTTCTACACCCTGCTGGTCGTCCTGCCGCCGATCGCGGCCTACCTGGTCCTGCGCGGGAGAGTGCGCCGCCTGGCGGTCCTCCTCCTGCTCAGCGCGGGGCTTCTCGCGCTCGTGCTCGCACCCTGGTGCTGGGCCCTGTACCGCGAGGGCGGATGGCCCTACCTCCGGACCGTCTTCCTCGACAACACGCTCGGGCGCTTCCTCGACCTGCGCGAATGGGGTCGCGCCTTGGACACGCCGATCAGCAACGCCTACACGGCCGAGAAGCAGTCGTCGCCTTTCTTCTACCTGTCCGCGATGGCGTACCTTCCGTTTCCGTGGACGCCGCTCGTCGTCGCGGCGCTCGTTCACTCGCTCGCGACGAAGGCGGGGAGCGAGCTCCGACTCTTCCTCAAGATCGCGCTCGTCGCGATCCCGACGGCTCTCACGCTCTCCGCCTCCAAGGTCGATCTGTATCTCGCGCCGGTCCTGTGGGTGGCGTTCCTGATGACCGGGGGATGGCTCCACGATCTCGATCGGCTCGGACCGGCGGCCCGCCGGCTCGATCGGGTCGTGATCACCGCCAACGTGATGCTCGTCGGGCTGATCCTGCTCGCGGCCCCCCTGGTCGCCCGGCACGTCCTCGGGAGCGCCGCGCCGCTGTGGCCGATCCTCCCCGTGATGGCGATGATCGCATTCCTGGCCCTGCGCTTTCGCAGGCAGCCGATCGAGGGCTCGTTCCTGCGCGCCTCGTGCGCGTGCGCGGCCGCCGGGTACGCCCTGAACGTGCTCACCCTGGTTCCCGTCCTCGACCAGGAACGATCCTGCCGGGCCTTCTTCGAGGATATCCGGCCCGAGCTCGAGGGCCGCGAAGTGTGCACGCTGTCCAAGGACGATCTGCGTCTGCCGCTGATCGAGTACTACCTGCGCCGGCGCGCCGTGCTCCTCGACGGCGAGGCGGACGCGGTCGAGCGGCTGCGCGGGCCCGCGCGCGTCGGCGTGCTCCTGCCGGCCAGTGCCTACCCGGCGGCGCGGCCGCTCCTGGCCGACGTTCCGCACCGGGTGATCCGCGGCACGCGCGGGAAGCAGCCGTTCGTGCTCGTGGTCAACCCCTGATCTGCCGTGGGAGAATCTCGCGCGCACTCGGAACGGCTCGCCCCTCGATGAAGCTCCAGCTCTACGTCCTGCGCTCCCTCCTCATGAGCTTCGGCTTCTCGCTGGGAGCGATCGTGGTGCTCGCGGTGCCGGGCGTCGCGGTGTCGGCGGTGAGCCGGCTCGCCGGCGTGGATACCTTGACCCTGCTCCTGTTCATGCCGCTCCTGCTCTCGGAGTTCGTGCCCTACGTGCTGCCGGTGTGCTTCCTGCTGGCGGTCGTGTTCACGTACGGCCGGCTCGATGCCGACAGCGAGTGGACCGTGATCCGGATGACGGGCATGCATCCGCTGAGGCTCGTGATGCCGGGGGCGGTCCTGGCTCTCCTCCTCTCCGGCTTCACGCTGTGGATGGTGGCCGAGCAGCTCCCCCGCATCTGCCGTGAGCAGAAGTACTACGAGATCTCGGCTTCCCGGACCCTGCTGCAGAACCTGAGCCCCGGCCGGACGGAGATCCAGTTCGGCAAGTTCTACCTCTCGGCCATCTCCCGCGACGGCGACGACTTCCTCGAAGTGCTCGTCTACCTGCCCCCGCGCGGGACCGAGCCGCCGCAGAAGCTCCTGGCCGATCGCGTGCACTTCGAATTCCGCGACTCCGACGTGCTCGTTCACCTGACCGGCGCCCGGACGGTCTCGGCCTCGGCCGAGTACCGCTCCGGCAACCCGGTGATCCGCATCGACCTGGACGAGCTGCAGGGATCCCGCGGCGGCACGCCGGGCTCGATGCGGTACCGCGAGTCGAGCGAGCTCGAGGCGGAGCTCGCCGCGGGCGGACTCCGGCAGGAGCGCGCGGACGCCATCCGCTACGAGATCCAGCAGCGCCGGGCGACCGCCACCACCTGCTTCGTCTTCCTCCTGCTGGGGATCTCCACGGGCCTCCGCCTGTGGCGCCGCTCGCAGCTCCTGGCGATCGCGCTGGCGGTCGCCTACGCCCTGGTCTACTACGTGCTCTCGATGCGCCTGGGCCACGTGCTCGTCGAGAGCCAACTGCTCTCCCCCGGCCGCGGGGCTTGGGTGCTCAGCGCGATCGGCGGCCTGGTCGGGTTCGCGTTCCTGCGCAGGTCGCTCGGGCTGCGATGACGATCGGGTCCAGGAGCCTGCCGCTCGCGACAACGGTCGCGGCTCCGGCGTAGGATGGCGCGCTTGGACGCGATGGGAGCCACCGATCCCCGCGCGTCGGAGCCGTCTCCGCGCGATGTTCCGCGTGCCGGCCGGATCCTCGCCGCGGCGGCGTTGCTGGCCGTGATGTGGTTTGCGCTGCTCGGCCACCGCGACCTGCTGCATCCCGACGAAGGCCGCTATGCCGAGATCCCGCGCGAGATGGTCGCGAGCGGCGACTGGATCACGCCGCATCTCGACGGTCTCAAGTACTTCGAGAAGCCGCCGCTGCAGTACTGGGCCACCGGGGCGGCGTTCGGGCTCCTCGGCGCGGGCAACGCGACCGCGCGGCTGTGGCCGGCGTCCCTCGGCTTCCTCGGGATCCTGTGGGTGTTCCTGCTCGGCCGGCGTCTGTTCGGACCTCTCGCGGCGGTGTACGCGGCCCTGATCCTCGCGAGCGGCCTGCTGTGGGTGGCGATGGGGCACCTCCTCACCCTCGACATGGGACTCAGCGTCTTCCTCGCCCTGGCGATCGGAGCGCTCCTGTGGGCGCAGTCGGAGCGCGGCGATCCCGTGCGCGAGCGCCGTTGGATGCTCCTCGCGTGGGGGGCGCTCGCGGCGGCGACGCTGAGCAAGGGGCCGGTCGCGGTCGTGCTCGCGGCGGGGACGGTCGTCCTCTACAGCCTGTGGCAGCGCGACCTCGCGCTCTGGCGGCACCTGCACCTCGGCCGGGGCCTGCTCCTCTTCCTCGCGCTGGCTGCGCCCTGGTTCGTCGCGGTCGGCCTGCGGAACCCCGGGTTCACGGAATTCTTCTTCCTCCACGAGCACTTCGCACGCTTCGCGACCGACGTCGCGGGCCGCGTCCATCCGTGGTGGACCTTCGTCCCGGTCGTCCTCCTCGGATCGGCGCCCTGGGTCGGCTCCGCCACCCTGGCCCTGGTGCGGCCCGGCTTCGCGTGGCGGTCGGGGTCGGGCGGGTTCGACCCGGTGCGCTTCGTGTGGGTCCATGTCGTCTTCACGGTGGTCTTCTTCTCGGCGTCGCACTCGAAGCTCGTGCCCTACGTGCTGCCCGTGTTCCCCGCGCTCGCGCTGCTCGCAGGCCGGCGGCTCGCCCTCCGGCCGCGCTTCTCCTGGGACGCGTTGGCCGCGGTCGCGCTCGGGCTCCTGATCTTCGGGACCACGCTCGCGCCCGGGCTGGTCGCCTCGCTCGACCTGCCGAGGAGCCTTCTCCTCGGATATCGACCCTACATCCTGTCGGCTTCCGGCCTGCTGATTGCGGCGGGAGCGATCGGTCTCCGGCTGCGCGCGGCAGGACTCCGATCGGCCGCGCTCCTCTCGGCCTCGTCGCTCCTCGCCTTCCAGCTCCTGCTGTGGGGTTTCCAGGTCCTGGCTCCGGTGCACTCGAGCCGGTGCCTCGCGGACGCGATCCGCTCGTGCACGGGGGACGACGTCCCGGTCTACAGCGTGAATCGCTACGACCAGCCTCTGCCGTTCTACCTGCGGCGGACCGTCGAGCTCGTGAGCGAGCGCGGCGAGCTCGACTACGGCCTGAGAGAGGAACCGGACAAGGCGATCCCCGACCTCGACACCTTCCGCAAGATCTGGAGCGGGAAGGAGCAGGGCGTGGCCGTCATGTCGTCCGACCTCTACCGAGCGCTGCTCGAGAGCGGCCTGCCCATGCGGCTCCTCCACGAGGATCCACGCCGCGTCGCGGTCCTGCGCCGATGAGGCCGGGGGCGACCCCGCTCCGCACGGGCAAGAGGGCGTCCCCGGTTGGATCCCCGCGGCGCGGCGGATACGATCGAGAGATGTCCCTCCTCATGGCGTGCCGTCCCGGCGGACCGGAGACCGCATGACCGACCCCGACTTCCTCCCCTTCTGCCGCCCGACGATCGGGGAGGAGGAGATCGCCTCGGTCGTCGACTCCCTGCGCTCGGGGTGGATCACTTCGGGTCCGAAGGTCCTCGCCTTCGAGGCCGCCTTCCGCGAGCGCCTGGGCGTTCCGCAGGCCGTCGCGGTCAATTCGGCGACCGCCGGCCTCCACGTCGCGCTCGCCGCGCTCAGCGTCGGCCCGGGCGACGAGGTGATCACGACCTCGCTCACCTGGCCTTCGACGGTCAACTTGATCGAGCTGCTCGGCGCGCGCCCGGTCTTCGCCGACGTGCTGCCTGGCACCCTGATGATCGATCCCGAGGACGTGCAGCGGCGGATCACGGAGCGGACGCGCGCGATCGTCCCGGTCCACTACGCGGGAGCTCCGGCCGACCTCGAGGCGCTCGAGGCGGCGATCGACGAGCGGCCGATCGCGCTGATCGAGGACGCCGCCCATGCCCTCGGCACCACCTACAAGGGCCGCGAGATCGGCGCCGGACCGCACACGACGGTCTTCAGCTTCCACCCGATCAAGAACATCACCACCGGCGAGGGGGGGATGGTGACCACGCGCGACGCGAAGCTCGCCGATCGCATGCGGATCCTGCGCTTCCACGGCGTCAGCAAGGACGCCTGGTCGCGCTACGGCCGCTCGGCCTCGCCGCGCTACGAGGTCATCGAGCCGGGCTGGAAGTACAACATGCTCGACCTGCAGGCCGCGCTCGGGATCGAGCAGCTGAAGAAGCTCGAGCGCTTCAACGGCCAGCGCGCCGAGCTCGCCGCGCGGTACGACGAGTCCCTGGAGGGAATTGCCGAGGTTCGCCCGCTCGAGCGCGTGCCTTACGACCACGTGCACGCCTGGCACCTCTACATCGTCCGGCTCGACCTCCCCCGGCTCTCGATCGGGCGGGACGAGTTCATGGGCGAGCTCGGCCAGGCGGGGATCGGCGTGGGGCTGCACTTCACCCCGGTCCACCTCCACCGCTACTACGCCGAGAAGTACGGTTTCCGGCGGGGCGATCTGCCGGCGTCCGAGGCGGCAGGAGAGGCGATCTTCTCGCTGCCCCTGTATCCGCTGCTCACACAGGCCCGACAGGACGACGTCGTCGCCGCGGTGAAGAAGATCGCGAGCGAGCGCAGGGTGACCCGTGGCCGCTGAAGCCGCTCCCCCGTTCCTCTCGGTCGTGATCCCGGTCTACAACGAGGAGGAGAACGTCGACATCCTGTGCGGGCGCCTCCTGGCGGTCCTGCGCGAGCTCGCGCTTCCGTTCGAGCTCGTGTTCGTCGACGACGGATCGCGCGATCGGACGCTCGAGATGCTCCGGGCCCAGGCCCGGAGGAACCCCGAGCTCGTCCTGCGCTCCTTCCCGCGCAACTTCGGGCAGCACGCAGCGGTCACGGCCGGGTTCGCCGCCTCGCGCGGGGAGTTCGTGGTGACGCTGGACGCGGACCTCCAGAACCCGCCCGAGGAGATCCCGCGCCTGGTGGCCGAGTTCAAGAAGGGCCACGACCTAGTCGGCACGATCCGCGCGCACCGCCAGGACACCTGGTTCCGCCGCCGCGCGTCGGCCTTCGTGAACCGCATGACCCGCCGGATGTCGGGGATCAACCTGCACGATTTCGGCTGCATGCTGCGGGGCTACTCGCGCGAGATCGCCCACGCCATCTCGAACCGCCGCGAGGTGCGCACGTTCATCCCGGCCCTGGGCTACCTCTACGCCCGCAACCCGGTCGAGATCGAGGTCGCCCATGATGCGCGGGCGCTCGGCCGCTCCAAGTACTCGCTCGTGCGCCTGCTGCGCCTGCACCTCGACCTGATGACCGGGTTCTCGCTCGCGCCGTTGCGCCTGATGATCGGGGCCGGATTCGTGATCGCCGCGGCCTCGGTCCTGTTCGGCCTGACGCTGCTCTTCCTGCGCCTCTACGAGGGACGCGAGTGGGCGGCCTGGGGCGTGTTCACGCTGTTCGCGGTCCTGTTCCTCTTCGTCGGCCTGCAGTTCGTCGCGTTCGGTCTGCTCGGCGATTACATCGGCCGCATCTTCCAGGCGGTGCGCGAGCGGCCCGCCTACCTCCTGCGCGAGAAGCCGGCTTCGCGCGAGGAGCCGGGCGAATTCACCCTCGCGCCGCGCGGACGGAGCGCGCCGTCGCGCGGCCCGGCCGAGAGGGCCGAGAGGGTCGAGGAGCGTGCGCCGTGACGGCGGTCGTCTTCGCCTACCACGACGTCGGATGCTTGGCGGTGCGCGTCCTGCACCGCCTCGGCGTCGAGATCGCGGCGGTCTACACGCACCAGGACGATCCCACCGAGGTCACCTGGTTCGGCTCGGTGCGCAAGACCTGCGCCGAGCTGGGGGTGCCCGTGCAGGTCGGCGCCGACCCGAAAGGGCCGGCCGAGCAGGAGCGGATCCGTGCGCTCTCCC
This sequence comes from Planctomycetota bacterium, assembly GCA_041488095.1. Taxonomy (GTDB): domain Bacteria; phylum Planctomycetota; class UBA1135; order UBA1135; genus DASYPQ01. The sequence goes on from JBGPOP010000016.1 coordinate 16,324, forward strand.
CGCGCGCGATCTTCAGCTTCTACTGGCGCGATCTCCTCCCCGAATCGGTGCTCGCTCTCGCGTCGCAGGCCGCGGTCAACCTGCACGGCAGCCTCCTGCCGCGCTACCGCGGACGCGCGCCGGTCAACTGGCAGATCCTGCACGGCGAGCGCGAGGGCGGCGTCACCCTTCACCACATGGTGCGCAAGGCCGACGCGGGGGACATCGTCGACCAGGAGGCGTTCCCGATCGGCTCCGACGACACTCCGACCGACGTCTACGCGCGCCTGGTCCCGGCCGCCGAGCGCGTGCTCGAGCGCAGCGCGATCGGCGTGATCGAGGGAACGGCCCCGCGCTGGCCCCAGCTCGAGTCCAAGGCGACCCGCTTCGGACGCCGCCGGCCCGAGGACGGGCGGATCGACTGCTCGCACGCGGCCGAGGACGTGCGCAACCTCGTGCGCGCGGTCACGAAGCCCTATCCGGGAGCCTTCGCGTTCGCGGGCGGGCGCAGGGTGATGGTGTGGTGGACGGAGAAGGATCCCTCCGGTCGCCGCGCGCCCGCCTCGGTCGCTCCCGGCACGTTGCAGCACGAGTCCGGGGGCGTTTTCGTGACCTGCGGCGACCGGCGCCGGCTGCGCCTCGTGCGGGTCGAGGTGGACGGCGTCGAGGGAGAGCCCGGACGATTCGCGGCGATCCTCCGTCCAGGGTTGCGGCTGGAACCCCAGCTCGAGGGAGGTGCGTGATGGATGTCCTGGTCCTCGGCGTCAACGGCTTCATCGGGAGCCACCTGACCGAATCGATCCTCGAGCACACCGACTGGAAGATCTTCGGGATGGACCTCGAGTCCGACCGGGTGACGCGCTGGCTCGACCATCCCCGGTTCAAGTTCCTCGAGGGCGACATCTCGATCAACCACGAGTGGATCGAGTACCACGTGCGCAAGTGCGACGTGTGCCTGCCGCTCGTGGCGATCGCGACCCCCGCGACCTACGTCAAGGACCCGCTGGCGGTGTTCGAGCTGGACTTCGAGCAGAACCTGCGCGTCGTGCGCCAGTGCGTGAAGTACCGGACCCGGGTCGTCTTCCCCTCGACCTCCGAGGTCTACGGGATGTGCGAGGACGACGAGTTCGACGAGGAGGTGAGCCCGCTCGTCTACGGCCCGGTGGCCAAGACCCGCTGGATCTACGCCTGCGCGAAGCAGCTCATGGACCGCGTGATCGTCGCGCTGGGGCGCGACCAGGCGCTGCAGTTCACCCTGTTCCGCCCGTTCAACTGGATCGGACCCGGCCTCGACTCGATCCACGCGGCCAAGGAGGGCAGCTCCCGGGTCCTCACGCAGTTCCTGGGACACCTTCTGCGCGAGGAGACGATCACGCTGGTCGACGGGGGCCGGCAGCGGCGCTGCTTCACGCATGTCGACGACGGGATCGACGGCCTGCTGCGGATCCTGCGCAACCAGGGCGGCCGGGCCGAGGGACGCATCTTCAACATCGGCCATCCGGGGAACGACCGCTCGATCCGGGAGCTGGCCGAGACGATGGTGCGCGTGCTGGCCGAGTTCCCCCGATTCAAGGGCGTGGCCGCGCGAGCGCGGATCATCGAGCAGTCGGCCGACGAGTACTATGGCCGCGAGTATCAGGACATCGTGCGCCGCGTGCCCTCGATCCGGCGCGCCCGGGAGCTCCTGGGGTGGGAGCCGAAGATCGGCTTCGAGGAGGCGATCCGACGCACGATCGCGCACTACATCGAGACCGACACGCTGCCCGACCACCGACCTTGAGCGCGGGGAGCGTCCTTCCGCGCCGGTCCTTCCTCCTCCGGCGTGCGCATCTCGTCGCGCTCGCGCTCGCGCTCGGCCTGGGTCTCGCGGGCATCTTCCAGCACGGACTGTGGACACCCGACGAGCCGCGCGAGGCGGAGATCGGGCGCGAGATGCTGCTCTCGGGCCTCTCGCCCCTGCCGACCCTGGGCGGCGCGCCTTTCGTCGAGAAGCCGCCGCTCTTCCCCTGGGCCATGGCCCTGGCTTATCGCGTCTTCGGGGTCTCCCCGGGCACGGCGCGGCTGCCGGCGGTGCTCTTCAGCATCGGCGCCCTCCTGGTCGCCTTCGAGCTCGGCCGGCGCGCGGGGGGGAGGCTCGCGGGGCTCTGCGCCGCTCTCGCGCTCGCGACCGGGGTCAAGTTCGCCGAGGTGAGCCACGCCTCGGTCAACGACACCGCGCTGACGTTCTTCGTGGGTGCCGGACACCTCGCCTTCCTCTCCGCGCGCGACGACCATCGCCTGGGACGGCGTTCCCTCGCGCTCCCGCTCGTCGGGCTGCTCGCGGGCTTCGCCTTCCTCACCAAGGCCTTCATCGGGCCGGTGCTGCTCATCGGTCCTCCGATCCTCGCGGCTGCGGTCTTGCGCGAGTGGGCGTTCCTGCGCCATGCGCTCGCCCGCGCAGCGCTGTGGTGCCCCGTCTTCGTCGCGCTCCTCGGCGTGCCGTGGATCTTCGCGCTCGTGAGGACCGCCGGCTGGGAACCGGTGCGCGTGTGCCTGATCGACAACACGATCGGCCGCGCGATGGGGGGCGGTGCGTATGCCACGTACGGTCACGCGCGCGGTCCGCTCGACTACCTGGCGACGTTTCCGGTGAGCTTCCTGCCGTGGACGCTCGCGATCCCGGCGGCGCTCGCCGGAGGGACCCTCTCCGGGGGATGGCGTGCGGGCCGGGCGAGAACCCTCGCCCTGGTCGCGCTCGCCGGCCTGGTGCTGCTCTCGATCCCCTCGGGCAAGCGCGACCTGTACGCGCTCCCTCTCTTCCCTGCGGCCGCGGTCGTCCCGGGGGTGTGGCTCTCGCGGGTCGGCTCGCGTCGCGGGAGCCGGTTCGACCGCGCGACGCTCTGGGCGCTCCTGGCCCTCCCCGTCCTGGCGTGGCTTTCCGCGGCCGCGGCGCTCGCCGCGGTCGCCTCGCACCGCGTCCCGCGCGGCGCGCTGGAGCTTGCGCTCGCGATCGAGCAGCGGTTCGGGAGCGGGCTCCTCTCCTTCGTCGCGGTGATGCTCGCGATCGGCGCGCTCGCGACCGCGACGCTCCTGCTGCTCGCGCGCCGGCTCCCGACCGGGCGCGTCGCGTTCCGTGCCGCGGCGGTCCTGTCCCTGTTCACGCTCGTCTTCCATGCGGGGCTGCGCCCGCTGATCGACCCGATCAAGGACTTGCGTGCGGGCTCGCTCGAGATCGCACGGGCGGTCCCCGCGGGCGAGCCGCTCCTCGGCTTCGCTCTGGACGAGACCACCCGCGCGGTCGTCCCCTTCTACACCGGGAGGATCCTGCGCGACGTCGATCGGCCCGAGCTCGCGCTCGCGGAGCTCGAGGCCGGGCCGTCGCGGCACCTCCTGGTCATGGAGAGCGCGGAACAGAAGCTCCCCGAGGAGGAGCGGCGGCGCCTGCGCCCGGTCGCGAGCGTCCGTCTCAGTGCAACCCGGTCGGTGACCCTCTACCGCTACGAGGCCGGCGGATGACCGCTTCCCCGACCATCGGCCTCAAGATCGACGTGTGCACGCACGACGGGATGCGCGACGGCGTGCCGCGGCTGCTCGATCTGCTCGCGCGACACCGCGTGAAGGCCTCGTTCTTCCTCTCGTTCGGCCCCGACAATTCCGGGAAGGCGGTCCTCAACGTGCTGCGGCCTGGATTCCTGAAGAAGATGCTGCGCAGCTCGGCGCCCTCGCTGTACGGCCTGCGCACGATGCTCTCGGGAACCCTCCTGCCGGCGCGTCCGATCGCGACGCGGTATCCCGAGCTCGTGCGGCGCATCGCGGCCGAGGGCCACGAGGTCGCGGTGCACGCCTGGGACCACCGCCGCTGGCAGGATCACCTGGAGGGGATGGACGCGGCCGAGATCGGGAGCCACTTCGCACGCGCCTTCGAGGCCTTCGAGCGGATCCTCGGCCGGCGGCCGCGCGCCTGCGGAGCCGCGGCGTGGATCGTCACGCCGACGAGCCTCTCGGTCCAGGACGGGCTCGGCCTCGACTACGCCGGCGACCTCCGCGGTGGGCCGCCTTGCCGGCTCCGCGTCGGAGGCGTCGTGCTGCGCACGCCGCAGATCCCGACCGTCGGGCGCTGCATCGAGGAGCTGCTCACGCTCGGCCTGCGCGGCGAGGACGAGCTCCTGCGCGCGCTGCTCGGGGATCTCTCCGGAAGCGATCCGGCCGTGCTCGCCGTGCACGCGGAGGTCGAGGGGGGACCCTACCAGGCCGTGCTCGGCCGGCTGCTCGCGAAGCTCACCGCCGAGGGCGTGCGCCTCTCGACCCTGGCCGAGATCGCCGGCTCGATGCCGCCCGAGCGGCTGCCGGCGTGCGACCTCGCCTACGTCGAGCTGCCCGGGAGATCCGGACGGGTCGCGACCGCCGTGAAGCCGCGGGAGACGCCGTGAATCGAGTCGACGCCGAGCGATTGGAGACGCTGGTCGCGGCCGCACGGAAGAGCCCGCGCCTGCGGATGAACGACAACCTCCACAACCTGGAGGACGCGATCCACCGCCTGCTCAACGCGACCGAGCCGGGGACCTACGTGCAGCCGCACCGGCACCTCGCGCCACCCAAGGTCGAGACGCTGGCAGTCCTGTGCGGCCGCGGCGCGATCCTTCTCTTCGACGACGCCGGCCGCGTCATCGAGCGAGCCGTGCTCTCGCCGGGGGGGCCGACCTTCGTCGCCGAGGTCCCGGCCGGCGCGTGGCACACGCTGCTCGGACTCGAGCCCGGCACGGTGTGGTTCGAGGTCAAGGCGGGCCCGTACGCGCCTCCTCGAACCGAGGAGGTGGCGCCGTGGGCGCCCGTGCCCGGATCGCCCGAGGTCGCGCGCTACCTCGAGGTCCTATCCGGCCTGGCGTGAACGGACGGCGTCGGGCGTGTAGTCTGGGTGCTCCGCTCGGGAGTGGATCGGTGCTGGTGTGCCGCCCGGCCTTCAAAGCCGGTTGGGCTTCGTGAACAGCGGGGCCGGTGGGTTCGATTCCCATGCACTCCCGCCACACCCCGCCTGCCGGCGGGTGCGCGTCACCAGCGCAGAGCCAGCGCGGCGGCTCGCTCGCCCGCCGAGACGATCGCGAACGTGCGCAGGAAATGCAGCTGCGGGTTTCCGCCGCACAGCGGGCAGGTCACCGGTTCGGGAGGCGGATCATCGACAGGGCGCGCTCTCGAGCCCAGTCGCTCCGCCAGGACCCCGGCTGAGAGCAGGAGCAGAGCAGCGATCCAGGATGCCTTCTTCATGATGATTTCCAGGCTAGCCACTTTCTCGATCGGCGCAAGACCCCCTTAGTCCGTAGAGTTTCGGGGCAATGGCTGGCAGGGCTCCCCCCAGGCAGTACGGGTTGATGAAGTCCGACCCCGGGGGTCTTCTCGTTCGACGCCGCCTGCGCGCCCCGGGTCTCGCGATGCGAAAGCTCCCGGGTTCCTCCCGATCGACCTCTGCGATCTCGCGAGGAGCTCCGCGGAACGCTCGTCCTGCGCCCCGCGCAGCGCCTGTCGATCCTCCCGGTGACTCCCTGGGAGTGGCGCTGCGTGCTGCGCCTTGGAGGGCTCGATCCGGATGCGTTCCGAGGTCTCAACTCGTTGGGTCCTAACGGTTTGAGTGGAGGCCTCGGTCTCGGCTGGGGGGCCCCGGGCGAGACACCAGTCCCAACTGGCAGCGCCCAGAGGCTTGATCCCGGGCGTGGAATGTGGCCTACAGGTGCGCTTTCCAGGCCCCTGCGAGGCCCGCCGGGGAGGCTGGAAGCACCCGAGGACCCACCGGAGAAGATCAGGAAAGCCACGCGATGAGCCAGAACTACGAGCGCCTGGTGCAGGTCGTCAACGACGCGCGCGTCGAAATCGAGAAGGCCGAGACGGGCAACAAGGCCGCCACCTCCCGCGTACGGAAGGCGATGCAGGACGTCAAGAACATCGCCCAGGACATCCGCAAGGAGATGCTGGAGGTGCGTGACGCGGGCGGCAAGAAGACCTGACCTCGCCACTCGGCGCGCTCTGGCGCTCGGCCTGCCTCTTCTGTCCGTTCTGGGATTGCGCGGGCTGGAATGGGTTCGCCGCGCGCAAGGGAGCCCGGCGCGTGGGCGGGGGGAGGGAAGGGTCCTCGCGACCGCGATCCTGCTCCGTCACGCCGAGAAGGACCCCGGCGCGGATCCCAGCGACCCGGGCCTCTCCGGGGCCGGGAGGAAGCGCGCCCAGGCGCTTTCGAGGCTGCTCGCGCGCGCGGGGGTCAGCCACCTCTTCGCGAGCGAGTTCCACCGCACGCGTGAGACGCTGGAGCCGCTCGCGCAGGCCGGGAACCTGAAGGTCGAAATCGTCCGGGCCGCCAACACAGCCGAGCTCGCCGCACGGATCGAGGCGCTGCCGGTCGGATCCGTCAGCGTCGTGGCGGGACACTCGAACACGATCCCGGCACTCGCACAGGCCCTGGGTGGCGAGATCGCGAATCTGGAGAGCACACCGCAGGGCCCGGCGCTCTCCGAGAAGGACTACGGCCGGCTCTTCGTGGTGACGCTCGGGCCCGAGATCCGCGGGGAAGCCCCGGTCGGGGAACCGCCCGCAGGGAACCCCCCGGGGAAGCTTCCCGTGAAACGGGACACCGCCGTGCTCGAGCTCGCTTACGGCGAGTGATCGGGGCGAGAGCGCGGCTCGAAGACTTCGATCGGCGCTGCGTCGGACGGCACGAGTCCCGCCTCCCTCGCGATCTCCCCGAGCTTGCGGAGAGCGTTCGCGCCCTCCGCCCCGAGATCCCTCGTCCAGGCGTTGACGTACAGATCGACGTGCTTCCAGAGCACGAGGTCGTCCATCTCCTGGGCGTGGCGCCGCATCGTCGCGAGCGCCTCCTCCCGATGCGACCGGGCGTGCTCGAGCGAGCCTCGGATCGCGAGCGTGAGGCGCGCGAGCGTGTCCTCGCCGAGATCGCGCCGCGCCAGGATCCCGCCGAGCGGCAGCGGCAGGCGCGTCCGTCGCTCCCAGGTGTCGCCCAGATCCTCGACCAGCGCGAGACCGCGCTCCTGGAAGGTGAAGCGCGCTTCGTGGATGCACACGCCGAAATCGGCCTCGCCGCGCTGGAGCCGCGGGAGGATGTCGGAGAAGACGGCCTGCTCGACGTGGCCCTCGCGCGGGTGGAAGAGGCGGTAGACCAGGTGCGCGGTCGTCCCCTCGCCCGGGCACAGCACGCGCGCTTCGGGGAAGAGGCCCCGCGCGCGGCTTCCGGAGAGCAGGAGCGGCCCGACGCCGAAGCCCAGGGCCGAGCCGGAGGGCAGGACGACGGCGCCGGGAGGAAGGCGCAAGGCGGCGTGAAAGCTGCACTTGGCTGCGTCGAGCTCGCCGCGGGCGAAGCCGCGGTTCAGCTCCTCGACGTCGGCGAGCTCGATCGCGAGGTCGAGCCCGCGCGGGTCGACGCGGCGTTCGATCAACCCGTGGAAGACGAACGTGTCGTTGGGGCAGGGCGAGATTCCGATCCTCAGCCGCCGGGTCATCGCGCCAGGTCCCACTCGCCTTCGCGCAAGAGGTCGAGCGCCTTCGCGCGCGCCGCGGCCAGGGCCGAGCGGATCTTCCAGCCCGATCGGTCGCGGTCGCCGGCAGCGTTCGAGATCCCGCGGACGATGACCAGCGGGACGGCGGCGAGCGCGCACGCCACGGCGACGCCGTAGCCCTCCATGTCCTCGGCGATCGCGTCGGGGAACCGATGGCGCCGCTCCGCGGTTTGCGCGAGGGAGTCGGATGGCGCGAGGACCGTCAGAAGAAGCCTCCCGTCCGCTTCCGCCGATCCGCCGGCACGCGGGATCGCGAGGTCGATCGTCTCGCGGATGCCGGGTGCCTGTGCGAACCCGGCCGTCTCGAGCCCGTCGATCGCCACGCGCGCGACCCGGACGGCGGAGCCGACGGGGAGTGCGGCGACATCGAGGCTCGCCGCGATCCCGAGCAGGAGGATCCGCGCGGGGGAGAGCCTCTCGATCAGGGCCGAGGTGCGAGCTGCCGCGGCGATCGGGCCGAAGCCGCAGCATTTCTCGAGCGCGAGTCCGGGCTCGAAGCCTCCCAGCTCAGCCAGCTCGCGTGCCTCGAGCCTGGTCGGGACCAGGAGCAGGGTCGGGGCTCCGCTGCCGGCGCGGATGGGCATGGGATCAGTGTCCGCGGCCCGCGCGGTCCGCGTCAACCGTCGCGCCGAGCACGGCCTGTGTCCCCGCGGAACGCTCGCGCAGCGGTTCTGCTAGGCTCCCGCAACCCTCGCGCACCCGACATGAAGACCCTCAGCCTCATCGCATTCCCCGCGCTCCTCTCGCTCGCCCTCGCACGCCCTCTCCCGGCTCCGCCGCAGGTCGCTCCGGCGGCCGGCGACGCCGTCCTCGCGCGCATCCTCGAGCTCGGAGAGAAGGACAACCGGGTCCAGGAGCACCTGAAGACGCTGTGCAAGACGATCGGTCCGCGCCTGACCGGCACGGCCCGCTACGACCAGGCCGCGCAGTGGGCGGCGCAGCAATTCCGGTCCTTCGGCCTCGACGCGCGGCTGGAGCAGTGGGGCGAGTTCCCCACCGCCTTCGAGCGCGGGTATGCGAGCGGCGGCATGGTCGCGCCGCAGGAGATCGACTACACCTTCCTGACCTCCGCCTGGAGCCCGGGCACCGGCGGGCCGAAGCGCGGGCCCGCGATCCTCCAGCCGTCGACCGAGGCGGCGCTCGAGGCGGTCAAGGCCAGGCTCGGCGGGGCTTGGATCGTTTCCGCGGACCCTCCGCCCTCGGGAAAGGTCGGCCGCGAGGTGCGCGAAGCCTGCGAGGCCGCGGGCGTCCTGGGCTTCGTCCGCCCTGGATCGAGGAACGGTCGCCTGCACATGGGTGGCAACCAGCGGGTCGAAGCGGAGAAGCCGCCGCGCCAGGTGCAGATCCAGCTCCTGAACGTCCAGTACGACGACCTGAAGCACCGGCTCGAGGCTGGCGAGGTGGTCGAGCTCGAGTTCGACGTCAGGAACGTGCTCTCGCCCGGGCCCGTGCCCTGCTGCAACGTCGTCGCCGACTTGAAGGGGACCGAGCACCCCGACGAGTACGTCGTCCTCGGCGGGCACCTCGATTCCTGGGATGCGGCCGAAGGCGCGCAGGACAACGGCACGGGCAGCGCCGTGACGATCGAGGCCGCGCGCCTCGTTTCCGCGGCGGGAGGCCGGCCGCGGCGCACGATCCGCTTCGTCCTCTTCGGAGGCGAGGAGGAGGGCCTGCTCGGTTCGGCCGGCTACATCAAGGCGCACAAGGACGAGATGGAGAAGACCAGCCTCGCCCTGATCCACGACACCGGCGGCACGGCGGTCCTCTCCCTCGGCGCGAACTACTCCATGCTCGACGACTTCGAGCGCGTGTTCGCGCCGGTGAAGGCGCTCCACCCCGCCTTCCCCTTCCGCGTCGAGGAGACCGACGGCCTGGAGAACTCGGGGGACTCCGACCACGCTCCCTTCCTCCAGGCCGGCGTGCCGGGTTTCATCTGGAAGCAGAGCGAGCGAGGCTACGAGCGCGTGCACCACACGCAGTTCGATGTGTTCGAGTCCGTCGACCCGGCGCAGGAGCAGCACTCCGCGCTGGTCGCTGCGGTCGCGGCCTGGGGTTTCGCCGAGCTCGACCACCTCCTCGACCGCACCGACATGAAGGCCGCGGAGCGCCGCCGGATGGGCGTCTCGCTCGACGGCACGACCGTGCGCAGCGTCTTCAAGGACAGCCAGGCCAGCGCGGCCGGCTGGAAGGACGGCGACGTGATCCTTTCGATCGACGGCGCCGACGTGAAGGATCGCGACGCGATCACCGACCTCTTGCGCCAAGGGGCGCCGAAGAAGGCCTTCCGCCTCAAGCGGGGCGAAGCGGTGGTCGAGAGCACGCTCGACTGGAGCAACGAGCCCTCGGAGAAGGAGCGCGGGGAACGGGCGCAGCGCCGCGAGGCATGGCGGCGCGCGCACTCGACGAGGTAGGGGACCCTCCCCGGATTCACCCTGAAACGGGAGGCCCGGGCGCGGGCGGATCCTTTCGGTCGAGGAGCAGGATCGCCAGCGCGGGCAGGTACACGAGACCGAGGACCCAGTACTTGGCTTCCATCACGTAGAAATCGCCCGGCTCGAGCCGCGAGTACCAGCCTGCGAAGGCGAGGAGGCTCGTCGCGGCGAGCAGCGCCGAGTGTCGCCGCGTGCGCGCGACGAGGAGGAGCGGGAGCTGGTCGGCGAAGAACAGGAGCTGCGGCACGCAGGCCATCGCCAGGAACAGGCGCCCCTCCGCGCGTCGCCAGCGCAGAAGGGCCAGGAGCAGGAGCGGACCTGCGAGCGTCAGGATCGGCGCGGGGTGGAACTCGAGCGTCGCCACGTTCGCGCGCCAACCCGAGACCCAGCCCGGCAGGACGAGGAAGCTCGCGCCCACCGCAGCGGCCGCGAGCAGGGCGGCGCGAAGAGTCGGCCGGTAGGCGAACACGGGCAGACCGATCTGCGGCTTCCACGGCAGGAGCCAGCCGAGTCCCGGCAGGAACGCCGCGGCGAGCACGATCGGCGAGCACTGTCCGACCTTGAGCGCCACGACGTAGGGGGCGCTCGCGAAGAGCCACAGGCGGTGCGCGCCGTCGCGCGAGAGGCACCAGGCGAGCACCCCGCCCGAGACGCCCATCAGGATCGCGCCGGCGAGCGGCATCGGCAGCCAGGCGAGGGGCAGGACCGGGAAGAGGGCGGGCAGCGGGTAGAAGAAGGGATCGGGCAGCGGCCATCCCTCCGACCCGGGGTGTGCGAGGTAGGGATCGCCGCCGTGGACGAGGATCCGCGCCGCGGTCCACCAGTAGGCGAAGTCCGACTTGGCACCCGGCGAGCGGAAGCAGAACCACGAGAACAGGGCGCTCGCCGCGCCCAGGGAGAGCGCGATCCCGAGTCGCCTCCGCCGCGAGAACGCAGACTCCATGGTCGGGTGCGAGTCTAGCGGCGCGCGCGGTCTGGTTCCCGAACCCGCGCGGGTCTAACCTCGGCCCGCCATCGAGCCTCCCGCCTCCGCGCCTCGTCCGACCGCTCCGCCGCGTGCGGATCGCCTCCTCGCGATCCTCGCGCCCACGGCGCTCTTCCTGCTGTTCCTGGCCGCGATCTCGGGCGAGAACTTCGTCGACCCCGACGTCTACCACCTGATGGCGCTCGCGCGCGAGGCGGTCTCGATCGGACACGTGCCGCTCGAGGACCGCTTCGCCTACACCCCCACGCTGTTCCCGTCGGTCCACCATGAGTGGGGGAGCGGCGCGATCCTGTTTCTCCTGACGAGCGCGACGGGCGCCGCGGGGTTGCTCCTCCTCAAGTATTCCCTGGCGGCAGGCATCGCGTTCCTCTGCGCCGCCGGGGCCCGCCGTCGAGGTGCCACGTGGGGCTCGCTCGCACCGCTCGCCCCGATCGTGGCGCTCCTGCTCGCGACCGGTTTCAGCACGCTGCGGGCCCAGGTCTTCACGCTGCTCTTCACGGCGGTGCTGCTCCTTGCGCTCGAGGCGGACCGACGCGGCCGGCGCGGATGGATCGTGCCCTGGCTCGCCGGCCACGCCGTCTGGCTCAATCTGCACGCCGGCTTCGTCGTCGGCTTCGTGCTCGTCGCCCTGCACGCGGTCGAAGCGCGGCTGCGCGGCCGGCCCGCGCGGCACCTCGCCCTGGTCCTCGCAGCCATGGCGGTGCTCGTCCTCGCGAATCCCTACGGGTGGAAGTTCGTGCCCGCGCTCTGGCAAGGGATCGCTTTCGATCGATCGCTCGTCACCGAGTGGGACCCGGTCTGGCGCGAGGCGCCGGCGATCACGGCGGTCTTCGGCTTCTCGGTGCTCGTCGCCACCTACGCCGTGGCGAGGCGCGGGTGGAGGCGCCTCGAGGGGTGGCCGCTCCTCGCGGCCGCGTTCCTCGCCGCCGGCCTCCACGAGCGGCACCTCGCGATCTACGCGGTGGTCTGGTGCTCGCTCGTCCCGGCCTGGATTCGGGGCACGGAGCTCGCGCAGCTCCTCGAGAGCGCGTGGATGCGGCGCCGTCGCGCGCAGGCGGCGGTGTGGGTGATCGTCGGCACTGTGAGCGCCGTCGTGCTCGCGCGCGAGGAGCCCTGGCGGCTGCGCGTGCCGGCGAACCCGGGCGAGCACGCTGTTCTCCTGTACCCCGCCGGTGCCGTGAGCTACCTCCGCGAGTCGGGCTTCCACGGCAACCTGATGACCCCTTTCACCGCCGGAGCCTATGTCTCCTGGCGCCTGCACCCGCTCGTGCGGGTCAGCTTCGACGGGCGCTACGAGGCCGCCTATCCGCCCGGTGCCGCCCTCGAGAACCGCGACTTCTACGCCGCTCGCGAAGGCTGGCGCGCGACGCTCGAGCGCTATCCCACCGACGCGGTGCTCGCGCCGGTCGCCTCGAGGGTGTGCGCAGCGTTGGAAGGGGAGAGCGGCTGGGACGCGCGTTATCGCGACGATGCCTATGCGGTCTACGTGCGGAGCGGGAGCGCGCTGCCGCGCGTCGACCGGCGCGGGCAGCGCATCGAGGCGAGCTTCCCCTAGTGGCCTACTGCGCGAGGAACACGTACTTGTGTCCCAGGGTCAGGGACCCGACGCCCGTCATCGTGTACTTGGAGCTGCCCGCGATGGTGAGCGTGTCGGCGACCATGCGTCCGAACGTGCGGGTCCCGGTCCCAGCCGTGTCGAAGTTGGCGCCCGCCAGGTACAGCGTGCCCTGCAGGCTGATCGCGCCGCTGCCGCGGATGCTGTCCGCAGTGGTGTTGGCGCGCGCCTTGAAGAACGTGATTCCCGAGTACGTGCCCGAGGTCGGCGGCGTCAGCGTGAGGGTCGCTGCTCCGGCGGTCTTCAGGCGGGCGCCGCTCTGCAGGAAGAGCATCACGCCGGTCCCTGTGATGGAGCTCGAGCTCGAGATGTCGACGCCGACGCCTGGCGACTGGTTCCCGATGATGTAGATGCCGGAGTTCAGCGTGACGGCACCGCTGGTCAGCTTGATGCCGGTGGGGTAGTAGCCCGGGTTGTAGGTGCCCGCTGCGGTGATCGCCGGAAGACTCGTCATGCCGGAGCTGCTGGGCTCGGGCAGGGAGGCGAGCGGGTCGGGAAGGGACGGCGCGAGCTCGATCAGCGTGCCCTTGAGCTTGCCGTTGGGACAGGCGTGGCCGACGACCTTGGTCTTCTGCGCTGTGACCGTGGTCGAAGTCGAGGTGATGGTCAGCGCGCACGCGTTCGACGAGTTGACCTGGATCGAGCCGGCGCTCACGTCCACGGTGGGCGTTGAGCTGACGGCGAATGCGCCCGACTTGGCCGGGTTCAGGATCACGAACAGGGGATCTTCGGTCGACCCCAGGCGAGCGATCGAGGAACGGCCGCCCTCGCTGGTCGCCTGTCCGAAGACCGGCCCGAAGAAGAGCTGCAGCGGGGGATTGAGGGCGCCCGTGGCGCAGCGCGCCCTCACCTGGACCGCGTCCGGGGTGGGGTCGAGCGGATCGAAGGAGTACGTGCCCGTGGCGCCGTTCAACTTCCACTTCCCGACCACCACGTCGCCGGTCGCGACGTTGCCCGGGTTGGGGTCCAGGACGACGCCGGTCGGGCAGCAGCCCACGACGGCGTTCTTCTTCGCAGCGTCGACCGCGGCCTGCCGGACCAGGTTGTAGCTCGTCTGTCCGGCGGCCTGGATCTTGGCCGCGCCCGCCAGCGCCGCGGCGTCCGCGGCGCCCTGCAGCTCCATGCGCGCGGTCGTCGTGTACGCCGTGTCGATCGTCAGACCGACGACCCCGATCAGAACGAGCGACGCGATCGCCACGTAAACCGCGATCGACCCGCGTCGGCCGAGCTCGCAGCGGCGATGGAGGAGGTGGGCTTCTGGACGAAGTTCGGGAGGTGTCATGGGCTTCCTTGTCCCTCCCTCTTCGTCCTGCGAGACCTCCGATCTGTGGAGCGACACGGCCCGGGCCCCTCCATCGCGAAGGATTTTCACGAGGCTCCTTCGTCGTGCGCGACGTCGAGACCCGGGCCAGGCCTGAAGGGCGGATCGCGGATGCTCCCCCCGGGCGCGACACAGCAATTCTTTCCGGGGCGCCAGTGTCCATCGAAAGAACGCGCGCGGTCGAACGATTTTCCACTCGTGGCGCCGCTCGTATCGAATGCTCTTCTCGTGCTCGCCCGCCAGCCACTGGGACCCGCCGCAGGGAAACGACCGCGAGGGGGCGGGAAATCCTGTCATGAGGCCAAGTCGGCGCGTCGGCGAGCCGATAGGTTGGCCGAGGTCCAACCGAGACCTTGCCGGTTCCAGGTAGCGTCCCCACCCCTCCGCGGGAGCGGACGAGCTTGCGATCGCCGCAGCCCACGGGGCTTCAACCACCTCACCGACAATTTCTTTCAAGTAGGAGTTCCATCATGAAGTCGTTCAAGAGCTTCCTGTGCGACGAGAAGGGCCTCGAAACGGTCGAGTACGCGATCATCGCGGGCCTGATCGTCGTCGCCCTCATCGCGCTGATGACGGCCATCGGCACCAAGGTCAAGAACAAGTTCCAAGCCCTGCACGACGCGCTCTGAGCGCGGCCCCGGGCCCCTCCCGACAAGCCACCACCACAGGGAAAGCCCGCTGCCTCGCGCGGCAGCGGCCTTCCCGGAAATCCATTCAACGTGAGCATCAGCCAACGTTTTCTGACCGATGAGAAGGGTCTGGAGACCGTCGAGTACGCCATCATCGCCGGCCTGATCGTGGTCGCTCTGATCGCGGTCGTCAGCGCGATCGGCACGAAGGTCAAGGACAAATTCCAAACCCTGCACGACGCGCTCTAGGGCCGTCCTCGAGCGCTCGCTCGCGGTGCACGCCACCACGATGTGGTCGACGACGCTGTTCGAGCATCCGATCCCTGCCATCCAGTGGGGCACCGTCCTGTGTGCCACGCTGGCGGCTGCAGGGCTGGACCTTCGCTTCCGCCGGATCCCCAACCTGATCACGGGGCCACTCCTGCTGTGCGGGTGGGTCGGCTCGACCTGGGCGTGCGGCGTCTCCGGGCTCCTCGATTCGCTCGCGGCGACCGCGATCCTGGCTGCCCCCTTCGTCATCCTGTTCGTCTTCGCCGGCGGCGGGGCGGGGGATGCCAAGCTGATGGGGGCGATCGGGGCCTGGCTCGGGATCGTGAACGGAGTCGCCGCGCTTTTCGCCGTGTGCCTGTGCGGCGTGCTCCTTGCCATCGCGTACGCTCTCTTCAAGAGGAGGCTCGGCGCCGTCCTGGGAAGCCTCTCCGGCGCCGCGTTCGGCCTCTTCCAACCCGTCTTTGGAATCGGGTCGTTCCGCGACGCCGCGCGCCTCATGCCGGCGGCCGACGAGGGCCAGCCGATGCCCTACGGTCTGGCGATCTTCGCGGGGACGGCCCTGGCTGCTGGAGGATCCTGGTTATGCAGAAGCTGATCCGACGCCCCGCACGCCGCGGGCTCGCGGTGATCGAAGCGGCGATCTTCTTCCCGCTCCTGTTCCTGCTCCTGTTCGGGATGATCGAGTACGGCTGGGCGTTCTTGAAGTTCCAGTGCATCACCAACGCCGCGCGCGAGGGCGCGCGTGCGGCCGCTCTCCAGGGCGCCACGGACGCCTCCTGGCAGGCCGCCGTCGCCAGCGTGATGACCGGCTGCGGCAAGAGCGGAACGACCCCGCCCTTCACGAGGACCCTTTCCCCGGCGGTGAGCTCTGCTCCCGGCACGCAACTGACCTGCACGGTCGTGGTGAACTACACCGACATCAACTTGCTGAACGTGTCGCTGTTCCCGAACCCGCCCACCCTCACCGGGAAGGCGACCCTGGTCAAGGAAGGGCCTCTCTGAGACGGCCCGATCGCCCGGCCGATTTTCCCAAGATCCGCCCGCGGGGGGCCCATCCAGCTGCTGCCGCCTGCGTCGGGAAGAGCGCCTGCGACGTTCAGGATTCCCCTTCAGGTAGCGCCCGCTCCGACCGATGCGGCATAGGTGCCCCGCAGGCCGCCTGCGGACCGGATACCCATCAATCTGCTGCATGCCATCCCCCTACGAAGCGCCCTGACCCCCTGCAGGGCGGTTGAAATCAAGCCCCGCGCATGGGGAGCTTGGGCCACCGGGATCCCGGCAGCCCGGCGGCAAGGAGACGTTCGATCATGAAATGGTCCATAGTCCTGTTGTCGGTCCTTGGCGTGGTCGCAGCGCTTTGCGCGGCGGTCTTCGTCGTCGCGATCCAGGGTGGGAGCAAGACCGCAGGGGGACCCGTCGCAAACCATGGCGAAGCCGGGGAGACCTCGTTCCTCGTGGCCTCACGCGATCTCGAGGCATTCAAGGTGGTCGAGACCGATGCCGTGGAGATTCGCCCGTGCTCTTCCAAGGAGGCGCCGGCCAACTCCTTCTCGCAGCCCGCCGCGGTCATCGGCCAGGTGCTGCGCAAGCCCATGAAGAAGGGTGAGCTCTTCGACCCCGCCTGTTTCACCTCGGCCGAGGGCATGGGCGTCAAGCTGGCCGGCACGCTCCGCGAGGGCAAGCGCGCCGTCAGCATCCCGCTCACGGAGTCGGGCGGGATCGAGGGCCTCTTGTATCCCGGCTGCATGGTCGACGTGCTGGCCTCGATCCAGCTCAAGGACGACGAGGGACTCGGCGACCAGCCCATGTCGATGACCCTGCTCCAGGGCATCTACGTCCTCGGCGTGGGCGACCAGACGGTCGTCAGCGCGACGGGCGGGGAGGAATTCAAGGGCAAGCCGTCGCCCTCGACGGTCACCCTCCTCGTCGACACCAAGCAAGCCGAGATGCTCTACCTGGCGCGCCAGCGCGGAAGCGTCTCGATCGCGCTGCGCAATCCGATGGACGTCGCCGCCGTCGGGACCCAGGGGACCCGCCTCCCGAACCTCTCGCCTGCGTTCGCCGAGGTCGAGGGCCGGGCGACGAAGAGGTTCCTGGAGAGGCAGAAGGAAGCCGACCGTGAGTTCGAGCGCCAGCGCACCAAGGCCGCCTACGACATGGAGCGCGCCCAGTACGACATCGAGCGCACGCGCAAGGAGGCGGAGATCTTCAAGATCGAGCTCGACCGGAAGAAGCTCGAGACCGAACGCAACGCGGCGCAGACCGTCAAGCCCCAGTGGGAGACGCGCATCGTCCGTGGAGGGGTGGAGGAGATCAAGAAGTTCGACCT
The DNA here is from genome assembly GCA_041488095.1 of Planctomycetota bacterium. Classification (GTDB taxonomy): domain Bacteria; phylum Planctomycetota; class UBA1135; order UBA1135; genus DASYPQ01. The sequence goes on from JBGPOP010000016.1 coordinate 33,419, forward strand.
GCCCGAGCGGAAGCCGGACCACTGAGCGCGCGGCGCGTGAGAGCGAGAGGGAATCCACCATGCACATGACCCGGGAGAAGATCACGTCCGCCGGCGGCCTCGTCCTCGTGCTCGCGCTCGCGGCGGGGCTGGCGGGCTCGGCACGCGCCGCTCACGTCGCCCGCGCGGGCCGCGCCGCGGCAGCGCAGGGAGAGGCCAAGACCCTCTCCCTCTTCGTCGGGCGCTCGCAGCACATGAGCGTGCCCTGGCCCGCGAAGGGCGTTTCCTTGACCGACCCCACCGTGGCCGACGTGCAGTTGCTGACCCCGGAGCTCCTGCTCGTCACCGGCAAGGCGGTGGGGACGACGAGCGTGATGGTGTGGAGCGAGACCGGCCAGACCCTGGAGGCCAAGATCGAGGTGAACTCCGACCTCGGACGCCTCTCGACGGACCTTTCCACGATCTTCCCCGGGAGCGGGATCAAGGTCAGCCAGTCGCAGAACGTGGTGCTCGTATCCGGCACGCTCGAGCGCGCGGAGCAGGCGCAGATCCTGCACAAGTATCTCGAGGCCCAGAGGGTCAACTTCGTCGACATGACCTCGCTCGCGGGAGTGCAGCAGGTCCAGGTCCAGGTGCGCATGGCCGAGGTCAGCCGCACCGCGATCCGCTCGCTGGCCTTCAACGGGGTGGTCGCGGGCAGCACGGCGTTCGGCGGCTCGAACCTCGGTTCTCTGAACCAGACCTCGGTCGTCCCGCCCACGGGTCTGCCGGCCACGGGGAACAACCCCTTCCTGTTCGGCCAGAACGCGATGAGCCCGTCGGTGACCCTGTTCGGCGGACTGTCGCGGGGTGACCTCGAGGTGTTCGTCCGGGCCCTGGCGGAGAACGAATACCTGCACGTCCTGGCCGAGCCCAACCTGGTCGCGCTCTCGGGCGCGGAGGCGAGCTTCCTGGCCGGCGGCGAGATCCCGATCCCGATCGTCCAGGGCGGCGGCACGGGCGGGGCGGCCGCGATCTCGATCCAGTTCAAGCCCTTCGGCATCAGCCTGAGGTTCCGACCGACCGTGCTCGGGGACGGCGCCATCCGGCTGGAGGTCTCCTCGGAAGCGAGCGAGGTCTCCGATACGGTCGAGACCGCGACCGCGGCCGGTTTCATCCGCACCCCCGCCTTCCTGACACGCCGCGCCGAGACGACCCTCGAGATGAAGAGCGGCCAGACCTTCGCCATGGCCGGCCTGCTCAGCGAGCGCACGACCGCGCAGTCTTCGCGCGTCCCGGGCCTGGGCGATCTGCCCATCCTGGGAGCGCTCTTCCGCTCGGTGCAGTACAAGAAGGGCGAGACCGAGCTGCTGGTCCTCGTGACCGCATCGCTCGTGGAGCCCGTCTCGGAGACGTCGCTGCTGCCGTTGCCGGGCGATACCCACGTCGACCCGAGCGACTGGCAGCTGTACCTGGGGGGGCGGCTGGAGGGCAACAGCCACGGGCGGGCGGAGGTCCGGGCCCCGCCGCGCGTGTCCGCCGCGGACGCCGAGTGGATGAAGCAGATGGGCCTCGATCGACTCAAGGGTCCGGGTGCGTGGATGAGCTACGACCGGGCGCCGGCGATCAGCATGGCGCGCACGGTCGAGCCCACGCCGGACGGCCAGACCCGGCCCGCCTCGAAGGAATAGCACCAGGAGTCGATCGAGTGGCGGACCGCAACGAAGTCGTGTTGATGACGCGCGAGCGGGAAACCGAGCGCGCGGTCGATCTCGCCTTGGAGAACACGCCCGAGGTCGCGCGCCAGTTCGGCGTCTGCCCCGATCTGCGCGAGCTGGCCCAGCGCCTGGAGAACCGTCAGGCCGCGGTCGCGTTGATCGACGCCGATCCCCAGCCGATGGCCACCTTGGCGGGCATCGAGCCGCTGGTGCGCAAGTTCCCCAACACGCGCTTCGTCGTGCTGTGTCGGGATCCGCGCGGCCAGGTGCTCGAGGAAGCCATGCAGGTCGGCGCGCGCCGCTGCCTGCCCAAGGGCAGCCTGGTCGGGGACCTCCCCCCCGTGCTGCGCCGCCTTCTCCAGGACTCGGGCGCTGCGAGAGGCCTCGGCGGCAGCATCGTCACCGTGCTCTCGGCCAGCGGGGGCTGCGGGTGCACGACGGTCGCCATCAACCTGGCGGACGAACTGCGTCTGTCGACCGAGCAGCCGGTGCTCCTCATCGACATGGACCGCTTCTACGGTGCCGTGGCGACCTACCTGGGAGTCCAGGGGAATTACGGCATCGTCGACGTCTTGGCCCAGCGCGGGACGATCGACGCGCAGCTCATCACCTCCACGGCGCTCGCGACTCCGCAGGGACTGCACCTGCTCCTGTCGCCCGCGACGGTGAACTTCGCCGATCCGCTTCCCATGCCCTACGACCAGCTGGACGCGGCCCTCGCGGCCTGCCGACAGGCCTTCGCGTACACGGTCATCGACGCCCCGCGCATGCCCATGGACGTGGCTGCGTCGCTGGCGCAGTCGAGCGTCCTGACGCTGATCGTCTTCGAGCTCGCCGTGATCGACATTCGCTGTGCTCGGGCGATGCTCATCGCCCTCTCCGACTTGCGGGTCCCGCGCGAGCGGATCCTGTTCGTGGTCAACCGCTTCCGCAAGCGCGGCACGATGATCGGCTACGACGAGGCGCGCAAGGCCCTGGATGGGATGCCGATCCACCGCCTCAGCAACGACTTCGAGGGGACGCTCCGGTCCATCAACCTCGGCCAGACCCTTTCGCAGGCCGCGCCGCGCTCGGACCTGCGCAAGGATCTGCACGACCTTGCCGCCCTGGTGACGGCCCAGACCCATCCCGCGGAACGGTAGGATCGGCACATCATGGCGAACCCCACCCATCCGACCGAGCCGGCCGACGTCCGCACGCGCGACCACCACTTCTTCCGCCAGGATCTCAAGGTGCGCGTCCAGCGCCGGCTGATGGAGACCCTGGACCTCGTCGCTGCGCAGAAGCTGCCCGCGCAGGAGTTGCGCGACGAGTGCCTGCGCCGGGTCGACCTCCTGCTCAACGAGCAGCGCACCCCGCTGACCACCGCGGAGAAGCAGCAGCTCCTGCGCGAGGTCATGGACGAGATCTTCGGCCTGGGGCCGATCGAGGAGATGCTGCGCGACCCGTCGATCAGCGACATCCTCGTCAACGGCCCGGGCCAGATCTACATCGAGCGGGAGGGCCGGCTCGAGATGTCGAGCGCGCGCTTCCGCGACGAGGCGCACCTGATGCAGGTGATCCACCGCATCGCGGCCCGCGTGGGACGCCGCATCGATGAGGCCTCGCCCATGCTCGACGCGCGCCTCCCCGACGGCTCGCGCGTCAACGCGATCATCCCGCCCCTCTCGCTGAGCGGTCCGACGATGAGCGTGCGCCGGTTCGCCGGCGTCCCGATCGACGCGAAAAGGCTGGTCGACCTGGAATCGTGGAGCCAGGACATGTGCATGTTCCTGGAGGCGGCGGTGCGCTGCAAGATGAACATCGTCGTCTCGGGCGGCACGGGCACGGGCAAGACCACGATGCTCAACGTGCTCTCGAAATGGATCCCATCCGGCGAGCGCGTCGTGACCATCGAGGACGCGGCGGAGCTGCAGCTCCAGCGCGATCACGTCGTGCAACTCGAGACGCGTCCCGCCAACATCGAGGGCAAGGGCGAGGTGACGCAGCGCGACCTCCTGCGCAACACCCTGCGCATGCGGCCCGACCGCATCATCATCGGCGAAGTCCGCGGTGCGGAGGCCCTGGACATGCTCCAGGCCATGAACACCGGCCACGAGGGTTCGATGACGACCGTGCACGCGAACTCGACGCGCGACGCGCTGCGGCGGATCGAGAACATGGTGAGCATGGCGGGTCTGAAGTTCCCGATCCACGTGATCCGCGACCAGATGGCCTCCACGCTCGACCTCCTGATCCACATCGCGCGCATGACGGGCGGCCGGCGCAAGGTCGTCTCGGTCGCCGAGGTCTCCGGAATGGAAGGCGAGGTGATCCTCATGCAGGACCTCTTCCGCTTCAAGCAGGAGGGGATCGACGCCCAGGGCCACGCCAAGGGCTACTTCGAGGCCTGCGACATCCGACCGCAGATGCTCGAGCGTATGCACGAGGAGGGGCTGTCCCTGCCGGCGAGCGTGTTCCAGCGCCGCAAGTTCATCTGAGCCGCGCCCAGAGCGCTTCCCGATCCACAGCCAGAATCCCGAGATCACCGCCGTGTTCCCCGCAGCCAGAAGCCCCGAGACCCTCGTTGCCGGCTGGGCCGTCTTCGGCCTGGTGGCCACGTCGTGGGGGATCGGCGTGGTCTTGTGGCACAAGCGCCGCAGCCGGCGCGAGACGACCCTCCGAGAGCGCCTCGACCCGGTCAGCGCGGAGGCGGGCAGGGCGCGCACCCTGCGCCTGTGGCACGACGGCGAAGAGGCGACCAAGACCGTGCCCGGACGCTTCAAGACCCCGCCGCTGTGGGATCGTCTGGAGCAGAAGCGCAAGGACGCCGGCTTCTCGACGCCCGTGAAGACGCTGCTCGGCGAGGCCTTCCTGGTCGTGATGGGTGTCTTCCTGGTCCTGCTCCTGATCACCCACCGTTTCGTCCCGGCCTTCGTGACCGCGGGGGCTTCCGTGGTGGCGATGATCTGGTATGTCAGCCAGCGCATCGCCAAGCGCGACGCCGTGTTCGAGCGCCAGCTCGTCGATGGCCTCGAGCTCAGCGCTCGCGCCCTGCGGGCAGGACACCCGCTCCTCGGCGCATTCCACCTGATCTCCGAGGAGATCCCCGCACCTGTGGGCCGCATCTTCGCGGAGATCTGTCAGCAGCAGGCCATGGGCGGCAGCCTCGACGACGCCCTGCGGCGCGCCGCGGCCCTGACCAAGAACCCCGACATGAAGCTCTTCTCCGCCTCGCTCTCGATCAACCTGCGCACGGGCGGCAATCTGGCGGACGTCGTCTACGGTCTCGCGCACGTGATCCGCGAACGCATGCGGCTGAACCGCCGCTTCCGGGTGCTGATCGCGCAAACTCAGGTCAGCAAGCGGGTCCTGCTCGGGATGCCGGTGTTCATGCTCGGGGTACTCTCCTGGATCAACCCGGTCTACGTGGGCAAGCTGTTCGATAACACCCCTGGTCTCATCATGTTCTGCATGGCCGGGACCAGCCTCGTCATCGGATGGCTCGTGATGAACCGCATGGCGGCCTTGAAGGTCTGAGGCGAAAGGGCTCGAGCACGGACCTCCCATGATCCTCTGGGTCTCCATCCTGACCGGGCTCTCGGTCATGCTGCTCGGTGCGGCGTGGCTCCTGCGACGCGGCGAGAAGAGCGCCGTCGACGTGGCGCGCCGCCGCACGATGGAGGACCGCGACGCCGACGGCGAGGATCAGGGCCGACCGCGGCTGATCTTCACGGTGCAGCGCGCCGGCGAGTTGGTTGCCAAGGGCCCGATCAGCCTCAACCTGCGCGAGAAGCTCGCCGCGGCCGGCTACCACGGAGCCTCGTCGGGCACGATCTACCTGGGCGCGAAGGTCCTCCTTTTCGGCGGCGGCGTGCTGCTGTTCTTCCTCCTGGTCACCGCGTTCCACAACTCGATCAGCTGGTCATCGAGGCTCATGCTGACCGCCGTCGCCGGCACGGTCCTCTTCCTCCTGCCGGACCTCGCCGTCGGCATCGCCCGCGACCGCCGGCGCGAGAACATCCGGCGCCACCTGCCCGACGCCGTCGACCTGCTTGAGATCTGCGTCTCGGCCGGCCTGGGCCTGGACCAGGCCTGGAACTCGGTCGCCGAGGAGATCCGGCGCGTCAGCCCGATGCTGGCCGACGAGATGGAGCTGACCAACCTCGAGATCAGCCTGGGCGCGTCGCGGGCGGTGGCCATGCGCCACATGGCCGAGCGCACCGGCGCCGACGACATCTCCTCGCTCGTCGCGCTGCTCGTGCAATCCGAGCGCTTCGGCGCCAGCATCGTCGACGCCCTGCGCACCTTCGCCACCACGATGCGCGAGACCTGGAGCCAGAGGGCCGAGGAATCGGCCGAACGGATGGCGGTCAAGATGCTGTTTCCCATGGTGCTGTTCATCTTCCCGGCGCTCTTGATCGTGATGGTCGGCCCGGCGGTCCTGGGATTCATCCAGGCCATGACCACGCACTGAGCCGGAGCGCGCCCCGAACCCTTCCCTGGAGACTGGAACCGACGACCATGAAAACGACCCTGATCCTCCTCCCGGTCCTGCTCGGGACGCTGGCCGCGTGCGGAACGACGAACCACCAGATCGAGGTCGAGCGGCGCGAGAGCGCGGCCGCGGGCGACGCGATCCGCAGCGCATCGCTCAACAACGCGATCCTGGCCCAGCACACGCTGTATCCCTACCACTTCGTGAGCGGCTCGGCCGGGCTCAACGCGCTCGGCGAACGCGACCTCGGCGTCCTCGCGGAACACTTCCTGACGAGCGCGGGCGACCTCAACGTGCACCGCGGCGATGCCGGCCAGGCCCTGTACGAAGCGCGCGTGAAGGGCGTCCTCGAGCGCCTGGCCGCGGCCGGGGTCCAGGGCGGTTCGGTCGCGGTCAAGGACGGCCTGCCGGGAGGCGACGGGCTCCTCTCCGATCGGGTCATCATGATCCTGAAGGAGAGGATGTCGAAGAGCAGCTCGCCGACCAGCGGGTCCACCGGTGCGAGCTCCACCAGCCTCGGCGCGGCCGGGAGCGGGACGACGATCCCGTGATCCTCCCGATCCCGATCGCGGTCACCGAGCGACGCGTGGCATCGAGCCTGGCACCCCTCCTCCTCCTCGCGTTCGCCGCCTGCGCCTCGCCGTCCAGGTCCCGTACGGATTCGAGCCGAACGGATGCCAAGGAACAGACCGGGCCGAGCGACGAGCGCAGGCCCAGCGCGAACACCCTGTACTCGATGTCGAGGATCCTGTCCTCGCAGTCGAAGGACGCCGAGGCCGAGACGGTCCTCACCCGCCTGATCGCCGAGCATCCCGACTTCATGCCCGCCTACTCGGACCTGGCCGAGCTGTATCTCCGCCACGAGCGAGTCGACAGCGCGGTCGAGGTGCTCAAGACGGGAATCAAGGTCGCGCCGGAAGACGCGGTGCTGCAGAACGACCTCGGCATGTGCCGCCTGACGCAGGGCCGTTACGAGGAAGCCCTCGACAGCTTCACCGCCGCCGCTGCGGGAGCACCCCAGGATGCGCGCGCACGCGCCAACATGGCCGTCGCGCTCGGCATGCTCGGGCGCCTGGACGAGTCGCTCGCGCTGTACCTGCAGCTCGTGTCGCCGTCCGAGGCCCACTTCAACCTGGGGGTCCTGTGCGAGGCGCGCAAGGACACCCAGCGCGCGGCGCAGGAATTCGAGATCGCCGAGTCCCTGCGCACGGGGAAGGGCACGAGCGCCAAGGACGCGAGCGCCAGGAAATAGGCCGCAGTCCTCCTCACCTCCTCCGACTCGTGCCGGCGGTGCGACGCGGCGCCCGCGGAGGCGTAGAATCGCCCCGATTCGCCCGGGTCCTTCAGGGGCTCGTGCGGATCGCCCTGCATGCAGCGGCATCACCTGATCGCCATCGGGCTCGTCCTGGCCACGCTGGTCGCCTTCGAGCCGCTGCGGCAGAACGGCTTCGTCAACTTCGACGACGGCGTCTACATCACCGGAAACCCGCACGTCCAGAGCGGTCTCTCGCCGGGCGAATTCGCCTGGGCGTTCAACCTCGGCCACGCCTCGAACTGGCACCCGCTCACGTGGTTCTCGCACATGCTGGACGTGTCCCTGTGGGGGAGGGATGCGCGCGGACACCACCTCACGAGCCTGGCTCTCCACGCGCTGAGCGTCGCGCTCCTGTTCCTGCTCGTGCGGCGGATGACGAAGGCGACCGGCAAGAGCGCCTTCGTCGCCGCGGCATTCGCCTTGCACCCGCTGCACGTCGAGCCCGTCGCCTGGGTCTCCGAGCGCAAGGACGTGCTCAGCGCCCTGCTCGGCTTCCTCTCGCTGTGGGCCTGGGTCGGATGGACGGAGAAGGGCGGGATCGGGCGCTACGCCGCCGCGCTGGGACTCTTCGCGCTCGGGCTGATGGCGAAGCCGATGCTCGTATCGCTCCCCTTCGTTCTCCTGCTCCTCGACGCCTGGCCGCTGAAGCGCATCGCTCGGGCAGGAGGTGGATCGTCCGGAATGGCCAGCGGCCGTTCGGCGGGCGCCCTCCTGAGGGAGAAGATCCCGTTCTTCGTGCTCGCCGGCTTGTCCTGCGCGATGACCGTCGTGGCCCAGAGGCGGGGCGGAGCCGTCGCCGGCGTCGTCGCGCTGCCGCTCTCCTTCCGCCTGGGGAACGCAGCCTGTGCCTACGTCGCCTACATCGCCAAGGCCTTGTGGCCCGCGAAGCTCTCCGTCTTCTATCCCTATCCCCGGGTGCTCTCGGCCGTGAAGGTCGCCGCCTGCAGCCTCTTCCTCCTCGGCTCGACCGCGCTCTCCCTGCTCCACGCGCGAGCCCGTCCCTGGCTCGCGGTCGGCTGGCTGTGGTGGGTGGGAATGCTCGTGCCGGTGATCGGGATCGTGCAGGTCGGTCAGCAATCGATGGCGGACCGCTACACCTACATGCCCCTCGTCGGGCTCGCGATCGCGTTCGCCTGGGGTCTGGATGAGCTCGTTTCGCGGTGGAGCTCCGGGAAGACCGCGTCCGCGGTCCTCGCCGTCGCCGTCGTCGGCGCATGGGCGGTCGTCACCCGGACCCAGACCGCGCTGTGGAAGGACGACCTCAGCCTGTTCGGACACGCCGTCGCGGTCACCGAGGGGAACTCGATCGCCCACTACCGCCTCGGCTACGCGCTCTCGGAGCAGCACCGGTTCGACGAGGCGCTGGCGGAGTATCGAGAGGCGCTCGCAGCGAACCCGCGCTACGCCGATGCCCACAATGACATCGGGCGTGTCCTCGAGAGGCAGGGCCAGCACGAGCTGGCGATCGAGAGCTATCGCAAGGCCGTGGAGATCGATCCCGGGCTGGCGGTGGCGCACCTGAACCTGGCCCACGCGCTCGACGCCTCGGGCAGGTTCCCCGAGGCCGCTCTCCACTTCGAGCAGGCGTTGCGGATCGCACCGGACGTGCCCGAAGCCCACAACGACTACGCCGTGGCCTTGTCGCAGCAGGGCCGCTTCGACGACGCGCTCGCGCACTTCTCGCAAGCCCTGAGGCTGAAGCCCGGCTACGGGGACGCCTACCTCTTCCAGGGCCTGGCGCTCGCCAACATGGGCCGCGTGTCCGAGGCGATCGAGAGCCTGCGCGAGGGCATCCGCCTTCGGCCCGATCGCACCGACGCGAAGGGACTGCTCGAGCAGATGCTCCGGGATCAGCGGGCGACCGCACCGTCGCCGGCTCCGCGCTGAGGGCCGTCAGATGGGGTGGACGGGTCCGGACCCGTCCGCCGCGGCGCGCAGCGTGCGTCCCACGAACACCGGGACCATCTCGCGGCGGTAGTCGGCATCCCCGGGGATGTTCGCGAGGGGATGACACTGCACGAAGGCGGCCGCCGCGACCACGGCGATGGCATCGTCGAAGGACGTCTGGTCCGGCCGGCTGCCGATCAACAGGCTGCGCGTCTTCTGGACCCGCACCGGCCGCGCCGCGAGCGCCGTCAGGACGACGTCCGCGTCCGCGACGGCGCCGGAATCGTCGAGGTCGAGGCGGGCGGCGACGCCCAGCAGGGGGAAGTCGATCGAGCCGCGATCGCGCAGCTTGCCGTAGGCGCCGCGGTGACCGGGCGGGGTCGGCCCGAGGCGCACCTCGACCAGGATCTCGGCCGGTTCGAGTCTCTTGTTGAAGATCCCGTCGGCCACCCAGAAGTCGTCGATCGGGACGCTGCGCCGTCCTTCGGGGCCCTCGATCTCGAGCGTGGCCGAAAGCGTCATCAGCGCCGGCGCCGTGTCGTTGCTCGCCGCGGCGACGCACTTCTTCCCTCCCGCGACGACGTGGCACAGCGCGCCGTCCTTCTTGAGGCAGTAGCCCAGCGCCTGCCGCCAGAAGTAGGTCTGGTTGTACCACTGGCAGCGCGTGTCGAGCATCACGTTGCCGCCGATCGTCCCCATGCTCCTGAGCTGGGGACCGGCGACGATGCTCGCGGCCTGTGCGAGCGCGGGCGCGCGGCGGCGGAGCAGCGGGTGCTCGGCGACCGCTGAGAGGCTCGTCATGGCGCCGATCGCGAGCCAGCCGTTCTCGATCTCGCGCACCCCGCGGAGCTCCTCGATCCCGGCCAGCGACACGAGCACGTCGGGAGTGAAGAGCTCGTGCTTCATGTTGGGGAGGAGATCCGTGCCTCCGGCGACGACCATCGCCGAGGGTCCGGCCTCGGAGAGCAGCGTCACCGCCTCGGAGACCGTCCGCGGCCGCGCGAGCTCGAACTGCGGGAGCCTGAGCATCAGCGCCGTCCCCCACGCGACAGGACGGGGGACCTCGCCTCCTTCTCGCGCAGCGCCTTGAGCACCTTGCCTGGCGTGAACGGCAGATGCTTCAGGCGGATCCCGACCGCGTCGAACACGGCGTTCGAGATCGCGGGGATCGAGGGGTGAAGCGGTCCCTCGCCGGCTTCCTTCGCGCCGTAGGGTCCCTCGGGGTCGAGGCTCTCGACGATCAGCGCGTAGAGCTCGGGCGTGTCGACCGCGGTCGGGATGCGGTAGTCGAGCAGGGACGGGCCCGCGTGCAAGCCGAAGCGGTTCACGTCGTGGTCCTCGAGGAGCGCCTCGGCGATCCCCATGTAGGCCGAGCCTTCCATCTGGCCGGCGACGAGCATCGGGTTCAGCGCCCGTCCGCAGTCGTGCGCGATCCAGACCTTCTCGCAGGTGATCCGTCCGGTCTCCAGGTCGACGGAGACCTCGGCCACGTGCGCGGTGAAGGAGTACGCCGGCGCGGCGCCGATCGTGCCGCCGCGGTAGTCGCCGCCGAGCGTGGGGGTGTTGTACGACCCGGTCGAGCCGAGCGTGTCGAAGCGCTCCTCCGCGATCTGGAACGCTTCCGCGATCGGGATCGAGCGCGAGGCGTCGGCCAGGTCGATCGCGCGGCCCGAGGCGAGGCGCACGCGGGAAACCTCGACCTTCCAGGCCTCGGCCACGGCCTGGACGATCTGCGCACGGAGCTTGCGGCAGGCGTCGATCGTGGCGTTGCCGACCATGAACGTGACGCGCGAGGAGTACGCGCCGAGGTCGACCGGGCAGAGGTCGGTGTCGGCCGCGACGACGCGCACGTCGAGCACGTCCAGGCCGAGCTCCTCGGCGACGAGGTAGGCGACGACGGAGTTCGACCCCTGGCCGATGTCGTTGCCGCCGGTGAACACCGTGACGCGTCCGGATCGCTCGAGGGCGAGCTGGATCCCGGCCTGCGGCAGCGGATTCGGGTACACCGGATAGTTCGTGCCCGAGATGTACATCGAGCCGGCGACGCCGAGCCCGCGGCCGCGGGGCAGCCGGCCGCGGCGCTCGCGCCAGCCGCTGGCTCGCTCGACCTCGTCGAGGCAGGCGAGGAAGCCGTTCGAGGTGATGCGCTGGCCGTTGACCGTGTGCGTGTTCTCGCCCTGGAAGTTCTTGCGCCGGATCTCGATCGGGTCGAGCCCGAGCTTCTCGGCCACCTGGTCGAGCTGCACCTCGAAGGCGAAGCGCGGCTGCACCGACCCGTGCCCGCGCTTCGGCCCGCAGGGCGGCTTGTTGGTGAAGACCCGCGTGCTGTCGAAGCGGTAGCTCGGGAAGTGGTAGGGGCCGGTCAGGAGCTGTCCGGCGTAGTAGGCGGTCACCAGGCCGAAGGAGCTGTAGGCCCCGCCGTCGATCAGGATCTTCGCGTCGACGCCGGTGATCCGCCCGTCCTTCTTCGCGCCGGTCTTGTAGCGCATGTGCATCGGGTGGCGGCCGCGGTGGGCGTAGAAGACCTCCTCGCGCGTCCAAAGCATCTTGACCGGGCGCCCGGTGATCATCGCGAGCTTGGCCACGCAGAACTCGAGGCTGAAGGGGTCGGACTTCCCGCCGAAGGCGCCGCCCAGCGCGGGCTGGACGACGCGGATCCTCGCGATCGGCAGCTCGAGGACGCGCGCCAGGGCGCGCTGCACGTAGTGCGTGATCTGGGTCGCCGACCAGACCGTCAGAAGGCCGTCGGCGGAAAATTGGGCGACGGCACAGTGCGGCTCGATCGGGGTGTGCGTCGTGCCGTGGAAGAAGTAGTCGTCCTCGACGACGACGTCGGCCCGGGCGAGCTCGCCCTCGATGTCGCCGAAGGAGAGGGCCACGTGCTTCGAGATGTTCCCGGGACCCTTCGAGTCCTCGTGGATGCGCGGCTCGACGGCCGCGAGCGCCTCGAAGGGATCGTAGAAGGCCTTCAGCGGCTCGTACTCGACCGCGATGAGCTTTACCGCCGCGTTGGCCGTGTCCTCGTCGACTGCGGCGACTGCGGCGACCTCGTCGCCGACGAAGCGGACCTTGTCGAGCGCGAGCGCGTGCTCGTCCGGCGTCCAGGGGATCACGCCGTACGGGATGGGCATGTCCTTGCCGGTGATGACCGCGTGCACGCCGGGGAGCGCGAGGGCGCGCGAGGCATCGATCGACCGGATCCGCGCGTGGGCGTGGGGGCTGCGCAGGGTCTTGGCGTGGAGCATCCCGGGCAGGGCGATGTCGTCGGCGTAGACGGCCGCTCCGGTCGCCTTGGCCAGGCCGTCGACCTTGGGCAAGGGCTTCCCGATGACGCGGAAGTCGCGGTTCTCGCGGTCGCCGGGCGGGCGGTCGCCCCAGGGAGCACCCGGGCCGTGCAGATCTCGCGCGCCCATCACGCACCCCGCTTCTGTCGCTCGGCCCGAAGCCTGGCTGCGGCCTCGCGTGCGCGGGCCTGCGCCTCCTCGGGTTTCATGCGCTGCGCCTCCCACGAGCGCGGCGCCGGCGCGATGCCGAGCGATTCGGCGATCGCGAGCTCGACCGCCTCGAAGATCTGCGTGTAGCCCGTGCAGCGGCACAGGTTCCCGGAGAGGGCCTCGCGGATCTCCGCGCGGGTGGGACACGGGTTCGTGTCCAGGAGCGCGCGGGCCGAGAGCATCATCCCCGGCTGGCAGAAGCCGCACTGGAGCGCGCCGCACTTGTCGAAGGCCGCCTGGATCGGATCGGGCCCGACGCCGCCGGCCTGGATGTGGAGCGGCATCAGCCCTTCGATCGTCGTGATCTCGCGTCCCTCGACCGTCGCGGCGACCGTGATGCAGGAAAGCCAGGGCTTCCCGTCGACGAGCACGGTGCATGCCCCGCAGTCGCCCTTGTCGCAGCCCTGCTTGGATCCGATCAGGCCCAGGCGGTAGCGCAGGACCTCGAGCAGGGTCCAGTGGTCGGGAGCCGCGACCTCGACGTCGTCGCCGTTGACCTTCAAGGAGAGCGAACGCATGGCCTCATTCTCGCCGCTCGTGTGAGGGAGGACAAGCGCGGGACGCGTCCGATCACGCCATCCCGTGCTCCCGGATCGCCGCCAGGAATGCCGGACCGAGGTCCGCGGCCTTCTTGTCGCCGACTCCCTTGGTCGCGCGGAACTCCTCGGGCGTCCGCGGCCTCCGCGCGGCCATCGACAGCAGCGTCCGGTCGTTGAACACGATGTACGGCGGCACGCCGCGATCGCGCGCGATCTCGCGGCGCAGTTCGCGCAGTCGATCGAAGAGAGCCTGGTCGGGCGGGGGGAGGCCCTCCTCCGTCGCGGACGCGCGGACCGCGCTCCTCGTCTTCTCGCCCTTCGACTTCGGCACCACCGGCGCGAAGAGCGCCACCGACCGCTCGCCGCGCATGACCTCGACGCCGCTCTTCGAGAGGAAGAGGATCGGGTACTCGCCGTCGGCGACGCGCAGGTGGCCCTGGCCGACGAGCTGCTCGATCCACGCGCGCACCTCGCGCGCGCCGTGCTCCTTCAGCAGGCCGTAGGTCGACAGCGCGTCGTGCCCGGTCTGGCGCATCTTCTCGGTCCTGGCGCCGCGCAGAACGTCCGTGACGTGCGCGGCACCGAAGCGCTGGCCGGTCTTCACGACGCACGAGAGGACCTTCTGCGCCACGACCTCTCCGTCCGCCACGCGCTGGATCTCGCCCAGGCACACGTCGCAGGCCCCGCAGCCTCCTTCCCGTCCGGGGAGCGTCTCGCCGAAGTACTCGCACAGCGCGCGATGGCGGCACAGAGCGCCGGTGGCAAGGTTCCACACGTGGGAAAGACGCTCGAGCGCGTCCTGCAGATCCGCGCCCGCGTCCTGCACGCCGCCCGCCTGCGCCTCCCGCGCGCTGTGCTCGATCAAGTTCCTCCAGCCGTGGAAATCCGCGCCGCCGTAGAACAGGACGCACTCGGCCGGCAGACCGTCCCGCCCGGCGCGGCCGGTCTCCTGGCTGTACTGCTCGACGCCCTTCGGCAGGCTCCCGTGCACGACGAAGCGGACATCCGGGCGGTCGATCCCCATCCCGAACGCGACCGTGGCGACGACGACGTCGAGATCCTCGGCCTGGAAGGCGCGCTGCGTGCGCTTGCGCTGCGAGGGCTCGAGCCCGGCGTGGTAGGGCTCGCAGCGGACGCCTCGCGCGCGAAGCTCGGCGGAGAGCTCCTCGACATCGCTCCGGCGCAGGCAGTAGACGATGCCGGCCTCCTGCGCGTGCCGTGAGAGGACGCCCTCGACCTGCGAGGCGAGATCCCTCCGCGGCAGCACGCGGTAGGTCAGGTTGGGACGGTCGAAGCTTCCCACCATCATCTCGGGCTCCCGCAGGGAGAGCTGCGCGGCGATGTCCTCGCGCACGCGCTGCGTCGCGGTCGCGGTGTAGGCCTGGATCGGCATCCCGGGCAGCCTCCGCCGCAGCTCGCCGAGCTCCCGATACTCGGGGCGGAAGTCGTGACCCCAGTGGCTGATGCAGTGGGCTTCGTCGATCGCGACGCCGGAGAGCCCGAAGCCCTCCAGCCGCTCGAGGAAGCCCGAGGTCATCAGCCGCTCCGGCGAGACATAGAGCAGCTTCAGCGCTCCGCGCTCGAGATCGCGCTCGACCTCGCGGCGCTCGGAGGACTCCTGGGCGCTGGTCAACATCTCCGCGGGCACTCCGTCCTCACGAAGCGCATCCACCTGGTCCTGCATCAGCGAGATCAGCGGGCTGACCACGACGGTCAGGCCCGGCCTCAGGAGAGCGGGTGCCTGGTAGCACAGGCTCTTCCCTCCGCCGGTCGGCATGACGAGGAGCGCGTCGCGGCCTTCCAGCGCCGCGCGCATCGCCCGGTCCTGGAGCGGCCGCAGCTCCTCGAACCCGAAGGTCCGCCGGACGACCTCGAGCAGGGGGGCCAGAGGATCGCCGAGGACCGCCCCGGGCTCCGGCCCGGGGGACACAGATATAGAGGAAGGAAGCTCCACGTCCGGGGGACCGATTGGAGCAGGTCGCGGTGTCGGATCAAGCCGTCGTTTTTCTCCTTCGGAGGCATTCGGGACGGCTCGGGAGCTTGTGCGACCGGTCACGGGCAGGCTACACCCTGCGTAGACCGCGCGCCCCTCGCCACCCTCGCACTACCGGTCCCCGCCCGTGCACGTCGCGATCATCGGCAACGGAATCGCCGGCATCACCGCCGCCCGCGAGCTGCGCAAGCGCAAGCCCGACTGGCGGATCACCGTGATCTCGGGCGAGTCGGACCACCCCTATTCGCGGCCGGCCCTCATGTACGTGTTCATGGGGCACCTGCGCTACGAGCACACCAAGCTCTACGAGGACTGGTTCTGGCCGAGGAACCGGATCGACCTCGTGCGCGCGTGGGTGACGCGCATCGACGTCGCGAGGAAAGTGGTCGAGCTCGACCATGGAGCGCCGATCGCCTGGGACCAGCTCGTGATCGCGACCGGGAGCCAGTCGAACAGGTTCGGCTGGCCGGGGCAGGACCTCGCGGGCGTGCAGGGACTGTACGGCCTCCAGGACCTCGAGCTGCTCGAGGGGAACTGCCGCGGCGCCAAGCGGGCGGTGATCGTCGGCGGCGGCTTGATCGGCATCGAGCTGGCCGAGATGCTCCACTCGCGCGGGATCGCCATCACCTTCCTCGTCCGCGAGGCCTCCTACTGGAGCAACATCATGCCCGCGGAGGAGTCGCAGCTCATCAACCAGGTCATCCGCCGCGAGGGCCTGGACCTGCGCCTGTCGACTCAGCTCCGTGAGATCGTCGACGACGGGAAGGGCCGCGCCTGCGCGGTGATCACGGACCGGGGCGAGAAGATCGAGTGCCAGCTCGTCGGCTTGACGGCGGGGGTGTCGCCGAGCATCGGCCTCCTGGCCGGCTCGGGGATCGAGACCGGCCGCGGCGTGCTCGTCGACCCGTCCTTCCGCACGAACGTCCCGGGAGTCCATGCGGCCGGGGACTGCGCCGAGATCCGGATGCCCGGCGGCAAGAACCGCATCGAGCAGCTGTGGTACACGGGAAAGATGCACGGCCAGGTGCTCGCGCGCGTGCTGGCGGGGGAGGACGCGAGCTACGACCGCGGGATCTGGTTCAACTCGGCCAAGTTCCTGGACCTCGAGTACCAGACCTACGGCCTGGTCCACATGAACGTGCCGGGGGAGAGGAACCTGTACTGGCAGGCGGGGGACGGCCTCCACGCGCTGCGCCTCGTCTACACGGACGAGGCCGTGATCGGCTTCAACGCGCTCGGGATCCGCTATCGGCACAAGACGTGCGAGCGCTGGATCCAGGAGAAGCGCAGCGTCGAGTACGTGATGCAGAACCTGCCCGAGGCGAACTTCGATCCCGAGTTCTTCCGACGGCACGAGCGGGAGATGGTGCGGGCCTGGAAGGAGCAGATCGCGTGAGCGCAGGCTGGGTCGGCACGACGGCCATCGGCCTGATCGCGCTCGGCGCCTCGTGCGCGTTCTGGTTCGCGGCGAGGGGCAGGACGCCCGGGATTCGGCACGACGGGATCATGTTCCGCGCGCTCACCGCGCGCGGCGCGATCGCCTGGCTGCTCGGGATCCTCTTCACCGGCTTCTACGTCGTCCTGTACTTCTACGAGGATCTGCAGGGGAAGGGCTTGCCGAGGGTTCTCGACGGAGGGATCCGACTGCTCGACCCGCTCTCCCGCGCGCTCTCCGGTCACGACGCCGACAAGTGGTTCCTGTACGGAACGCTGTACACGCTCGCCGTGCTCGTGATGGGCGTGCGGATGCTCGCGAAGTACCGGCACAACCGCTACCACCAGGTGCGGACCTGCTCGGTGATGTTCTTCCAGCTCGGCTTCGCCTACCTGATCCCGGCGTTCCTGAAGGCGCTCGCGCAACCCGAGTTCTACTTCAGCTACTTCTGGCCGCTGAAGCCCTACTACCTGTTCCCGAGCGGCATCCGCGACCTCATCAGCCGGCCGGGCGGGGTCGGCGTGTTCATGATCGCGTGGGCCGCGATCGCGACCTTCGTCGCGACACCGGTGCTGACCTTCTTCTACGGCAAGCGCTGGTACTGCTCGTGGGTGTGCGGCTGCGGCGGGCTCGCCGAGACGCTCGGCGACCCCTTCCGGCAGAACTCGGACAAGTCGCTGCGCGCGTGGAGGATCGAGCGCGTGACGATCCACTCGGTGCTCGTCCTGATCGTGATCACGACGGTGCTGCTCTGGCTCAACGCCTGGAAGGGGATCCTCGGCGGTGCGTCGCAGACGTTCGAGCGCCTCTACGGCCTGTACATCGGCGCGATCTTCTCGGGGGTCGTCGGTGTCGGCTTCTACCCGATCTTCGGCAGCCGCGTGTGGTGCCGCTTCGGCTGCCCGATGGCGGCGATCCTGGGCTTCTTCCAGCGTTTCTTCAGCCGCTTCCGGATCACCACGAACGGTGGGCAGTGCATCTCCTGCGGCAACTGCTCGACCTATTGCGAGATGGGGATCGACGTGCGCGCGTACGCGCAGCGGGGAGAGAACATCGTGCGCGGCTCGTGCGTGGGCTGCGGCGTGTGCGCGGCGGTGTGCCCGCGCGGGGTGCTCTCGCTCGAGAACGGCAGCACGCACGCGGATCGCTACGCGGGCGCGGACCGGCCGGTGCAGGCGTTCCTGGAGGCCGCCGGGGTTCGCCCGCGGACCTGAGGCTCCTGCCGGGGGCGAGTCCAGCCGATAAGCACCGAGCCCTCGTCGCGGGCGTGAACCGCCTGCAAGGATTCGGAGGTCGTGCAGAGCCCGAGCATTCTCTCCCAGCCCGCCCTGGTCCTCAACCGGTCCTGGCTCGCGATCCACACCGTGCCGATCCGGCACGCGCTCCATCTGATGTGCACGGGCGCGGCCAAGGCGGTGCAGCCGGATACCTACGAGGTCCACGGCTTCGAGTCCTGGGCCGACCTCGCCGTGCCGCCGGACGAGCCGTGCATCCGGAGCGTGCGCCTGCGGCTCAAGGTGCCCGAGGTCATCGTGCTGACGCGCCACGACGGCCTGCCGGTGCCCTCGGCGGTGTTCAACCGCAGGAACCTGTTCCGCCGCGACCACAACACCTGCCAGTACTGCGGCGCGCGGCCGGGGACGTCGGAGCTGTCGATCGACCATGTCGTGCCGCGTGCGCAGGGAGGCAGGAGCTCCTGGCGGAACTGCGCGCTCGCGTGCACGGAGTGCAACCACAGGAAGGGCGGCCGCACGCCGCGGGAGGCGGGGATGCGGCTCCTCGGCCGGCCGGAAAAGCCGGACTGGACGCCGTTCCTCGAGATTCCGGTCGGACGCGTGCGGCAGAGCTGGCGGCGATTCGTCAGCGAGAGGTACTGGGAGGCGCGGCTCGAGCCTTGAGTTCGCCGTCGGCCGCATCGCTCTCGGGCGGCGGCGGAAGGGGTCCCGTCTGTCTCGCGCTCTCCGACGGAGAGCAGGCCCGCGACATTCACGTCGAGAATCCCAGCCGGGGCAGGACCACGAGCTGGAGCAGGAGCCATGCGGCCAGGACACCGAGCAGGATCAGGATGTCGTGCAGCACGTTCCCATCTTTTCGGTCCACGGTGCGGATCTAGTGCGCCGCGCTCTCGCGGGCCCGCGCGACGGGCGAGGCGGGGTGCTCCTCCCGCCACCAACGCCACGCGAGCCAAGCTGCGATCGCGCCGATCGGAAGAGCGATCGCCAGCGCCGGGACACCCAGCCACGAGAAGAGCGTCGGCTTGCCGAACGTGAGCGGGTCGACCAGGAACGGCTTGAGCCAGGCGTAGAGAAGGGCGTAGGCCGCCGCGCCGGCGAGCCCTCCGGCCACGGTGAAGAACGCGTCCCGTCGGCCCTCGGCCGCCGCGGCGAGCGAGGTGCCGGGGCAATACCCCGCGACGGCGAACCCGACGCCGAAGAGACCTCCTCCGAGGAGGACGGCCAGCAGGTGCAGCGGCTTGATGCTCGTGTGCGCGAGCCCTCCCGAGTCGAGCAGGGCGATGCCGACGATTCCCGTGCCGATGGCGACCGCGAGCACCTTGAAGAGCCGCAGGTTCCGCAGGCGGAGCATGTCGAGGATCAGGGTCGGGTTCGAGAGGCCCGAGAGCGTGAGGATGGCGCCGAACGCGACGCCGATCAGGAGACCGATGAGCAGCAGGTTCACGGGTGCACCTCCCTAGGCCTTCTTGGGCGCGAGGAACAGGGGCTGCGCGACGAGGACCGCCGTGCCGAACGTGGCGATCGCGAACAGGATCGAGCTCACTGCGAGCTGGGAGACGCCGGACAGGATGTGCCCGCTCGTGCACCCGCCGGCGAGCCGGGCGCCGAAGAGCAGGAGGAAGCCGCCCGCGAACGCGGCCGAGAAGCGCCGCGCCCAGGACGGGCCGAAGCGCGTGAGCCACGGCTCGGGCACCGCCTCGTTCGTCCGGCGCCGGAAGATCGTGGCGGCGAGCATGGCTCCGATCGGGATGCCGATCACGACCATCTCGGGGTAGCCGAAGGTTAGCTTCTCGGCCTGGAAGTAGGGGTTGGATTCCGCCGATGCGGGAGCCACGAGCCCCCACAGCCCACCGACGGCGCGGACGTACTGCGTCGACACGCCGAGCGGCTGGACGGCGAAGACGGCGACGAGCAGGACGCCTCCGAGGAGGAGGCCGCTCGTGAGCCAGTGAAGGACGGGACGTTGGACCATGGCGAGAGCCTCGCTTTCCAGTCCACGTGTACGACGCGCGCCGCGAGCAGGCCATCCGCACCAGGGCCCACTCCGGACGGGGCAAAGGGAGTAGGCGCTCGCTCCAAGGACCCCGGCGCGCCAGGGGCTGACGTGGAAGGAGCTCCTGGCGCCGTGCTAGTCCTCCGCCCAGTTCCCCGCGAGCTTCCCGTCCTCGCCGAAAGTACGCGACTTGCGCGAGTTGTAAACGCTGACGAAGTATGTGCAGCGCTGGCAGACCGGCGGGTACTCGCCGCGCTCATGCCCTTCGATGATCGCGTCGATCTTCCGGCCGGCCCAGATCGAGGAGAGCGATTCCTGCTTGACGTCGCCGACGATGAGTTCGGCCTCGACGTCGCGGCAGGCGCAGGCGTTGACGCGGCCGTCGGCGAGCACGACGGGTTTCGTGAAGAGCAGCTCGCAGGCGCCCTTCTTGTAGGGCATCTTGCGCGGGCGCAGGCCGACGGAGCGCAGCGCTTCGGGCGTGATCTGACCCGACCAGGAGTCGTAGTCGGGCATGCCGGCGATCTCGACGAGGCCCTCGCGGCGCGCGGCGTCGAGCGTCTCCCACAGATCGCCGGTGCAGCTCGAATCGGGGCAGCGCAGAGCCAGCGTGAAGGGGATCTTCGAGCCCGTGCGGCGCTTGAGATCGACGAAGGCGAGCACCGCATCGCGCGCGGCCTGGAATTTCTCGACGCCCATGATGCGGTTCCAGGTCGGCGCGTCGAAGCCGCCCCAGGAGACGTGGACGTGGAGCTTCCGGGCGTACTGGAGGAGCCGCTCGCCCTTCGTGCGCGTCATCAGGATCGCGTTGGTGTAGAAGCTGATGCCACTGACCTGATCGAGAGCCATGAGGTGATCGAGGCGCTCGAAGAGGTGCTTGTCGACGAACGGATCGCCGACGATCGGCGTCAGCGAGACGTGGTGCCCGCCCATCGCGAGGTAGTCGGCGACGACCTTCTTGAAGTCGTCCATCGACATCGTCTGCTTCCTCCGCTCCATCTGCGGGTAGGCGCAGAACACGCATTCCGCGTTGCAGATGTTCGTGCCCTCGACGTGGAGCCCGCGCGGAATGCGGCGGAGCTGCTCGAGGCGCTTCCGGATCGCGCGGCGATGGAAGAGGAAATGCCACTCCGTGTCGATCACGTCGAGAGCGTGGCGCACCCAGGCTCGAGCGGGCTCGGGGAGGAGGCTTCGGGCGCCGGATTTCGCTTGCGCGAGGAGGGACATGGTCGATCCCGAAGTCTATCTCCGCGCTCGGGAGGGCGCCCGGAGCGAAGGGCCGCGGAGGATCAGGAGTCGGACTCCATCCAGAAGCCGGGGCGAGCCGATTCCGTACGGAACGGCTATTCTGTACAGAGAGGCGGTGACCCGGACCGCTTCCTCGGAAAAACCGAGTTCACCTGAAACCCCTCCTCTCCGTCGAGATCACCCAGATGCCCAAGACCCGACTCGCCGCCACGGACGCACGCAAGGCCTTCTCGGAGACCCTCCTCAGGGTCTTCAAAGGTGAGCGCATCGTTCTGCAGCGGCACGGCCGGGATCTGGCGGCCCTGATCCCGATGGAAGATTGCACATGGCTGGAGGAGCTCGAGGACCTGGTGGACCTGGCCGCCGCGAGGAATGCGCTCGCGGAGGGCGGGCGCGCGGTCGCGTACGAGCGCCTGCGCAAGGAACTTGGGCTGAGGTCGCGTGAGCTACCGGGTGCTCGTCGCTCCGGCCGCGAGAAGGCAACTCGCGGCGCTCCCGCGCGGACGCCTCGAGCGGGTCGACGAGCGCATCCTGGCCCTGGCGGAGGATCCGCGGCCCGTCGGGGCAAAGCACCTTGACCGGGATCTGTGGCGGGTCCGCGCTGGCGACTTCCGCATCGTCTACGTGATCCGCGACGAGGCAGGAACCGTGCTCATCGGCGCGGTTGCGGATCGCAAGGTGGTGTACCGACTGCTCAGGCGGATGGGGCTGCTCTGAGACTGTGCGTCTACTTTGCCGAGGGCGCTGACGACTTCGCGGCACCAATTCGAGACAGATCCCACTCGCGCAGCGTCTTCCCGTCGCGGGCCGAAACGATCCGTAGAACGTCACGGTCTGAAAGCGCCTTTCCCGGTGGGGGATGGCTGGGCGCCTTGCGCGTCTTGATGCGGAGAGCGACCTCGTCGGCCGGAAGGCCCCTCGGGTCACGCAACGAGCAGACCTCGACCCCTTCCTCCTCGGAAAAGAACAGCTTCCGAATGAGGGTGCCGTTCTTCCCTGAGTAGACGTAGGCGAGTCCGACGTCGAACAGGAAACCGGGGTCTTCGTCCGCGGCCACGACGAAATCGGGATGCCCGTCCGCATCGACGTCGCCGACCGCGTCGATGCTGGAGGCGAAACCCCACGTCGTATCCGGCAACGTCGGTGAGGAGACGGTGAATAGCGTGCGCAGGGTGCTTCCCGAGACCGCCCGAACGCATCGCTTCGGTGCGCTGAGGATCAGGTCCGGAATGCCGTCGCCGTCGAGGTCCCCGGCGATAACCAGGGAGGTCCCCATGCCCTCGATGATCGGCGCATCGGCTTCGGCCATGCTTCGACCGGTCTCTCCGTCGAAAAGGAAGGCACATCCGCGCGGACTCTTGTGCTCTGAGAAGCTCGGAGCGGTGACGACGATGTCCGTGATCCTGTCGCCGTCGACATCGCCCACGGCCGCGAACGAAGCCCCGAAGGTGGGGTGCGACCCGCGCGCCGGCGTCGATGGGTCGCCGACGGGGGACTCGAGGTTGAGGAGCGTCGTGCCCTTGGCGACCGACCGGACCTCCACCCAGCAGTCGGATCGACGATACAGATCTCCTCCGCCCAACAGGAGATCCGCGTGCCCGTCCCCATCGAAATCGCCCGCGCTCGCGGCGACGAAGACGCCATTGAATTCGTAGAGGACCCGCCCGTCCTTCCCCGAGAACACGCGAACGTAGGCCTGCCGATCGTCGTGACGGACCCGCGACCGTTCGACACCGTCCTCGATCTCCCTGTGCTCGCCCCCTCGAGCGCCCACGGCAATCTCCGGGAATCCGTCCCCATCGAGATCGCCGATGGAGGTCATGGTGTATCCGAACGCGTCGCCCGGTTTCCGCCCGCGCAGGTCGAGGAGAACGGAGCCATCGACTCCGGAGAGGACCTTCACCTCTCCGAGTCCGGATGCATCGCGACTCGCGAGCAGGATGTCTCCTGTGCCGTCGCGGTTCACGTCGCCGGCCGAACGGATGGACGCGAGCTCGTTCATGACGCTCGGCGGGATGTCGGAACTCGAAACGCGGACGGCGCCGAGCACGAGTGCGGATGAAATGAACATCGAACTTGTCCAACCATCCCAACCCGCCATGGTTCCGGGGTCAACCCTGATGGACCGGATCCCCAGGGCGGTTCGAAGCCTACCCCAGCTCCAGCTGCCTACGCGCGTCGACGATGTCGCGATTCATGTTCTCCATCGTCGCCGTGAGCGTCTCGCAAAGGTTCCAACTCGGGTCGATCGCCCTGCGCACCTGCCGCATGAGCTGCACCGCCATCCGGAAGTGCCGCACGATGTCGCTTGGCGTCGTATCGGTCCCCTGCGCGAGCTCCTCGAATTCCGCGCCGTCCATCCACTTCGCCGCGACCGCGGTCAGCCCCCAATTCGGCCTCTTGATCGACGTGTGGAGCTGATGCTCCGCCGTGCTGGCAGGTTCCGGGCGTCGGCCTTATCCTGGTGAAACAGTCGACCAGGATTCGATGGCCTACACACGCATCACTGTAGACCCCCGCCAGATGGGCGGCGTCCCCTGCATTCGGGGTCTCAGGTTCCCGGTGGCGACGGTCGTCGCCCTCGTGGCGGAGGGAAGCTCGGAAGATGAAATCCTCCGCGACTACCCCGATCTCGAGCGCGAGGACATCCGCGAGGCCCTCCTGTACGCATCCGAGGCCGTGCGCGAGCGCGAGATCCCCCTGCGCAAGGCGCAGTGAGGTTTCTCGTCGACAACTCGGTCTGACCTGACGCGGCGGCGATCACCCCAGCTCCAGCTGCCTCCGCGCGTCGACCACGTCGCGATTCATCTTCTCCATCGTCGCCGCGAGCGTCTCGCGCAGATCCCACGACGGATCGATCGCCCGCCGCACCTGCCGCATGAGCTGCACCGCCATGCGCAGGTTCCGCACGATGTCGCCCGGCGTGGCGTCGTTCTCCTCCAGGAGCACCTCGAACTCCGCGCCGTCCATCCACTTCGCGACGGCCGGCGTCAACCCCCAGTCCGGCCGCTTGATCGACGCGTACAGCTGGTGCTCGGCCGCCCGCATCGCCATCGCGTGGATCTCGCTCTGCACGCGCGACCGCAGCCCGCCGAAGAGCTTCGCCGGCGCGAACCCCGTCTCGCCCCGCCGCCGCTCCTCGAACACCAGCCCGACGAACACGACCGCGAGCGCCTTCTCCGGCAGGTTCTCGAGCGCCCCCGAGAAGAGCAGCTCGGTGATCTGCAGCTCGTACCCGTTGATCTGCTTGGCGATCTTCCCCCGTGCCGTCAGCGCGTCGCCCTCGAGGTACCCGAGCTCGTCCAGGAACTCGAGATGGCGCTCCAGGATCCGCCGCTGCTCCTTGCGGTTCCTCTCCTGCTGCTTCTCGCTCCCTTGCCTGTGCTGGAACTGGTTGAACGACTTCTCCCAGGCCTCGTGCACGCGCGGTCGCCCGAGCCGCTCGACCAGGTGCAAGAGCGAGGAGAACGACAGGCTGAACCGACTGCGCACCGGCTCGGGCGCCCCCAGGAACAGACGCTTCACCGGCGCCTCGGCGAGATCCTTGGGCGACAGCAGCGAGATCACGAGCCCCTCCGCGTCCTTCCCCTGCCGCCCCGCACGTCCGGCCATCTGCAGATAATCGCGCGTCTGCATGTAGTCGAAGGACACGCCGTCGAACTTGCGCAGCGACGCGAACACTGCCGTGCGCGCAGGCATGTTGATCCCGAGCGCGAACGTCTCGGTCGTGAACAGCAGCTTCAGGAGCCCCGACGTGAACATCCTCTCGACCAGCTCCTTGTGCACCGGCAGCATCCCGGCGTGGTGGTAGGCGATCCCGCGCCGCGCCATCGCCAGCACCTCGCCGTCCTTCTCCGCCCGGTCGAGCTGGTACAGGCGCAACAGCTCCTCCTGCAGCTCCTGCATCC
Organism: Planctomycetota bacterium; assembly: GCA_041488095.1. Classification (GTDB taxonomy): domain Bacteria; phylum Planctomycetota; class UBA1135; order UBA1135; genus DASYPQ01. The sequence continues at coordinate 58,619 of JBGPOP010000016.1, forward strand.
GCCTGCGCTCGTCCGCGTCGAGCAGCTCGCGCCCCTCGTTCTGCCGGGCGAGGCGCTCGCAGTCCTTCCGGCTGAACGAGAACACCAGCGCGGGGAGCAGATCCTCCTTCTGGAGCTGGTCGAAGAGGGGTGCCGTGTCCGGCGGCCCGAGCATCTCGTCCCCGCGACCGCGCGGTCCGCGTCGGCCATTCCGCAGGCGTCTCCGCCCGCGAGCCGGCCCCATGCGCCCGGCCGGCTCGAGCTCGCGCTTGCGCACCCGCTCGAGGTTCTTGAGCTCGAACGTGCCGCTCCGCGCCGTGTACAGCTCGTGGTGCAACGGCACCGGCCGGCGCGAGGACTGGATCACGACCATATCGGGACCGCGGATCTCGCGCAGCCACGCGCCCAGCTCCTGGACGTTCGGGATCGTCGCGGACAGGCAGATGAAGCGCATCGATTCCGGCGCGAAGATCAGGCTCTCCTCCCACACCGACCCGCGCTCGAGATCGTCCATGTAGTGGACCTCGTCGAACACCACGTACTCGACCTCGGAGAGGTGCTCGGGGTTCTCGAAGATCGAGTTGCGCAGGATCTCGGTCGTCATGATCAGGACCCGCGCGGTGGGGTGGATCGTGACGTCCCCGGTCAGGATCCCGACGTCGATGGTCGGATCGTCGCGGAAGTCGCGGTACTTCTGGTTGCTGAGCGCCTTGATCGGCGCGGTGTAGATGCAGCGCCGGCCCTTCCGGACCGCGTCCTCGATCGCGTACTCGGCCACCAGGGTCTTCCCCGCCCCCGTCGGCGCGCTGACGAGGACGTTGTGGCCCCCGCGGATCGCCTCGACGGCCTGGATCTGGAAGGGGTTGAGCTCGTAGCCCTTCCAGCGCACGATCGGGCCGGAATCGCCGCGGGCCGAGGCGGCTGCGACGGTTCGACGATCGATCGGCTCGGCCGGGTCGGCCTCGCCGGGTGGACTCGGAAAAAGCGACACGGAAGCTGGACAGCGCGCTTGAGAGGCGACCTCGAGGGGGGTATGTAAGCATTCGCCCCCCCGAAAAACACCACTGCTCTACGCCACCCCCGCCACCATGGACAACCTGAGCACCAAGCCCCAGAACCCGATCTTCCGCCAGCTCGCCAGCCTCAAGATCATCTCGCGCCTGCTCTCCCACGAAGTGCACGCGCAGGGCGCGTCCAAGACGCTGACCCTCTCCCGCGACGAGGTGACCGAGATCCAGACCGCGCTCGACCTGTACATCGAGGAGATCTCGCGCCGTTACAGCCAGGCGCCCTCCGCCGGCGGCGTCGCCTCGGTGGAAAGTCCGCTCATCGGCGTGCGCAACTAGCGCGAGGAGATCCCGATGCTCCCGCGCGGAGCCCGGACGCGGCCTGCTCGCGCTCGCGCCGGTCAGGTTCCGGGCTGGATCCCGTTCCTGCTGCTCTTCTCGATCGGTGCGTGGCTCGTCTCCGCCCTGGAGGGCGACGTCGATCTGTCCGCGTTCACGCGCATCGATCCCAGCCGGACGCGAATCGAGGATCCCGCCGGGTTCGTCGATGCGCGCTGGCGGCCGGCTCTCGCGGCTCGTCTCGCCTCGCTGCCGCCGGTTTCTTCGCTCGACCCCACGGGCGTGGCGCGGATCCGCAGCGCGCTCTCGTCGCTGCCCTTCGTCGCCGAGGTGGGGGAGGGACGCGTGATCTGGCCGGATGGCTTCGACATCCCCGTGCGCCTGCGCGAGCCCGCCGCGTGCATCCGTGTCGGTGACGGGTACCTCTCGGTTTCGAAGGACGGCGTGGTCCTGCCCGGTGTGTGGCTGCGCCCGCCGCGGATCGCCGGCGGCTGGCTGCCGGTCCTCGGACCCCTCGACGCTGCGTTCGATCGCGCGTCTCCGGGCCAGAGGCTCGCCGAACGCCGGCACCGCGACGCGCTGGCTGTCGCGGTCTCGATGCGCAGCTCGCTGTCCGCCGAGGACTTCGAGGTCATGGGCGCGCCCGTGATCGACGCCTCGCACGCTCCGACGGCTTCGGTCGAGGACCCGGGCGTCGTGCTCCAGCTCGAAGGCAGCCGGCGGGTGTACTTCGGCCGCGCGCCGGGCTCGAACGAGCCGGGGGAGCTGCCCGAGGCGAAGAAGTGGGAGGCGCTCGCTCGCGCGCTGAAGGCCCTGCGCGCGACGAGCGCCGACGCGCGCGACTGGTCGCTGCTCGACGTGCGCTGGGACGTGCCCGACATCCTCTGGCGTGACGCGGGCGACGCCGATCCGGGAGCAGCGGGAGAGGCCTCCTCCGCCGCCGGACGCCGCGCCCGCGGAGGTTGAGCGTGAGCCGGGGCGCAACCGGCCTGACGGTGGCCTGGATCCTTTCGTGCCTGCCGATCGCGCTGCCGGCGCTGTGGGAACCCTGCGCACTCTCGCTCGGCGACGCCTCGCGCCTCGCGCTCGCCGCCCTGCCCTGGATCGCGTGGCTCGGCCTGCCGTTTCCAGCGGGCGAGAACCGCGTGGAGAGGGGGTGGTCGAGCGCTCTCCTCGCCGCGCCTCCGATGGCCGCGGGTTTCGCGATCGACCGCGGACGGGGAGATCTTCTCCCGAGTCTCGCGCTCGTCGCCGCCGCGAGCCTGGCGATGATCCTCCTGCTCGCAGGAGCGGCGCAGCGTGCGGCGCGCGAGCGCAGGACCGCGGTGGTGCACGCGCTGGCGTGGATCGCGCTCGTGCCGGGGCTGCCCTTGCTGCGCTCTGCGCTCGAGCTCGGTGGCGCGTCAGCCTACGGCAGCGCTCCGCGCTGGCTCGCGTGGCTCGCCGGCGCGAGCCCGCTCGCCTGGGTCTGGAACCGAGCCCGGACCCATGCGGTCGCTGAGGGCGGTTCCGCCGTTCCCTGGGCCGCTCTCTCCGTGTGTCTTGCGCTGTGGGCGCTTTCGGGGCTCGCGCCGCGACGTCCCACGGCGCACCTCGGGGAAGAGTCCGCGCCATGATCGCAAGGCTCGGCTCCCTCGCGTTCCTGCTTCTCGTCAGCGAGAACCGCGCACGCCTCGCCGAGATCGAGATCGCCGGGCCGGTTCGGGACCTCGCGCTCTGGCTCGGTGCGGCGGGCGAGACCCGGCTCGCGGGCGAGCTGCTGTCGGGTGAGCGCGTACGGCTCGTCGTGCCGCTCCCCGTGCGGGAGCCCGCCGGCAGCCTGCGGCCGGAGCTGCGCTGGGAAGGCAGCGATTCCCTCGATTCTCCCGGCGAGTCTCGCGGATCGGCGCGCTTCCTCGGCTGGAGCCCGGACTTGGCCGCGGCCGAGCTGGAACGGCTGCCGCCGGGTGTCCGCGCGAGGAGTCGCCCTCCCGTCGAGCCCCCCGAGATCCGCGCGCCGTGGGCCGCCCTCGCGGTCCTTCCGGCGTGCTTCGTGCTCGGGATCGCTCTGCGCCGCCGCCGTGTGGCGTCGCTCGCACTCGCGATCGCGGGCTCGGGCCTCGTCCTCGGGCTCGCCTGGCCGAGAGTCGCGCGCGCTCCACGCAACGTGACCGTCCTCGAGAGCGATGCGGAGAGCCCGCTGGGCCTCGAAGTCAGGGCGACGTGGGAGCAAATCGAGGTGGGAGCGGCGGACCTCGAGCGCGCGGTGCTCGAAGTCCTTCCGGCGGAAGCCCGGATCCTCTGGACCGGGTCGCTTCCAAGAGACGCCGCTTGGCGAGCGAGCTCCTCCGGTTCCGCGTTGTTCCTGCTGCGCCCCTTCGAACGGAGCGAGCACGCCTGCATCCGGGAGGAAAATCGATCTCGCCCGCTGGCCGAGACCTGGGTCCGCGAGGACGGGGAGTGGACCGCCCGTGGACCCTGGTCGGTCGGCGTGCCTCTGCCGCCGCCCGAGGAGGGCCCGCCCCCTCCGGGATGGCTGGTCGCGGGCCTGCCGCAGGGAGTGCCCGTGCTGCTCGGTCGCGCACGAGCCGAGGCTCCCGGCGAAGTGGTCTGGATCCGCGCCACCGGCTTCTGAGGTCCTCTTCTGCGGCAGACCGTTGTCGCAGGGCTGCCTCCCCGATACCTTCTTGCCCCCGGATTCCTCCCGATCGCCTCCTCCCGATGGAGAGGCGAGAGCGACACGCGACCATGCCCACCACCCACGTCCGATCCGCCGACCTGAAGGAGCGCTGGCTCCTCTACGACGCCTCGCAGCACACGCTGGGGCGTCTCGCGGCGCAGATCGCCATGAATCTGATGGGCAAGGACCAGCCCACCTACACCCCCAGCGAGAAGAACGGCGCCTTCGTCGTCGTGATCAACGCGGAGAAGGTGCGCATCACGGGCACGAAGGCGGAAACGAAGACCTACGCCCGCTACTCGGGATACCCCAGTGGGCGCAGGGAGGTGCCGTACGCCGACCTGCAGAAGCGCCGACCCGCTGAGATCGTGCGCCTGGCCGTGAAGCGGATGCTGCCGAAGAACGCGCTCGGCCACGACCTCTTCACCCGCCTCAAGGTGTACGCCGGCCCCGAGCATCCCCACGCCGCCCAGAAACCTCTCAAGGTCGAGAAGATCCGCGCATGAGTGCCACCGCTGTCATCCACGGCCTTGGCCGCCGCAAGTCGGCCGTGGCCCGCGTCCGCATCCGGTCCGGAGCGGGCGGGTTCCTGGTCAACGGCAGGCCCGTCGACGAGTTCTTCCGCACGATCCAGTCCCAGAAGCGCGTGCGCGAGCCGCTCGTCGTGACGGAGACCGCGCAGGCCTACGACATCGCCGTCAACGTCCAGGGAGGCGGGCCGACCGGGCAGGCCGACGCGGTCGTCCTGGGCATCGCGCGAGCGCTCAAGAAGATCAACCCCGGTTTCGACGACGTGCTGCGGGCGAACGGCCACCTGACCCGTGACAGCCGCATGAAGGAGCGCAAGAAGTACGGGCGCCGCGGGGCGCGCCGCGGATTCCAGTTCTCCAAGCGCTAGAACGCCCTGGGGACCCTGGGCGGGTCTGGGGAGATGCGAGCGGCCCTCAGGAACCCGAGGGAGACGGGGAGCGCGGCTCCTCGCGTTCCGATGTAGAGTCGAGTCCTCTGGATGGCTGGCCACTCCCACTCCGCCAACATCGCCTCGCGCAAGGGCGCGGTCGACAAGCAGCGCGCGAAGATCTTCAACAAGCTCGCGCGGGAGATCATGTCCGCAGTGCGCCAGGGCGGGAGCGATCCCGACCACAACCTCAAGCTCAAGTACGCCCTCGAGAAGGCGCGCGCGGGCAACATGCCCAAGGACAACATCGAGCGCGTGATCAAGCGCGCCGCAGGCGAGAAGGGCGGGCCGGGGTTCGAGGAGATCGTGTACGAGGGCTACGCGCCGGGCGGCGTGGCGGTGATGGTCGCTTGCTTGACCGACAACCGCGCCCGCACCGCGCCGGATGTGCGCTACATCTTCGACCGCCACGGCGGGACGATCGGATCGCCGAAGTCGGTCTCGTTCCTGTTCTCGTTCCGGTCGATCTTCGCTGCGGAGAAGGGGGAGCGGAACGAGGATCAATGGACCGAGCTGGCCCTCGAGGCGGGCGCGGAGGACGTGAGGCTCGAGGGGGACGCGGTGACCCTCGTGGCTCCAGCCGCGGAGTTCCTGGCGGTGAAGCGGAAGCTCGAGGAGGGCGGCGCGAAACTGTTCTCGGCCGAGCTCGGGTGGATGCCCGGGAGCACCGTGGAGATCGCGGACAAGGAGGCGGCGCGGAAGATCCTGTCCTTGATCGAAGCGCTGGAGGAAAACGACGACGTGCAGAACGTCTACGCGAACTACGAGATCCCCGAGGACTGGGTTCGGGAACTGCAGGGTTGATCCGGACGCCGCCCGGGTCACAATCTCCGACCGCATGGCTCGCACCGCGAGCACGACCCGGCCCGCCAGGACGAAAAGGAGAGGACCGAGATGGGCGATGGACTGCGCACGATCCGCGTCGTGACCACCGACGAGTCGCTGCTCGCCAGCGCGCGCGCGGCGGCCGCCGCGATCCAGGGGTGGGAGGTGTCCCAGGCCGGCTCGGTGGCCGAGATCCTGGAGCACGCGCCGCCGTCGGGGGACGTGATCCTGATCGACGCGTGGCTGCGCGGCGGCAACGTCTACGAGGGCTGCAAGAGGCTCGCCGGGAACACGCGCTGCCGGACGTTCGTGATCACGGAGAACGGCAATCGCCTGGCGGAGCCGATCGCGCGCTTCTGCGGAGCGACCGGGGTGCTGGAGCGGCCGATCTCGCCGAGTCGGCTGCGCGCCGCGCTCGACCACTCGACCGGCCTGCGGCCGGCGCTGCCGAGGGAGGGGCGTGGGCAGGGGAACGAAGAGGCGGTGCTGCCCGAGAAGCTCTTGACGGACATCGCGGGGAAGCCGGACGAGAGCCTGGTCCATGCGCTGGTCGATCCGGAGACGAGCTTGTTCAACTACGCGTTCCTCAACTACAAGATCGACGAGGAATACAAGCGCGCGCGGCGGTTCGGGTTGCCGCTCTCGTGCGTGATGCTGGGCTACGAGGGGCAGCTCGCGCCCGAGGTCCTGCGGGAGCTCGCGGCGATCTTCCTGGATGCGGCGCGGGACACCGACGTGCTCGGCCGCTTCGACGAGACGTCGTTCCTGTTCCTGCTGCCGAACACGGGGCCGGATGGTGCCAAGGTGATGGCGAAGAGGGTCGGCGAGCAGGCGCAGGCACGGCGCCTGGCCGACATGGTGGGAGATCCGATCTTGATCTCGGTCGGGATCTCGACGTGCCCGCATCCGGAAGTGCGCAAGCGCGACGACCTGTATGCTCAGGCGCGGCGCGCGTTCCTCGACGCCAAGCAGAAGGGCGGCGGGGTGGTGTGCGCGACTTGAGGGGCCGCTGGCGCGCTTCTCGACGGACCCGGTCGGCCCCCGCGAAGGACCGCGGGAACCTCCGACGCACCTGAAGCGCCCTCACCTCACCAGGAACACGCTGCGCGGATCCACGCGCGGCGGGAGCCCGAGGCGGGTGAAGACGTAGTCGCCGTCGTCCGAGATCGACACCCGCTGGACGAGGATCTTCCCGAGCCTGCGCCCGATGTCGCCCGTCATCGCGAGGCGGGCTGCCGGCAGATAGAGGATTCCCGCGAGATCCGTCGTGCCGTCGCCCTTGAGGTCGGCCAGATTCGCATTGCTCCGCGCCTGGAAGACCGTGACGCCCCGGTAGGTGCCCGACCGAGGCGGGGTGAGCACCATGCTCCCGAAATCCGCCGTGTGCAGCCTCGCCCCGTTCTGCAGGAAGATCATCACGCCGTCCCCTTGGATGGCGCCGTGATGCGTGATGTCGACACCCAATCCCGGAGGCTCCGGGCCGATGATGTACACGCCCGGGCGGAGGCGGGCCGTGCCGGAGCTCAAGGAGATGCCGCCCCGGTAGTAGCCCGGGGCGAAATCGCCGCCCGTGGTGATCGCGGGTACCGAGCCGAGGTTCGAGGCGATCGGCTCGGCCAGCGAGGCCAGCGGGTCGCGCACGAGTCGCGAGTCCTCGATCAGGCGGCCCTGGAGGTTGCCGGAGTTGTTCAGACAGCTTCCGCCCACCACCTGGATGATCTGCGCGGCCAGGAGACCGGACTGGCCGCTGATGGAGAGGGCGCAGGGGTTGTTCGAGTCCACCTGGATCGTCCCGGCCTGCACGTTCAGGTGCGCCCCGCCGGTGATGGACAAGGCTCCCGCGCTCACGGGATCGAGAAGGAAGATCAGCGGATCTTCGGTACGTCCCAGCTTGGCGATCGCCGTGGGGCCGCCCTGACTGGTCCTCTGGCCGAAGAGGTACCCGAAGAAGAGTCTCAGCGCGGGATTCCGCGAGCCCGGACCGCACCTGGCGTGCACCTTCACCGCATCGGGTGCGGGGTCGGTGGGATCCAGGAAGAAGTTGCGGGTCTCCGGATCGTACCGCCAGCGTCCGACGACGATGTCGCCCCTGGGGTCGTTGTCGAGGTTGGGTTCCAGCTCGACGCCTGTGGTCGCGCAGCCCACCACGCCGTTCTGCCTGGCGGTCAACCGCGCAGCCCGTCGGACCAGGTTGTACTTCGACTGTCCGGGGATCTCGATCTGGGCTGCAGCGGCGAGCGCCGCGGCGTCGGCCGTGAGCTGCAGCTGCTCGCGCGCCGTCAGGACCCAGGCCGTGTCGAGCGCGAGTCCCATGAGGCCGATCAGGACCAGCGCGAGGATCGCGGCGAAGACGGTGATCGTCCCGCGCTCGGGTTGGATCGCAGCGCGTGGCTCGGGTCGCGCGCGACGCTCCCAGACGCCGGGCGTGGGGGGCGTGGAGGAGGAGGGATTCGGGGGGCCGATGGGGCCACTGGAGCTGGAGGACATGGAGGCGGAATCCGTGAGCCTGCTGCCGCGGAGGATGCGTGCGCAGGCGGAGGCCGGGGACTTCGATTCCGCCAATAGGCTTTCTGCCGGCGAAAGAAACCGGGAGAAGATGGGCCTCCTCGAGGCTTCTCTCGAAAGGACCCCGAATGACGGAGGGTCGGGGGCCTCCGACCCGGTGGTCTTGGCCAGCTCACCCACCGAGAGCGCCCTCGTCGATCGGCACGCACGCGGTGCAATATCTCTCGCTCCAGGCCGCACACGCGCCGGGAACACGAATGCAACCCGCAACCGAACCGGTCTCGCAACGCTTTCTCATGGCCGTCGACGACGGCGGCGAGTTCTTCGTGGCCTCGGGTCCGATCCTGACCATCGGCCACCTGAGCTCACCCTCGGTCGACCTGCCCTTCCTCGCCGACGTCGAATCCGAGCACGCGCGCCTCGAGATCTCCCAGTCCTTCCACTCCGGACCCGGCTGGACCCTCACCGCGCTCTCTCACGCCCGCATCCTCGTCTCCGGCCTCTTCCTCGACGAGTCACCCGCACTCCTCGCGAACGGCGACCTCGTCCACCTCGCACCCAACCTCTCCTTCCGGTTCCGCTCCCCCGATCCCGCCAGCGCCTCCGCCATCCTCGACCTCTTCTCCGGCGCCGACTGCCAGGGCGCGCGTCACGTCCTCCTGTTCGCCCCCGGCTCCGCCGGACGCGTGCGCATCGGCCCACGCCTGGATCGCCACGTCCCCATCGCCGACCTCACTCACGAGATCGCGCTCGAGCTCGAGCCGGCCGCCCTCGTCGTCCGCTGCCCTGGCGGCGTCCGCGTCCAGGGCGGCGTCTCGTCCGCCGGCACCGATCCCGCGCTCTCCCTCCCCTGCCCACCCCAGCAATCGATCTCCTTGACCCTCGGCGCCCGGCCCGCCGACCGCCCGCCGTTCGGCATCACGGTCTGGCCCGCTAGGATGTTCACCCCGGGCTCCGCTCGCCCTCGCCCTGCCTGACCATGGACTGGGAAGCCTTCTACAGTCGCTTCCGCGAAAGCGACTTCATCCCCGGCTACGAGATCCAGAACCGTCTCGGCGGAGGCGCCTTCGGCGAGGTCTACAAGGCGCGCAAGCACTCGATCGGCAAGGCCTACGCGATCAAGTTCCTCAAGATCGACGACGACGCCCAGCGCGAGGCCGTCGAGCGCGAGCTCGACCAGGTCCGCCACTTCGCCGCGCTCGACCACCCGAACCTCGTCACCATCGAGGACCTCGGCACGGCGATGGGCGTGCCCTATCTCATCATGGGCTATGCCGGTGAGGACACCCTCGCGCGCATTCTCAAGCGCGAGCGCCTCCGGGAGGACCGGGCCCTTCTCTATTTCGTCCAGGCCTGCCGCGGCGTCCTCGCGCTCCACGACCTGCGCCTGGTCCACTTCGATCTCAAGCCGAGCAACGTCTTCATCAAGGGCGACGTCGCGCGCGTCGGCGACTACGGGCTCTCCAAGATGATGACCGACGGGCGCCTGACGCTCTCCTTCGGGCGCGGCACCCCGCAGTACATGGCGCCGGAGATGATCCGGAACCGCGCCGATCACCGCGCCGACCTCTACTCCCTCGGCGTGATCCTCTACGAGAGCCTCGCGGGTCGTCTCCCGTTCGAAGCCGCCGTGCCCGGCTCCCTGCCCGTGCGCGAGGACGACCGCCCGCCCGCCTTCCCCGACGACTTTCCCGGGCGCTGTCGCCCCGTCGTCGAGCGCTGCCTGCGCATCTCGCCCGAGGCCCGCTACGCAGGCGTGGCCGAGATGCTCGATGACCTGGGAGTCAAGGCGCGTCCCCTGGACTCCGTGATCCTCGCCGGCGAGAGCGCGCGCCCCATCGCGCCGCCGGTCCTCCCCGTCGATCCGGGACGTCGCAGCGATGCGCGTCAGACGGCGAGGGAGCTGACTCGCGGCGCCGTCGAGGTCGCGCGCGGTGTTCTGGACGGCATCCGCGCAGCGAGCCAATCCCGCGCTCCCGCCAGGCCCGCGCAGACCTCGACGCCCACGCCGGTGACGATTCCGCGGATGCCGCAGCCGGCGCTACCGGGAGGAACAGTCACCGTAGAGGCGCTCGCCATGCACAGCCTCTCCGAAGGCACCGCCGCGCGCTCCGGGAACCCGCTGCCCGTGCCGCGTGACGAAGCCTGGCCGGGACCGGCCGTGCCCGCGCCGGCTCAGGCCGCGACGATCCCCGTTCCGCCTCCGGCCGAGGGCGGGGCGCTCAAGACGGCCTGGGCTACGGTGCTCCTGGCTTTCGAGGTCCTCTTCTCGCTCGTGCGCGGCATCGTCCGCCGCGCCGGACAGACCATCGTGGGTCCGCGCGCGAGCGGTGCGCGGCGGATCACCGGGCGGGTCGTCGCGGCGACGCTCAGGCTGGCCCTCTTCCTGGCTGTCCTCGCCGTGGTTGGCGGCCTCGCCACGCTCGCCGCGGTCTTCTTCGTCTCCCGCGGCCGGCCTTGAGCGAGTGGACGCCCGACGTCGAGCGCCTCAAGGTCCTCGACGACGCCGAGTGGCTCTCGGTCGAGCGCGCCTTCTGCGGTCGCTTGGCCGCCTACGTCGCGCGCCGCATCCCCGACCGCGACGCGCGCGAGGACGTGGTGCAGGAGACCTTCCTCGGCGCGGTACGCGGCATCGGCGAGTTCGATCCGGTGTTCACCTTCGAGCAGTACCTGTTCGGCATCGCCAAGAACCGCACGATCGACTGGCTGCGCCGGCAGAGGGCGGTCGCGATCGGCCCGCGCGGAGAGGACGACAGCGCCCCGGGGATCGAGACGCTCGCCGCCGAGCGCGAGACGCCGAGCGCCATCGTCCGCAAGACCGATCTCGCGCGCGCGGGTGCCGAGCTGCTCCTGGCCGTGCTCAGGGACTGGGTGCAGGAGACCTGGAGCGAAGGGGAGTTCACCCGCCTGATGGTCGTCGAGGCCCTCTTCGCCGGCGGCTGGCGCAATCGCGACACGTGGCAGCGCTTCGAACTGCGCGACGAGACCTCCGTCGCCGGCATCAAGTTCCGCGCGCTCAAGCGCATTCGCGATCTGGCGCGCGAGCGCGACGCGCGCGGGGCGCTCCTGCCCCAGCTCGCCGCGGCCCTGGAGGAGCAGGCGACCGCGCCCGCGATCGACGTCGGCGCGGTGTGGCGCGAGGGGCGGGCGAGCTGCCCGGCGCGGCACTGGCTCGCGCGCAGCCTGGCCGGGACGCTGGAGGAGGGGCCGGCGGGCTTCGTGCGCTTCCACGTCGACGAGATCCGCTGCGAGTGGTGTCAGGCGAACCTCGACGACCTCTCTCGGGCGGAGGGCGAAGGCGTGATCGCGCCCCTGCTCGAGAGGGTCGAGGCCTCGACGGTGAAGTACCTGCGCTCGCGGACCCGGCCCTGAGCGCCCTACTCATCCCGTACTTCGCGCGGATGCGCCCGCGCGGATGCGCCCGTAGGATGTGCGGCTTCCCCTGGAGGATCCTCACGTGCCCGGAACCACCCGAACCCTCTTCGCACAGGCGACCCTCGGACTCTTCGTCTTCTCCGCTTGCGCGGCGCGGGCGGCGACACCGCCGCTGGCTCCGGCTCCGCCGATCGCCTCGCTCGCTGCGGCGCCGCGTACGCCGGCGGCCGCGCGTCCGGCCGCGGGAAGCCTGGCCAAGGCCCTCGACTCCGTCAGCGCGGAGAAGATCCGCTCCGACGAGTTCTTCATCGCTTCCGACGAGCTCGGCGGCCGGGACACGCCCAGCCTCGGCCAGCGTGTCGCCGCGCGGTACATCCGCGCACGCCTGGAGCGATTGGGCTGGAAGCCGGGAGCGCGGGAGGGGTTCCTCTTTCCCTATCCTCTCGAGCAGCGCAAGATCGACGAGGCGGGCTCGAAGATCGAGTGGCAGCGCGGCGAAGAGAAGGGCGAGCTGCACTTCGGGTCGGACTATTTCCTCGCGTCGATCAAGGAGCTCTCGGCCTCGGGCGAGGTGGTGTTCTGCGGGGACGGGGGCAAGGCGGACTTCGCCAAGGCGGAGGTGTCGGGCAAGTGGGCGCTGTGCTTCGACGACGGGACCGAGATGCGCAAATTGCGGGCACCCGCGCACCTGGCCGGGGCGATCGGCGTGATCCTCGCGCCGGGGCCGGGGTATTCGGGCGAACCGTACGAGAAGCGCTTCGCCAGGGATGTCGAGCGCCTTCGTCGTGGGTCGTTCTCGCCGCTGCGCCGGGAGAAGCCCGCCGCGAGCGCCGAGCGCAGCCCGGATCGCGCGGAAGCCGTGAACGGACCGATCGAGGTGAAGCTCGTGAACGCGCCGCTGCCCGGCGGCGCGAGCAAGCGTGACCCCGCGAAGGACGACGTCTTCCCCGAGGTGATGCTCGGCAGCGGCGCGGTCTCAGGGCTCCTCGGCGCAGCCGGCGCGCCGGAGGTGGGCACCGCTCTCGGCGTGACGCTCTCCGAGACGCGCAAGATGCCGGGCCCGATCGACGTCGAGGACGTGTGCGGCTTCTGGCCCGGCGCGGATCCGGCGCTCGCCAAGGAGGCGATCGTCATCAGCGCGCACTACGACCACGTCGGGACGCAGCACGGCGTCGTCTACAACGGCGCGGACGACAACGGCTCGGGGACGTGCGGCCTCATGGCGATCGCCGAGGCGCTCGTGAGCTACGGGCCGATGCGACGCTCGGTGATGCTGATCTGGGTGTCGGGGGAGGAGAAGGGGCTGTGGGGGAGCGCCGCGTGGACCCGGGACCCCTGGCTCCCAGGGGACGCCAAGCCGATCTGCGACATCAACATCGACATGATCGGACGGAACGCGCCCGAGAAGCTCCTGATCACGCCGACCAAGAGCCTGCCGCAGTACAACGGGCTCGTGCGCATCGCGGAACAGGTCGCGCCGCTCGAAGGATTCCCGCAGCTCGGGAGCTGCGACGAGTACTGGTCGCGCTCCGACCAGATGAACTTCTCGCAGAATCTCAAGATCCCCGTGACCTTCCTGTTCTCCGACATTCACGCGGACTACCACCAGCCGACCGACAAACCGGACAAGATCGACAACGACAAGATCCGGCGCGTGGTGCGGATGGTCCTGCGGATGCTCGAAGATCTGCAGGCGGACGACCTGCACCTGTAGGGTTGGCCTCAGCGCCCGCGGTGGCGGGCCGAACGCACGAGAACCGCCCCGCACAGCACGGCCAGCGCCCAGGAGACACCCCCGACGAGCGGCTGGTCGCGGAGCGTGAACCACCTCACCCGGCCGGCCTCGAAGACGAAGGACAGGGGCAGGAGCGCGAAGAAAAGGGTGGCGCCGATGAAGCCACGGCGGATCGAAACTTCCATGGGATTTTCCTCCGGGTCGCGCCGATCAGACGGCGCGGAGGGTGGGTGCCGCGATCCTCGCTCGTCCTGCGCCGTTTCTGCGGAATTTCCGCGGGGGATGGCGGTCAGCCGGCCCGCAGGGTCGCCTGCGCCGCCGCCAAGCGCGCCAGGGGTACCCGGAAGGGCGAGCAGGACACGTAGTCGAGCCCGAGCTCGTGGCAGAACGCGATCGAGCGCGGGTCGCCGCCGTGCTCGCCGCAGATCCCGAGCTTCATCCCGGGCCGGCTCTTCCGCCCCTCGGTGCAGGCGATCCTCATCAAGCGCCCGACGCCGGCCGTGTCCAGCGTGGCGAAGGGATCGTCGGCGAAGATCTTCTGCTCCAGGTACTCGGGCAAGAACTTCCCGACATCGTCGCGGCTGATCCCGTAGGTCGTCTGGGTCAGGTCGTTCGTCCCGAACGAGAAGAACTCCGCCGTCCCCGCGATCTCGCCCGCGGTGAGCGCGGCGCGCGGCAGCTCGATCATCGTGCCCACGAGATGGGGGATCCTCGTCCTCCGCTCGCCGAACACCTCCTCGGCGGTCGCGCGCACGACGGCCGCCTGCAGGTCGAGCTCCTTCTTGGTCCCGACCAGGGGAATCATGATCTCGACCTTGGGCTTGCGCTTCGTCTCCGCGGCGACCGCGCAGGCCGCCTCGAAGATCGCCCGCGCCTGCATGCGCGTGATTTCCGGGAAGCTGATCCCCAGGCGACATCCGCGGTGCCCGAGCATCGGGTTCTGCTCCCTCAAGGCCTCCACCTTGGCGTGCAGCTTCTCCCGCGGGACGCCCATCTCGCGCGAGAGCTTCTCGATCGTCCCCGCGTCGTGAGGCAGGAACTCGTGCAGCGGCGGGTCGAGCGTGCGGATCGTCACCGGCCGCTCGCCCATGACGCGGAAGATCCCTTCGAAGTCGCCGCGCTGGAGGGGCAGCAGCCGCGCCAGCGCCTTCTCGCGCTCCTCGCGGCTCTCGGCCAGGATCATCGCCTGCACCAAGTCGATCCTCCCCTCGCCGAAGAACATGTGCTCGGTCCGGCACAGGCCGACGCCTTCGGCGCCGAACGCGACCGCGTTCCGGCACTGGTCGGGCTGGTCAGCGTTCGCGCGCACCTTCATGTCGCGCGCCTCGTCGGCCCAACGCATCAGCTCGCGGAAGGCGCGCACGATCGGCGTCGCGGCCTGCCCCGGCTCACGAGCCTGCCCGTCGAGGTGCGCGACGACCTCGGAGGGGTGCGTCGAGAGCTGCCCCGCATAGACCTCGCCCGTCGAGCCGTCGATGCTGATCCAGTCGCCCGCGGAGAAGCTCCTGCCGTTGACGCGCATCGCGCGCGCGACGGCGTCGATCTCGAGCTCCTCGGCGCCGACCACGCACACCTTGCCCATCTGGCGCCCGACGAGCGCCGCGTGGCTCGTCATGCCGCCGCGCGCCGTCAGGATCCCCGCCGAGGCTTGCATGCCCAGGATGTCCTCGGGCGAGGTTTCGGAGCGCACGAGCAGCACGCAGTCGCCCCGGGTCGCCGCCTCGCGCGCGGCATTCGCGCTGAAGGCGATCCGGCCCGACGCGGCGCCCGGCCCGGCGTTGAGGCCGCGCGTCAGGAAGCGCCCGTCCTGGCGCGCCGCGGCCAGCTCCGCCGGCGGGAACACCGGCTGGAGGAGCTGGTCGAGCGACTCCGGCTCCACGCGCAGGAGCGCTTCCTTCCGCGTGATCAGCCGCTCGCGCACCATATCCACCGCGATCCGCACCGCGGCCATGCCGGTGCGCTTGCCGCTCCGGCACTGCAGCATCCACAGGCGCCCGTCCTCGATCGTGAACTCGACGTCCTGCATGTCGCGGTAGTGCCGTTCGAGGAGCTTCTGGACGCGGTTGAGCTCGCGCCAGGCGACGGGCGAGGCGCGCTCGAGCGTGTCGACCGGGAGCGGGGTGCGGGTGCCGGCGACGACGTCCTCCCCCTGGGCGTTCATCAGGACCTCGCCGTAGAAGTGCTTCTCGCCGGTCGCCGGGTTGCGTGTGAAGGCCACGCCCGTGCCCGAGGTCTCGCCCAGGTTGCCGAACACCATCGCAACCACGTTGACCGCCGTGCCCCAGTCGCCTGGGATCCGATTCATCGTGCGGTAGGCGACCGCGCGTTCGGTGTTCCAGGAGCGGAAGACCGCGCCGACCGATCCCCACAGCTGCGCCTCGGGGTCCTCGGGGAAGGACTCGCCCGTGCGCTCTCGGACGATCGCCTTGAACCGGGCCACGAGTCCGCGCAGGTCCTCGGCCGACAGCTGGGTGTCCGACTTGGCCCCGCGTGCGAGCTTCAGCGCGTCGAGCGCCTCGGCGAAGGGGTCGGCCCCGGTCTCGCGTTCGGCCTTCAGCCCGAGCACGACGTCGGCGTACATCTGCACGAAACGCCGATAGGCATCCCAGGCGAAGCGGGCGCTGCCGCTCTTCCGCGCGAGCCCCGCGACGGTGACGTCGTTGAGGCCGAGGTTCAGGACCGTGTCCATCATCCCCGGCATCGACACGCGCGCGCCCGAGCGGACCGAGACGAGCAGAGGATTCTCGGGATCGCCGAAGCTCCTCCCCACCGCCCGCTCGACCTTCGAGAGCGCGGCGGCGACCTCGCGCTCGAGCCCAGCCGGATAGCGACCGCCGCGCGCGTAGAAGTGTGCGCACACCTCGGTCGAGATGGTGAAACCCGGCGGCACAGGCAGGCCCATCCGGCACATCTCCGCCAGGTTGGCTCCCTTGCCGCCGAGCAGGTTGCGCAGGCTCTTGTCGCCGTCGGCTCCGGCGGGGCCGAAGAAGTAGACGTGCTTCACCGCGGTCCGACGCGAGCGCCGCCCGGACCTAGGGGATGTCATCGGTTGCGCTCCTGCGCTTTCGCTCGGCGTCCTTCGGCTCGACCACTTCGAAGCCGTCGATCTTCCACTCGCGCCCGAAGCGCAGCTCGGTGATCCGCGCGGCCTCGATCCCTTCGGGCAGCGGCATGCGGCCGTAGATCCAGCGGCTGCCGTCCGCGCCGTCCTGGACGCCCGTGCGCTCCCCGAAGGGCGCGGCCTCGTCGGCCTTCTTCTCCCCGCCCGACCAGGCCTCGCAGAAATCCTCGCGCACGAGCTCGATCTCGATCCGACGGCCGTGAGTGAGCGCCGCGATGCGAGCGCGGGTGCGACCGACCGCAGCCGGCGCCTCGAGCCGGGCGTCCGCGATGCCCTTGCGCAGGAAGGGGTGGTCCTTCTCCAGGTCCTCCCAGAACTTCAGGAAGACGAATCCCGAGAGGCCATTGCGGGCGACGAAATCGGCCGAGAGACAGCGCCGCTCGAGTCCCGGGTCGTCGGCCCGCACGGCAGTCTGGAAGGTGGCGAAGGTCTGCTCGGGCGTGCGAAATCCGAGCGCGAGAAGGTCCCGCGCGCGCGGCGGTTCCACGCAGCAGGCCGGAGCTGCCAAGCCCAGGAGAAGGGCGCTGGCGAGCGGGCCTATCCCAGGGGAGCAGAGGGCGACCATCGGGACGGGGAGTCTAGCGGTCTGGGGCCGGATCACGAACCGCCCGAAGGGGGTCGAGTGGGATGCCGCGACTTCCGATAGATTCCGGACGAGTCTCGACCAACCAGAACCTCGCCCTTACGTACTCGCCGCCCTTCGTGGGGGATGATACCATCCCCCGATTCCCTGGAGACCGACCCAATGCAGCCGATCGCATCCCGAAAAGGCCCTTCCATCCACTCTGCCTGCGCCCTCGCTCTCACCGCCTCAGTCCTCGCGTTCGGTTGCTCGGGGGGCACGGAAACGCAATCCAAGCCCGCCGTGTCCGCTCCGCCTGCGAGCGCCTCGGGGGTCCCGCAAGGTGCGCAGAAGGCCGTTGCTTCCGCGCCGAAGGTCGCCGAGACCCCGGCGGCCGCCGCGCCGGCCGCTCCGCACACCCCCGCGCCGGCGGCGACAGCCCCGTCCGCGACCCCCGCCTCGACGGCCGAGAAGATCGCCGCCGCAGAGGCAGCCAAGGCGAACGCCCAGGCGTCGAAGCCCGCCCCGGCTCCGTTCGCCTCGGCAGCCAACGCGTCCGGGGCAGGGAGCGCCGCGGAGGCCAAGGCCGCGCTGGCCAAGGCACAGGCCGCCGCGGGCAAGATCGCCGATCCGCTCTCCCTGGAGGCCGACCCGAACTCCAAGGCCAAGCTGACCTACGAGTTCGGAACGGACAGCAAGAACTTCAACAAATGCATGCAGGGAGACGTGCTGACGCACACGTTCCAGCTGCAGTCGAGCGGGGAGGAGGACCTGGTGATCAAGCAGGCCAAGCCGACCTGCGGGTGCACGGTTGCGCAGGTCGCCACCCAGCAGGCCGACGGCACGATGGCCCCCTACAACTTCGGCGCGCCGATCCCTCCCGGCCGCAAGGTGGAGATCACCGCGACGCTCCACACCCAGAACAAGCGCGGGCACGCCGCGAGCCGCATCAACATCTTCTCGAACGACCCCCGCGGGCAGTCGCAGCTCGGCCTGGAGGCCGACGTCGACCCGTTCTTCCAGGTCAATCCCCAATCCCTGAACTTCAACACGCTCTCGGCCCGCGACACGGCCAACGACAAGGTGACGATCGCCACCACTCGCGGGGAGAAGGTCAAGCTCACCGCCGGATTCGAGAACATGCCCGGCGTGCCCCAGGGGATGAAGGTCGAGCTGAACCCCGCCGACCCCGACGCGGAGGGCAAGGCCACGCGCTGGGAACTCGTCGCGACCCTCGGCCCGGGCCTCGTGGAGGGGAACCTCAACTACAACGCGACGCTCAAGTCCGACATCGCGATCCCCGGCGGCGAGAAGCTGCCGAGCGGCAACGCACCCACCTACGAGGTCTCGGTGCCGATCATGGCCCGCGTGACCGGGATGATCTCCTACGCCCCGGCATTCGTCTCGCTGGGCCTGATCCGGCCCGGCCAGGTGGTCTCGCGCAGTGTGAAGGTGACCAGCCACGATCCCGAGTTCAAGATGGGCGAGCACGAGCCCAAGGTGCTGGTCCAGGGCCACGACGGCGCCGAGTGGGATCTCGCCAGCCGGTTCTCGGTCGTGATCCGCCCCGTGACCGGCGAGAACTCGATCGACATCGAGCTGCGCCTGGACGGGATGCCCGACACGCTCAACGGCTCGTTCAACGGGACGCTCGTGATCCAGGTCGGCCACCCCGAGAAGCCCGAGATCAAGCTGCCCATCACCGGCGTGTGCCGAGGCGGACCAGTGCCGACCGTGCCCACTTCGGGCCAAGCTCCCCCGACTCCTCCGAAGTAGGACGTGCCACGTCCGCAGCGCTCCCGCTCACGGTGAGTCCTGAGCCAACGCCCGCCCCGCGCCTCATGGCGCGGGGCGGGCGCGCTTTCTAGGCTACCGCGCGTCCCCGCGGAGGTAGAGGCGCCTTCCCTCGGCCGGGAGCTACAGACACCGTGAGCCAGTTCCTGGGTGAGATGATGCTTGGCGCCGGCGCGGTCACCGCCGACCAGCTGCGCGAAGCGATGGCCCTGCAGCGCACGTCTTCGATCCAGGTCGGACAGGCGCTCCTGAAGCTCGGGCACATCGACGAGACCACGCTGGCCCGCTTCCTCGCCAAGCAGCAGGGCATGCCCTTCGTCGACCTCGACAAGGGGAAGATCGCGGACTCCGTTCTGTCACGGATCTCCCCCGAGATCGCGCTGCAGCAGGAGGTCCTGCCGGTGATGGAGAAGGACCAGAAGCTCTTCGTCGCGGTCGACGACCCCCTCAAGCGCATCGTCGCGGACCAGCTGCACTTCATGCTGGGCCTCGATGTGGCCTGCGCGCTCGCGGCGCCGGGGGCGCTCAAGCGCGCGCTGCGCCGCTACTACGGCGCGGCGGGCGAGGACGAGGTCGCGAAGTCGATGAAGACGCAGGACCGCGAGGAGGAGGCCGACGCGCCGATCATCCGCCTGGTCACGCGCATGTTCCGGGATGCGCTCGAGATGCGCGCCAGCGACATCCACGTCGAGCCCGGGCACGGCCGCTTGCGCGTGCGCTACCGTGTCGACGGCATGCTGCGCGACGTCGCCGAGCACCCCGTCCACCTGCACTCCCCGCTGATCTCGCGCCTGAAGATCATGGCTACGATGGACATCGCCGAGAAACGCAAGCCCCAGGACGGCCGCATTGGACTCGCCATCGACGGGCGCGAGGTCGACGTGCGCGCCTCGATCCTGCCCGGGAGCCACGGCGAGACGATGGTGCTCAGGCTGCTCGACCGCTCGAAATCGCTGCTGTCGCTGCGCGACCTCGGATTCGAGGACGAGGACTACCGCTGGTTCCGGCGCATCATCAAGCGCCCCAACGGCATCGTGCTCGTCACCGGGCCGACGGGTTCGGGCAAGACCACGACGCTGTATGCCGCGCTTTCGGAGCTGAACCGCCCCGACGTCAAGATCATCACCGCCGAGGATCCGGTCGAGTACCACATCGCGGGGATCAACCAGGTGCAGGTGCACCCGAAGATCGGCCTCTCGTTCGCGCGGATCCTCAAGGCCATGCTGCGCTGCGCGCCCAACATCATCCTGGTGGGGGAGATCCGCGACCTGGAGACGGCCGAGATTGCGATCCAGGCGGCGCTGACTGGACACCTGGTGTTCTCGACGCTGCACACGAACGACGCGCCCAGCGCCTTGACGCGTCTCGTCGACATCGGCGTCAAGCCGTTCCTCGTCTCGACCGCGGTGCAGTCCGTGATCGCTCAGCGGCTCGTGCGCAGGCTGTGCAAGGAGTGTGCGACGGAGTACGAGCCTGCGCCGGGCGAGATGCGCGCGCTTTCTCTCGAGGCCGGATCGCTCGCGGGCAGGAAATTCCGCAGGCCGCGCGGCTGCCGCGCGTGCGAGGGCACGGGCTACCGCGGGCGGATCGCGCTCTTCGAGCACATGGAGATGGACGGCGAGATGCGCGATCTCGTGTTCCGCGGCGAGAGCCTGGACGCCCTCCGGCGCGCCGCGGAGAGGACCGGCAACCTGAGCTCGCTGCTCGCCGACGGCGGGCGCAAGGTGGTCGCGGGGCAGACCAGCGCCACGGAGGTCATGCGCGTGACCCGGCTTGCGGCGGGAGTGGAGGCGTAGCATGCACGAGGCCGGACAGCTGATGAGCGAAGTGATCGCCCGGGGGGCGTCCGACCTGCACCTGAACCCGGGCCGCCCGCCGACCGCGCGAGTGAACGGCAGCCTGGTCTCGATGCGCGACCGGCCGCTCAGCGAGGCCGAGTCCGAGGCCCTGTGCCGGGGGCTGTGCGACGAGCGGCACTGGGCCGAGGTGCAAAAGGTCGGCACGACCGACTTCGGCCTGGCCCACCCGGACGGCAATCGATTCCGCGTGAGCGTCATGCGGCAGCGGGGCAGCTATGCCGCGGCCCTGCGCCTGATCCCGAACCGGCTGCTCACCATGGAGCAGATCGGTCTCCCCGAGTCGGTGCGCCCCCTCCTGCGCCGCCCGCGGGGGCTGATCCTCGTCACCGGGCCGACCGGCTCGGGCAAGACGACCACGCTCGCCACGATGGTCGACTGGATCAACCAGAACATGGACCGGCACATCGTGACGATCGAGGACCCGATCGAGTACTTCCACTCCCACAAGCAGGGCATCGTCACGCAGCGCGAGGTCGGCACGGACGTCCCCGATTTCCCCGAGGCCCTGCGCCGCGTGCTGCGCCAGGATCCCGACGTGATCCTCCTCGGCGAGATGCGCGACCTGGCCACGATCTCGGCCGCGATCACGGCCGCGGAGACCGGGCACCTGGTGCTCGCCACGCTGCACACGACCGGCAGCGCGCGCACCGTCAACCGCATCATCGACGCCTTTCCCCCCGATCAGCAGGAGCAGATCCGCGCGCAGCTCTCGGTCTCGCTCATCGCGGTCATCTCGCAGGTCCTGCTCGCGCGCAAGGACAAGAAGGGTCGCGTGGCCGGGTTCGAGGTCATGCTGATGACCCCCGCGATCGCAAACCTCGTGCGCAAGAACGAGACGAACAAGATCCAGTCGACCCTCCAGACCTCGAAGAAGCTCGGGATGGTGACGATGGACGACTTCCTGTACGACCTCGTCAAGCGCGACGTGCTCACGAAGGAAGTCGCTCTCGACGCGGCGCAGGACTCCGCCGACCTGGAGGTGCGCTTGTGAGCGCGCCCTCGGCGGGGAGGAAACCCGCCGCCGAGCCGGCCCAGAGCGGCCGGCGCCTCCTGGGCCAGATCCTCAAGGCCCAAGGCGTCGTGCGCGAGGGACAGGTCCAGGAAGGGCTCGCGCTGCAGCGCAAGCAGGGCGGGTTGATCGGCCAGTGCCTGGTCGACCTCTCCCATTGCACGCCGGCGAACGTCGCGCGGGCCCTGGCGGATCAGGCCGGCCTCGAGCTCGTCGACCTCTCCAAGGCCTCTCCCGAGAAGGCCGCTCTCGCCCGGGTCGACGCGACGACCGCGCACACCTTCGGCGTGCTCCCCCTGCGCTTCGAGGGCACGACCCTGGTCGTCGCGATCGCCGACCCGTTGAACACGGCCGTGATCGAGGACCTGCGCTTCACGACCGGGACGGAAGTGCGGGCGGAGCTCGGGGACGCCGGGCTGCTGAGGAAGCTCGTCGCGCAGCACTACGGCGAGGAGACCTCGCTCAAGGAGGCCATCGCCCAGGCCGCCAAGGCGGCCAGCGGAGCCGACGTCGAGGCGGCCGCGCAGAGCACGCCGGTCGTGCGCCTCCTGTACTCCATCCTGCACCGTGCGATCCGAGACCGGGCGAGCGACGTCCACTTCGAGGTCTTCGACGAGCAATTCCGGATCCGCTACCGGGTCGACGGCACGCTCTACGAGATCGAGGCGCCGCCCGCCCACCTGGCCCTGCCGCTCGTCGCCCGCGTCAAGGTCATGTCCGACCTCGACATCACCGAGACGCGCATGCCCCAGGACGGCCGGATCGAGCTGTCGATCGACGGGAGGCCGGTCGACCTGCGCGTGGCCACGCTGCCCGGGATCGCGGGCGAGGGCTGCGTCCTGCGCGTGCTCGACCGCAGCGCGGTCAGCCTCGACCTGGCCGCTCTGGGCCTCGTGCCGGAAGAGGAGGCGCAGCTGAAACGCCTGTGCGACCTGCCACACGGGATCGTGCTCGTCACCGGGCCGACCGGCTCGGGCAAGACGACGACCCTGTACGCGATGCTGTCTCACGCGAACAAGCCCGAGGTCAAGATCATCACCACCGAGGACCCGGTCGAGTACGACATCGAGGGCATCGTCCAGGTGCCGATCCGGGAGGAGATCGACGTCACCTACGCGCGCGTCCTGCGCACGGTCCTGCGCCAGGACCCCGACAAGATCCTGATCGGCGAGATCCGCGACAGCGAGACGGCCTCGGTCGCGGTCGAGGCCAGCCTCACCGGGCACCTCGTCTTCTCGACCCTGCACACGAACGACGCGCCCAGCACGGTGACGCGCCTGATCGACATGGGCGTCGAGCCGTTCCTGATCGCGGCCACGCTGGAGGCTGTCGTCGCTCAGCGCCTGGTGCGCTCGGTCTGCGCGGACTGTCGCGAGACCTACGAGCCCGGCGAGGAGGTCCTGCTCGAGCTGGGAGAGGACGCTCAGCGCGTCCGCGGGGCGAAGCTCGCCTATGGACGCGGTTGCGACCGCTGCCATCACACGGGCTACCGGGGGCGCACGGGCCTGTTCGAGATCCTCATCGTCGACGAGGAGATCCGCCGCGCCATCTCGGCCCACGCTTCGTCCCAGGAGATCCGCGCCGCGGCCGTCGGGGCGGGCATGCGCTCGCTGCGGGCGAGCGGGATCGAGGCCCTGCTCGCGGGCAAGACGACGGTCGAGGAGGTCCTGCGCGAAACGGGGCAGTAGCCCACAGGAAACGAAGAGGCCCGGGGAGTCCCCGGGCCTCTCGCGCGCCGTCCTCGGGCGTCACTTCACCCGCTTGTAGAGGATCTCCATGCTTTGGAACTCCTTCCCGCTCTTGTCCGGCCCGTACATCTCCATCTTGAAGGTGTTCGCGTCGACGAAGGTATCGACGATGCGCATGGGCACGTACTTCGTCATCGTGGGATCCAGTCCCTCGGTCGTGTAGCTGATCGTCTTCTTGGCCGCGTCGTACATCCCCTGGGACGTTGTGATGCCGGTGCCCATGTTGTCGATCCATGTGCTGACGTACTTCTTCTTCATGTTGTCGAAGCCGACCAGCCCCATGCCCTCGAACGGCTTGCCCATGGACGTCCCCTTGTGGCTCTCCTGAAGATACCGGCCTTCCATGATCCACTTGACCTCGCCGGTGCCGTCGGACTCCTCCGGGGGCGCAGCGGGATCCATCCACCACTTCACGTGGGTCGTCCACTTGCCGACCAGCGGCTCGAGGACCTTGTGCTCGGGACCGGGCTTCATGAACGCGTCCCACTTGGCCATCAGCTCCGCCATCGCGGGCGACATTTTCTCGGCCGAGGCCTTGGCCGGAACCTTCTCCGGGGCCTTGTCCTGCAGGGCGAAGGCGGCGGTGAGGCCGCCCGCGCCGGCGAGGAGTGCGAGCGCTGCGACAAGACGATAGGAATTCATCTGCTTCTCTCCTTGGATCGAGGTGGGGACCGGCAGGGCGAAGGGCCCTGGGGCACGCAGGATAGCCGCGAATCCGACACGCTTCCACGCGCCGCCTGCGGAGCCTGAAAATAAGGGAAGCCCGAGCGCGGCCGGAATATAGTCTCGCCCACGCATGGCCAAGAGGATCCAGCGGACCGCGCCGCGTCCGGCGGGCGCGGCGACCGCCGCCCTTCCCGCCGCGGCGAGCTCCCCGGCCGCCCCGGCCGCTGGAGGGAAGAGAAGGCGCACCGGACGGGTCTCCCGCGCGATCGTCACCGACTTCACGATCCAGCTCGCGACCCTGACCGAGGCCGGCATCCCGATCGTCAAGGCGCTCTCGATCCTCGAGGGTCAGACGCGACCGGGCCCGTTCAAGGGCGTGCTCCAGGGACTGGCCGAGGACGTCGCCGCCGGCACGCCGCTCTCGGAGGCGATGTCCAAGCACGAGAGGGTCTTCGACCGCTTCTACTGGAACATGGTCCGCGCGGGGGAGGCGGGCGGGGTCCTCGACCACGTGCTGTACCGCCTGGCGCAGTTCCTCGAGCGCGCGGCCACGATCCAGGCCCGCATCCGGAACGCGACCATCTACCCGGCCGTCGTCGCGACGGTCGCGATCGCCGTGGTCAGCGCCGTGATCGTGTGGGTCATCCCCAAGTTCAGCGAGATCTTCACCTCCTTCAACATCCAGCTGCCGACGATGACGCAGATCCTGCTCGACGTCAGCGGCGCGACGGTCCGCTTCTGGTACCTGGTCTTCGGCCTGCCTGTCGCCGGGATCGTCGGGCACGGTCTCCTGATGCGCAGGAACCGGACCTACCGCTACCGCGTCCACAAGCTCGAGTTGAATGCCCCGCTCCTCGGACCTCTCGTCGGCAAGGCGCTGACCGCCACCTTCGCGCGCACCTTCGGCACGCTGATCCAGGCCGGGGTGCCGCACCTCGATGCGCTGGGGATCGTGCGCGACGCGACAGCCAACGAAGTGCTCCTCGAGGGCGTGGAATCGATCCGCAGGACCGTCCGCGAGGGCGAGGGCATCGCTCGCCCGATGGGGGAGACCGGACTCTTCGACGATCTGGTGACGAACATGGTCGACGTCGGCGAGGCGACCGGAGAGCTGGACAAGATGCTGCTCAAGGTGGCCGACGCCTACGAGGTCGCGGTGGAGCGCCGGATCGACGCGCTGTTCAAGCTGCTCGAGCCGGCCCTCCTGATCCTCGTCGCGGGATTCGTAGGCTTCATCGTCGTGTCCCTGTTCCTGCCCCTGATGACGATCATGAGCCAGGTCGGCAACATCTAGCGCCAAGGCCCCGCTGCCTCGCCCGCGCTTCCCCCCTACTCCTCGTCCAGGATCGGAAAGGTGGAGCGCCCCGGTAGGGTGGCGCCCTGCGATGCGTGTCCCGCTCCGCCTGCGCGTCCTCTCGCTGACCTTCGCGGTCGTCGCGGCGGTGTTCGGCGCGGGCCTCGTCTTCCTGGTCGGTCGCCTGGCCGACGCACGCGGGAAGCAGGAGCGCGAGTTCGCGGCCCTGCTCGACTACACCCTGGCGGGCACGATCGTGCCGGGCGGCGAGCTCAAGGTGGCGCAGATCCTGGCCTGGCCGCATTGGAATCACTTCGCCGACGCGATCATCGTGGACACGAACCTCGACCGCTCGCGGGGAGCGGTCCAGCCCCGGGGCGTGTTCCTGAACCCTGTCGGCGCCGTGAGTCGCAGCGCCCTCTTCGACCGTGGGGCGGCGCTCGACGATCTGGCGCGCGCGATCGAGCACGAGGCCCCCGTCGAAGGCCCGCTCGGTCGGGCGGTGCCGATCCTCGACCCCGCAGGGCGAGTGTGGGGCGCGTGCTGGTACCGTCTGGAGTCGGGGGTCGATCCCGTGGCGCTGGCCCAGAGCCTCCTGCCCTGGTTCCTGCTCTCGACCCTGCTCCTGACGCTCGTGACCTTCACCCTCTTGCGCCGTTTCGTCCTCGCCCCGGTCGAAGCCCTGGCGCGCGGCTCCGAGCGCCTCGCGGCCGGCGACCTCTCGGCGCGCGTGCCGGAGCCCGCGCTCCGCGACGAGATGTCCGACCTGATCCGGCGTTTCAATGCCATGGCCGCGACCGTGCAGGGGTTCAACGAGACCCTCGCACGCGAGGTCGCCCGCGCGACCGAGCAGGCTCGCGCGGCCGAAGCCGCCGCGATGACCCAGCGGCGGCTCGCCGCGACCGGGGAGCTCGCGGCCGGCGTCGCGCACGAGATCAACAACCCGCTGGGTGGACTCTTGAACGCGGCCGAGGCGCTCTCGCGCGAGAACCTGCCGCAGGAGAAGCGATCGCAGTACCAGGCTCTCCTGAAGAGCGGCCTGGAGCGCATCCAGGCGACCGTCGGCCGGCTCTTGCGCCTCGCGCCGCGGCAGGCGCGCCCGCAGCCGATCGCGCTCGCGCAGCCGGTCGCCGACGCGATCGGACTCGTCCAGCACCGCGCCGCAGAGCAGCGTGTGGCGATCGAGTTCACCTGCGACGGCCGCGCAGAGGGCGCCCTGGAGCGAGCGCGGTCCCTGCCGCCCGTGATGGGCGAGGCGAACGAGCTCGCTCAAGCCGTCCTGAACCTGCTCGTCAACGCGCTCGACGCGTTGGAGGGTCTCCGCGCCGGCGAGGCGCGGATCCTGGTCGACCTCCGGCGCGAGGGCGACGAGGTCGTCCTCTCGGTGGCCGACAATGGACCGGGCGTGCACGCCGACCTCTTGCCACGGGTGGCCGACCCCTTCTACACGACCAAGGAGGTCGGCCGGGGGACGGGTCTCGGGCTCGCGATCGTCCACAACGTCGCCGAGAGCCACGGCGGCCGCGTCGAGCTCCGGAGCCGCCCCGGCGAGGGCTTCCGCGCCGAGATCCACATCCCCGTCCGGGCGCGCGCGCCGTGATCGTCTGGCCGGTCCTCGCGCTCCTGCTCTTCGGCTCCGCCTTCTGCAGCGCGGGCGAGACGGCCCTGTTCTCGCTCGACGATGCGGGGCGCGAGCGCGCCGGGCCGGCCGTGCAGAAGCTCCTCGCGAACGCGCAGGCGCTCCTGATCACGCTCCTCCTGGGGAACCTTCTCGTCAACGTGCTGATCTTCGCCACCGCCGCAGGCCTCGCACCCGAGGGCAAGGAGTACGGTCTGCTGGCGACGGGCATCCTGGCGCTCCTCGGGGTGCTGGTGCTGGGCGAGATCCTGCCCAAGTCGCTGGCCCTGCGGGAACCCGTGGCGGTCGCGCGACTCGTCGCGCCGCCGCTCTACCTGCTGGTCGCCGCGCTCGCGCCGCTGCGACGCCTGGTGCGCGCCCTGCTGGAGGTCGCCATGCGCGTCCTGGGCGAGGGCGCGCGCGAGGAGCCGCGGATCACCGCCGAGACCCTGGCCGAGGTGCTGACGCAGTCGGCCGAGGTCGGGATGCTGGCTGCGAGCGAGGCCGACCTCCTGGCCGAGGTCGTCGAGCTCGAGGGCATCCGCGTGCGGGAGATCATGACGCCGCGCGTCGACATGCTCTCGCTCGACCTCGCGGCCGATGAGGACGACAACATCCAGATCATGGCCCGAGCCCTGGCCCGACGCCTGACCTGGCTTCCGGTCGTACGCGGGCACGCCGACCAGGTTGCGGGCTGCGTGCGCATGCGCGACATCCTGTCGCAACCCGAGCGACCGCTCGCCGACCTGGTGCGCCCGGCGCTGTTCGTGCCCGAGGTGGCGGGGGTGCTCGACCTCCTGCGCCTCCTGCGCGACAAGCATGCCACCGAGGCCGTGGTCGTCGACGAGTGGGGCGGGACGGCCGGCACCGTCACGATCGAGGACATCTTCGAGGAAATCGTGGGCGACCTGCGCGTGGAGGGCGAGGTGGGCGAAAGGCCCGTCGTGCCGCTCGGCGACGGGCGCTTCCGCGTCTCGGGAAGCCTCTCGATCCGGGACTGGAATGAACGCTTCAACCTCGAGGTCGTGCCCGAGGGTTTCGAGACGGTCGGAGGCTTCATCACGGCGCTCCTCGGGCGAATCCCGCGGGCCGGGGACCGCGTGCGCCAGGGTGGGCTGGTGTGGCAGGTGCGCGAGGTGCGCGGCCGGCGCGTGACGAGCGCGGACATGTACCTCGAGCCCCGCGAAGAGGCCGGGCCGTGAACGCGGCGATCGACCTGGCGGTGATCCTCGTCGGGCTGCTCGCCTCGGCCGCCTACTCCGGCTCGGAGACCGCATTCTACTGCGTGTCGCGCGCACGGATCGACGTCGAGGCGCGCCAGGGCCTGCGCGCCTCCAGGCTCGTGCGCCGGCTCCTTTCCGACGACACGGCCTTCCTAATCGTCGTTCTGATCGGCAACACCCTGATGATCGAGCTGATGACCTGGAGCGCGGAGGATCTCCTGCACGAGCGCCGCCTGTCCACCTGGATCGTCCGGGCCGCTCTGACCCTGGTCCTGACACCGTGCGTGTTCTTCTTCGGCGAGGTGCTGCCCAAGGACCTGTTCCGGCGCCGGCCCCACGCACTCCTCTCGCGGGCCGCCCCCTTCGTTCTCTTCTCGCGTTTCCTGTTCTGGCCTCTGGAGAGGCTGCTCTTCCTGCTGACCTTCCTGCTCACGCGGCTCCTGGCCTTCGAGCCGCGCCTGCTTTCGATCGTTCGCGGACGCGAAGCCGTGCTGCGGCTCTTGTCCGAGGGCGCCCGCGAGGGCGCGATCCTGCCGCATGCGGAGCAGATGGCGCGCAACGTCCTCAAGCTGCGCTCGATCGAGGTGGAGCGCTGCATGGCCCCCTGGCACGGGGTCCGCACGATCCGACGCGGCTCGCCCGAGGCGGAGCTGTACGACGCGGTCGCGCGTTCGCCCTACACGCGCATCCCGGTCCTGGACGACGCCGGCGCGGTCCTTGGGTACGTCCACCAGCTCGACGTCCTGGGCGAAGGCGAGGGGACACCGGTCCTCGACCACCTCCGACCGGTGATGGTCCTCACCTCGCATACGCCGGTCGATCGCGCGCTGGCCAAGCTGCGCGGCGGGGGCCAGCGCCTCGCCGTCGTCGGCAGCCTGGACCGGCCGGAGGGGTTGGTCACGCTCAAGGACCTGCTCGAGGAGATCTCGGGCGATCTGGCCGGCTGGTAGCGTGCCCGCGCTCTCGTCAGAATGGCTGCAACCGGAGCGCATCGCTAGGATATCCCGCCTCCTGAGCCCTCCATCCCTTTCGCAGGCGACCGCCATGATCCTCCAGCGCTTCCTCCAGAACCGTGCCACTTCCCTGGCCGCCGGCATCGTGCTGGGCGGCCTCCTGCTCTCGGCCCTGCCCTCGGCTGCTCCGCGGCAGGGGACGGGCGACGGCGGCAACACAGCACCCCAGGTCGAGGCCCATCCGTTGATCCCGGCTTTCGGGACCGCCGACTCGAACCGCTCCATGATCGCGGTCACCGGGATCGACCTGACCGGCTCGTCGATCCTGTACCTGGTCGACACCCAGGGACGGCACATCGCGGTCTACCAGGCCACGGGCGGCGCCGAATCGACTCAGGGGCTCAAGCTCGTGGGGGCGCGCCGCATCGATCTCGACCTGCAGCTCGAGGGCTACAACGACAAGTCCGAGTATTCGGTCCAGGAGCTCGAGAAGAAGTTCGCCGAGATCGGGCACGGACAGCACCCGGCCAAGTAGGCCCGCGGCGCTCCCTGATCTCGTCCCCGACCCCCGTCTTCCCCCCCCGAACCCCCGCCCCGTCCCCGACCCTCCAGGAGCAGATCCCGTGGCCGAGCAAGAGTTCTACAGCTTCGACGAAGCCCTGAAGCAGCTGCGCCTCAAGGAGGAGGAGCTGAAGCGCCTGGTCTCCGAGGGTGAGATCCGCGCCTTCCGGGAGGGCGACACCATGAAGCTGCGCCGGAGCGACGTGGAGAGCCTGCGCAGCGAGCTCTCGGGGGGCGAGGTCGTCGACCTGGGGGATGTGAAGGACGAGCTGGTCTTCGAGGACGACGCCCCGGTCGAGGAGGCCGGAATGGCCACTCAGGAGATCTCCGACGTCGAGACCATCCTGGACGAGCCCGTCGAGGCCGTCGACGAGATCGCCATCGAGGAGGAGGCCGTCCTGCAGACGGAGGAGGAGATGGGAGGGAGGGCCGCCGCCCTGTCCGCCCGGACCCAACGCCCTGCCGCTCGCTCCGCCCCCGAAGTCGAGGAGCCCTCCGAGCCGGGCCTGGTGCGGGCCGCGATGCTGATCACCTCCCTCCTGCTCCTGCTCGCCCTGCCGCTGTGCCTGTCCGCAACCAACGGCAAGCCCTCGGGAGTGGCGGCGGCGATCGCGTCGCTGTTCGGGAAGACCCCGTCGGAGTAGCTGCGCGGGGGCATGGACTCGCCCCCCGCCGCCGCTAGACTCGGGCACGAACCTCCGCGAGCCTTCCGCGCGCCGTCTCGCGCGGGCGCGAGGGTTCCGGGGGGCCTGGCCGGTCTTGGCCGGCGGGCGCGCCCGGGATGGACCGACAGGAGGGGACCGTCGAGATCCCCGGAAGCCACCGGAATGAATCATCACACAACCTTGCCTCGGAACGATGTTCGCGCGTTCCGCGCAGCCAGCGCGCTCGCGCCCGCGCTCATGCTCTGGGCGCTCGCATCGTGCGTGTCGCAGCGACAGTACGACGATGCGGTCGCGCTGGCCCGCTACCACCAGACCAGCCTGCACGAAAAGGAGAAGTACGTCGCGCAGCTCGAGGCCGAGAACGAGCGCTTGAAGCGCCAGCTCGCTCAGAACGACGTCAGCACGCTGGCGGCGGGGTTCGGAGAGGACATCGACTCCCGCCTCTCCGCGCTGCAGGGCAAGATCGACAACCTCGGGAGACCGATCCAGGACATCGAGCGCTTCGACGTCGAGGGCGGCTACGTGCTGATGGTCCAGGACAAGATCCTGTTCGAGTCGGGCTCCGACGCGCTCAGCCCCGAGGGCCACGAAGCGCTGGTCAAGGTCGCCGGCGAGATCAATGCCAAGCCGCACGGGCGGATCTGGGTGCGTGGCCACACCGACAGCGACCCGGTGGCCAAGCCCGCCACGAAGGAGAAGTTCCCGCACGGGAACCTCGAGCTCTCGGCGATGCGCGCGGTCAACGTCGGCGCCGAGCTGACCTCGTCCGGCAAGGTGAACGCGCGCGACGTCGTGGTCGTCGGCTTCGGACCCTACGACCCGGTCAAGCCCAACAACGGCGCCGACAACAAGCGCCTCAACCGCCGCGTCGAGATCTTCGTCTCCGATCTGGCCGCCTCGGGTGCGGCTCCGGCCGCGAGCAAGACCCCCAACGCGCCGGCGGAGAAGAAGTAGACCTGCGCCCCGGCGGCGCCGTCGCGCCGCTCTCCCTAGTCGAACGTCCCGCGCGAGTCCCAGTGCGCACGTCTCGAAGAGCGAGCATCGCTCCCAGAGCGTGCGCCCTGGCGCTCTCGTCGGTTCTCCAGTCGGCCCTGCTCTCGGGCTGCTCCATGGGCTCGGAAGCGTCGCTCGCCGAGTTGGAGCGGCTCTCCTTCGTGCCCCCCGGCGAATGCGCGCTCCAGCCGCGCTTTGGGGCCCGGATCGTCTGCTCCAACGCTCGCGCACTCCTCGTCGACCGCTTCGAGGTCACGCGGGCCTCCTGGCGTACCTGGTACGAAGGCGCCGCGGAACGCGACCCCGTCTTCGACCGGAGCTTGGCTCAATGGGCCCTCGAGACCGGGGACTGGCCGGCGAGCTTCATGACCCTCCCCGAGGCACGCTCCTTCGCCACCTCGCGGGGCATGCGCCTGCTCACCGCCAGCGAGTGGATGCGCGTGGCCTGCGGGACGCGCGCGCTGCCCTACCCGTGGGGATGGACCGAGGCGAGCTCGGTCGCCAACACCTTGAACCTGGGTGTGCGGCACCCGCTGCCGGTCGGGACCTTCGAGCAGGGGCGGACGTCGTTCTCGACCTACGACATGGCGGGCAACGTCTGGGAGTGGGTCGAGGAGCCCATCGCGGCATCGCAAGGCGACGGATCCCTCGGGCTCGCCTGGGCCATGGGCGGCTCCTACCTCTCGAGACTGCGCCGCCTCCACGAGCTCGACATCGAGGACCACTTCTCCATTCACGAGCAGGATCTCGATCCCTCCTCCCGCTCGATCGACGTCGGCTTGCGCTGCTGTGCGGACGCGGAGGAGTACTTGTGGGTGCACGCCGCGCTGTGGAGCAGCGCATCCGTGCGCGATCGCCTCGTCGCGGTCGGAGCGGCCTGGGGTCGCGACGCGATCCCGTTGCTCGAGGATCTCTCCCGGAGACCCGGAGCGCCGGCGGGGCTCGCCCTTCTCCTCGAGGGCGCGCGGCGGTGACGCAGCGGCCTCCCTGGAGCGTGTTCCGCGCGGCGCTGGAGGAGCGCGGCTTCCGTCCCAGCCGGAGGCTGGGCCAGAACTTCCTGCTGGACGAGAACATGATGCGCGCGATCGTGCGCGATGCGCAGCTCGCGCCGGGCGACTTCGTGCTCGAGGTCGGCGCGGGGTGCGGTTTCCTCTCCCTGCACCTGCTCGACGCGGGCGCGGACCTCCTCTGCGTCGAGATCGACGAGCGGCTGCTCGAGATCGCGCGAGCGTTTCTCGGCGGGCGCGGCAGGGTGCGCTTCCTGTGCTGTGACGTGCTGGCCGGGAAGCATGTCCTGGCGGGGGAGGTGGAGGCCGAACTGCCACAGGACCGCCGCTGGCACCTGGTGAGCAATCTGCCCTACGCGATCTCCGGTCCGCTCCTCGCCGTTCTCGCCAGCCATCTTCGCGCCCCGGAGACCATGACCGTGCTGGTCCAGCGGGAGGTGGCCGAGCGGATCGCCGCCGTGCCGGACACCCCGCAATGGGGGCCGCTCTCGATACGCCTCCAGGTGCGCTACCGGCCGCGGATTGTCCGCCGAGTGCCGGCCGATCTCTTCTGGCCCCGCCCCAAGGTCGAGAGCGCCGTGGTGCGCCTCGAGCGCCTTCCCGACGCCTGCGGTCCCGACGAGCTCGCCCATCTCGATGGCCTGGTAGGTGACTTGTTCCGGAGCCGCCGCCAGTCCCTTGGCCGGTTGGTCGCGCGGCGCTGCGGTGGCCGGGAAGCGGGGCTCGCGGTCCTCCTCGAGGCGGCGGTCGATCCTCGCCGGCGCGCGGAATCCCTGGACTTGCCCACCCTGCGCCGATTGGCCCGGCTGCTCGAATCCGCTCGGCCCCCCGGGGCCTGCGAATGAGGCCCCAGGCAGGTGGCAGGAGGCGCATTCCGCGTTGGAGGGGCTCCTCGTTTGTGCTAGGCTTGGCCCTCTTTTCGACCTGCGGGCCTGCCCCAAGGCAGTCATCGGGGTAGGCTTCTGTGCATCCCTGTCAGGCCGAAATCGGTCCTTCTTCCCGCCCTCTCCGTTCCCCAGGTTCCAGTCCCGAACCTCTTCGCCTCTTTAAGTAGGGGGGCCTTTTCGAGGGGCCCCCTATGCCGGCGCGGCGCCTCCCCCCCCGCCCCGGCCCGATCCCCAGAGCCCGACCTTGCACGACGAAGAGTTCCGCCGAGCGATCGAGGCGATCAAGCTTCGAGCGCCGATCGAAGACGTGGTCCGCGAGCGCGTGCCCGGCCTGAAGAAGTCCGGGAACGGTTGGGTCGCCTGCTGTCCCTTCCACGAGGAGCGCACACCCTCCTTCCGCGTCGATCCGCGCCGCGGGACCTGGCACTGCTTCGGCGCGTGCGGGACCGGAGGCGACCAGATCGGGTTCTTGCAGCGGATCGACAACCTCCCCTTCCTGGAGGCGCTCGAGATCCTCGCGGCGCGAACCGGCGTCGAGTTGCCCCCGCGGTCGTCGCGCCCCGGGGGGCCTGCCGGCGACCTGAGGGAGAAAGAGGCCGAGGAGGCGCTGCGCGCCGTGCTCGAGCGAGCCGTGCGGTTCTACCGGAGTCAGGTCTCGACGCCCGAAGGCGCTCGCGCGGCAGCCTATCTGCGGGAGCGCGGCCTCTCCGAGGAGACCGCGGCAGCTTTCGACATCGGGTACGCGCCCGCGAGCGGGCAGGCGCTCGTCGCGGCCGTGCGCACGGCGGGCGTCGACCTCGCGCTGGCCAGGTCGGCGGGCCTCGTCCGCACGAGCGACCAGGGGCGCCCCTACGACTTCTTCCGCGGACGGGTCGTGATTCCGATCCGCGACGAGCGCGGCCGGACCGTCGGCTTCGGCGCCCGGCGCCTCCAGGACGAGGACGCGAGCGCACCCAAGTACATCAACACGGCCGAGACCGCGCTCTTCCGCAAAGGCCGCCTGGTCTACGCGCTCGACCGCGCGCTCGCACAGGTGCGCCGCGAGGGCCGGATCGTCCTGGTCGAAGGCTACACCGACGTGATGGCTGCGCATCAGCACGGGTTCGGCAACGTCGTCGCGGTACTCGGCACGGCGACCACGGAGGACCACGCGGCCCTGATCCGCAGAAGCGGCGCGCGACGCGCGACGCTCGTCTTCGACGGAGACGAGGCCGGCTCCAAGGCGGCGGGCAAGGCGCTCCACGGCCTGCTGCCGCTCGACATCGAGATCGACGTCGTCGCGCTGCGCGGCGGGGTCGACCCCTGCGATCTTCTCGTACGCGAGGGCGCGGCGGCCTTCCGCGCCCAGCTCGACCTCGCGCGCGGCTGGTTCGACCACGCCACCGAGGGGCTCTCCGGTCTCTCGGGAGGGGCGCTGTCGCGGGAGGTCGACCGCGTGCTCGAATTCGTGGCCCGGGTGCGGACGCCCGTGCACCGCGAGTCGCTCCTCAAGGATCTCGCCGCGCGCCTGGCGATCCCGGTCGAGAGCCTGCGCGAGCAGTGGCGGGTGCGACCCGACCTGCGTGAGATCGGTGCTTCCCGCACGGCTACGGGAGTCCCACCGAGCCACATCGAGAGCACCGATCCGCGCGAGCGTATCGCTTGGTGCGAAATCGTAGGAGCGCTGCTGGCCGACGCGAGCCTCGTCCCCCTCGCGCGCGCGACCGCCGGCCGCTGCCCCGCTCCCGACTTGGCTCGGATCCTGGCTGCGCTCCTCGATCTCTACGGCGAGGAGGACGCGGAGATCGACGCGTCCGCAGTGATGAACCGACTGGCCGACCATCCTGCGCGCGACCTCGTGGTCCCCCTGCTCGAAGGAGTCCGTTCGGCCGAGAGTCCTCGGGCACAGCTCGAGGGCAATCTGCGGTTCTTGCGTGTGCGCGACCTCGAGATCGAGCGCGAGCGCCTGGGGCGCCAGCTGGCCGAGCAGGAGCGCCTGGCCGGCGGAGCCGCGGCGGCGGCCTCGGACACCCGTGCGGTCGAGATCTCGCGGGCTCTTCAGGAAAATCGACGCCTGGCCGGAGCCTTGCTACCGGACTAGAGAGAACCCTCACGGACCCGCAGCCAGCCCCCCGCACGAGCCCACCCAGCCCCCCTCATCCCACCCAGCCCACCCATGGCCGAGAAGACACCCATCGCCGAGAAGATCGAGGAGACGATCAAGCTCCTCGTCGAGGAGGGTCGGAAGAAAGGCTTCCTGACCTACACGGAGATGAACCGCCTCCTGGAGGACCAGTTCGTCCCGCCCGACAAGATGGACGGCATCTTCCTGTCCCTCGAGGACTCGGGTGTCGAGATGGTCGACGACGAGGCCGTCGCCGCCCGCGAAGCCGGGCGCGAGGAGGTCGAGACCACGGTTGCGGCGGACGCGGACGACGGGGTCCGCGACGAGGAGATCCACGAGACGATCCTCCCGCGCGCGGGGCTGCCCGAGAAGATCGACGACCCGGTGCGCATGTACCTGACGCAGATGGGCGAGATCCCTCTGCTGACGCGCGACCAGGAGATCTACCTGGCCAAGACGATCGAGATCACGCGCAAGCGCTTCCGAAAGAAGGCCATCGGCTCCGGCCTGGCGCTGCGCTCGGCGCTCAAGACCCTCGAGGAGGTCGAGCGCGGCGAGCTGGCCTTCGACCGCACGCTCAAGGTCAACCCCAATCCCAAGCCCGACGACGACCCCAAGATCGTCGAGACGCTGGGCAAGAGCTTCCTGGCCAAGCGCCTGCCCTTCAACCTGGTGACGATCCGTCGACTGCTCGGGCAAATCCGCGAGGAGTACCGGCCGCTGCTCGACGGCCGCCTCACGCGACCGGAGCGCTCGGAGCGGCTCGAGGTCGCCCAGGCGCTGCGCCGCAAGCTCGTGATCCTGGTCGAGGAGTGCCACTTGCAGGTCAAGAAGGTGCGCCCCTACATGGACGCGATGGAGGAGCACTACCGCGAAATGCGTGCGATCGAGCGCAAGCTGGCCGCGTTCAAGGGCAACAAGAAGACGCCCGGACCCGTGCGCGAGCTGACCGAGCGGCTCAAGGAGCTCGAACTCGAGGGGCTCGAGCCGGCCTATCGCCTCAAGCGCCGCGTCGACCAGGTGCGCCTGCACTTCGCGGAGTACGAGGAGGCCAAGCGTCAGCTTTCCTCCGGCAACCTGCGCCTGGTCGTATCGATCGCCAAGAAGTACAGGAACCGCGGGTTGTCGTTCCTGGATCTGATCCAGGAGGGCAACACCGGCCTGATGAAGGCGGTCGAGAAGTACGAGTACCGCCGCGGCTACAAGTTCTCGACTTATGCCACGTGGTGGATCCGCCAGGCGATCACGCGCTCGATCGCCGACCAGGCGCGCACGATCCGCA
Organism: Planctomycetota bacterium; assembly: GCA_041488095.1. Taxonomy (GTDB): domain Bacteria; phylum Planctomycetota; class UBA1135; order UBA1135; genus DASYPQ01. Next base: position 95,347 of record JBGPOP010000016.1, read on the forward strand.
TCCCCGTGCACATGATCGAGACCATGAGCAAGCTCCGCAACGTGACCAAGAAACTCGTCCAGCAGAAGGGCCGCGAGCCCTCGGTCGAGGAGGTTGCGGAGGCGACCGGCATCTCGGTCGACGAAGCCAAACGGGTGATGAAGATCAGCAAGCATCCGATCAGCCTCGACCGCCCGATCGGCGATTCGGACGATTCCTACTTCGGCGATTTCATCGAGGACGAGTCGGCCGAGAGCCCGATCCAGGCCGCCGGGCACGAGATGCTCAAGGAGCGCATCGACGACGTGCTCTCGACCCTCACCTTCCGCGAGCGCGAGATCGTCAAGCTGCGCTACGGAATCGGCGACGGCTACACCTACACCTTGGAGGAGGTGGGCCGCATCTTCCGCGTCACGCGCGAGCGCGTGAGGCAGATCGAGGCCAAGGCGGTGCGCAAGCTGCGCCATCCGGTCCGCGCACGCCAGCTCGCGAGCTTCCTCGACGGCGTGATCCTGCCCGACGAGTCGGAGATCGTGATCGCGGACTGAGTGCCCCGCGGGCCTCTTCCTCGGCTCGTGCGGGGCCGAGCCTTCCCTTGACGGGCGCGGCGGGTACACTGCCGACCCCCATGCAGGCCGTCTTGCAGGCCCTTCTCGCCCTCCAGGAAATCGACCGGGACATCTTCCGAGCCCAGAGCGAGCTCAGACGTCTCCCTGCCGAGCGCGCCGGCCGGAAGGTCGAGATCGACAAGCGCCTGGCGCGGCTCTCGGAGATGCACGAACGGGTGAAGGTCTTGCGCGTGCGCATCAAGGAGATCGAGGACCTGACGACCACGCAGCGCCAGCGCGTTCGCAAGGTGGACAACGAGGCCGCCGGCTCGCGCAACGACATGGCCCTCCTGGCGGCCTTTCAGCACCAGATCAAGACCTTGAAGAGGGAGATCTCCGCGGCCGAGGAGGAGGGCCTGCGGCTGGTCGAGGAGGCCGAGACGCTGGAGAAGGATGCCGCGGCGCTGACGTCGGAAGCGGAAGCGGAGCAGCGGATCTTCGACGAGTTCGCGGGGAACGTCGAACGCGAGATCGCCACAGCGCAAGGCAAGCTGGCCGAGCTCCAGTCGCTGCGCGGGAAGCGGATGGCGGCCGACATCCCCTCCGAGGCGCTGGCTCTCTACACGCGGATCCTCTCCGCGCGCGGCGGCGTCGCCACGGCCGAGCTCGACGGTCGCATCTGCCAGGCCTGCTACATGCAGATCCCGGTGAACCTCGTGGTGCGCATCCAGCGCAGGACCGAGCTGGTGCAGTGCCCGAGCTGTGATCGGATCCTGTTCCTGCCGGCCTGAGGGGCGTCCCTGGGTCGCCTCCGAACGATCGAGAGGACACCTCGCACCATGAAGACGAACCTGCTGCTCTGCACGCTTGCGCTGCCTCTCCTGTCGGCCGCCCCGCGCGCCCGAGGAACGGAGCTGCGATACGCGCCCAAGGCCGGGACCAAGATCACCCGCACCTTCACCAATCCCGGCCAGCGAACTCTGGCCTCGATGAAGCTCGTTCTCGGGGGCGAGGAGCACCCCACGGGCGAGATGGAGATGACCGAGACCTTCGACCAGAAGATCGTGCTCGAGGACGAGCTGGTCGAGGTGGGGAAGGGCTGGCCGACGAAGCTCCGGCGCACGTTCGCCGAGATGTCGCAGTCGAGCACCGAAAAGGCCTCGATGGGCGAACGCCATCACGAGAAGAGCGACGCACGCAAGAGCGACCTCGCTGACTCGACCGTGGTCTTCACCTGGGATGCCGAGAAAGAGGAATACCAGGCCGCCTTCGATGGAAAGGGCCACGACGACTCGCTTCTCGCCGACCTCGTCGCGGACGTGGATCTCTCGGGCGTCCTGCCCGGCCAGGCCGTTTCCGAGGGCGACGAGTGGACGGTCGACACCGCGGCGTTCAAGTCCGGCATCCTCCAGCCCGGCGGCGAGATGAGATTCCACGGTGATGAGCCTCAGCCGGAGGCGGAGAGGCAGGTCGGGAAGGACATGTTCAAGGCGATCCGGGGCGACGTCCATGCGCGCTTCAGGGGAACGCGCGAGGTCGAGGGCGCGAAGGTCGGCGTGATCGAGCTGAAGGCCGAGCTCTCCGGGGACATCGAGGCCGCGGCCGACGAGAAGCGCCGCGGCGACGAGGGAACCTCGATCTCCTTCAGGCAGGAATTCGAGGGCGAGCTCCTGTGGGACGTCGAGAGGAACCGGGCGCGCTCCTACAAGCTCGAAGCGACCGGCAGCCTCAGCCTGAAGACCCACCTCGCCTTCGAGGCGAACGAGGAGAAGATCGAGGGCGAGCAGGAGTGGGCCTACGACGTGAAGGAGACCTACGCAGGCGTCTTCGCGGTCGCGGAGTAGTGCGTCCCTTGCCGCGTGCCGCGCCGCGCGAGCTCATCGGAGAGCGCTTCGCGCACCTTGTTCTTGTCGAGATCGAACTCGGGCGCGAGCCGGTCGGCGTCGTTCGCATCGCCCGTGAGGCGGTGCAGCACCTGCTCCGGCGCGAGCCGCTCGACGAAGTCGGCTAGCCACTCGACGTAGGTATCCCGGTCGAGCACCTCGACGTCTCCTCGGAGCCAGGCCTTTTCGAGCTGCGTGCGCCGCAGGACCATCAGGTTGTGGACCTTCACCCCCTCGGTCCCGGCGCGCGCCAGCGCCTCCGCCGTGCGCCGCGCCCCCTCCCGTCCGTCCCCCGGCAGGCCGAGAATCGCGTGGCCGACCACGGCGAGACCCGCCTGGTGGGCGCGCTGCGCCGCGTCGAGGAAGTCCGCGACCGTATGGAAGCGACGGATCTCGGCGAGGATGCGGTCGTCGGCGGCCTCGAGACCGAGCTCGACCCACACGGGGACGCGGCGATCGAGGTCCTCGAGCACGCCCAGTGATTCGTCGGACAGGGTGTCCGGTCGGGTGGCGATGCTGACCGCGACGACGAGGGACCCGATGTAGGGCTCGACCACCGCGAGCACCTCGCGGAGTCGATCCAGCGCCACGTAGGTGTTCGAGTAGGACTGGAAGTAGGCGATCGCTCCGGCTTCGGGATCGCGCCGCGCGATGCGCTCGAGTCCCTCCCGGAGCTGCTCGGCGAGCTCCCTCCCCGTACGCAGCGCTCCGGTTCCCGATCCCTCGACGTCACAGTAGACGCACCCGCCGAATCCCTTCTTGCCGTCGCGGTTGGGGCAGGTCGACCCCGCGTCGAGCGCGACGCGATGGACGGGGCGGCCGAAGGTCTCGTCGAGCCAGGGTCTCAGGGTGCGGAAGGGGAGGGGGGTGTCCACGGGGGCCGGTCGGGGGAGCTAGGCTATCCTCCGCATGGACATCCAGCCCATCGTCGTCGGCACCGCCGGCCACATCGACCACGGCAAGTCGACGCTGGTCAAGGCCCTGACCGGCATCGATCCCGACCGACTCAAGGAGGAGCAGGAGCGCGGGATGACGATCGACCTCGGGTTCGCGCGCTTCCAGCTCCCGGACGGCCGCACGGTCGGGATCGTCGACGTCCCCGGGCACGAGCGCTTCATCAGGAACATGGTCGCCGGCGCGACCGGC
>JBGPOP010000017.1:0-93132 GCA_041488095.1 Planctomycetota bacterium
CGCGCGCACGGCTCGTTCGTGGCGCCGTCGGGGCTGCTCACGCCGCTGGTCGGCAGGCACATCGACTGGTCGGCGGTGGTGTTCGGTTCGCCCGACATCGCCACCGACACCGACGGGTTCGACGTCGTGCCCTGACGGGCCCGGCGACCGCGTCTCATTTCTTCAGCGCCTGCGCCGCCTTGCGCGTCGCCTCGGCCTCCGTGCGCAGCCCGAGCTTCTCCTCGAAGCCGGCGCGGCGGACGAGGAACTCGGCCTCGGCCGTCCGGTCGCCTCGCGCGCGTGCAAGAACGATCGCCTGGTCGGCGGCTTCGCGACCGCGCGAGGTGCGATCGGCGGCGTAGCACATGTCGAGCACGTTCCGCAGGCAGACGTACTCGTTGTTCGCGAGCGCGAGCTCCCGGTAGATCACCCGCGCCTGGCTCCAGGCGACGATCGCGTCGTCGATGGCGGAGAGGGCCTGGTGCGCGATGGCGCTGGTCTCGTAGCCCATCGCGGCGCCGTGCCAGTCGCCGAGCGCCAGGGCTCGGGTCACGGTCTCCTGGGCCGCTTCGAGGCCGTTCCGGTTCTCGCCCTTCTCGATCCAGGCCAGCGCACGCGCATGGATCGCGCGCTCGTCGCGGAAGAGCTTGCGGTCCCTCTCGGTCCAGCCGGCGCGCGCGAAGGCGAGGTCGGCGATCAGCGGGGCGCCGAGCGCCTCGCGCGCGATCCGAGCTCCCCACCCCGCCCGCTCCTCGAGCGCGCGGATCGCGGCGACGTCGGGCTCCTTGGCCTTCTCGCGCAGCTCCAGCGCCTCGTCGAGGTCGCGCTCGATGGTCGGCAGGGCCAGGGAGGGCTTCTCGCGCCACAGCGCCGCGCAGCCCTCGCGGTCGTTCTTGACGTGGAGCGTCTGGAACCGGGCGCGCACGTCGGCGTCGGTCTGGAGCGAGGGCAGGAGAGCAGCGAGGAGGACGTGGATCATGGAGGGACTTGGCTCGGTCCGAGAAGGGTTCGGGAGGGTGGATCGATGCCGAGCGAGCATACCGCTACACTCGGCGCCCGCGATGGACCTCGTGCGCGCGCTCCTCGAGTGGGTGGACATCCCCTCGGTCACCGGCTCGGAGGGGGACTACGGCGACGCGCTCGCGCGCTCCCTCTCGGAGCTCGGCCTCGACGTCGAGCGCCAAGCGCTTTCGCCCGGGCGCTTCAACCTTCTCGCGCGCGCGGGCGATCCCCAGGTCGTCCTGTGCACGCACCAGGACACCGTGCCGCCCTGGCTGCCGCCCCGCGAGGACCGCGAGTTCGTGCACGGGCGCGGGTCGTGCGATGCCAAGGGCCCGGCCGTCGCCATGCTCGCCGCGGCTCGGGAGCTGCTGGCTGGCGGCGAGAAGCGCTTCGGGATCCTCTTCACCGTCGGCGAGGAAGCCGACAGCGCGGGTGCGGTGCTCGCCAACGAGCGTCTCTCGGACCCCTGGCGGCCGCGGTGCATCATCCTCGGCGAGCCGACCGGCTTGCGATGGGTCCGCGCGCACAAGGGCGCCTACAAGGCGCGCCTCTCGGCGAGGGGGGTCGCGGTCCACAGCTCGCAGCCGGCCGGTCCCTCCGCGGTGCACGAGCTGGTGCGCTGCGCGAACCGGCTGCTCTCGGAGTCGTGGGGGAGCCATCCGGTGCTGGGCGAGGGCATGCTGAACATCGGGCTCATCCGAGGTGGCATCGCGCCCAACGTCGTCGCCGACTCGGCCGAGGCCGATCTGCTCGTGCGCGTGGTCGAGCCGGTCGAGACGGTGCGCGCGCGCGTCGAGCGCTGCCTGGGCGAAGGCGTCACGCTGGCGGAGACATCGAAGCCCTACGCTCCGGTCGAGTTCGCCGTGCCGGACGGGGAGGAGGGGATCGCGGTCGCCTTCGGCACGGACGCGCCGCACCTTTCGCGCTGGGGGCGGCCGATGCTCCTCGGACCCGGCTCGGTCGAGGACGCGCACACCGACCACGAGCGCGTCGAGAAGCGCGCGCTCGAGGCCGCAGCGGCGAAGTACGCGCGGGCCGTCCGTTGGGCGCTGGAGCAGAAGGGGAGCGCGTGCCGGCAGCTCGCTTGAGGGGCGAGGCGCTGCTCGCCGCGCTCGAGAGCGGGGAAGCGCGCGCGGCCGAGCGAGGCGGCGACGGCCGCTGGATCGTGAACGCGTGGGTGAAGGAGGCGATCCTCGAGCTGTTCCGTGAGAGTGCGGTCGTCGGGCAGAGGAACGAGATCCGGTTCGAGGAGCTCCCCGGCGTTCCCGGCTTGCCGGATCCCTTCCGAGACAAGGTGCCGCTCGCCGTGCGCCGGTTCACCGAGGACGACGGCGTGCGCATGGTGCCGGGAGGCTCCGCCGTCCGGCGCGGAGCGCACGTCGGGAAGGGCGTCGTGCTGATGCCGCCCTGCTATGTGAACATCGGCGCGTTCGTCGGGGAGGGGACGATGATCGACAGCCACGCTCTGGTCGGCTCGTGCGCGCAGATCGGCGAGCGCGTGCACGTGTCGGCCGGCGCGCAGATCGGCGGGGTGCTCGAGCCCGCGAACGCGCGGCCGGTGATCGTCGAGGACGAGGCCTTCGTCGGCGGGAACTGCGGGATCTACGAGGGCGTGATCGTGCGGCGCGGAGCGGTGCTCGCAGCGGGCGTCGTGCTGACGGCAGGGACGGTCGTGTTCGATCTCGTGCGCGAGGTCGAGCTGCGCGGGACGCGCGCGGAGCCGGTGGAGATCCCCGAGCGTGCGGTGGTCGTGCCGGGATCGAGGCCGGTGAAGGGCGACTGGGCTCGCGAGCGCGGGTTGTCTGCCGCGTGCGCGCTGATCGTCAAGTACCGCGATGAGGGGACCGACCGGGCGACCGCGCTGGAGGGGGCGCTGAGGTAGTCGGTCAGGAAACCCCGTGTAGCGTATCGCTCACAACAACCCACTTACCATCTCGGCGCTCAGCTTGATACGTGTTTTCGGAGGCGCTCCGGCTAGCTCGGTAGTACCCACCGTCTACTCGGACTGTGTCGTGATCGATCCATCGAATCCTCTCTAGACGGAATATGATTCCCTTACCTCCCTTGTGAATGTGACTGACGCCAGTGTAGTCCTTGGCGATCTTCGATTCTGATGCGGGTTCAACAGGTGGGATATGGCCGGCGAATTGAGCCAGGAGCTCGGACGGCGGATCCTGCTCGAATAATTCATTCCTTCCAAGCGACAGGAACAAGTAGTCGAACCTGAGTGGACTGACACCAGTTTGATTGTGCTCGAACTGGTACCGGAAGACCGACGCCAGGATGTCGACCTCCTGAGACCAGCGGTATTTCAGAATGTCCTCCTTCTCAGCCGGGTGGTCGGAAGATGCGCTGGGACGCGGAACGACAGGACTCGAGCACGCGGAGAAAACGGTCAGGACGACACTCAGCCTGGCTAGGAGGCGCGACAGTTCGATGACAGATTTGAGCTTGGCAACTCTCGGGAGAGAGCACGGGCACAGCCTGAGGCGCGAGAGGTGGGTCTTGGCCTCGTGGATGTTCACCGTCGTCATGACTTGCGCTCTCTGTGCCGGTCGCAGGCCCGGACCTCTTCCATTCAGTCTAATCGATCAGTCAAGGCCCCAGAAGTCGTCGGCAGATCAGGACTTCGATCCGGATCACCCGCCCTTCTTCGCCGCCCACTTCCGCCAATCCTCGTCGAAGGAAGCCGGGGTCCACCCCCCGGTCTCCTTGAACAGTTTGCGTTCGAGGTCGGGCATGTCCTTGCCCGTCGGGCGCCCTTCCGCGTCGAGCTGTCCCTTGACGCCGCCGAGGATCTTCGCGAGCGCGTCCGGGTGCTCCTCGATCAGGAACCGCACCATCGACCAGGCGGTCAGGTTCGCATCGACGTCGAGGTCGCCGAACTCGTGGGTGTGGAGCAGGTCGGCCAGGGACTTCTGCTTGCCGCGCCCGACGAGCTTCCTCACGGCCTCGGGCCAGTCCGAAGGCGCGTGCGTCTCGCGCGCCGCGCCCTCGGTCCCGTCGGTGGTCACCGACTCGGGCTCGATCTCCTTCTCGATCGCGTGCGCGAGCCCTTCGTCGAGCCACACCGGCGGGTCGTACGAGAAGTGCTTGTAGGCGCACAGGAACGCATGCGAGAGGTTGTGCGCGACGTGCGGGAAGAGCCAGCGGTCGTGCTTGAGGTCGGGGTCCTCGGCCGGGATCGACACGAGCAGCTTGTGCGCGTCCTTGAAGTGCCAGCGGAAGGAATCCGTGATCGATACGCCGCTGAAGTCGGTCGTGAACATCTGGTGCGAGGAACGCGAGGAGTGGATCACGACCTCGAACTTGTCCTTCTCCCCCAGGAACCGGCCGTTGCCCATGAACGGCCCCTCGTCCCGGCGCGACTCGGGGAAGTCCGCGTCCGTCACCTGGAGCAGCTTCTGGAACCGGGCGTAGAGCTCCTCGCCCTTCATGGCGTGGAGGTGCAGGCGCAGCCAGGGATCGAGCCTGGCCGTCTCGGCCGGCACGGTCGGGAGGAGCTTCCTCAGGCGCTCCATCTCGGATCGCACGCGCTTCTTGTCGGCGATCTCGAGCGCCTCCGTGCCGAGCGAGAACGCCCAGCGCAGGTGAGGTGTCTCGAGGAAGATCCAGCCGCCGGATGGCAGCGCGGCGGCGAGCGCAGCGCTGCCCTTGGCGCCGATCGGGATCGGGCCGTGCGAGAGGACGCCCGCGGCCTTCATCAACGCGGGATCGTTCTTGCACCAGGGGCAGACGTCGGCGCGGCTCTGCTTTTGCGGGACAGCGGCTGGGAAAGCCACCGCTCCCCCGGCGAGAGCCAGCGCGAACATGGCGAGCTTCGTCGCGCGGATCAATACACCTTCGGCGCCCGGTTGATCCTCATCAGCGCCTCCTCGCAGTTGAACCCGACCAGCTGCGCGTATTCCCGGATCGAAGGGAACCGCGGCTGGTTGTAGTCGGCCGCACGCCGGAGCGCCTCCTCGCGTGTCAGGTGCCGCTCGCGGATCATGTTGCTGAGCATCACCTCGTCCTCCGACCAGCCCGCGATGGTCTGGTAGATGTAGTTGTACCAGGCCGCCGTGCCGTCCCCGATGCGCCAGGTGCTCTTCGTGTCCGTCGCGACCTCCCAGTCGTATTCGCGCCGGATCGTGCCGACGATCTCCTCCTCGCTCCAGGGCATGTAGTGGTAGAGGTACAGGAAATCGTCCTTCTGGATGAACGTGCACCAATACGCCCACAGCGTGTCCCAGATCGACTCGTTGATGTAGGCCGGGTTCTTGACATAGTTCCTGGCGTAGTACCACAGCAGCGCCATCTGGTCGCGGAACGAGAGCCCGGTCAGCGTCATCTCGTGGTCGTCCTCGAGGATCCCGCACAGCCCCGTCTTGTAGGGCGTGTCCTCGATCATGTTGCCGGTGCAGAAGATGACCAGCTTGATCCCCGTCTCCTCCCGCAGCTTCCGCGCGTAATGGTAGAACTGCTTGTCGCCCGCGGTGAACAGCGTGACCATGCCGAGCTCCGGCTTCCGGAACCAGGCCTCGATGTTCTTGCGGATGTAGCGGCGCTTCTTCTGGATGTTCGCCGAGCGGATGATGTGCTCGACGCCGAGCTTCCCGCAGATCCGCGCCTGGTTCCTGCGCGCGAGGTCCGTGACCATGCCCCAGTCGTACGTGAACGCGACCGGGTTCATGCCCAGCACCTTCTTGACGAAGTGCAGGCCGTAGGTCGAGTCGCGCCCGCCGCTGAAAGCGACGATCACGTCGGGGCTGCCGTCCCGGCTCCGGTAGGGCTCGACCGCACGCAAAAGCGCTTCCTCGCCCTTCACCTGGATCGGCCGCCAGCGCCGGCAGTACGTGCACACGCCGTTCTCGTCGAAGCTCATGAACGGGTAGCTCTCGGGCAGGATGCAGCGTGTGCAGCGGCGCAATCGGGCGGGGGTCTGGGTGTGGTCGACGATCGGGAGCGGCTTCTCCCTACGGTCCACCCGGGGCGGAGCCGCCGGTCGACCGTTCCCGACCGATGTCGGGAACCCCTGCGTCGAGAGATCGCGCAGCGAGACGAGCATCGCCTGGAACGCCGGGAGCTGGACGATCCGCACCGCGCCCACGGTCCTCTCGAGGTCGAGCTCCCGGCACAGCTTCTGCAAGATGAAGCGCTCCGAGGCGAAGGCGAAGAAGGTCCGCCGCTCGTTCTGCACGTAGTGGAGCGAGCCCGTGTTCGTCGCCAGCAAGAGGACGTCGAGAGCGTCGAACAGGAAACCGATCGAAGCCGCGCCATGGATCTCGCTGAACGTGCGCTGCGTCGCCGCGGCGAGGTTGCCGCTCTCGTCGTAGAACCTGCGCAACAGGTTGACGAGGACCTCGGTGTCCACCTCGCTCCTGCGCTCCATGTCGGGGTAGCGGCTCCACAGCTCGGCGTCGTTGACGACGATCCCGTTGTGAACCCCGACCGTGCCGCGCGCGACGACCGGCTGGTTGTTGTCCGAGTTGGATTGGAACCCGTTCGTGACCAGGCGCGTGTGGCCCGTCATCGCGAGGCCGGTGGGGGATGCGCCTGCGCGGTTCGCGGCGTACAGCTCGACGGCGCGACGGAACAGCTCCTCGAACTTCCGGCTGGCGATGAACGTCTCCACCGGGCCCGCCTGCTTGAGCACGTCGATCGTCTGGCCGTTGTGGACGGTGACCCCCGCCGCCTCGCTGCCGCGCGTCCGCGAGCAGCGGTACAGCGCCTCGATCAAGGCTCCGGCGAACTCCGCCGTGATCCGATCGTCCTTGCCCAGGACGACTCCGAAGATGCCGCACATGGCGCGCTGGAGGGATGCTGGTTTCAGCCGGCGCTCAGCCGCGCCCGAGCGGGGGGGAGATGGGGATGGTGGGTACGTTCTGGATGTCGAGCACGATCGCCTGGAGCACGAGCTGCATCCCCAGGATGACCGACATCGCCGGCGTCATCACGATGCCGAGCGGCGCGAGCTCGTTCCTCCCCGAGAAGTACCACCACCAGGCGCAGCCGAAGACCACGCCGAAGACCAGCAGGGGCACGCCGAGCAGCAGGAACACGGAGACGGCCGTGAAGTCGTGGACGAGGTAGCGCCAGATGAAGCGCCGCAGCAGACCGTGCAGGAGTCGCGGCGGGAACTCGAGCAGCGTCCTCGGCACGGACAGGGACGAGGACTCGTCCCCGTAGCGCGCCCCGATCGGCACGTCCTGGACCACGGCGCGCAGGATGCCGAGCTCGACCAGGAATCCGCTCTCGAAATAGTAGCGCTTCGGCAGGCGGCCGAAGTTCAGTCGCTCCAGCACCTCGCGGCGGACGGCGAAGTATCCGTTCGCCGGATCGAAGGTGTTCCAGTAGCCCGAGGCCAGCTTGACGAGGAACGTCAGGCCCGCGTTGCCGAGCAGTCGCACGGTGGGCATCTCCTTGACGTGCGCGAGGGTCGAGTAGCGGTTGCACTTGACCATGTCGGCCCGGCCGTCGAGGAGCGGCGCGAGGATCGCCGGCAGGTGCGCGGGGTCCATCTGGTCGTCGCCGTCCATCTTGACCACGACGTCGAGGCCCTGGCGGATCGCTTCGACGAAGCCCGTCTTCATCGCGCCGCCGACGCCCTGGTTCTTCTCGTGCGTGATCAGGGTGACGCGCGGGTCGCCGAGCGCGCGCACGCGTTCGGCAGTGTCGTCGGGGCTCGCATCCACGACGACCACGATCGTGCCGATCCAGGGCGGGATCCCGCGGATCACCTGCTGGATGTGCTGCGCCACCCGGTAGGCCGGGACCACGACGCCGATCCGGGCGCCGGCGAGATCGGGGACGCCCTTCTCGAATTCCGCGCGTCGAGCTCGCGCGGGGGATGCGGTCGTTCCGGATCCGTGTCCCTCGATGGTCATCGTCCAACCGTCCTACGTTACCAGGTATCGGCTAGATCCTCACGCCGAGGCGCGCCCGCACCAGCGCCTTCAGGATGAATACCGAGGCGAGCACCGAGAACGCCGTCGCGGCCGCCGCGCCGACGAGGCCGAACCGCGGGATCAGGATCCAGTTCCCCACGACGTTGCATGCCACGGTCGCGCCCATGAAGACCGAGTGCCAGCCCGGCCGCCCTCCCATGAGCAGGATCTGCCCGAAGGGCACGTAGCCCGAGGCGCACAGGATCCCGAGCATCAGCAGCGCAAACGGCGCCCACGAGGCCGCGAACCCGGGCTTGTCGGTCAGGACGCGGACGACCGAGGGATAGAGCGCGATCGCGACCGCCGCGACGCCCGCCATGCCGAGGTAGGTCCAGCGCCGGCCCTTCCTCACGGTCGCGCGCAGCTCGTCCCACCTCCCCTCCGCGATCTGCTTCGCCAGGATCGGGTTGCAGTTGTTCTGCAGCACGACCAGGAGCTGGAACGCGCCCTCCGCGACCATCCCGGCCAGGGCGTAGATCCCGACGTCGCGGTCGGCCATGAACAGGCCGATCATCCACACGTCGACCTTGGCGTTCAGCTCGAGCAGGACCCCCGACGCGATGCTCTTCGCCCCATAGAGGAGGTGCGCCGGCACCCAGTCCTTCCAGTCGCCGCGGACGGGCAGGCGGATCTGCGCGCCGACTTCGACCAGGAGGACCAGGAACAGGATCCCCTCCGCGAACGTGAACACGAACGCGAGGCCGTCGCCCTTGGCGCGGGCCGGATCGTTGCCCACCCACACGAGGAGCCCGGCCAGGATCAGCAAGTACCGCAGCCCCGTGTAGACCGCGAAGGCGCGCATCCGCCGCAGGCCGTTGACGACGGACATCAGCACCTTGTTCAGCGCGAAGAAGAACAGGCCCGGCGCCGAGGCCGCGATCCCCACCGCCACGCCCGGGCTCTCGAGCCAGCGGGCGATCGGCTCGCGCGCGAGGAGGTAGGCCGCCGTCGCGAGGCCCGCGAGCGCGAGCGCGAGTACGAGGCTTCCGACGACGATGCCGGTCGTGCGCTCGCGGTCGTCCGGCTTCTCCGCGATGCTCTTGAGCGCCGAGAGGTTGACCCCGCCCACGGCGAGCTGCGAGAAGAAGATGTAGGCCGCCAGGACCTGGTTGAAGACGCCCAGGGTCGCCTCGTCGTAGCAGCGCCCGATCAGGACGTTCAGCGCGATCCCGCTCGCGCCGAGGACGACGAGGCTGGCCACGTTCCACAGCACGTCGCGCTGGAACCGGGCGCCGACGAGCTCGCGCGGTCCTGCCATGTGCCTAGGCGTGGAAGCTCTTCAGCGTCCGCGCCATGGCCGAGATCGAATCGGAGGGCTCGAAGCGCTCGCGGCCGCCGGGGCGCGAGGCGACATCCGGAGCGGCGGCGATGCGCATCATCCGCTCGACGACCGCGTGCACGCCGAGCGAGTCGGCAAAGCTCAGGATCCCGCCCCGGAAGGGCGGGAAGCCGATGCCGAAGACCGTCGCGAGGTCGATCTCGCGCGGCGTCGCGGCGACCTCCTCCTCCAGGGCGCGCGCGGCCTCGTTGAGCATCGCGAGCACGGCGCGGTCGGCGATCTCCGCGTGGGTGAGGGCCGGGAGCCTCGGCCTACCCGGCGGGATGAATCGCGCGAGGTCGGGGGCGGAAGGCGGCTTCTTCCCGCGTCCTCCGGGCGCGTGCTCGTAGAAGCCGCGCCCGGTCTTCTTCCCGAGGATCCCCGCGCGGATCATCGGGTCGAGGACGCCGCACGGGGCCATCCGATCCCCGTACGCCGCGTGGAGCGACGCGGCCGCGTGCGACGCGATGTCGAAGCCGACCTCGTCGAGCAGCGCGATGGGTCCCATCGGCATCCCGAAGTCCTCGAGCGCCGCGTCGATGCGCGCTGGATCGACGCCGCCGGCGAACATCCGCAGCGACTCGTCGAGGTAGGGGCCGAGCAGGCGGTTGACGAGGAACCCGGCGACGTCCGCCACGACGACCGGGGTCTTGCCGAGGTGGACGGCGAGCCCCGCGCAGGCGGCGACGGCTTCCGGGCTCGTGCGCCGTCCGCGCACGACCTCGACGAGGGGCATCTTCTTCACCGGGTTGAAGAAGTGCATTCCCGCGACGCGCTCGGGGACGGGGATTCCCTCGGCGATCGCCGCGACGGAGAGCGAGGAGGTGTTCGTGGCGAGGATCGCGTCGGCGCGGACCTGCAGTGCGATCTGGCCCAGGACCGCGCGCTTCGTCTCGAGCTTCTCCGCGACGGCTTCGATCACGAACCCGGCGCGTGCGAAGCCGGCGAGCTCCCGCGATGCGTCGAGGCGGTCGATCGCCTCGGTCGCCTCGCGCGGCTCGGAGCGGCGCTTGCGCAAACGCTCTGCCGCGGCCGCACGGTGCTCGGAGAGCGCCGCGTCGAGCGCCGCGGGCGCGACGTCGAAGATCCGCGTCCAGATGCCGCGCTCGGCGAGCAGGCCGGCGATCCCGCGCCCCATGACGCCCGCGCCGAGGACCCCCGCCCGTTCGGGGACCCGACGCGCGCGTCCGTCCGGACCGCGGCCGAGCTTCTTGGCCTCCTCGGACCCGCGGAAGATCGCGATCAGGTGCTTGCAGGTCGGCGAGACGGCCAGCGCGCTGGCTGCGCGGAGCTCCGCGGCGAGGCTCTTCGCGGTGCTCGTCCGCGGGGCTCGACACGCGATCTCGAGGGCCGCGAGCGGAGCCGGATAATGCCCGTGCGTCCTCGCCAGCACCTGCTCCCGGGCGCGGCTTGCGATGAAGCCGGCGGCGACGGGGTTCCTGTCGACCAGCAGCGCCCTCCATCCGCGGCTGCGCCGCGGCGAGCGCGAGCGCCCGGCGGCGATGTCGCCGGCGATGCGCAGGAGGTCCTCTGGCTCTGCGAGCCGGTCGACGATCCCTTTCGACAACGCCTCGCGCGCGGAGTGCAGCTTGCCGGAGAGGATCGCCTCGAGCGCGCGCGGCACCCCGGCGCGGCGCGGCAGGCGCGTCGTGCCGCCCCAGGCGGGCAGGATGCCGAGCTGGGTCTCGGGGAGGCCGATGCGAGTCTCGCGCGCGACGGCCGCGACGATGCACCCGCACGCGAGAGCGAGCTCGAGCGCGCCGCCGGGCACCGGTCCGCCGACCGCGGCGACGGTCCGCAGGCGGGGCGAGCGCCGCCGGAGCCGCGCGATGCGCTCGAAGAGCTTCTGGCCGACCCCCACGACGCGCGCGACCACGGCCGGATCGGTGAGCGCGGCGAGCGCGTCGAGGTCGGCGCCGGCGGCGAAGGAGGTCGGCGACCGGCCCGTGACGACCAGTCCGCGCAGCGAGGCGTCGCCCTCGATCTCGTCGAGCGCGAGATCGAGGTCGCGCAGGAGCGGCAGGTCGAGGACGGCGAGCGTGCGGTGGGGGGGGTCGAGGACCAGGACCGCGAGGCCCGGCTCGGGATGTTGAAGTCGCACGCACGAACGCGGCGGCGGTGCGTTCTCGGGCATCGGCAGCCCGTGGGTGTCGATCATCCCGGGCTCCTTTCGAGGATCATCGCGCCCCCTTGCCCGCCGCCGATGCACAGCGTCGCGAGACCGTACCGCTGTCCCTGCACAGCGAGCTCGTGCGCGGTCGTCAGCAGGAGGCGCGCGCCCGTCGCGCCGACGGGGTGTCCGAGCGCGATCGCGCCGCCGTTCCGGTTCGTGCGCTCGAGGTCGAGGGCACCGAGCGCGCTTCCGCGTCCGAGCTGCTCCTTCGCGAACGCATCGCTCTCGAAGGCCTTCTTGCAGGCGAGAACCTGGGTGGCGAAGGCCTCGTTGATCTCGATCGTCTCCATGTCAGCGAGCGAGAGGCCGGCCTGCTCGAGCGCGATCGCGCTCGCGAAGACCGGACCGAGGCCCATCCGCGCCGGGTCGCAGCCGGTGAAGGCCCAGGAGACGATCCGCGCGAGGGGAGCGAGCCCGAACGCACGCGCCTTCTCCTCGCTCGCGACGATCAGCGCGCAAGCGCCGTCGGTGATCCCGCAGGAGTTGCCGACGGTGACGCGGCCGTCGGGCTTCTCGAAGTAGGGGCGGAGCTTCGCGAGCGCCTCGAGGGTCTGCTCGTCGCGGATGACGTCGTCGTGCTCGACGGAGCGCGTCTCGTTGCGGGCCTGAAGAGGCAGGACGGGCACGATCTCCCGTGCCAGGCGCCCCGAATCGCGAGCCTTCCTCGCGCGCACGTGGCTCTCGAGCGCGAAGCGGTCGGCCTCCTCGCGCGAGATCGCGAACTCTCGCGCCAGGATCTCGGCGGTTCTGCCCATGATCAGCCCGCTGACCGGGTCGGTCAGGCCCTCGAGGAGCGCGATCCGCGGCGCGAGCATCGAAGGGCGCAGCTTGGTGAGGGCGGAGACCCGCGCGAACGGCGTCCGCGCCCGCGACAACCGCTCGAAGCAGGCCGTCAGGCGCTCGCCGAAGATCAGCGGGTAGCGGCTCATCACCTCGACGCCCAAACACAGGAAGAGCTCGCCGCGCCCGGCCTCGATCGCGGTCGCGGCGCTCGACACGGCCTCCATGCCGCTGGCGCAGTTGCGCCCGACGGTGCGCGCGGGAACGCGGCGCGGGACGCCGGCGCGCAGGGCGATCACGCGAGCGACGTTGGCCTGGTCGTGGGGAGGGCCCACGCATCCCGCGATGACCTCGTCGAACGCGCCGGGATCGACGCCCGAGCGCGCGATCACCTCGCGAGCGACCAGCGCTCCGAGGTGGCCCGCGTCCTCGCGGGCGAAGGCGCCCCCGGCGCGGCACCAGGGGGTGCGCAGGCCGGCGGCGAGGACGACGGAGGTTCGCGGCATCGCGGGCGGTCGAGAGACTAGGGGCTCTCCGCAGCCTCTTCCAGGAAACGCGTCGAGACATCGCGGATGGCCCGGACGAGAAGCGACGGCCTCGCCCTGAGGAAGGCGAGGCACCCGAAGAAGAGCGGTGTCGGCCGGCACCAGCGCGGCAGGCTCCAGGCTCGGTGCGCCAGGCGCGTGATCGCGAGCGAGCGTTCGTTGGCGGGCCTCCTGCGCCTCTCGTATTCGGCGATCGGGTCGCGCGAGCCCGAGAGGAGGATCTCGGCGAGCGCGCGCGCGTCGGCGACCGCCATGCTCGAGCCCTGCCCGCCGGCCGGGCTGACCGGGTGCGCCGCGTCGCCGATCAGCACGGCGCCGTCGATGCCGTAGCGCTCGGCGTGGCCCCACCGCCGGCGCACGAGGGTGAAGTCGGCAGGAAAGCGCCGGCCCGCGACGACCTCACCGAGGAGGGGATCGAGGGCGAGGAAGCGTTCCCACTCCGGCGCGGTGCGCGGATCCTCGTCAGCCTGCGGCCGGAAGAAGACCAGCCCGGTCCCGCGTCCTCGCGGGAGCGGGACCGCGCCGAGTCCGAGGATCCCCGAGGCGGTCCTGCCGCGGTTTGCCCACAGGCGCACGCGCGAGGCCGGGAGGCCGGGCGGCCAGGCGGGGCCAAAGCACAGGAGGTCGAGCGGAAACGTGCGCAGAGCGATCGGGATCCCGCACCCCTCGCGCACGACCGAGCGCACGCCGTCGTCCCCGACGGTCCAGCGCGCGGGCACATCGATCTCCTTCCCTGTCGCGACCTCCCGCGCGCGCACGCCGACGACGCGGGCTCCCTCGCGCAGCAGTCCGACGACCTCGACGCCTCGGCGCAGCTCGAAGCTCGCGCGCGCGAGCAGGAGCTCGCGCAAGGCGTTCGGATCGGTCGACCAGGGCCGGACCCCGGCCCTCTCGAACACCGCGGAGGAGATCAGCGGGAGCAGCGCGCGTCCGTCGTGGATGTCGATGCCCTCGAGAGGTCGCGCGGCCTCCTGCTCCCAGACCTCCCGCGGCGCGATCTTCGACAGGAACTCCGCCGTGGCCGGCCAGAAGATCTCCGGACGGGTCCATGTCGGCGGCTCGTGGTTGCGCTCGAGCACGACGACGCGCTTCCCTCCCCGCGCGAGCAGCTCCGCGAGGACCGCTCCGCCGATCCCGCCCCCGGCGACGACGAAGTCCATCACTTCGGCCGCAGGTCGAGGAAGCGCTTCTCCTTCATCTCGGTCTCCATGCCGAGCAGGTCGAGCATCTCCTTCGTGCTGTGCAACTCGATGCGGTTCGGCGCGACCTCGATCGCCTGGAGGATCTCCGCGCGCGCCCTCGTCTCGAACGCGGCCGGATCGCTGCCCGGCCTCAGCGAGGCGCGCACGACGAACTCGTCGAGCTCGTGGGGATCGTCGTTCTGCTTCTTGAGCACGACCTGCCACTCCTCGACCTCGGGCATGCCCGAGAGCGTCTCGCCCATCGCGGGCAGGTCGACCAGCGTGCCCTTGATCTTGGTCAGGCTCATCGCGCGCTGGTCGCTCGAGCGTTTCAGCTCCGAGGCGATCCTCGGAACGGTGCGCCCGCAGAAGCGGCACGGCTCCCAGGTCATCCCGCCCACGGCGATGTCGCCGGTGCGGTAGCGGAACACGACCGTGCCGTGGCCTGCGATCGGCGTGTAGACGAGCTCGCCGGTCTCGCCGTCGCCGACCGGCTCGAGGGTCTCCGGATCGATCACCTCGAACACGCCCAGGTCCGGGGAGAGGTGGTAGCCGCTCGAATCGTCGTAGCCGCTCGGGCACTCGCTGAAGGCCATGCGCGCCTCGGTGAACCCGTACGTGCCGAGGATCGACACGTCGCGCGCGCCGCAGGCCTCGAGGTTCTCGGCCATCTTGCGCTTCAGCCCCGGCGTCACCTTTTCGGCGCCCAGGATGATCTGGCGCAGCTGCGAGAGGTCCATACCCTTCTCGCTCGCCTCGCGCACGAGGTGGTACACGAAGCCCGGCGTGCCGACCATGGACGTCGGCCGGAAGCGCTCCGCCATCTTCAGGTTGCCGAGCGTGCCCATGACCTTGCCGCCGCCCGTCGGCAGCACCAGGCGCCCGCTCCGGAACCCGCCCCAGGCGACCTGCCAGAAGGCGAGGTGCGGCGCGAAAGGGAAGAGGTTCAGGATGCGCGCGTCGCGCTCCGGCACCGCGAGCACGTCGAGCAGCCGCGCGCCGGCCTCGCCCAGGAGATCGAGGTCGTGGGGCGTGTAGGCGAAGACGACCGGATCGCTCGAGCGGCCGGTCGTGAAGGTAAGGAAGTTCGGCGTGTAGCTCTTCCGCAGCATCTCCCGCGCGCGCGCGCCGCCGAGCACGAGGGCGAGCTTGCGCGCGAAGGGCCAGTGCTCCCGGACGAGATCGGGGGTCGGGACCAGCATGAAATCGCGGACGCGCTTCTCGTCGCCTTGCGCCGCGAGCAGGTCGGGCTTGCTCGAGAGCGGCAGCCGGCGGAGATCCGCGGCGGTGCGGATGTCGCGCGGGCCGACGCCGGCCGCGTCGAAGACGCCGCGGTAGTGGGCCGAGAACGGGTACAGCTCCTCGCGGACGAAGCGCGCGAGCGCCCGATCCTGGACCTCCCGCAGCTCCGACGCCCGGGCCCGGGAGAGAGCGCCCCAGCTCGAGAGCCGGCTCACGCGCTGCGGTCCCCCGCGCGGAGAGAGAGGGGAGGGCTGGATGCCATGCCCAGAGGTTGAACGGGAAAGAGCCACGAGACAAGCGGGAAGGGTTCAGCACGGAGCTATGGAGAGCCGATGAAACCGATCGTTCCCCCGGCGTCCGCTGCGCGGTCCGAGCTTCGGACGCTCTCCCGAAACCCTCCCCCGGACCGCCCCGTGGACTCCCCGCTCCAGCAGACCGGCTACAGCCTGCGTCACCCCGGCCAGCGCTCGAACCACCGGCCCCGCACCGTGCTCATCCTGGGCGGCGGCGGCATGCGGGGGATGGCGCACGTCGGGGTGCTCAAGGCGATTCGCACGCTCGGCATCCAGTACGACGCGATCGTGGGCACGAGCATCGGGGCCCTGATCGGCGCCATGGCGGCCGGCGGGTACCCGATCGAGCGGATCGAGTCGCTGGTCTCGGCCGTGAGCAAGGCCGACTACTTCCGCCTCAACTTCGTCAAGTTCCTGCTCAAGGGCACGCGCGCGCGCAGCATGTACCGCGGGGACACCTTCCGCCAGACCCTGACCAGGATCCTGCCCGACATGGCCTTCCGGGACATGAAGGTGCCGTTCTTCTGCAACGCCGTGCGGCTCGAGACCGGCGGCACCGTGTTCTGGGGAACGCCGGGCTTCGACGACATCTCGCTCGTCGACGCGGTGTACAGCTCGTGCGCGCTGCCGGGCATCTTCGAGCCCTACGAGCGCGACGGCTACAACTACATGGACGGCGGGATGGTGGACTCGGTGCCGCTGCGCTTCGCCAAGACGCTGGGCCCCGACCTGATCATCGCGGTCGACCTGTCGGTCAAGGGCACCTTCAAGGCGCCGGACTACAAGAACCGGGTGCTGACCACGCTCTACCGCACGTTCGAGATCGTCGAGGAGGTCCTGGTCGAGCAGTCGCTGCACATGCACGTCGACTGGCGCGTGGCGTTGATCCAGCCCAAGGTCGGCCACACCTCGCGCTTCGACTTCGAGCGCCTGCCCGAGGTGGTCAAGCAAGGCGAGGAGGAGACGATCAAGGTCCTGACGACGCACGCGGCGACGCGGGACCTCGTCGAGGAGCGGATCGTCGAAGGCCTCTCCTCTCCCGTGACGCCGCGGGACTACGTCTCGATCCGCATCGACCCCACGCGCTGCATCGGCTGCGGGATGTGCGAGATGGTGTGCGAGACCGAGGCCTTCTGGGCGCGCGGCGAGAAGGCCAGCGTGAGGAAGCTCAGCAACTACGAGTGCACGCGCGACCACGCCTGCGCGCGCAACTGCCCGACGGACGCGATCAGCTTGGGGAATTTGTAGGCGTCGCGGGTCACAGGATCCTGTCCGCGTGAGCCTTGAGCTGGCGTCGCACGGGACCGCCCAGGTGGTCCAAGTAGACACGGATCCCCTCGCGGCGCGCGAATCGGAAGGCAGGCACCAGGTCGCTGTCCCCCGTGACCACCACGATCAGCTCGACAAGCCTGCGCAAGGCTAGACGGGCGATGTCGAGGCCGATGCGGAGATCCACTCCCTTCTGCTGGATGACGGGCACGAGGTCGCGAGGCTTCAGACTCCGACGGGTCTTCGTCAAGTCCTGCCTGGCTCGCGATCCCACCTGCCATCCATGTACGACCACCTCCCCCATTCTCAACGCGAAGTCCGGGCACAGCTCCAAGCGGTCGTGAAGCTGCCTAGCCGCGGCGCATGTGGATGACTCGCCCAGATCGAGCCTCGATCCGTCCAGCGGGTTCACCAACACCCCGTCGGCCGGGGGGGCGTCGTAGAAGTAGACGCGCAACAGATCGTGGCCTGTGACCGATGGATGCGAGCCGATCCGGGCGCACTCGGCCAGGACGTCTTCCGAGACGGGAGGACGGCCGAGGCGCTCGCGGAGGCGCTTGGTGACGAAACCGCCGTCGAGGAGGATGACGTATCGCTTGTTCATGCCACGGAGAAGAGTGCCCCACCCACTCGTGGCGTCCGAAGGCGCGCTTGGTCAGGGACGAATCGGTGGGGCGTTTCTCTATGGCGGGGACCACCCGGGTGGTCCCCAGGTATCAGGATAATCCGGAAGAAACCTGCCGGGCAAGTGCGAGTCCTCCGCGAGGACGCACGCTTCGGCCGCCCGGCACGAGAAGGGTCGAGTTCCGACCCACATCGACGGGTTCTCCCGGGGGGCCGCCCGCTAAGCTCTCCCCCGTGAGCCGCGACGCCGGGGAGTTCCAGAGCCTGCGGCCCTACTCGGCCCCCGCGGACCCTCGCGACAAGCGCCTGGGCGACCGCGTGCAGGCGCGCGTCGAGGCAGGCACGCCCGATCTGCGCCCGCGCAGCGTCGGCGAGCTGCTCGATCTCGCCTTCGAGGTGCTGCGCTCGCGCTTCGGCACCTACGTGGGCGTCTCGGCCGCGCTGTGGGTGCCCGTGCGGATCGCGCAGCCCTTCATCGGATTGCACAACTGGACGCAGCCCGGCGACCCGACCTTCCTCTTCGGAGCAGCTCTGGGCGTCCTCTTCACGTTTCTCTCCACTGCGATGATCACGGTCCTGGAGGTGTCCCTCGTTTCCCTGCTCGTCGCCGCGAAACTCGAAGGACGGACGCTGTCGCTCCCCGAGGCCTTCCGCCGCGCGCTCTCGCGCTTCTTCAGCGTGGCCCTGATCGCGTTCGTCAGCGCCATCCTGACCACCCTGGGATTCGCGTGCATCTGCGTGCTCTCCCTGCCCGGCCTCTACCTCACCTGGAAGCTGTACCTCGCGCCGGCCGTGTGCGTGATCGAGAACGCAGGCGTGGGGGAGAGCCTCTCCCGCAGCTTCGAGCTGTCCCGCGGACGCTTCCCCGCCTGGTTCGCCCTGGCCCTCGTCGCCTACCTCTTCGCCCTGCCCTTCGCCTCCCTCACCGGCTTCGCCGACAACCCCAACCTCCGGGCCGCGGCGATCGACCAGCTCGGCGTCTCCTCGACGATCTTCGACTGGGCGATCGTCGTGTGCTCGTCGCTCTTCAACGGCGTCGTGACCGCGGTCCGCGGCGTCGTCGTCGCGATCTGGTACTTCGACTGCCGCGCGCGCCGCGAAGGGATCGACCTCATGGCCCAGCTCGCGCGGATGCGAACCGGGATCTCCGTGCGTCCGGGAGGCGTCTCGTGAGCCTTCTCCAGGGAGGCGCATGGGACCACGGCGAGATCCGCGAGAGGATCGGGAGGGTGCTCGCCCGCGAGGAGTTCCGCCGCGGCGGGCACGGGCTCGGCGAGTGGCTCGACGAGAAGCTCGGGAAGGCCGCGCGGTGGCTGGGCGACCTCCTCGGGATCCCCGAGCCCGCGTTCGCGAAGCAGGTCCTCGAGGTTCTGCTGGTCCTCCTCGGCATCGCCCTCCTCGCGGCGCTCGTGAGCCTCATCCGCCGCAAGCTGCGCGCGCGCGGGCTCGCGGATCGCGCGGAAGCCCCCTCCCCGGTCGAGGAGCACCGCGCTGCGGGGGTCGTCGCGCTGCGGCGCGAGGCGCGCGCCGCCTCCCAGCGAGGCGATCACCTGGCCGCGCTGCGCTCGTACTTCCGCGCGCTCGTGCTCGGGCTCTCGGAGCGCGGCCACCTCGAGTACCGCGACGCGTGGACGAATCGCGAGCTGCTCGAGCGGGGCGCGCCGCGCCGCGAGCTCCTCCCGCTGCTCTCGCCGCTCGTCCCCCGCCTCGACGCGCAGAGCTTCGGCCGCGAGCCGACCGGGCCCGAGGACGTCGCGCGGCTCGCGGACCTGTGCGACCGGCTGCTGGGAGGGAGGATCTCGTGAGGACCCGCGTGGAAAGGATCCTCGCGATCGGCCTGCTCGCGTTCCTGCTTGGCCTGGCGCTCGCGGCCCAGTTCCTCCAGCCGTCGTCCGACACGGTCGATGGCAGCGCCGCATCGGCCGAGCCGGAAGGACGCCGCGCGCTCCTGCTCCTGCTGCGCGACCTCGGCATCCGCGCCGAGGCCTGGAGCGGTTCGCCCGGCGCGCTTCCACGCGAGGGCGCGCTCCTGTGGCTGGCCCGCTCTCCCTTGCAGCGAAGCGAGGAACCGGAGCCCGCCGAGAAGAAGGGCAACCCTGCGGACGAATCGCGAGAGGCGAAGCCCGCGCGCGCGCCCTCTCCGGCCGCGCTCGGCCTGCGCTCGAGCGCCCACTACCGCCGCTTCGTGGAGGAGGGCGGCACGCTGGTCCTGCGCCAGAGCGACGAGGCGCGCAAGTTCCTCGTCGACGAGATGGGCCTCTCCGCCTGCGCCGACGTCCACGCCTCGCGCGTCGCCAAGGCCGGTCTGCGGCACCTCGGAAACAGCCGCGGGGAAGTCCTCGACATCGAAGTGCGCGAAGGCGGCGTGCTCCTGGCGCCCGACACCGGCTCGACCGCCTACGCGCTGTGGTGGGGAGGAACCGAGAGCGCGGCGGGCGAGGACGTCCTGGCGATGGTCGTGCCGGAGGGCAGCGGCCAGGTCGTGCTGCTCGGCGACGACGCCTTCCTCGCCAACGGGCGCATCGGCGAGCGCGACCACGCCCTGTTCGCCGTCCGCCTCGTCGAGGAGTTCGCGCGCAGCGGCCGGGTCCTCCTCGACGAGTACGCGCTCGGGCTGTGGCATCCGCGGACTGCGATGTCGCTCCTCGCCTCGCCGAGCCTGTTCCTCGCGAGCCTCCACCTCCCCGTGTTGCTGCTGCTCTTCCTCTGGCGCTCGGCCTGGGTGCGCGAGTTCCCGCGCGACCCGCCCGCCCTGGAGGCCGTCTCGCCGCTCGTGCGCGCCCGCTCGCTCGCCGCCCTCCTCTCGCGCGCGGGCCGCTTCGATCTGCTCGCGCGGCCTCTGCGCGAGGAGACGCTGCGCCGGCTCGAACGGCGCTCCCGGACGTCGGCCGCGAGGGTGCGCGCGGTCCCCGAGGCGACTTGCCGCAGCACGGCCGACCTCGAGCGCCTGCACGAGAGTCTGAGGGCGGTCGAGCGTGAGGCGGGTTGACAGCGGCGATGCAGCGCGGAGATGCTCCCTCCATGGAAGAGCCCCTCGTCGCAGAGGAAGGTCCCGCTGCCGATGGCGCGGTGGCGCTCGCGCGCCGCATCTCGGAGGAGGTCGCCCGCGCGGTCGTCGGCCTGGAAGCCGAGGTCGAGGCCTGCCTGATCGCGGTGCTGTGCGGTGGCCACGTGCTCCTCGAGGGCCCGCCGGGAGTCGCGAAGACCCTGCTCGTGCGCTCGCTCGCGCGGGCGCTGGGAGGAACCTACGGGCGCATCCAGTTCACACCCGACCTGATGCCCGCGGACGTCACCGGCACGAGCGTGTTCCGCCCGGCCGAGGGCGCGTTCCGTTTCCAGCCCGGTCCGGTGTTCGCGCACTTCCTGCTGTGCGACGAGATCAACCGCGCGCCGGCGAAGACGCAGGCCTCGCTGCTCGAGGCGATGCAGGAGGGCGCGGTCACGGTCGACGGCGCGCGCCACGCGCTGCCCGAGCCCTTCTGCGTGTTCGCCACGCAGAACCCGATCGAGCACGAGGGCACGTACCCGCTCCCCGAGGCGCAGCTCGACCGCTTCCTGTTCAAGGTGCGCGTCGGCTATCCCGCGGCGGACGTCGAGGCGCGCCTCCTGCGCGAGGTCCACCGTCGGCCGTTCTCGGCCACGCCGGAGAGCCTCGGCGTGCGGGCGATCACCGGCCCGGCCGAGGTGCTCTCGCTGCGCGCGCGGACGCTCGAGGTCGAGGTTCGCGAGGACCTCCCCGACTACGTCGTGAAGCTCCTGCGGGCGACGCGCGAGGACGCCTCGCTCGTGCTCGGGGCGAGCCCGCGGGCGGGGGTCATGCTGATCGCGGCCGCGAAGGCGCGAGCGCTGCTCGCCGGCCGGGGTTACGTGCTGCCCGACGACATCAAGGCCTCGTTCCTGCCGGCGCTGCGCCATCGGGTGGCGCTCGATCCGGCCGAGGAGATCGAGGGCGGCACGAGCGACGACGCGCTGAAGAGGATCCTCGATCGGGTGGAGGTGCCGCGCTGATCCCGACGCCGCGGCTGCTCGGGCTGGTCGCAGTGCTGCTGGCGCTGTCGCTCGCCGCGGCGGTGTCCGTTCCGCTGCGGCGCGCGGCGCTCGCGCTCGACGTCCTGTTCGCCGCCGCGATCGCGGTGGACTTCGCGCGCACGCCGCGTCCGGACCGGCTCGAGGTCGCGCGGCGCGCGCCGGCGCGCGCGGGCCTCTCGCAAGACCTCGAGCGCGTCGTGCGGGTCGGCGCGGGCGGGGTCTCCTCCGCGGTCGGCCTCGCGCTGGAGGTGAGGGAGGAGTTCCCGGCTTCGTTCGAGGTTCGGGCGCGCAGCGTCGTGGACGGCACCCGCGCCGTCCGACGCGAAGCGCCTGCGCCGGGCGATCCGACGGGCGGACCCGACACGTGCGTCCTCGGTGTGAACGCGGTCGATCTCGTGCGCGTCTACCGTTCGAGTTGCCGGGGAGTGCACGCGCTGGGAGACCTGCGCCTGCGGATCGCGAGCCCGTGGCATCTGCTCCAGCGGCAGGCGCGGATGCAAGGGGAGACGCGGGTCGAGGTCGATCCGCCGCTCCTCGGGATGAAGCGGACGCTCCGATTGGCCGCGAGCGAGCGCTGGCGCGATCTCGGGGTGCGGCTCCTGCGCCGGCGCGGCGGGCTGGTCGAGTTCGAGTCGCTGCGGGATTACGTGCACGGCGACGACATGCGCCTCGTCGACTGGAAGGCGTTCGCCAAGCGCGGCCGGCCGATCGTGCGGGAGTTCCAGGAGGAACGCGGGCAGGAGCTCGTGCTCGTCTTCGACTGCGGGCGGAGGATGGGAGCTACGGCAGCGGAGGGCGAGGTGGCCGGCTGGACGAAACTCGACCACGCGCTCGACGCGGGATTGCAGATCGCCGCGGTCGCGCTGCAGCGCGGGGACAGGGTGGGATGCCTGGCATTCGACAGCCGCGTGCG
This sequence comes from Planctomycetota bacterium, assembly GCA_041488095.1. Lineage (GTDB taxonomy): Bacteria > Planctomycetota > UBA1135 > UBA1135 > DASYPQ01. The sequence continues at coordinate 22,275 of JBGPOP010000017.1, forward strand.
CGCGTGGCTCCCGCCGGCGCGTGGGAAGCGCCAGCTCGAGAGGCTGCGCACGGCGTTGTTCGCGCTCGAGGCGTCGGAGCTGGAGTCGGACCTCGAGCGCGCCCTGCGCGAGCTGGCGCTGCTCCACCGCCGCCGCGCGCTCGTGCTGATCCTCTCGGATGTCGCGGATCCGCTGTCGCTCGATCGGCAGCGCAAGGCGCTCGCGGCCGGGTCGCGGCGGCACAAGATCCTGTTCGCAGGCCTCGACGACCCGTCGCTGCGCGCCGCGGCGGAGGGAAAGCTCCCCGTGGATGCCGCCGTGCGCGCCGCCGCGCTCTCGCTCCAGGCGGAGCGCCGCGCCAGCCTGCGCCGGCTGCACGGCACGGGCGTGCGCGTGCTCGACACGCTGCCGGCCGAGGCCGCGGCGCCGCTGCTCGCGGCGTGGCTCGAGGCGCGGCGAGGGAGTTAAATGGACAGCCTCGTGCCCGTCCGACCGGCCGAGGCCTGCCATCCACGGGAGGGCTGCAGCTTCCAGAACGGACCCAGCCCTGGACTTTCTGGCCGGGACTTGCAGGTGGACGTCTCGCGGACCGGCCAAGCGATGGGCGCGGAATGAGCCGGGAATGGGCCACCATTAGCCAGAATGGGCCAACCCCTTGATTCACAGCCGTTTCCATCGCGCCCCCGCCCCGCGCCCCTCGGGATTGGCCAATCCAAGAGTCCGCAAGGTTGCCAGGTCCTCACGCACCTGACGCTCGCTGGCCTGCATCTCCAAGCGGCCGAGGATCTCACGCAGCGCGAGACCAGAGCGCGCCGCGTCTAGCAGAGCCAGGATCGTCTGCTGACGCTCGGTCACGTCCCTCCCCACGCGCTTCGGCGGCAGGTAGCGGCTCGGCCTGAAGCGCACCGTGACGCAGCCGCCGGCGTCCTCGATCTCGGGTCGGGGAAGACCGGCACGGGCGAGCAGCTCGGCGATCTTGAGCGTCCCGCGTCCCCATGACTCGATGATCCCGCGGCGGTAGAAAACGCGCGCAATGAGCGGATTCCAGGGGAGGGATTCGTGAGGTTCAAAGAGCGCCTCGGCCGTCAGCCCAAAGTGCAAGGTGCCCGACGACGTGACCTCGAGCCGGTCGTCGAACACGGCCACGGCGACCGATCCTCCGACGATGCTGTAGTCGCGGTGGCAGATCGCGTTGGCCAGCGCCTCGCGCAGCGCGAGCGTCGGGTAGAGGGGATCGTCGACCCGCTCGAACAGGCCCGGCAGCACGCGCCCGGCGACCGGCAGGCTGTCGCGAAGGAAACGTTCGGACCGCAGGAGGAGGTCGAAGGCGTTGCCGTGGAACTGACGGTTGTCGATGAACTCGGTCTTGTCCGTGCCACGAAAGCGCGCGACGCGCAACAGGCACTGCGGGTAGTCCGCCTCCACGCGCACGGCGCGGCCGAAGAGGACGACGGCGGCTCGCAGGACGCGCCCTTCGTGGATGAGGCCGAGGCCGCGCAGCAGCTCCGCCGGGTCACGCATCCCCGGGTCATCCGCGCGACCGCGACGGATCGCTTCGTCCACGGTGCGGACGATCTCGGCCGCATCGAGGTCGGCCACGGTCCAGCCCGCCGCCGGCCCGTTTTCCCAGCGGTGCTCGCCGTGCAGACGTTCGAGGAGGACGCGGTTGTACTCGTCGCGGGACATGACCGGGCTCGTGTTGCCCACCCGGCGATATGCCGTGCCCTTGTAGCTGTAGGGTCGGTTCTGGCCGATGGGAACGGTGACGACCAACACCTGGCGCCCGTTGCCCAGTTCCTCGCCGTCAATGTTCGGAAACGCGGGCGGGTCGATCAGACGCAGCTCCTGCGCCACCTCTTCTATTGTGTGTTCGCTGACCTGCTGGCCGATCACCCGACCGCCGGCCTCCACTCCGAACAGCACGCGGCCGCCACGGTGATTGAGCATGGCGCAGGCGGTCCGCGCCGCCTCACGACGCTCGCCGGTCGTGCGCTTGAACTCCAGCGTCTCGGATTCGCCAGAGGCGGCCCAGGCCGCGATCTGCTCGGGGGTCATCCAGGATCGCTCCGGTCCATTTCATCCCGTAGCCTTGGCGCGACGCGCTCGTAAACGATCGAGAGCTTCTCACCCAGCCAACGGTACTCCTCGGACCAGGATGACTCCTTTCGTACGTCCCCGGCCGAGTGATTGACGAACATGGAGGCGCGCGACCGCCCTTCGACTTGCTCGAACTCCCACTCCGCACCTACCAACACGTTGTATTCCTCCGGTGACCGACGGATCCGCTCCCATACCGGCAACGACGCGTCTCGCCAAAACCACACCGAGATCCCCACGAGGCGGTTGCGGAGGCTGAAGCGCAGCTCGAACCCGATGTGGCGAATGCCCGAGGGCAGTCGGATGCTCCAATTCGGCCGAGCCTCGACACTTGGCAGGTCTGGGTGCACGGCGACCAGATAGTCGTTGAGCCCGGTCCAGAAGTGCCGCCGCAGCTCCTGTCGGCCCGGGCCGTCGTCATCGTCACCGTTGTCAGGCTCGGCTCGCACCACGTGTTCCTTCGGGCCCATCCAGATGCGCGCAGCCTCCTGAGCGAGCCTCCGGCCGCGCTCGCGGATTTCGACCTCGGTCCAGCGTTCACATTCGGCAAGCTCACGCGTGATGACGATGTTGCTCTGCGCGTAGCGCTCGCGCTTGGTACGGAACGGATGGTTCCACAGCTCCTGGTTGTACGCGCTCAGTGTCAGGTTGCCGGGGCAGTGCCTCCAGTCGGCGTGAATACGCTCCGCCTCTGACCCCAACGCCTCGATCCAGGCATCGCTCAAGGTCTGCGGCAGCACATGCTCGACCTCCGCCGCCTGCAAGTCCGCGGGCTCCTTGTGACCGCGTGCCCGTTCGAGCGACTCCAGCACTTCCCGCTTGTATCCGCGCTGGTAGAGTGGGAACTCCACGAACGCCGCCTCGAATTGCCGGTCATCCGGTCAGCCGCGATCGAGCAAGTAGGCTTCCAGCGTCTTGACCGGATTGCCCTCGTACTTGGCGAGCGCGCGTACGAACAACTGCCCGTAGCCGCGCGAACTCTCGCCGCAGACGAAGCGTCTCAGGATGAACCCGCGCAACATCTCGATGCACTGCGCGAGCTGCGCGGAATCGATCGCGCCTGCCGCGCGGTGATCGAACAGCACCAGCAGCAGTGGATAGGTTGTCGAACTCTCGAGCACGTTCAGGCCAGCAAGCGCCCGGGTCACCTGTTCGCTCTCGTCCGGCTGTTTTCCGGCGATGACCGCGTAACGCCGGGCGGCCTCGCCCAGTGCTCGCGCCAAAGACTGTGGCGCGAAGCCGGTGGCCTCGTAGCGCGACTCGAAGCTCCCGAAGATGTCCTTGGGCGGCACGTAGCGGCCGCCCGCCATCAGGAAATCGCGGAAGAAGCCCGAGAACCGCTCCTCGTCGAGCGAGCCGTCCGCCCGCGCAAATCGGTCTTCCAGCGGTTCCCATAGATCCTGGTCGAAACCGTCCTGGTCATCCGGCGCGACGTGCATGAAAACAAAGTTGCGGATCAGGTCCGACTGCCCGAGCGGCACGCCATTGGAGTTGAGGCTCTTGAAGATGTTGTAGGCGTTCTCCGCTTCGAGCGTGGCGCACATGAACTCGAAGCGCTGGCAAGCCGTGTCGAACACCTGCCGCAGCCGTTCGGGTGCCTCGGCCGCCAGGGCCGAGAGCTGCTCCTCGAAATATGCGAGCGCATCCGCCATGCGGCCGCTGGCGTGCCCTTGGCCCGACACGATCGCCAAGTAACTGTCGTGGTCGCGCTCCTTCGGCAGCAGGCGGAAGTGCTGATCGGCCTTCTTCAGCGGGTGGACGAGATAGTACTGGTGGATCTCGTCTGCCAGCTCCGGCTGGCCTGTCTGCCGCGCCACGTTGCGGATGGCCGCAAGCAGGATCGACGAGGTCGACAGCCGTTGCTGGCCATCGACCAGATGGAACGTGGTGTGCTGCCCCGGCTGCGGCAGGCCCGGCACGAACACCAGGAAGCCCATGAAATGGTTGCCGAGCTTGTCCCTGGACTGGATCTCGTTGAGGCTGTCCCACAGCTTGGTCCATTGCTTCGCCTCCCACCGGTAGTTGCGCTGGAACACCGGGATCACGTACTGGCTCGGCGAGTAGAGGATCTGGCCGAGAGTCTGAATTGACGGCTTCATTCCGAGGTCTCACTCGTGCTCCGCTCGCAGTACAACTCGCTGCGCATCTTCTCCGCGCCGTCGCGTGAGCGCCGGCCGAGACTGTCATCGCTTCGGCCGCCGAGCCGCACCCAGGCGACGATCGCGATCGCGGACAGCGCTGCCGTCCCCACCCTCACCCACAGCGGCGCGTGCGGGCTGACGAAGCCCTCGATCAACCCCGCCACGAACAGCATCGGGAACACCGGCGCGAGCAGCTTCCACGCCCGCCGGCTCTCCAGCTTCATCGCGTGTCCGCGCGACCACGGCCCGGGCGCGATCCATGCGCGCACGAGCACGAGCCCCGCTGCTCCCGCGAGCACGATTGCCTGGATCTCGAGCACTCCGTGGCACCACAGGATCGACGAGATCGAGAGCGCCTGCCCCCAGTGCCACGCCACCGCGGTGTACGTCCCGAGCATCAGTCCGTTCACGCCGAGCAGGATCAGGAAGATCGGCGGCACCAGCCCCGATCCGAAGAACAGGATCCCGACGCTCATATTGTGCGTCATGATCCACCCCGCCGTCAGCGGCGACTTCCCCAGGCCGAACGTGAAGTTGCCGCGGAACGGCTCGCCGTTCGCGGTCGCCTCGAGCTGCCCGACCTCCTGCGACACCATCTCGGGCGACATCAGCGACCACGCCAGATCGAGGTCGCTCCTCACCGCCACGAACGAGAGCACCGCGAGGCCGTACGTCAGCCCGAACGAAGCCGCGATCACCCTCCACTCGCCCCGGATCGCGCGCGGCACCTCGCGCAGGATGAATGCGACCGACCGCTCGATCCAACCCTGCCGCGGTCGCTCGAGGCCGCGGTGGAGCAGCGCGTGCGCGCGGGCGACGAGCATCCGCACCGGCTCCTTCGCCGATCCCGCGCTCTCCCCCGCCGCCGTCTCCATCCGCGCGAGGTGCGAAGCGGCGAACCGGTACAGCCTCGGCAGCTCGAGGAGATCCTGGCCCGACAGTCGCGCCGCTCCCTCTCCCTCGGCGCGGTCGAGCAGCCCCCGCAGGCGCGCGAGGCGCGACGCGTCGTCGGACCGCTCGGAGGACGGGCGCATGCGAGCCGCGATTGTGCACGCTCCAGCTCTCCCGCGCCACGAATCGGCCGCGTGGAGGCGCGCTGCACTCGGGTGCTTCCCGTCCCGGCCGCGATCGGCGATCATCCGCGCGTGACGACGCTCGTCGTGGCCACCTCGGAGGGCGTGAGCCTGCGCCAGGACATCGCCGGCGCCGGCAGCCGTCTTGCCGCCGGCCTCCTCGACGGCATCATCCTCGGCATCGGCTACGCCGCCGTCGTGGTCGCGACGCTCATCCCGGTCGCCTTCGACGCGAGCGGTCTCTCCGGCTTCGTCCTCGGCGCCCTGCTCGGCGGCGCGATCCTCGCCGTCCTCTCCTACCACGTGCTCTTCCACGCCCTCGGGAGCGGTCAAACGCCTGGCAAGCGAGCGCTCGGCATCCGCGTCCTGTCGGCCGACGGCCATCCGCCGAGCCTTTTGCAGATCCTCCTGCGCGCCCTCCTCTGGCCGATCGACGTCTTCTTGACCGTTCCCGTTCCCCTGGGCCTGATCCTGATCGCCGCGACCGACAAGCACCAGCGCCTGGGCGACCTCGTTGCCGGGACGCTTCTCGTCCGCGCGCCGGCAGCCGATCGCCGACTCGAGCCCTTCCCCGGGCAGACCTGGTCGGAGATGAGGATGCGCACGCTCCCGCTCACTCCCGGATCGGCGGCACACCTCACCGCGCAGGACCGCGAGATGTTGCGCGATCTCCTGACGCGCGCCGAGCTCTCCGACGAGCGCCGGCGCACGCTCTACATCGCCGCGGCAAAGCACTACTCCGAGCGGCTCGGTCTCGGGCGATTCGCCGACGCCCGGATCGTGCTCAAGGAGCTGTACCTCTTCGCGCGCGAGAGCGCGCAGGAGAAGGGCCTGTGAGGCCGCAGCGCCTCCATTCCGGCCCGGCTCAGCTCTCCTCGGGGCGGTAGCTGCGCAGCGGGCCGCGGTACCGCTCGAGACGCTCGACCTCCTTCTCGCTGAACCCGGCCGCGTCCTCGCCGCGATCCCCGGAGAGGGGCGGGGGCGGCTGCGGCTGCGGCGCGCGCGCGAACTCGCTCGCGGGTTGGGTCTGGCTCCATCCGGTCGCGCGAGCCGCGAACTCGCGGAAGGCTGCCAGCGGATCCTCTCCGTGGCGCGCCCGCACCGCGGAGAGCTCCTGCGTTCCGGCCCAGCCCACGAAGAGCGCGATGAAGATGAAGAGGATGCTCTGCATGCCCAGCCACGGGATGGTCAAGACCCCGAAGAGCGCGAGCAGCAGGGCCACCGCGCGTCCCACGCGCACCGCGCGCAGGGTCGCGAGCACCCAGTTTCCCTTGCGCCCGAGGAAGGAGCGCAGGATCCGTCCCCCGTCCATGGGGAACGCGGGGAGGAGGTTGAAGCCGCCCAGGCTGAGGTTCCACAACAGAAACTGCCCGGCCACGATCTGGAGGAGGGGCCGGGCCGGATCCGACGTCGCGGCCCACAGCCACACCGGCAGCGAGAGGCCCGCCAGGACGAAGTTGAGCAGCGGGCCCGCGACGGCGATCAGGCCCTCGATCCGGCTCGACTCGGGCATCGTGCTCATGCGCGCCATGCCGCCGAGGGGCCACAGGGTGATGTCGACGACCCGCAGGCCGAAGCGCATGGCGACCAGGCTGTGAGCGAGCTCGTGGAGGAGCACGATCCCGAATCCCATCACGAGCAGAAGCGCGGCGAGCAGGGCGTCGTGGGCCTGCATCACGAGGAGCCCGAGCAGGACGATCAGCAGGAAATGCACCCGGATCGTGATGCCGAAGACGCTGCCGAGCTTCAGGGAACCGTTCACGGGCGTGCCTTGTAGGCGGTCGAAGGGGGCGATTCTACCGCGGTCGAGGGCGGTGTATTCCGAGCCGAGCCGCAAAACCCGGGCTAACATCCTCATCCATGGACGGGGACGATCGGGGCGCCTGCGATCGACCGCGCGTGCTGCGCGTCGACCTCGGCCGAGTCCCGAGCGCGAAATCGCAGCGGGCCTCGGCGGAGCGCTGGCGCGGGTCGACGCGCGAGATCGACCAGGTCGGCTGCTGGTCGGGAACGGCGCTCGCGCTCGCGCTCCTCCACGAGAGCGAGGTCACAAGGCCCGGCGCTCCCGCGCCGCTCGTCGTCTCGGTCGGGGAGTGCGTGCGCCGCGCCCTGCCGACCGCAGCCCGCGCGGGTGTGACCTCGCGCGCGCCCCTCACGGGCCTGCTCGGCGACGGGCAGGTCGGCAGCGACCTCGGCCGGCGCCTGGCTCGCATCGCGGACGCTCTGGTCCTCGAGGGAAACACGCCGCTCCCCGGGGCGGTGCTGTGGCTCTCGGGCGTCGGTGGCGAGGGAACGGTCGAGCTCCTCTCCTTCCCCGACCTCGCCGACGCGGATCCCGGGCGCGTGCACACAGCCCTGAACGAGGCCCTCGGTCCGTGCGCGACGCTGCGCGTCGGCCGCGCCGGGGCGCGTGGCATCCCCTTCGCGAGCCTCGCTGCGGGAGCCGATCCACCGAGCTTCGTCGGCCGCGGCGGGCTCGGCGCCGTGCTCGGGCGCCTCGGCCTGACGGCGATCGCGGTCGGGGGGAGCGCGGTCGAGCCCGATCCGGGAGACGACTTCGCCGACCTCGCCCGCCGGCTGGCCCTCTCGCCGCGTCTGCGCGCCCGCGCCGAGGGCGGCACCCTGGAGCTCGCGGACGCTCTCGCCGCGCGCGGCGACCTGCGCGGCAGGGGCTACGCCGAGCCGATGCCCGCGGACGAGGCGCGCGCTTGGAGCGCCGAGATCGGTTCGCGAGATCACGCGCGCAAGGGCTGCGAGGGATGCCCGACGCCCTGCGGCTGGGTCTTCGAGCGCGGCTTCCCGGGCGCGGAGGCGCGCCGGCAGGGCGCGCGATTCGGGGCGATGTACGCGCTCGGGCCGAACCTCGGCCTGGAGAGCACCGGCGACGCGCTCGCGCTGCTCGCGGCCTGCGACGAGGCGGCGCTCGACGCCGTGGAGGCCGGCGCGGTGCTCTCGCTCCTCGCACGCGCGCGGGACCTGCAGCTCCTCCCCGGCCGCGCTCCGTGGGGCGATCCGGAAGCCCTGCTCGCGCTCCTCGGCGACCTCCTCGAGCGGCGCGGAGACGGCGCGCTGCTCGCGCTCGGAGCGAGCGGGATGGCGCGGAAGCTGGGCCTCGAAGGCGAGGTCCGCGACGCCCAGGGCCAGAGCGCCCGCCCGGAATCGAGCCTCGCCGCCGTGCTCGGGCAATGCGCGAGCGCGCGCGGCGCCGATCCCATGCGCACCTTCCCGTTCCTCCTGTCGGACGCGAGCGGGAGACGCCTGCGCGAGCTCCTCGCTCCGCTGCCGCTGCCGCCCGGCGCCGAGGATCCCCGCGACCCGACGGCCAAGGGGCGCATCGTGTGGTGGCACGAGAACCTGATGGCCGCGCTCGACGCCACCGGCTTCTGCGCCTTCTCGGCGGCGGGGCTTCTCACGGACGGCGTAGCCGGCCTCGACGATCTCGCGCGGGCGATCGCGCCGGCGAGCCTCGAGCCGCGGTCCGCCCGCGCCCTGCTCGCCGCCGGAGCGTCGATCGTGACCCTCGCGCGCGATCTGAATCGGAGATGGGGCGCGCGCCCCGGCGACGATCTCCCGACCTGGGCGCGCGAAGACCTCGTGCGACCCGGGATGTGGCCCGAGTACGCGCGGCTGCGCGGCCTGGACGCGTCCGGCCACCCGTCTCCGAGGACCTGGGAGCGGCTCGCGACCGAGGCGATCCTCGACGTGGGAGGGCGCCTGGCTGACGTCCCTGCGCGCGGCCTGGCCGTGGAGCGCGCGACGGCCGGATTCCCGCGCTCTCGCGGGCAGGTCGACCTGCGTTGCTTCGGCCCGCTGGCTCGCCAGCTGGGAGCCCGGGAATCGGGCCAGGTCGTGCACCTGGAGATCGACCTGCCCGCCAGCCTGGGCGAGGTGCTGGCCGCCGCCGCCCGGCTCCATCCGCGGGCGCGGCGCTATCTAGTCTCCGCGGACCAGCCCGTCCCCGTGGCCTACCGCTCGTCCCGTCGTCTCCATCCCGACGACCCGGTCGAGGACGGCGACGAGCTGGACCTCGTCGTGGCCCTGAGCGGCGGCGTCCCCCTATCCTGATCGCAGCTTGACCCCGATCCTGATCCTCAAGACCGCGGCGCTCGGCGACGTCCTGCGCACGACCTCGATCCTGCCCGGCCTGCACGAGCGCTACGAGGGAGCGCGGATCACCTGGGTCGCCGCGCCCGAGGCCGTCGATCTCCTGCGCACGCACCCTCTGATCCGATCGATCGAGCCGTTCGACACGGCCTCCGACTCGAGCGTCGCCGAGGTCACCGTGCGTCTGTCGGCGACCGGCTGGGCGCGCGTGATCTCGCTCGACGACGAGGCGGCGCTGTGCCGGCTGGCCACCGCGGTCCGGAGCAAGCGCCTCTCGGGCGCCTACCTGCGCGCCGACGGTGCGCGCGCCTACACGCCGGACACGGCGCCCTGGTTCGACATGGGGCTGCTCTCGGTGCACGGCAAGGCCGCCGCGGACCATCTCAAGCTCGAGAACAGGAGGAGCCATCCCCAGATCCTGGCGGAGATGCTGTGCCTGCGCATGGGCGAGCCCGAGCTCCACCTGCCGGAGGACTCGAAGTCCTTCGCGCGCGCCTTTGCCGACTCGAGGGTGCTCCACATCCACGGCCCGGTGATCGGCCTGAACACCGGCGCGGGAGGGCGGTGGACGTCGAAGCAGATCTCGGTCGAGCGCACGGTCGAGCTCGCCGAGGCCGTCCACCGTTCGCGCTTGGGCCGGGTCACGTTCCTGGTCCTGGGCGGGGATTCCGAGGCGCAGCGCAACCGGGCGATCCTCGACGGCCTCGCGCGCTCGCCCCTCAGGCCGCGATTCGTCGACGCAGGCACGGACAACGGCCTGCTCGACTTTGCCGCGCTGCTCTCGCACTGCGACGTCGTCGTCGCGAGCGACAGCCTGGCGCTGCACCTGTGCGTGGCGCTCGGCGTGCGCACGGTGGCCTTCTTCGCTCCGACCTCGGCGGCGGAGATCGAGCTCTACGGACGCGGCGAGAAGGTCGTCAGCACGGCGCCCGACTACTGCTCCTACCGCCCCGACACGGACAACTCGAGCATCACGGCCGAGCGCCTGTGCGAAGCGGTCCTGCGGCAGCTCGACGAGGCGGAGGCTGCGCGCGAGCGGGGTGCTGCCGGGTCATGAAGGGAAGGCTCCTCTGGCGTCTGGCGAAGCTCCTGGAGGGCGCGGGCCTCGTCGTCATCCTGGTCGGCGTCTTCTGGAGCATCAGCCTGGGCCTCGGGGAACGCGGGCTGGAGTCGATGGCCATCGAGTTCCGCGCGCTGGCCGCCGGCGCGGGAATGTTCGCGGCGGGATGGCTGCTGGAGCGCGCTCTGGGGTCGAGGTGAGGGCCGGGGCTCGACGCTGGAGAATCCTCCTCACGCGGAAAGCTCCTCCGCTATAGTCGGGGGTCGATCCGGCCCATCGATGTTTACGCGGCGGGCTGGTTCCAGGAGATCCACGGAACCCCCCATGACCCACACGGCTCCCATGGCCCACATGGCAACGGCCCGGCACGTCAGGATCGCCTTCGCCGGCCTCTTCCTCCTCCTCGCCGCGAGCTCCGCCCGGGCGCAGCAGTTCCAGCGCAACACGACCGACATCCCGCCCAGCGGCGACTACACCGAGAACGTCGACTTCGCGGACATCGACAACGATGGCGACTGGGACGCGGCCTTCGCCGAGGGCGGGGACAACGGCAACGCGCAGAACCACCTGTGGGTCAACATGGGGGGCATCCAGCTGGGGACGGTCGGCGTCTTCACCAACGTCACGGCGACGCAGCTTCCGATCGTGTCCGACGACTCGCGCGACGTCGAGTTCGTCGACTTCGACAACGACGGCGACTACGACTTGTACATTTCGAACACCTCGACCCACAACAACCAGAGCAACCGCTGGTGGACGAACATGGGCGGGATCCAGGGCGGCACGCTCGGCTTCTACCAGGACCAGACCTCGACGCGCTGGGCGGGCCTGGGGGGGCCGGGCTCGTCGATCCCGCCGAGCCAGGTGCTCCCGGGCGGCGGGTTCATCGATTTCTCCTGCGACTGCGACTTCGGCGACCTCGACAACGACGGGGACATCGACCTCGTCCACTCGACCTACGGCGGGGCCTTCGGCGGGCAGATCCCGATGCGCATCTTCCTGAACGATGGATCGGGCGTGTTCTCGGAATTCAACCCGTCGGGCTTCCAGCTCACTGGCCAGCAGATAAACAACGGCAATCCGGGGTTGTGGTGCGAGGGGACGCAGAGCGCCAACACGACGAACGCGACCGGAGCGTTCTGCGACATCGCCTCGACCACCCTGGACATCGAGGTCGGGGACATCGACGGCGACCTCGACCTCGACGTCCTGCAAGGCGCGCGCGTCGAGCAGCCGCGCATGTTCCAGAACCGGCTCCAGGAGAACGGCGGGACGCTCGGGTTCCGCGATGTGACCGGCGCGACCTTCCCGGCCGGCTACGCGACCGGCAACGGCCACTACGCGAACGAGCTGGGCGACTTCGACGGCGACGGCGACCTCGACATCTACGGGCTGAACTGGCTGCAGAGCTCGTTCATCTTCCCGGACTGCACGATGAAGAACAACGGGAACGGGACCTTCGGCAGCCTGACGCAGCTCACGAACTCCAACGACGACGACAACGAGGGCGACTTCATCGACTACGACCTCGACGGCGACATCGACCTGTTCATCGCCGACTTCTCGGGCCAGGAACGCATGTACAGGAACGACGGTGCGGGCAACTTCACGTACCAGGCCACGGGCGTCGTATTCCCGTTCGACAGCACCCAGTCGCTCGACGCCGACTCGGCCGATGTCGACAACGACGGCGACCCGGACATCTTCGTGGCCAACGACGTCAACGAGGCTGAGTGGTACCTGAAAAACGGGACCGCGAACAACGACACCAGCGCGCCCCATCTCTATCGGCTCGAGCAGGCACCCGACCGCCAGCCGAGCGCCTCGCCGACCGCCGTGCGCGTGCAGGTCTACGACAACCAGCCGTACTACGGCACCTGGTACATCCCGGTGCACCTCGAGGTCACCGTCAACGGCGGCGCTCCCACGAACTACCCGATGAAGTCCTCGATGGGGCAGATCTTCCGCGGCACGATCCCGGGGAGCCTCGCCGGCACGATCGCCTACAAGGTCGTGGCCGCCGACCAGTACGGAAACACGTCGATGTCCAACGCGCTCTCGTACCAGTCCGGCGGGAGCCCGACGATGACCTCCTTCTGCGACCCCGGCCTGTCCGGCGTGATCTCCTGTCCGTGCACGAACCCGCCCTCGGGACCCGGGCGCGGCTGCAACAACTTCGGCGCGGCGACGGGCGGCGCTTCTCTGGCTGCGTTCGGCGCGGCCTCGCTCTCGGGAGACACCCTGGTGTTCACGGCGACGAACGAGAACGCGACGGCGTTCACGATCTTCCTGCAGGGCACGGCGCCGAACGCGACCGGGATCGTGTTCGGGGCGGGCATCCGCTGCGTGGCCGGGGTGCTCAAGCGCCTCTACAACGGGTCCGCCTCGGGCGGCGCGATCACGCGGCCGGGGGGCAGCGACCCGTCGGTCTCGGCGCGCTCCGCAGCCCTCGGCGACACGATTCTCGCCGGGCAGACGCGCTACTACATGAGCTACTACCGCGACCCGCAGGCGGCGCTGCCGTGCGGGAACACCGCCTCGACGTTCAACGGGACGCAGGCGGGGTCGGTCTTGTGGAATCCCTGATCGCTCGCTGGAGCCAGCTGCGTTCGCAGGTCCGCGGTCCCTCGGGCCCGGGCCGCTACAATCGGGCGCGTTGAGCGCCCTCCGCTACCTTCCCTTCGCGCGCCGGGCGGTCCTGCGCTCCGGGCCGCCGATCCACCTGGGGCTCTTCGTCACCGGCGTGTGCAACCTGCGCTGCCGGCACTGCTTTCACTGGAAGCAGGTGGCCGAAGGCGTCCCGGGACCGCGTCTTGTCGACCTCGAGCGGCTGGCGGACTCGCTCGCGCGCATGGGCCCGCTCCTGTGGGTCTCCCTCGGCGGGGGAGAACCGTTCCTCCGCGGCGACCTCGCCGATGTCGCGCGCGCGTTCGGGCGCCACGGCCTGCGCCACCTCACGGTGCCGACGAACGGACTCGTTCCGGAGCGCCAGGCCGAGTTCGTGGAGCGCGTCCTCTCCGAAAACCCCGAACTCTTCCTGACCGTGTCGGTCTCCTTCGACGGGCCGCCGCAGGTCCATGATTCGATCCGACAGGTCCCGGGTGGGCACGCGCGCGCCCGGGAGGCCGTCCAGGCGCTGCGCCAGCAGGCCGCCCGGAACCCGCGTCTCTCCGTGGGGATCCTCGTGTGCGTGACGCGCGAGAACCAGGCCGTCCTCGCCGACCACATGGAGGAGCTCGTGCGCGAGCTCTCGCCCGACAACGTGACGATCAACCTGGCGCGCGGGACCGCGCTCGATCCCTCCCTCCTCGAGGTCGATGTCGCGCGCTACGAGGAGATCGTCGCCAAGAAGCGGGAGCTGATCGCGTCCGGCGCGCTCCCCTACTTCAGCTTCCCGCTCGCGCGCCTGGCCGTCGCACGCGACGACCTGATGTACGAGCGCGTGGCGGGCGTTGCGCGCGGAGCTTCCGCCCACCTGCCCTGCACCGCCGGGACGCTCTCCGCCGTCGTCTTCGAGAACGGCGAGGTCCACTCCTGCGAGATCCTGGGGCGCTCGATCGGCAACCTGAACGACGTCGGCTGGGATCTCTCCCGGCTCTGGGAGGGTCCTCCAGCGCGCGAGCTGCGCCGCGAGATCCGCGAGACGCACTGCGCGTGCACGTGGGAGTGCGCCCAAGCCGACAACATCCTCTTCCGCGCTCGGAGCTGGCCCCGTCTCGCGCTGCGCGCGCTCTCGACGTGAGCGGGACGGAGCGAATTGCGCTGCGCCTCGGGATCCTCGTCCCGTGCCGCGACGAGGCGGCGGTGATCGAGCGCAAGCTCGCGAACCTCGCGCAAGCGCGCTGGCCCGAGGGCGGGACGCACCGCATCGCCGCGGTCGACGACCATTCGGTCGACGGAACGCTCGAGCGCGCCGGGAAGACCGCCGAGCAACTCTTCGGATCGCGCACCGACGTCCTCGTCTCGGTCGTCCGGAACGGCGTTCGCGCGGGGAAGCCCGGAGCCGTGCAGACCGGCCTCGCATTGCTCGAGCCCCAGGTCGATCTGATCGTCCTCACCGACGCGGACGTCGTCCTCGAGCCGGGGTCGCTCGAGGCTCTGTCGCGCGCTTTTTCGGGAGATCCGCGCCTGGCGATGGCGTGCGGGGCGCAGCGGTTCGTGCGCGACCTGGCCGAGGACGGGACGCCGCGCTCGGCCTCCCTGGGACCGATCCAGGACGCCTCGGAGCCCTTCGACCGCTGGACCGCGCGTGTGCGGCGGCTCGAGTCGTGGTCGGGAAGGCTCTTCAGCGTCCACGGACAGCTCCTGGCCTGGCGCGCGGACCTGCGCCTGCGCCCGCGTCCGGGGATCGCCGCCGACGACCTCGACCTGATGCTCCAGGTGCGCTCGCGCGCGAGCGAGCCGCGGCGCGTGGCCCTCGCTCCGGGCGCGATCTTCTGCGAGGTCAAGATCCCCGTGGGCCCGGCCCGCCGGGCGCAGGCGCTCCGGCGCGCGCGGGCCTACGTCCAGGTCGTGCGCACGAGCGCGCCGCTCTCGACGGACGCGTTCTCGCGCGCGCAGTGGTTCTTCTACCGCCGCGTGACGCTCGCCGCGCCGGTGCTGACCGCGGTGCTGCCGCTCGCAGCGACGGTCGCCGCGTGGACCTTCCTCGGCCTGGGCGCCGCGCTCGCGCTCCTCATGCTCTTCGCGCTGATCTTCACCAGCGCTCCGGGCTGGCGCTGGGCGAAGCTCGTGCTCCTGATCCGCGCGGCCAAGCGTCTGGAAGCGGAGAGCGCGCTGTCCGAGCGCTGGGAGCCGGAGCGGTGGAAGATCGTCCGCCGATGACGGCTCGGCAGCTCGGGGTCGGCCGGCCCGGGAGTCCCAGGGATCGATGGATCCTCGCGCTGATCCTAGCCCTGGCCTTCGCCGTGCGTCTCGTCGCCGTGTTCCAGTACGAGGCCCGCCACCCGAACGCCGAGCATCCCGCCATCGACGAGGCGTCCTACGACGGCTGGGCGCGTGAGATCGCGGGGGGCCAGTGGGTCGGCAAGGAGGTGTACTTCCAGGAGCCGCTGTACCCCTACGCGCTGGGAGCGCTCTACGCTCTCCTCGGCCCGCATCGGATCGCCGCGCGCGTCGCACAGTGCGCGCTGTGGGCCGTGGCGACGGCGCTCGCCGGTCTTCTGGCGCGGCGTCTCTTCGGCCGCGCCGCGGGCTTCCTCGCGGCGCTCGCGATCGCGCTGTACTGGCCGGGGATCCTGTTCCCGGCCTTCCTGCTCAAGGAGAACCTGTTCCTTCCGCTCTTCGCGCTCTTCGCCCTCGCGCTCGTGCGGACGCGCGATCCCGCATCGGGCCCCGGCGCGGCGTGGAAGGATCGCGGCCGATGGCTGTTCGTCGGGGCGCTCGCGGGGCTCGGCGCCCTCTTGCGCGGGAACATGCTGGCTCTGCTGCCGCTCTTCGCGCTCTGGCCGATCGCGCGAGCCTGGCGGCTCCGGCGTCCCGCCGCGCCGGCCGTGGTCCATGCGGGAGCGTTCCTCTCCGGGTCGGCCGGCGTGCTGCTCCCCGTCGCGCTGCGCAACCTCGCCGTCGGGGGCGTCTTCCTGCTCACGACGAGCGGCGCGGGCACGAACCTCTACGGGGGCAACAACCTCGAGAACCCCTACGGGCGCGCGAGCGAGCCCGGCTTCGTGCGCGGCATACCCGAGCACGAGGCCGGCGACTGGCGGCGCGAGGCGGAACGGCGGCTCGCGCGTCCGCTCGATCCGGGCGAGGTCAGCGCGTACTGGCGCGGCGAAACGCTGCGCTCCTTCCGCGATCACCCCCGCGAGCACCTGGCGATCCTGTGGAACAAGCTGCGGCTCTCGCTCGGACGGTACGAGGTTCCCGACGACCACTGTCTGTACTGGGACTCGTTCTTCGTCCCGATCGCGCGCGTGCCGTTGCCGGGATTCGGTCTGATCGGGACGCTCGGCCTGGCCGGCCTGGCCCTCTTCCTGCTGCACGCGCGGAGGGGGAGGAGGAGCCCTCTCGTGACGAGCCTCCCCGCGTCCTTCGAGGTCGCCGACCCCGAAGCGGCGGCGGAGGTCGCGCTGGTCTTCCTCCTGTACCTCGGCACGATCGTCCTGACCGTGACCAGCGACCGCGCGCGGCTGCCGCTCGTGGCGCTGCTCGCGCCGTTCGCCGGGTGGACGCTCGTCTGGGCGGCGAGAGCCGGGGCGAGCCGGAGCCAGGACGCGGTCGTGCGCCTTGCGCTGGCGCTGTTTCTCGGCGCGCTCGCGGTGCACGCGCGGGTGCTGCCGGAGGCGGAGATCGCCGAGGACTTCGACGAGCGCGACTACAACCTGGCGGTGCAGCGGCTGCGCGACGAGGGTCGGACCGACGAGGCGCGAGCGATCGCCGAACGGCTCGTCGCGGAGCATGCGAAGAGCGCGCGCGCCCGGACCCTGCTCGCCGAGATCGACTTCCGGGACGCAGCCGCGCTCGCGCGCACGCCCGATGCCGTCGCGCGGCGCGCGGGCCGGGCGAAGCTCGAAGCCGTCCTGGCCCGGGTCGAGCCGCTCGCCGACGAGCCGAGCCTGAACACGCGAGAGCGTTTCCGCGCAGCCAGCCTGTGCGCGTGGATCCAACTCGAGCGAGGGGAGTGGAGCCGGGCGCAGGCGCGCTTCCTGCAGGCGCTCGCGTTCGACGGCGAGAGCCGCGAGCTGCGGGAGGGCTTCGTGCGAGCGCTGCTCGGGTCGGTCGAGTCCCGTCCGGAGGAGGAGGGGCGCGCCGACACGGAGGAAGCGCTCGCACGACTCCGCCAGCTGCGGTCGACCGCGAGCGACGACCCGAAAGCTCCCGCTCTCGAGATCCTGACGGCGCAGGCCGAGTTCCTGAAGGGTCGGGCGATGCTCGACGCTTTGTCCGCGAGCGACGAGGAGAAGAAGCTCGGCAAGCAGTCGGTGCAGACCGCGCTCAAGCGGCTGCAACGCGTCGCCGGACCGCAGAGGATCCCGGCCGATCTCCGCCGACGGGCGCGCCTGGTCGCCGGCGCGATCCAGCTCTATCTCCGCAACTGGAAACCGGCCGAGAACCACTACCACGCGGCGCACGGTCCCGGCACCGACCCGGAGGCCGACCTCGGGCTCCTCCAGGCGATGCTGGGATCGCTCGAGGAGTCCGCGAAGAGCGACGATCGATCGCGCGGAGTCGTTGAGGCGGATCGGTTGCTTCGCGATCTGAGGAGCACCGACCCAGAGTCGCCGCTCCTGGAGGACCTCGGACGCCGCCTCGATCGGGTGAGGTGAAGCGACTGCGGATCGACCCGCTTCAGAAACCCAGCGCGAAGACGTTCAGCTCCCCGATGTAGACCAGGACCGCCCGGCCGAGAACATCGCGTCCCAAGAGGGTCGACACCTCAGCAACCGATCCGGCCGACGGAGTCGAGCTCCTCCTGCTTCGTGAGGACCTTCTTGACCAGGAACGGCGTGTGGCCGAGAACCTGGAAGCCTCGATCGACGCCTGCCTGCCAGGTCTCGAACAGACCGACGACCCGGTCCTCCTTGATCAGGACGTACTTGCCCTTGGCCTGCCCCACGAGCTCCTCACGGTGGGCCTCGAACGTCTGCAGCTCGCGGTCGAGCAGAGCGGACATGTTTCCTCCTCGTTGGATCGGATTCTAAATGGATGCGGCCGTGTTGGCCATCCTCGCGGACCGGGCCGCGAGGAGCGGGTTGCAGACGATCCTGGCTATTTCGGTGAGAGAAGAGGTCCCGATCGAGGGGAGAGAGTCCGCTAGACCTTCGTGACGGCCACGGCCGGCTCCTCCTCGCTGAACTGCAGCGCGTGGAGCCGCGCGTAGATGCCGCCCATCGCGAGCAGCTCCTCGTGGGTTCCCTGCTCGCGCAGCTTCCCGCGGTGCATCACGAGGATCTTGTCCGCGCGGCGCACGGTCGAGAGGCGGTGCGCGACGACGAGCGCGCTCCTCCCCTCGAGCAGCCGGCGCGTCGCCGTCTCGATCTGCGCCTCGGTGTTCGAGTCGACGCTCGCCGTGGCCTCGTCCAGGATCACGATGCGCGGGTTGCCCGCCAGCGCCCGCGCGATCGCGAGGAGCTGCCGCTCGCCGGTCGAGAAGGCCGCGCCGCGCTCGGCGACCGGCGCGTGGAGGCCGCCGGGCAGCTTCGCGATGAGCTCGTCGGCCCGGCTGGCTTCGAGCGCGAGCTCGAGGGACTCCTCGGTCACGTCCTCGCGCTCCATCACCAGGTTCTCCTGCACCGTCCCGGCGAAGAGGAAGTCCTCCTGCATGACCAGGCCGATGCTCCGGCGCAGCGTGGGCACGTCGAAGTCGCGGAGCTCGACGCCGTCGATCGTGATGCGGCCGAAGGTCGGGTCGTAGAAGCGCAGGAGGAGATTGACGAGCGTCGACTTCCCCGCTCCCGTCGCCCCGACGACCGCGACGGTCTCGC
This sequence comes from Planctomycetota bacterium, assembly GCA_041488095.1. Classification (GTDB taxonomy): domain Bacteria; phylum Planctomycetota; class UBA1135; order UBA1135; genus DASYPQ01. The sequence continues at coordinate 41,153 of JBGPOP010000017.1, forward strand.
CGGGCCGGATGTCGAAGCTCACGTCCGACAGCACCTCGACGCCGGCCGCGTAGGAAAAGGACACCTGGTCGAACTGCACGTGGCCGCGCATCGGCTCGCGCCGGCCCTCGAGGACGGCTCCGTTCCGCGGCACGGCGGGCGCGAGCTTCGAGTGCGTGTCGAGGATGTCGAACACGCGCTCCGCCGACGCGAACGCGCTTTGCAGGATGTTGTAGCGTTCGCCGAGCTCGCGGATCGGGGCGACGAGGAGCGCCAGGTACAGCCAGAACTGGAAGAACTCGCCGTAGGTCAGCCGACCGTGCCAGATCGAGCCCCCGCCGACCCACAAGGCCGATCCCTGGACCCCGCTGACGACGAAATCGATGGTCGGGAAGAAGAGCGCGAAGAGGAAGATCGTCTTCAGGTTTGCGTCCAGATAGGCGCCGAGATGGCCGGCGAAGCGCTTCGAGACGTGATCCTCGCGGCGGAAGACCTGCACGACGCGGATACCCTGGAGCACCTCCTGGAGGTAGCCGTTGAGTCGGGCGAGCCGCGCGCGCACCAGACGGTGGGCATGCCGTGCGCCACCTCGGAAGACGAGGCTCACACCGATCAGAAAGGGTGTGCCGGCGCAGACGACGAGCGCGAGGCGCGCGTCGAGCCAGAACAGGATCCCGACCAGGAACACCACCTTCACGAGGTCGAACAGGAGCACGACCAGGCCCGAGGTGAACATCTCGTTCAGGTTCTCGACGTCCGTCGTGACGCGCGTCACGAGTTGGCCCGTCGGACGCTTGTCGAAGAACGCGAGGTCGAGGCCCTGCATGTGGCGGAACAGCTGCTCGCGCAAGTCCGCGATCACCTTCTGTCCGGTCCGGTTGAGCTGGGCCACCTCGAAGTAGCGGAAGAGGAGCGAGAGGAGGACGACGCCGACGTACACACCCACCCAGATCCGGAATTCGCTCACGAAGGCGGAGACGTCCGCCGCGGGATCGGCGGCGCGTGCCGTGCTCGCGGCCTTGAGCGGGCCGTCGAGTTCGTGCTTCCAGATCCAGGGGCCGAGGACATCCAGCGCGAAGAGCACCGCGAGGACGAGGAAGCTCGTCGCGAAGAGGCCCCAGTGCGGCCGCGCGAAGGCCAGCAGGCGACGGGCGAGCCCGCCGTCCCACACCTTCGACGCGACCGTGTCGTCCAGGGGATCGTCGAGGTCCGTATCGGTCACAGGATCGCGAGCTCCTCCTGCGCCTGCTGCCGGGACCATGTCCGCCGGTACCAGCCCTCTTTCGCGAGGAGCTCCGCGTGCGCCCCGATCGCTTCGACCGAACCCGACTTCCCCAGCACCACGATCTGGTCCGCGCGAACGACTGACGAGAGCCGGTGCGCGGCGATCACGACCGTGCGGCCTTTCCCGGCGCGGCGCAGGTGTTCGAGAAGCCGTTGCTCGGTCTCCGTGTCGACGGCGCTCAGCGCGTCGTCGAGCACGAGGATCCGGGGATCGCGTGCCAGCGCGCGGGCGATGCAGGTTCGCTGCCGCTGTCCTCCCGAAAGCGTGACCCCGCGTTCGCCGATGAGCTGGTCGAGTCCGCCGGGGAACGCCGCGACCTCCTCGGTCATGCAGGTGGCCTCGACGAGCTCGCGCACTCGCGCGTCGTCGATCGGGCCCTCCGCGCCGAAAACGATGTTGTCGCGGTAGGGCTCGGAGAAGAGGAAGCTGTCCTGCGGGACATAGCCGAGCGCCCCGCGGAGCGTCGCAAGGGACAGGTCGCGGATCGGCACGGCGTCGAGGCGGATCTCACCTTGCGCGTCAAGGAGCCGGCCCAGGAGATAGAGGAGCGTCGTCTTCCCCGATCCGGTCGGCCCGACGACCCCGAGGACGCTCCCCGCGGGCACCTCGACCGTGACGCCCTGGAGCGCTGGACGCTGCGTGCCCTCGTAGGTGTAGGAGACCTGTCGCAGCGACAGGGCACCGCGCACGGACGGCAGGGCGACGGGCTTCGTCGGCTCCAGGATCTCGGAAGTCCTCGAGAGGAGCTCGTCGATCCGCTTCGCGCTCGCGACGGCGCGCGGGTACATCCCCAGGATCCATCCGACCGCGATGATCGGCCAGAAGACCTTGAAGGTGAGGTCGAAGAACTTGAACAGGTCCCCCACGGGGAGCTTGCGGTCGATCATCGCGAGACCGCCGAGCATGAGGATGACGACGAACGTGAAGTCGTTCGCCGCGTGCGTCAGCGCATGGGTCAGCCCGCGCGAGTGGCCCAGGCGGATCTGGTTGTCCATGTTCCGCCGCGAGGCGGCGTCGAAGCGCGCGATCTGCTGTGCCTCGCGTCCATATCCCTTGACGATGCGGATGCCGGAGAAGCTCTCCTGCGCGCGGTGGCCGATGTCGGCGATCGACTCCTGGACCGCCTCGCTCCAGCGGTGGAGCTGGGGCGTGAACATCTTCATGCCGAGACCCATCAAGAGCAGCGGCAGGATCATCGTCGCGGCCAGCGGCGCATTCAGGAAGAAGAGGAGCGCCATGGAGACCGGCACCATGACGACCGCGCCGCCCGTGTACATGACGCCCGGACCGAGGAACATGCGGATGTTCTCGACGTCCGAGGTCACGCGGCTGACGATGTCGCCCGAACGGCTCTGGGTGTGGAAGGAGAAGGGAAGGGAGACGAGCTTGTCGAAGAGCTCCTGCTTCAGCTCGTTCTCGACCCAGCGCGAGACGACGACGATCCACCACCGCTGGAAGTAGCGCAGGACGCCGCGGAAGGCCGCGAGACCGAGGACGATGGCGAAGATGCCGCCGAGGAAGGACGCGTCCGACCCCAAGCGCAGCTTGTCGAGCGCGTTCCCGATCACCACGGTGACCGCGATGTCGCCGAGCTGCGCGAGGGGCAAGCAGGCGAAGCCGGCGCCGAGATGGCGCTTGTGGCGCAGAAAGCGCTGGAAGAAGGGCCAGAGACGCTTCACGGCGGAGAAGGAGGCCTACTTGTCCGAATGCGTGAGCAGGCCGTCGATGCTCTGGACCAGCGCGTTCGTCTCGGCCGCGAGCGCTGCCTCGCCTCGCGGGGCCGCCGCGCGCAGCGTTGGGAAGGTCTCCGATCCGTAGCCGTCCTCGAGACCCGGCGCCCACAGACGGTTCCGGAACCACGGGCGACCCTCGAGGCCGCCCTGAACCTCGAGGTGGCGGTAGAAAGGTTCGCCGGCGACCTCAGCGAAATCGATCGCGTGGAGCCGCCTCTCGGCGACTGCGTCGAAGCTCCGGGCGATCCGCTCGAGGCTCGCGGCGAGCCGCTCGTCGGTCGCGGCCTCCCTCGCCCGTCGCGCCAGGTCCTGCGCCGCCCCGACGTCGTCGAAGAAGCCTTCGCGATCGGCCAGCTCCGCCAAGAGCTCCGCGAGGAACTTGCCCGCCAGCTCGTGCCCGACGAAGCCCGGGTCGACGTACTTCTCGACGAACGTGAAGTCGTCGAAGGTCGTGTGGTACTGCCCGCCGCCGCCCGAGCCGCTGAAGCTCGGTTCGAGGCAAGGGATGTTCAGGTGGTGGACGAACACCGCGAAGTCCGAGCCCGAGCCGGGCAGACCCAGGCGCGGCTCCTCGACGTCCGGGTCGGCCTTGCCCTCGGACTTCGCGCGGGCCTTCACCGCCTCGCGCCACTCCTCCCAGAGATTCGCGGGCGCCGTGCCTTCCGTCCCGGGCAGCGCCGGGATCCGCTCGAGCACCCCCTTCAGCACGGGGAGCATCCCCGGCGACCCGCCCGCGCCGCGGAAGTGCGCGCCGTTGACCGCCGTGTCGGCGTTCACGTAGGCGATGGCGTTCTTCCGGAGCCACTCTTCGTTCGCTTCGCCCCACTCCGTGCTGCCGATGAGCCCGAACTCCTCGCCGTCCCAGAAGGCGATCGTCACCGTGTTCTTCGGCTTCCAGCCCGAACGCATCTTCTCGCCCAGGATCTGCGCCGCGCGCATCATCGCGACCGTGCCCGCGCCGTCGTCGTTCGCGCCGCGCACCCACGCATCGCGGTGAGCGCCCGCGATCACCGTCCTCTCGCTCTCGCCCGGCAATCTCGCGATCACGCTATGGATCGTGCGCAGGTCGCGAGGCTGGTCGACCTTCATCCGCACCTGGACGGGTCCGGGGCCGAGGCGCTCCTCGACGTCCTTGCCGTCCTTGTCCTTCGTCGCGACCGCCGCGAGCTTCTCGATCAACGCCTTCGCGTCGCGCCACCCGACCGGGATGCACGGGATCCTCGGCAGCGCGTCCTCGATCTCCTTGGTGCTCGCACGCTTCGCGTCCTTCTCACCCGGCTTCGGCGAGGGCCACCCCGGCGTCGAGGGATCGCCGGGGATGTGCGCGATCGGATTGATCGAGCCGCGCTGCGCTTCCCAATCGGGCTTCCACGGGCCAGCGGGCCAGGTCGGGCCCTTCTCGGGCCCGTCCTCGCCCGGATCGCTGAAGAACAGGACGCCGCTGCACCCGAACTGCGTCGCGAGATCGACCTTGATGCCGCGGTAGCTCCCCCCGTAGCGCACCAGCGCGATCGCGCCGCGCACGTCGACGCCCAGCGTCTTCAACCGCTCGAAATCGGGCCGCAGTCCGCGCCCCACATCGACGACCCGGGCGCGCACGTTGCCGCTCGCCGACCAGCCGTTGCACTTGGGCACGTCGCCGGGAGGGATCGCGTCGGGATCGAAGCGCTCGATGCGCTCCGAGAGCGCATGGTCCGAGAACGCGTCCTCGTAGATCGCGAACTCGATCGTGCGCGGCAGCGAGAGCATCACCTCGCGCTCGTCGATCTCGACCTTCCAGCCGGCTTCCTCGAGCTTCCGCGCGACGAACTTCGCGCCGACGAGCGAGCCGCACGTGCCGGCCAGGCGCGGGCTGGCGGTCAGCTCGAGCAGGAGCTCGCGCGAGGGCGGACCTGCCTGGGGCTTTTGTGCGCCGGCGAGGCCCGCGACGAGCGCGAGCGCACCGAGAGCGGGAGGGAAGCGTGGTGACCGGATCGTCAGGGCTCGTGCGCGGATCATGGACTCCTCGGAGACGCAACAGGATAGAGTTCGCGAGCGCCGCCACAATCGCTCGAGACGCTTCGGAATCCGCGTTCACGCCCCCCGTACACGCGCGGCGCGTTCGCGACCTCGCCGGACCCGGACTCCTGCGATAGGCTCTCCCTCCGCGACCGCCCATGCCGAGGCCGCCCTTCCTGTTCGACGCCGTCGTGTTCGACCTCGACGGCACCCTCGTCGCGACCGACCGCTTCTGGGTCGACGCGGCGCGCGCGGGAACCCGGCGGGCGTTCGCCGAGCTGTCGATCGAGCACTCGATGCCGAGCGCGGAGCAGTGGATGAGCCTGGTCGGCCATCCGCTGGCGCAGGGCTTCGACCAGCTGTTCTCCGACTTGGACGCCAAGCAGCGCTCGCTGATCCGCGCGCGCTGCGTGGAGGAGGAGCGCAACGCGTTGCGCGCGGGGCAGGCGGCGCTCGTGCCCGGCGTCGCCGAGGCGCTCTCGGCGCTCTCCGAGCGCGGCGCGCGGCTCGGCATCGCGAGCAACTGCGGCCAGGACTACCTCGACGCGATGATGAACGGCCTCGGGCTGTCGCGCTGGATCGACGACGCGCGTTGTCTCGATTCGCCCGGCGCGACCTCGAAGGCGGGGATGGTGGGGGATCTCGTCGAGGCGTTCGGCACGCGCTCGGCGGTGATGGTCGGCGACCGCCGGGGTGACCGCGACGCGGCCTGGGAGAACGGACTTCCGCACGTGCACTTCGCGCGCGGGTTCGCGCAGCCCGGGGAGGAGGTCGCGAGCGAGGCGTCGATCGACGACATGGGCGAGCTCGTGCCGCGGCTCGAGCAGCGCGCGCGATGGATCGGGAAGATGCTGGAGAGGCTCGACTTCTTCGGGAAGGGCGGGTCGGCGAGCCTCGGGATCACCGGCCATTCCGGAAGCGGCAAGACGATCTTCGCGCGCGACTGCGCCACGTTGCTGGCTGCTCGCGGGCGCGCGGCGGCGATCGTCGCGCTCGACGATTTCCTGAGGAGCGGGATCACGAGCGAGGACCTGTCGTCGACCGGATTCTGGGCGGTCGACCGGCCCCTCGATCACCTGGACCGCGCCTACGACGTGGAGGATCTGTTCGCGCTCGTGATCGAACCGCACCGGGCCGGCGAAGCGGTGGCGTACGAGCGCAACGGAGCGCGGATCGAGGTTCCCCGCGGGTCGGTGTTGATCCTGCAAGGCCCTTTCCTGCTGCATCCGCGGCTGCGGCCGGCGCTCGACAAGGTGGTGCACCTCGAGGTCAGCGAGGGCCAGAGCCTGCGCCGCATCGCCGGCCGCGACGCTCGTCGGCGCGGGCCGGAGAGCCTGCTCGCGGTGCGGCGTCACCACCTGCCGACCCAGCGCGCCTTCGACGAGGCGGTGAAGCCTGCGGAGCACGCCGATCTCGTGCTCGACGCGGAGAACGCGCTGGGGCCGGGGTGAGGCCCTTCCTCACTTCATGCGGGTCTGGAGTTGGACCGCCCTTGTAGGAGGAGGACATCCCGGGCTACCATGCGCGGCTCAGCCGTAGGCCCCGGGGTCCGGAACCCGCCTCCTGCTTCCCGACCGAGCCTCACCGCAGTCCCCCGGATCCCAGGCCGCCGCCCCGCACCTCCATGGACCTGACCCTGCCCCAGCGCCTCCAGAAGTCCGTCTCCGGATCCTTCCACAAGACCGCGCTTTTGCAGAAGCGCGTGCGCGAGCTCGTCCGCGGCGCCGCGCCGCTGATCGAGACCCGCGAGGTCAACCCGATCAAGATCGCGTTCCTCGAGATGGAGCGCGGCCTGATCGAGCTGATCCCCGACGAGGAGACGCCGGCTCCCACTCTGTAGGCTCTCCGGTCGCGGCGCGCACCTCCGCGCCGGACGCTTGAATCCCGCCGAGCCCGATGACCGCTGGGAGCGCCGCCTTGCGCGCCGCGGCGGCGCGATCGAGCTCTTGCGCATCCCCGCGGCCCTCTTCGGCGCCGTCGCGCTACTACGCCGCGCCGCCTACGACGCCGCGATCCTCCCGGTCCACCGACTCGACGTTCCCGTGATCGGCGTCGGCAACCTGACGACCGGCGGCACCGGCAAGACTCCCATGTGTGCCTGGGTCGTCGGTCGCCTTCGGCAGAGAGGCCTGCGTCCCGGTCTCCTCTCGCGCGGCTACCGCTCCGGTCCCGACGGTCGCAACGACGAAGCTCGCCTCCTCGAGCGCCTCCTCCCCGGCGTGCCGCACGTCCAGGACGCAGAGCGGGTCCGCGGAGGGCGTCGCCTCGTCGCGCAGGGTTGCGACGTGATCGTCCTCGACGACGGCTTCCAGCACCGCCGCCTCCACCGCGACCTCGACCTCGTGCTCGTCGATGCCACGCGGCCCTGGGGCCTGCCCGCACCGCCCGGAGACGGCGAGCCCGTGCGCGCGATGCTGCCGCGCGGTCTCCTGCGCGAGCCGCCCTCGTCCCTCGCTCGCGCCGCCGCGGTGGTCATCACGCGAGCGTCCCAGGCCGACTCCGGCGAGGTCGAACGGCTCGAGCGCGAGATCGAGCGTCTCGCGCCGGGCTTGCCCGTGATCCGCGCCGACCCCAGGCCGGTGCGCCTCTTCGACGAGCGAGACCGGGAGCTGCCGATCGACACCCTGCGCGCCCTCGAGGTCGATCTCGCGAGCGGCATCGGCAACCCCGATTCGTTCGAGAGCAGCGTGCGCGCGCTCGGCGCGGTCGTGAGGCAGCACCGCGCGTTCCCCGATCACCACGCCTACGCCGCGGGCGATCTCGACGGCCTCGGCGAGAGCGGCCGCGCGCTCGTCACCACCGCCAAGGACGCGGTCAAGCTCGTCGCGATCGGCGCCAGGTTCCTGGCCGTCGACGTCGCGCTCGCGATCACGGCCGGCGAGCCGGTGCTCGAGGCCCTCCTCGACGCGCTCCCGCTCGCGGCGGAGACGCACGCGCGTGACGCGCTGCACGCGGGGATCCATGGCTGAGGCCCAGATCGCGGGCTCCGCGGCCGCGGACGACGAGGAGGACGGCGAGCCGACGGCCGGCGAGCCGCCGTTCCCCTCCTCGCTGCCGCCCGGGCTGCGGTCGGACTGGCCCGCGCCTCGTCGCGCAGTGCTCGGCACCCGCGGAGGAATCCTCGCGCAGCTCGAGTGCGCGGTCGCGCGAGCTGCGCTCTCGCTCCTCTCGCTCCTGCCGCTGTGGCTGCGCGCGCCGCTCGTCGGCGCGCTGGCGCGAGCCGCCAAGGCGATCGACCGGCGTCGCTCCGAGGCGGCGCGCGTCTTCCTGCGGCAGGCGCTCGGGGCGGACATGGGGGTACGGGAGCTCGAGGGGAGGGTGCTCCAGGCCTGGAGGCACCTCCTCCACGTGACCCTCGACGCGGAGGCTCTCCACCGACACGTGCCGCTCGATCGGATCCGCGAGCACCTCGAGGTCGAGATGTGCGAGGACGCCCGGCGCATCCTCGAGTCCCGGAGAGGCTGCATCGTCGCGACCGCCCACGTCGGCGACTGGGAGACGGGTGCCGCGGCGATGCCCTGGATCGGCTTCGATCCCTTCTACGTCGTCTCGAAGCCGCCCAAGAACCGTCCGCTCTCCGTCCACGCGCAGCGGCTGCGCGAGCAGCGCGGCGTGCGGCTCCTGCCGCGACGCGGCGCGATGAAGGACGCGGCCGCGGTGATCCGCGGGGGCGGGGCCCTCGCGCTCATGCTCGACCAGCGCGCTCGCAAGCGGCCGGTGATGGCGCCGTTCTTCGGGCGTCGAGCTCGATGCGACCGCAGTGCGGCGGTGCTCCTGAAGCGCCTCCGCGCGCCGGTGGTGTTCGTGGCCTGCTACCGCGCGGCTCGGCCGTGGCGCTGGCGCATCGAGATCCCGAAGGTGTTCCGGCCCGAGGACCTGGAGGGGCGCAGCGTCGAGGCGATCACGGAGCAGGTCAACCGGGAGCTCGAGCGCCTGATCCTGGCCGCACCGGAACAGTACTTCTGGCTGCACGACCGATATCGGGGAGCGTGAGGAGGCGCCGCGCGGTGGTTGGAACCCGCGCTGCCGACTCCTATCATCCGCAGGCGACATGGCTTCCCCGAAGGCTTCACCGGGGGCTTCCCCGAGCCCCGATCGCGACCCCTTCCCCGCGATGAAGCGCGTGCGCACCTACCCGCTCGCTTCGCGGCCGAGCCTCGTGCACCTGGCCGACTTCTGCGAGACGCCCGAGCCGCCCGCCGGCTTCGCGGCCTTCGTCGACTCGCTTCCGGACATCCACGCGGGGAAGTCGTTCAAGGAGCTCGTCGATCGCATCGTCGCCTCCAAGCAAGGCGGGCGGCCGGTCGCCGTCGCGCTCGGCGCGCACGTGCTCAAGGTCGGGCTCGCGCCGCTCCTGATCGACCTCATGCGCCGCGGCGTGATCGATCACGTCGCGATGAACAGCGCCGGGGCGATCCACGATTTCGAGATCGCGACCGCGGGAGCGACCTCCGAGGACGTCGCGGCGCAGCTTCCGTCGGGCGACTTCGGGTTCGCGGACGAAACCGGAGTGGGCCTCGCGGAGGCGGCGCGCATGGGCTGCCATCCGGCGCCGGGAGAGGAGGCGGGCTTCGGGCGCGGGCTCGGGCGCCTGCTGATCGAGCGCAAGGCCCCGCATCGCGAGCTCTCGGTCAGCGCCGAGGCCGTGCGCCTCGGGCTCGGCGTCACCGTGCACGCGTGCCTCGGCGCCGACATCGTCCACATGCACCCCGCCTGCGACGGAGCGGCGGTCGGCGAGGCGTCGATGACCGACTTCCGCCACGTGTGCCGGCTCGTCCACGGGCTCGACGGCGGAGTGTGGATGAACATCGGCTGCGCGGTGGTGCTGCCGGAGGTGTTCCTCAAGGCCGTCAGCGTCGCGATCAACCTGGGCGCGAAGCTCGACTCGATGACCACGGCGAACCTCGACATGCTGCGGCAGTACCGCGCCGAGACGAACGTCGTGCAGCGCCCGCCCGGGAAGGGGATCTCGCTCCTCGGGCAGCACGAGATCCTGCTCCCGCTCCTGCGCATGGCGGTGCTCGCCAAGCTCGCGGAGAAGAGATGGAAGCCCGCGCCGCGCCCGGAAACGGGGAGGAAGGCCGGCCGGGCATGAACTCGCTCGAGCTCGAGAAGATCGTCGAGAAGGCCGGCCGTCCGCGCGTGCTGATCGTCGGCGACCTGATCCTCGACCGCTACGTTTCGGGCGAGGTGACGCGCATCTCGCCGGAGGCGCCCATCCCGGTGCTGACCGCGAAGAGCTCCGAGGAACGCCTCGGCGGCGCGGGAAACGTCGCCGCGAACCTGGTCGCGATGGGCGCGGAGGTCGACGTCGCCGGCGTGATCGGCGACGACGGCTGGGGCAAGGTGCTGAGGGAGCTCCTGGCCAAGCAGGGGATCGAAGCCGGCGGGTGCGTCGTCGACCCCACGCGCCCGACGATCCTCAAGACGCGCATGATGAGCGGCGCGCACCAGATCTTGCGCGTCGACAACGAGGACGCGCGGCCGATCACCGGGCCGGCGTGTGAGCGGCTGCTCGCGCTGCTGCCTGAGCGCGTGAAGAAGGCGCGCGCGGTCATTCTCTCGGACTACGGCAAGGGCTGCCTGAACCAGGCGGTGATCCAGGCCGTGGTCGCGGCGGCGAAGGGGGCTCGCGTGCCGGTGCTCGTCGATCCCAAGGGCGAAGACTTCGCGCGCTACCGGGGAGCGACGCTCGTGACGCCGAATCGCAAGGAGGCCGAACAGGCCGTAGGGCGCAAGCTCGTGAAGGACGAGGACCTCTCGCGCGCGGGCGACGAGCTGATGAAGCTCGCCGATCTCGAGGCGGCGGTGATCACGCTCGGCTCGGACGGGATCTACTTCAAGAGCCGGAAGGGCGGGGCCGGCCACGTGCCCGCGCAGGCGCGCGCGGTGTTCGACGTCACCGGTGCGGGCGACACGGTGGTCGCTCAGCTCGCGTTCCATCTCGCCGACGGGAGGTCGCTCGAAGCGGCGGTGGAGCTCGCGAACCAGGCCGCGGGGATCGTCGTCGGGCGGCTCGGCACGCACGCGGTGACGAGGAGCGAGCTGCTCGCGCGGCTGCGCGAGACGCGGCCGCACGAGGGGAAGGTCGTGACCGACGGCGTCGCGGTCGATCAGCTCCTGGCGGCGTGGCGGAAGGAGAAGAAGCGGATCGTGTTCACGAACGGGTGCTTCGACGTGCTGCACGTCGGGCACATCGAGTACCTGCGATTCGCGCGGTCGAAGGGGGACGCGCTGATCGTCGGCGTGAACGACGACGCGGGCGTGAGGCGGCTGAAGGGCGCGGGCAGGCCGGTGAACACGCTCGAGGACCGGATGGCGGTGCTGGCCGCGCTCGAGATGGTCGACGCGGTGTGCTCGTTTCCGGAGGACACGCCGGTGAAGATCGTCGAGCGGGTGACGCCGGACGTGCTGGTCAAGGGCGAGGACTGGGCCGAGAAGGGCGTCGTCGGCCGCGAATGGGTCGAGAAGCACGGCGGCGTCGTGCACCTTGCGCCGATGGTGCCGGGGAAGTCGACGAGCGACATCCTGGCGCGGGTTCGAGGGAGAGAGCCCTCGGGGAGTTGAGATCCCGACAGGTCGAGCGATGACGCCGCCGAGCGTCCATATATTCAGCCCGCTGGAGGTCGTGCCGTGAAGAAGAAGTCCTTCGATTGCGTCGAGATGAAGAACGAAGCCCAGGCCAGGCTTCGGGAGAAGTACAAGGGACTGAACGATGAGGAGATCGATCGCCGACGACGCAAGTGGCTGGAGACCTCCGACAGTCCCGTGGCTCGATGGTGGCGTTCGTGGATGAAGTGGCCGGTCACCTCCGAGACCCGGGAGCGACCGGAGCCCTGATCGCTGACCAAGAATCGACCTGCGTCTGCATCACCATTCTCCAAGCTGATGATGGACACGCAGGTCAGACTCGCAGCCTTCGAGTTCCTGGTTCAGCCCTTCTCGCGCAGAAGCGTCTCCTCGATGAAGTCGAGCATCGCCGAGCGCAGGTGCTTGACAAGCGGCTCGCCCACCCCGTGGCGCGACTTGGGGTAGAACATCAACCGGAAGGACTTCCCCGCCTTCTGCAGCGCATAGGCGAGCTGCATCGTGTTCTGCGGGTGCACGTTGTCGTCGAGCTCGCCGTGGATGAGCATCAGCTCGCCGTGCAGGTCCTTCGCGGCGGCGACGACCGACGTCCGCTCGTAGCCGTCCTTATTGTGCTGCGGCGTCAACATGTATCTCTCGGTGTAGATCGTGTCGTAGTTGTGCCAGTCGGTCACCGAGCCGCCCGCGATCCCCATCGCGAAGCTCTTCGAGTGCGTCAGCGCGTAGCTCGTCATGAATCCGCCGTAGCTCCAGCCGCTGATCCCGATCCGCTCCGGATCGACCCACGGCTGCTTCTTCAGCCACGCGAGACCGTCCTCGATGTCGGCGAGCTCCGTCTCCCCGAAGCGCTTGTAGCAGGTGTACTCCGACTGCGCGCCCTTCCCGCTCGCGCTGCGGTTGTCGCACGCCCACACGACGATCCCCTTCTGCGCGAGCATCTGCAGGAACATCCCGCCCGTCCCGCCCCAGGCGTCGTGCACGGTCGGCGCGTGAGGACCGGCGTACGTGGTCTGGAACACCGGATAGCGCCGCGAAGGATCGAAGTCGGGCGGCTTGATCAGCATCGCCTCCATCTCGAAGCAGCCGTCGACCGTCCGCACCTTCAGGAACTCCGGCTTGGAGAGGCGGTACTCCGCGAGCGCCGGCACCTCGTTCTTGTCGATCACCCGCACTTCCGTCCCGTCGGATCGATCGAGGCGCACCTGCGTCGGCGTCGTCGCGTCGCTCCAGTGCTCGATGAAGCGTGTGAAGGACGGGTTGAACCTGGCCGAATGCGACCCGCTCGCCTTCGTCAGCCGCTCCAGGCCGCTCCCGTCGAGCCTGACGCGGTACTCGTCCGCGCCGATCGCGCTGCGCTCCGTTCCCGTGAAGTACACCCAGCCGTTCTTCTCGTCGATGCCTCGCAGATCGCGCGCCTCCCACGTGCCGCTCGTCACCGCGCCGAGCAGCTTCCCGCCCCGGTCGTGGTGATCGAGGTGCTTCCATCCCGTTCTCTCGCTGAACCACAGGAACGAGCCGTCCGCGAGCCACTTCGGGCTCCCGTTGACGTTCACCCACGCCGTCGAGGTCTCCCGCAAGAGTGTCGTCGGCGCCGGCGTCGCACCCGTCGGCGATCCCTCGGCCGCGCTCGCGGGCACGAGGTCCAGATCGAGCCAGGTCTGCTCGCGGTCCTGGACCTGGAACGCGAGATCCCCGGCGGGACTCCAGGCCACCTCGACGATCAGGAATTCTCCGCCCTCGTATTTCGAGAGGTCGATCCATTCGGTCTCCCCGCCGGCGACCCGCGCGAGACCGAGCTTCGCCTTCGGGTTCACGTCCCCTGCGCGCGGGTAGGGCGAGGTCTCGACCTTCGCCGGCGAGGCGACGTCGTCGACCAGCGTGTAGATCGGGACGCCCTCCTCGTCGAGCCTCAGGAAGGCGATGTGCGCGGAGTCCGGGCTCCACCAGAAGGAGCGGAACGTCCCGCGGCCGTACACCTCCTCCTGGTACAGCCAGTCGAGCTTGCCGTTCAGGACCGTCGCGCTCCCGTCGGTCGTCAGCCGTCGCTCCGCACCCGTCGCGACCTCCGCGACGTACAGGTCGTTGTCGCGCACGAAGGCGACGTGCATCGCGTCGGGCGACAGGGCGGCCTCCTCCTCGTCCTGGTCGGGCGAGGTCGTGACGCGCACCGCCTTGTCGCTCGCGACCGCGTAGACGTAGAGGTCCTTCCCGATCGTGAACAGCAAGGCCTTGGGATCGCCCGCCCAGGCTCCCGCGTCGGATCGCGCGGCCTGCTTCGCCTTCTCCGCACCGACCTCGGACAGCGCCGCGAGCGCCGCCTCGACCTTCGCGACCGGCGCGAAGGGCTCGCTCTTCCCGCTGTCCGCCTCGACCGAGAGCCATTCGCTCTTCTTCGTCTTGGGGTCGCTCTTCGGCCACAGGTAGTGCGCGTCGTCGAGCCACACGAGGTTCGTCGGCGGCTTCCCGCTGAAGTCGACGCGCTTCTCCGGGTCGTAGAGGTCGTCGATCGTCAGCGTCTTGCGTCCGTCGAGAGGGACGCTCCGGGGGATATAGGCACAGGAGACGAGCAGTGCCGCCGCGAGCCACGGCGAGGGACGGACGAGAGTTCGTGCAGGAGCGCGGGGGAGCATCGGGGGACTCCGAAAAGGGGCGAGGGCGAACCGCGGAGCGCGCGAGGGTACCAGACCTCGCGGGGCCGCGCCGGGCCGGCCGACTTCCACAGCACCCGGCGCCCCGCTAGCCTGCGAGCACCGCGTTTTCCCTCGCCCGACAGGCTCTCCGGACCCGAAGAGGATCCCTCACCATGAAGCTCGACATCGGACTCCTCGCCCTCCCGCTCGCCTGTGCCTCGTGCACCTCGGCCAGCGTCATCCCGCGCTTGGGCCAGCTCAACCTCGACGGCCACCTCGGCATCAACGACGCCGGCTCGGGTCTGTCGGCGACGAACGACCTCGGCCGCGCCGGTCTCCAGGACGACAAGAGCGTCCTGAACGGCCGCGTCGACCTGGAAGCGGGCGGGATGCACACCACCTTCGAGATCTCCGACTCCTCCCACGACGGCTCGGGCACGCTGGATGCGACCGTCAGCGACGGCACGACGACGATCCCGGCCGGCACGGCCGTGAACTCCGAGCTCTCCGTGCTGATGGGCGAGGCGATGGTGACCTGGGACCTCGTTCCCGGCGACACTGTCGAGCTCGGCCTCGGCCTCGGCGCGAGCATGTTCGGCGTCGACGCGCGCTTCACCGCTCCCTCGACCGGGGACACGATCGCGACGAAGCAGGTCGTCCCGATCCCGGTCCTCGCCGCGCGAGCGGGCGTCGATCTCGGGCGCTTCGACGTCTCGGCGCTGCTCGGCGGGCTGAAGCTGAACACCGGCGGGAAGGACGCTTCCTTCTTCGACCTCGACCTCATGGCGCGGCTGAAGCTCTTCGGCGTCGCCGGCAAGCGCATCGGCGCGATCGTCGCCGGCTACCGCTACGTCGACCTGAAGGTCGATTACGAGGCCTCGGGCAAGAGGGTCGACGCCGAGGTGCAGCTCTCCGGACCGTACCTGGGCTTCAGCCTGGGTTTCTAGGGGTCCCGGGCTCGACGCGCCGCTCCTCGCGACCGGGCTGCTTCTTCTCGCGGGGCTTCGACGGGCCGGGCATGCGCGTTTCTCCGGCCGGAGGCGCCGATGCTACCTTGCGCCGCGCGAGAAGTGCCGATGGAAGTCCGTGAGAGCGTCCGTCTGCTCTGCACCGTGCGCGGCTGCGCAGGCGAGCTGCGCCGCGAGAAGGGAC
This sequence comes from Planctomycetota bacterium, assembly GCA_041488095.1. Lineage (GTDB taxonomy): Bacteria > Planctomycetota > UBA1135 > UBA1135 > DASYPQ01. The sequence continues at coordinate 56,518 of JBGPOP010000017.1, forward strand.
TCTTCCTCTGCCCGCAGAGCCACGCCTTCGACGTCGCGCGCAGCGGGTACGTGAACCTGCTCCAGGTCCAGGACCGCCACTCGCAGACTCCCGGCGATTCCAAGGAGGCGGTCGTCGCGCGGAGACGGCTGCTCGATGCCGGCTTCGGCAAGCCGCTCTCCGACCCGCTCATCGAGATGATCGCCGGCATCGCGCCGCCCGAGGGCTCGGCCGCCCTCGACGTCGGATGCGGCGAGGGGACCTTCCTCGCGGCGATCGCGGACCGCTTCCGGCTCGAGGGCTGGGGGGTCGACATCTCGACGCCCGCGATCGAGGCGGCGGCGAAGCGCCATGGTCGCGTGCGCTGGATCGTCGCCAACGCCGACCGCGGCCTGCCCTTCGGCGACGGATCCTTTCGCCTCGTCCTCACGATCGCCGGCCGGCGCAACGCGCCCGAGATCCGCCGTGTCCTCGCCCCCGAGGGCCGGCTCGTCGCTGCCGTGCCGGCCGAGGACGATCTCCACGAGCTGCGCGCCGCGCTGCACGGGAACGCGCTGATCGTCGATCGCTTCGGGCCGCTCCTGAAGGCGCTCGAGGGCCGCTTCCGCCTCGAGACCCGTCGCGTCGTGCGGCACACCGCGCGCATCGAGGCCGCGCGGCTGCTCGACCTGCTCGCCGCGACCTACCGCGGCGCGCGCCGCAGCCAGAGGGACGCGATCGCGAGCCTCGACGCGATGGACGTGACGAGCAGCTGGACGCTGTGCTCCTTCCGACCGACCTAGTGCTTCGGTAGCCTGCTCGCGCCTTGGCGGATCCCTCCTCCCAGAGGCCCTCGCTGCTGCGCGGCCTGTCGCTGCTCGGTGCCGTCGCGCTGATCGTCGGCAACATGGTCGGGACGTCGATCTACACGCTCCCGGCGTCGCTCGCCAAGGAGTGCGGGCCGCTCGGGATCGTCGCGTGGATCCTCACCGCGGCCGGCTACCTGTTCATCGCGCTCGTGTACGCGCACCTCGGGCCCCGCTACCCGCGCACGGGCGGGCCGTACGTGTTCGCGCGCGAGGCGTTCGGCGAGTTCGCGGGCTTCCTGGTCGTGTGGGCGTACTGGATCAGCGCGACCGTCGGCAACGCGGGGATCGCGCTCGCGATCGTGGGCTACTTCGCGGGGTTCTCGGGCGAGCTCGAGGGCAGCGCCGGAGCGAAGTTCGCGCTCGCGCAGGCGCTCGTGTGGGGCTTGACGCTCGTCAACGTGCTCGGCATCAAGAAGGGCGCGCGCCTCCAGATCGCGGTGATGTTCCTGAACGTCGTCCCGCTGCTCGCCCTGTCGGCCCTGGCGCTCTCGCACTTCGATCCGGGGAACCTCCAGCCCTTCGCGCCACACGGCTGGGGAGCTCTTCCGGTCGGCGCAGCCATGATCGTGTGGGCCTACTCCGGGATCGAGTCGGCGACCGTCCCCGCCGAGGAGGTCGCGGGGGAAGGCCGGACGATCCGCCGCGGGACGATGATCGGCTACGCGCTCGGGACGCTCGTGTTCCTCAGCGCCGCGCTCGCCGTCGCCGGCGCCCTGCCGAACGGCGAGCTGTCCGTCTCCACGCGTCCGATGGCGGACGTCGCCGCGCGCGTCGCGGGCCCTTGGGGCGCGCGCATGATCGGCCTCGCCGCGATCGCGGCGGGGATGGGGACGCTGAACGGCTGGATCCTGATGGCCGGACGGATCCCGGTCTCGGCGGCCCAGGACGGGATCTTCTTCGAGCGCCTGGCCCGGATCCATCCGCGCTTCCGCACTCCGCACGCGGCGCTCCTCGCCGGCGGCGCGATCGCGAGCGCGATGCTGTTCCTGGGACTCTCGAGGACTCTGCTCGAGCGCTTCGACTCGATCGTGCGCTTCTCCGTGCTTCTGACCCTCTTGCCGCACCTCTTCGCGGCCGCGGCGCAGCTCCTGCTCGCGCGCCGCGATCCGCAGCGCTACGCGAGGAAGGAGCGCCGGCGGGCTCAGATCGTCGCGGCGATCGCCTTCGCCTTCTCGATGTTCACGATCTACGGCGTCGGCCCGGAGACCGCGCTGTGGGGGCTGCTCGCGGTTCTCGCGGGCATTCCGCTGTACGTGCTGTTCAAGACCCGCGCGCCTCCCCTGGCCGCCTAGGCGCGGCTCGCATAGGATCGCCGCCCTTCGGAGGTGATCCATGGTCGTTCTCGCATTTCTGTCGCTCATCCTCGGCCTCCCGGTGCCCGCCGCGGAGGACCCGCACCCCTTCTCCGTCCGCGACATGCTGGCGATGGACCGCATCTCCGATCCCCAGGTCTCGCCCGACGGCAACTGGGTCGCGTTCACGGTGCGCGTGACCGACGTCGAGGCGAACAAGGGGAAGAACGACATCTGGCTTGCGGCCGCGGACGGCTCGAACCTGCGCCAGCTCACGGTCCACGATGCGAGCGACACCGGTGCGCGCTGGATGCCGGACGGGAAGTCGCTGGTCTTCCTCTCGACGCGCGGGGGCTCCTCGCAGGTGTGGCGGATCGCCGTCGACGGCGGCGAGGCGGTGCAGCTCACGAAGCTCGCGATCGACGTCGACAACGTGCTGCCCTTCCCCGACGGCAAGCGCCTGCTCCTGACGATGGAGACGTACCCCGACGCTGCCAAGGGCAAGGAGGTCGACGAGACCGCCAGGCGCGACGCCGAGAAGGAGAAGAGCAAGGTGAAGGCGCGGGTCTACGAGAGCCTGCTCTTCCGCCACTGGGATACGTGGGAGGACGGCAAGCGCAGCCACGCGTTCGTTTGGACGATCGAAGGTGCTCTGGTCGACCTGATGGCGGGCTTCGACGGCGACTGCCCGACGAAACCGTTCGGAGGCCTGGAGGAGATCTCGATCTCGCCCGACGGCAAGGAGGTGGCCTTCGCCGCGCAGCGGATGACGAAGGAGGCGGCCTGGTCGACCGACGTGAACGTGTACACCGTGCCCGCCGACGGGAGCGCGGAGCCGAAGTGCGCGACGTGCGACAACCTGGCCACGGACACCCAGCCGGCCTACTCGCCCGACGGACGGTGGCTCGCCTACCTCGCCATGAAGCGGCCGGGCTACGAGTCCGACCGGATGGGGATCGTGCTGATCGACCGAGCCAGCGGCAAGAAGCGAGGCTTGACCGAGGGGTGGGACCGTTCGCCCTCCGAGATCTCGTGGTCGAACGACAGCAAGACGATCTGGACCAGCGCCGACAATATGGGGCAGAAGCCGATCTTCTCGGTCGAGCTCGCGGGCGGGCCCAATCGCGCCATGATCCCGAAGGGAACGAACGGGAGCCCGCGGCAGGCGGGGGAGAGGCTCGTGTTCGCGCAGGACACGCTGCAATCGCCGCTTGAGCTATGGTCGGTCAACCGCAACGGCAGCGATCCCAGGCCGGTGACGAAGTTGAACGAGGCCAAGGTGCGCGCCGCACGGATGGGAGAGTTCGAGCAGTTCGCGTTTCCCGGCGCGAAGAGCGACCGGGTGAGCGGGTTCGTGGTGAAGCCCGCGGGATTCGAGGAAGGGAAGAAGTACCCGGTCGCGTTCCTGATCCACGGCGGCCCGCAGGGATCGTTCGGCAACCACTTCCACTACCGCTGGAACCCGCAGGCGTACGCGGGCGCGGGCTACGCGGCGGTGATGGTCGACTTCCACGGATCGACGGGGTACGGGCAGGCGTTCACGGACGCGATCAACGGCGACTGGGGAGGCGCGCCGTACGAGGACCTGATGAAGGGGCTCGACTTCGCGCTCGAGCACTATCCGGTCCTCGACAAGGACCGCGTCGCGGCTCTGGGCGCGTCGTTCGGCGGCTACATGATCAACTGGATCGCGGGGCAGACCGACCGGTTCAAGTGCCTCGTCAGCCACGACGGCAACCTCGACGAGCGGATGGCGTACTTCGACACGGAGGAGCTGTGGTTCCCCGAGTGGGAGCACGGCGGGACGCCGTGGGAGAAGCCCGAGGGGTTCGCCAAGCACAACCCGATCGACTTCGTGAAGAACTGGAAGACGCCGATGCTCGTCGTGCACGGGGCGAACGATTACCGCGTGGTCGACACGCAGGGGCTCTCGGTGTTCACCGCGCTGCAGAGGAAGGGCGTTCCGTCGAAGCTCCTGTACTTCCCCGACGAGAACCACTGGGTGTTGAAGCCGCAGAACTCGATCCTGTGGCACGAGACGGTGCTCGCGTGGCTCGACCGGTGGACGAAGGGGTCCCCCGGCGCTCCTGTGCCGGCTTCTTCGAGCCGCTGATGCGCTACTGAGTCGAAGGCCCCGGCGCCGGCCCCTCGAACATCTGCGTCACGGGCACGATCGCGATGTTCCCGGACGGCACCTTGAGCGGCCAGCCCTCGATGATCTTGTCCTCGGCGAGCGTCTTGGCGTTGTGGGTCGCGTCCGCCGGGTAGGCGATCGGGCTCGCCGCGTCCGAGGCGATCTTCTCCATCATCCCCTTCGCGTCCGCCGTCACCATCGCGATGTGGATGTTGTCGGCCTGCATGTGCTTCCTGACCGCCGCGTTGACCTCGTCCAGCGTGATCTCGTCCATCATCTTCCGGAACGTCGCGAGGTCGCTCTCCTTGAGCCCGAAGTAGCGGTCGTCGATCGCGTAGGCGAGCCGCTCGGCCGTGCTCTCGGCGAAGTGCAGGCAGTAGCCCTTCAGGAACCGCCGGGTGAACTCGAACTGCTCCTTCGTCAGGCCGTTCTTCGCCAGCGTCTCGACCTCGCGCAGCCCGGCGCGCAACGCGAACAGCGCCTGGTCCCGCGGCACGGAGCGGATCCACACCTCGAACATCTGCGCGCGGCGGCCGACTCCCGTCGGCGGCATCGTGCGGCGCCCGCCGTTCGGGTACGCCTCGATGTAGGAGTAGTCGCCGTAGTTCATGCCGCGCTCCTCGCGGATCACCTGGTACAGGTGCGACGAGCTGTTCCTGTGCTCGCCCAGCCACGAGTTCGCGATCCAGAGCGCGTAGTACTCGCGCGACCCGCGGTGCACGTCGATCGGGCAGCCGAAGCTGATCGCGGTCGACGGTCCGTCCTTCTCCACCAGGGTCACGTGCCGGCCCTCGATCGCCGCCGGCGTCGGCGCCGGCGGCGCGTCGGTCTTGCCGGCCGGCAGTCGCCCGATCTCGGCGCCGAGCTTCCCGGGCAGATCCTTCGCGTACCCGCCGGCCAGGCCGATCACCGCGTCGTCGCGCGTGTAGTGCGCCTTGTAGAAGCCCTTGACGTCGTCGAGCGTCAGCGCCTTGAGCGACGCGACCGTGCCCCTGTCGAGGTGGCCGTAGGGCGTGCCGGCGAAGACCTTCGCCGACAGCGTCGCCTTGCCGAGCTCCTCGTCGGAGGAGAAGCGCAGCGCGTTCTCGATCCCCGAGACGGCCTCGTCGCGCAGCCGCTCGAAGTCGTCCTTGCGGAACGCGGGCCTCGTGATCGCGTCGACGAGGAGGCTCGTGAAGCGTTCGGCGTTGTCCTTGTGCACGCTGCCCGAGACGACCGTCATCTCGCGATCGACCGAGGCCGAGTAGGCCGCAGCGAGCGGGAAGAGCTGCTCGAGGATGCGGTCGTAGGTCATCTTCTCCGTCCCGCCCTCGCTGATCATGGCCGCGGTGAGCGCCGCGAGGCCTTCCTTCCCGGGGGGATCGTCCTGGCTGCCGGCCTGGAACCAGATCTTGAACGCGACCTGGGGGTCCTTCTCCACCGGCATCAGCACGGGCGGCTGCGTCACCTTCGCCGCGGGCTCGCTCGCCGCGGACGCCGCTGCGTCCCGTGTCGCGCTCCCCGATGCCATCGTCTCGGGAGCCTTCTCCTTCGTGTGCAGGAGCGCGACCGTGCAGCGCTCGGGCACGAGCCAAGTGGCCGCGGCCTTGCGCACGTCCTCGGGCGTCACCGTGTCCAGGGTCGCGAAGCTCTCGTTGACGCACGCGAGGTCGCCCGTGATGGCGACATACTGCGCCACGGATTCGGCGACGTGCTGAGCCGTCCCCATGCGCGCGAGGAAGCTGTAGCGGATGTTCGAGCGCACCGCGTCGAGGCGCTTCTTGTCGACCGGGTTCTTGCGAACCTCGGCGAGGGCGTCCCACATCTCCTGCTCGACCGCCGCGACGTCGCCCCTGTCCTTGACCCGCGCGTAGGCGGACCACAACCCCGGATCGCGGTTCGGATCGAAGCCGGCGAAGAGCGACTCGACGCGCTGGTCGTCGAGGACGACCTTCTTGTAGAGCGGCGAGGTCTCGCCGAAGCACAGCTCGCCCACGAGCATCGCGGCCACGACCGTCCGGTCGCCGGGCTTGAAGGCCTCGCCCTTGAAGTTGAGGGCCACGATCGGGAGCGTCCGGCCCTCGAAAGGAACGTCGACGCGGCGCTGCGCGGTCTGCGGCGGCTCGACCGGCACCTTGGGCGCGGTGTAGCCGGTCTTCCACAGACCGTACTCCTTCTTGACCAGCGCGAGCGTCTTCTCGGGGTCGATGTCGCCGGTGACGAGGATCACCACGTTCTCGGGGCGGTAGAAGCGCCGGAAGAACCCCTTCGAGTACTCGAACTGCTTGGGCATCCTCTGGATGTCCGCCTCGAACCCGATCGTGGTGTGCTTGTAGGTGTGCTTGTCGAAGGCCGCGTTGTGCACGGCCTCCTCGAGCACTTCGAACGGGCTCGTGCGCCCCTTGCGATACTCGCCGTAGACCGCGCCCGACTCGGTCTCGAACTGCGACTGGTCGTACCGGAGGTTCTGGAAGCGGTCGGCCTCGATCTGGACGACCTTGGAAAGATCCTCCTTGGCGAAGGACAGGTGGTAGGCCGTGAAGTCGTCGGTCGTGAACGCGTTCGCGTCCGCGCCCATGCCGTTCACGACCTTGTCGTACTCGTTCCCGGGGAGCTTTTCCGTGCCGCGGAACATCATGTGCTCGAAGAAGTGCGCGAAGCCCGTGACGCCCTCCTCGACCTCGTCGCGCGATCCGGTGCGGACGATCGACCAGTAGGAGACGAGGCTCTCCGACGGCGTCGGCACGAGCAGCACCTTGAGTCCGTTGTCGAGCGTCGCGCGCTGGACGGGGTAGGGGAAGAAGGGCGCGGACTGCGCGGAGCTCTTGCCCTTGCCTGGCGCGCGCGCCTCGGGAGAAGCGCTGGCGCGGGTGCCTTCGGAAGAGTTCATCGAGGTGCAGGCCGGGAGGAGGATCAGGGCCAGGATCGGGATGGTCGGTTGGTTCATGGGGGAGAGCGCACGGAGAAAGAGATGGGGAGGGGGAGCCCGAGAGGCTAGTCGGGAAAGCGCACGGCTGCCAGGGCACGTTATCCTGTGGCTCGTCCACCTGTCAGGAGCACGACAGAACCCGTGCACAACGGCTGAGGAAGAACGGATGACGACCCGTCGCGAGCTCGTGAGGAGCGGCCTGAGCGCTGTCCTGCTCGGCCTCCTCCACCGCTCCGGCCGCGCCGCGCCCCGCCGGGCGATCGCGCCTGACACGACACCGCCCTGGCTCGAGGCCTCGCGTCCGTTCGCGCCCGTCGAGCTCCATCCCCGATCGGCGCTCGTGCAGGGGATGCCCTTCGCGCCGGGCTTCACGGGCGATCCGTTCTCGCCGCTCCAGGTGCCCTTCCACACCAGCGAGACCAACTTCCCCGGCGGCAGCCCGCCCCCGCCCGACGAGGAGGTCGACGTCGCGATCGTCGGCGGCGGCCTCTCGGGGCTCGCGACCGCGTACTTCCTCCGCCACCGCCGCCCGGTGCTGTTCGAGCTGCGCCGGCGCTTCGGCGGGGTGTCGCAGGGCGAGGTCTGGGCCGACGAGCGCTACAGCTTCGGCGGCGCGTACTTCATCGCGCCCGACGAGGGGTCGTTCCTCGAGGATCTGTACCGCGAGCTCGGCCTCGACCGAGTCTTCCGCCTGAGCCCGGGCGGGAACGACCCGATCGAGATCGGCGGCGTGATCCACCACGATTTCTGGAGCGGCAGCGGGCTCCCGCCCGACGAGCAACGGGCGTTCCGGCGTTACGCCGAGATCGTCGCCTACTTCGCGGACGAGAGCTATCCCGACATCCCGCTCGACGAGAGCCAGGACAACAGCTGGATCCTCGAGCTGGACGGCAGGAGCCTGCGCGAGGACCTCGAGGCGCGGATGGGCATGCCGATCCCGCCGCTGCTCGCCGCCGGGATCCAGTCCTACTGCTACTCGTCGTTCGACGCGGGGTGGGAGCAGATCTCGGCTGCGAGCGGGTGGAACTTCATCGCCGCCGAGGAGTTCGGCCGCTGGGTCTGCCCGGGCGGGAACGTGTGGGTGGCGGACACCTTGTGGCGGCGCCTGGTGCGCGAATACTCGGCCGGGACGGGCGACGATCTCGGCCGCTTGCGCCCGGGAACGCGCGCGGTCGACGTGCGCCGTGTGCGCCGCGGCCCGGACGATCGCTTCCAGGTGACGTACAAGCTCTCGGACGGGAGCTTCCGCTCGCTCCTCGCGCGCCGCGTCGCGATGGCCTGCAGCAAGCACGTGTGCAAGTACGTGCTCCACGACATCGCACGGATCGACCCGGTCAAGCGCGACGCGATGCACCAGGTCGTGACCGTCGCCTACCTGGTCGCGAACGTGCTGCTGACCGCGCCGATCGAGAGCGACGACTACGACGTGTTCCTGCTCGGCGACGGGAACTTCCCGATGAACCCCGACTCCACGGAGGCGAATACACGGGTTGTCGACATGCTGCGCGGCGATTACACCCGGCCCGAGCCGCGGTCGCGCAGCGTGCTCACGCTGTACTTCCCGGTTCCCTCGTCGCACGCGATGTTCCACCTTCTCATCGACGGCGCCTGGCAGGAGCACGCCCAGCTCCTCGTCCCGCAGATCGACCGGGTGCTGGCGCTGCGCGGGCTGTCGCGCGACGCGGTCCGGCAGGTGCGGATGTCCCGTTGGGGCCACGCGATGCCGATCGCGCGGGTGGGATTCCTCGCCGACGGCACGGCGGCGGAATTGCGCCGGCCGTACCTCGATCACGTGTGGTTCGTGAACCAGGACAACTGGGCCCTCCCGGCGTTCGAGACGGCCATCCTCGAGGCCAAGCACTTCGCGGACGTCATCGACGCGAGCTTGTAGGGCCGGGAACGGACGATCCAAGGCATGCGAACCAGGGGTGGTTCGAACCCCACCCAGGAGCCTCCGCTCTACCGTCTCTTGACGTTCGTCCTTCCTGCCGCGAATCTCCGTCTCTTCCGGCTTCCCCCGGCACGCCATGCGCGTCCTTTTCGTCTACCCCAACCTCTACACGCAGATGGGGTTCAACCACGGCCTGGCTTCGCTGTCGGCGTGCCTCAAGCGCGAGGGCCACGAGACGCGGCTCGTCAACCTCAACGAGAACCTGCCGCCCGTGCCGACGAGGGCGGAGATCCTCGCCCTCGTGCGCGACTGGAAACCGGGCCTCGTCGCCTTCTCGTGCCTCACGCAGCAGTATCGGCCCGGGCTCGAGCTCGCGCGCTGGCTGCGCGAGGAGGCCGTGCGAGCGGGCATCGCGCTTCCGCAGATCGTCGTCGGCGGCATCCATCCGACCATGGTGCCGCTCGAGGTGATGGCCGATGGCGCCTGGGACCACGTCGGTGTCGGAGAGTGCGAGGACGCGCTCGCCCGGCTCGTCGCGCGCCTCGAGCGCGGCGAGACGCCCGACGACGTGCGCAACTTCGTGTCGTGGAAGTCCGGCCTTCGGCCTCTGGCCGCGGGGGCGGGAACGCACGGGCCCGAGAGCTGGATCCACAACCCGGTCGGCGAGTTCCCCGACCTCACGGACCTCCCCGAGCCCGACTACGAGCTGTTCGACACGCAGCGCATCACCGATCAGAAGCAGGGCTGGTTCGGCCTGCTCACGTCGCGCGGATGCCCGTACCGCTGCACGTACTGCCTGAACCACAAGATCGTCGACCGCTACAAGGACGAGCTCGGACGCAACGTCGCGGGCATCGGCTTCTTCCGCTTCCGGCCGGCGGAGAAGATGATCGCCGAGATGCGCGGAGTCCTCGCGCGCTACGAGCGCATCGGCACGTTCATCCTCGACGACGACCTCTTCACGTACAACGTGCCCCACGCGCTCGCCTTTTGCGAGGCCTATCGGGCCTCGGGCCTCGGCGTGCCGTTCGTGGTCAACAGCCACGTGAAGCAGCTCGACGAGCGCGTCGCCGAAGCCCTTCCGCGCGCCGGCTGCCGGATCCTCAAGCTCGGGATCGAGTCGGGGTCCCTGCGCGTGCGCAAGGAGGTCCTCAAGCGCTTCATGACGCAGAAGGACGTCCTCGAGACCATCCGCTCGGCGGAGAGCCACCGCCTGCACACCTCGGGCTTCGTGATGATCGGGCTGCCGACCGAGACGCGCGGGGAGCGCTGGGAGACCGTCGACCTCCTGGCGCAGTCGGGCATCGGGCGCTTCCGCACCTCCTTCTTCTATCCGTTCCCGGGCACGGACTCCTGGCGCATGACGGTCGAGGGCGGATACCTCTCCGGCCAGGAGAAGGCGCTCTCGACGTTCACGGACGGCTCGATCCTCGACTTCGGCGCGGAGGAGAACCTCTTTATCGACAAGCTCGGGCTGTGCATGCCCTGGTTCGTGAACAGCCGGCTCGATCGCTTCCGCGATGCGCCCGCGGCGGCGCGCTACCGGCCGCTGGTCGAGCGAGTGTTGGCGATGGACGCGGAGGAATGGGCCGAATTCAAGCCCAGGCTCCTCGCGGTCGACCGCCAGATCGGCGCCGCTGCGGTCGCCGCCGGCGAAGTGCACTACGCGATCCGCTACAACGCGTTCATGGGGGTGAGGAGCGACTACTTCCTGGCCGAGGAGGCCGGGATCGAGTGGGCGACCGCCGCCGCGAAGCCCGCCGTCGAGCTGCGCGAGACCGCGCTCGCCGCGGCAGCGTCCGAGGTCTGCTAGGACTTCCAGCCGATGACCAGCCCCCGCGTCCCCGACTTCAGCTCGCTCTCCGTCCTCGTCGTCGGCGACCTGATCGCCGACCACTGGCTCTACGCGCAACCGCGGCGGCTCTCGCGCGAAGCGCCGGTCATGGTGCTGCGCCACGAGAGCGAGCGCCTCGGAGCCGGCGGCGCCGCCAACGTCGCGCGCAACCTGCGTGCGCTCGGGGCGGACGTGTCGATCCTCGGCGCGATCGGCCGCGATGCGAACGGGCGCGAGCTCCTGACCCTGCTCGAGAGCGAGGGGATCGACACGAGCGGCGTCGAGCTCGTCCCCGGGGCGATCACGCCGACGAAGACACGCGTCCTCGCCGCGGAGCCTCGGCGGAGCCTGCAGCAGATCCTCCGGATCGATCGCGATCCGGTCCAGCTGCTCGACCCGGAAGTCCGCGCCCGCGTCGCCGCGCGGACGCTGGCGCTCGGGCAGCACGCCGGCGCGGTGGTCGTCTCCGACTACGAATACGGCTGTGCGGGAGCGGAAGTCGGTGCCGTGGCCGCGGAGCTCGCGCGCGCGGGCAAGGTCGCGGTGCTCGATCCGCGGTCCTCGATCGAGGGCTTCCGCGGGCTGACCGCGATCACACCCAACGTCGCGGAGGTCGCGCAGCTCGTCCGTTCCGCCGCGCTCGCGCCGCCGCCGTCCGACAGCCTCGACGATCCCGCGGCGCTGCGCGCTGCCGCGGAGGACCTGCTCGCTCGCGCGGCGTGCCGCTTCCTGCTCGTCACGCGCGGCAACCTGGGCATGGCGCTCTTTGGCGAGGACCTGCCCGAGGGCGGCGTCGCGGTCGAGGCGTCGGGATCGGGCGAGGTCACGGACGTCTGCGGCGCGGGCGACACGGCCGCCGCGGTGTTTGCGCTGGCGCTCGCCGCCGGCCTCTCCGCGCCGGACGCGATGGTGCTCGCCAACGCCGCCTCGGGCGTCGTGGTCATGGAGCACGGCGCCGCCGTGTGCAGTCCTCTGCAGCTCGCCGAGGCCCTCGCGACGGCGCCGCCCGCCGTGCGCCTGGCAGGATCGAGACCATGAGCAACGTGCGCATGTGGGAACGCGAGGCGCTCGCCGTCCACCTCGCGAGCCTGCGCGCGCGCGGGGCTGTGCGCCGCGTGGTGCTCGCGAACGGCTGCTTCGACCTCCTGCACGGGGGGCACGTGAGCTACCTCCAGGACGCGCGCTCGCGCGGGGACTTCCTGGTCGTGGCGCTGAACTCCGACGAGTCGGTGCGCGAGCTGAAGGGGCCCGGCCGGCCGCTCCAACCGATCGAGGAGCGGGCCGAGATCGTCGCGGCGCTGCGCTGCGTCGACGCGGTGACCTCGTTCGACGAGCCCGATCTCGAGGTCACGCTGCGCCTCTTGCGCCCGCAGGTGCACGCCAAGGGCACCGACTACACCGCCGAGAGCGTGCCGGAGGCCGCGGTCGACGCAGCGCTCGCGATCGAGATCGCGATCTGCGGCGACGAGAAGCGTCGCTCGACGAGCGCGATCGCCGCGCGGCTCGAGCCGGCGGGCTGAACCGTGCGGTCTCGCCGTCAGTCCCTCGCCCTCGGACTGCTCGGCCTGCTGATCGGCACCTGGAGCACGCTGTGCGGGATCGGCGGAGGGATCTTCGCCGTGCCGCTCTTGCACTATGTCTACGGGATGGAATTGCGCGCAGCGGTCGCGAATTCGCTCTGGCTCGTGGCGGCGTCGACGAGCGCAGCGACGCTCGCGGAGATCACGCGGCCGGACTCCGTGCTCCACCTGCGCGTGCTCGGAGTGCTCGTGTTCTTCAGCTTGATCGGCACCCAGGCGGGGTATCGCGCGGCGGTGAGGATCGACGCGCGACGGCTGAAGATGGTGTTCTGCGCGCTGCTCGTCGCGGTCGGCATGAAGGTGTTGCTCGCGCCAGCAGGTCCGACCGCAGGGGGCGTGTCAGCCGCAGACCTGAACCCCACCTGGTTCGAGTACGCGGGCGTCGGGTTCGTGGGCCTGCTGGCCGGCTTCGTCGCGCCGCTGCTCGGGATCGGAGGCGGGCTCGTCGCGGTGCCGGGACTGTTCCTCGGGATCCCGGCGATCGGCTACGCGACCGCGAGGGCGTGCAGCACGGCGATGTCGGTGTTCAACTCGTGGCAGTCGGTGTGGCTGTACCGCCGCGAGCGGCTCTCCCGCGCGGCGACGGCTGCGTGGCTCGCCGGCGGAGCGCTCGCGGGCGGGATCGTCGGCGATGGGCTCATCCACTTCGAGAGCGTGGTCGCCGTCGCGCAGAAGCTGCTATCCCTGACGCTGTTCTTCGCGGCGGCGCGGTTTGCCTGGGATCTCTCCCGAACGCGCGCTCAGGCGTAGAGCCCCCGCACCCGGTCCGCCTGCGCCACCCGTCTCACCGCCAGCATGTGCGCCGCGGTCCGCAGCGGGACGCTCTGCTCGCCCGCGATCGTGGTCACCTCGCTCCAGGCCGAGTCCAGCATCCGCGCCATGCGCTTGTGCACGCGATCCAGACTCCACGCGTATCCGGCGCGGTTCTGCACCCACTCGAAGTAGTTCACGATCGCGCCCCCGCCCGTCGCCAGGATGTCGGGCACGACCCTCACGCCGCGCTTCTCGAGGATCTTGTCGGCGTTCGCCGACACGGGGCCGTGCGCGCCCTCGACGACCAGCCGGGCGGCCAGCGAAGGCGCGTTCTTCTGGTTCACCGTCGTGTCGACCGCGCACGGGATGAACACGTCGCAGGGACGCCCGAGCATCTCCTCGTTCGTGATCCGCTCGAAGTCCCCCGTGCACCCGCGCAGGTCGCCGTGCCGCTCGCGCCAATCCAGGATCGGCCCGTGCGCGAGCCCCTTGGCGTTGTAGAGGGCCCCGTGCACGTCCGAGAGCCCGACGATCTTGTGCTCCCCGTCGAGCAGCCTGGCCACGTTCCCGCCGCGCGATCCCGCGCCCTGGATCATCACCTCCGCCCCGCGCTCGGGCAGTCCGGCCAGCTCCAGCGCTCGCGTGAGGATCGTTCTCAAGCCCTGCGCGACCGCATCGGAGTGCCCCTGCGTCCCGCCCAGCTCGATCGGCTTGCCGCACACCACCGCATTCTCGGTGAAGCGCGAGTGCATCGAAACCGTGTCCATCACCCACGCCATCACGCGCTCGTCGGTCGCCATGTCCGACGAGAAAACGTCGTGGTCCTGCCCGATGTCGGAGAGCAGGCAGGACACGTAGCGCCGCACCGCGCGCTCCACCTCGGTCTCGCTGCGCTCGCCCGGATCGATGCGGATCCCGCCCGCCGACCCGCCGAAGGGAATGTCGAGCAGCGCGCACTTCCACGTCATCCACGCCGCCAGCGCGCGCAGCTCGTCGACCGTCAGCGTCCCCGAGAGGCGCAGCGGCCCGAAGTACGGCCCCTTGCCCGCGTTGTGCTGCACGCGGAAGCCGTCGAACACCGAGAGGCCCCCGCCGTCGAGCGGCGTCGGCACGGCCACGTGGATCTCGCGATCGGGCTTGCGCAGGATCGCGTACAGGCTCGGATCGAGCCCGAGGCGCGCTGCCGCCGCGTCGAAGCTCGCCATCATCGTGGCGAACAGATTCTCGTCCGTGGCCCGCGCGACCGGGGCGAGATCGTCGAACTCGGCTCCGAACGTCGGCTGCGTGATCACCACGGGAGCGCCCGATCAGGCGAAGATGCCGCGCATGCGGTGCACGGCCGCGACGCGGTCGATCGCCAGGATGTAGGCCGCGATGCGCAGGCTGACCTTGTACTGGTGCGCCACGGCGTCGACGTCCTGGAACGACTTGACCATGATCTGCTCGAGCGTCGAGTTCACGCGCTCCTCGGTCCAGAAGTAGCCCATGCGGTCCTGGACCCACTCGAAGTACGACACGGTCACCCCGCCGGCGTTGGCCAGGATGTCGGGGACGACGACCACTCCGCGGCGGTCGAGCATCTCGGAAGCCGCGAACGTCGTCGGCCCGTTCGCGCCCTCGACGATCAGCTTCGCCTGGATCTTGTCCGCGTTCTTCGAGGTGATCTGGTTCTCGACCGCGGCCGGGACGAGGACGTCGCAGTCGAGCTCGAGCTGCTCGGTGAGGCCCGCGAGCGTGCGTGCGCCGGGGAATCCCTCGAGCTTCTTGTTCTTCTTGAGGTGAGCCAGCACGGCCGGCACGTCGAGGCCCTTCTCGTCGACGATCGAGCCGTACATGTCGCTCAGGCTGATCACCCTGTACCCTTCGCGGTGGAGCAGCATCGCGCCGATCCCGCCGACGTTGCCCGAGCCTTGCACGACGACCCGAGTCTTCTCGGGCCTCAGTCCGATCTTCTTCAAGGCCTCGCGGCAGATCAGCATGACCCCGCGCCCGGTCGCTTCCGTGCGCCCGCGGCTGCCGCCGATCGACAGGGGCTTGCCCGTGACGATCGCGGTCGTCGTGCGCCGGACGTGCATCGAGTAGGTGTCCATGATCCAGGCCATGGTCTGCTCGTTCGTGTTCACGTCCGGGGCGGGCACGTCGCGGTCGGGGCCCAGGATGTCCATGATCGCGGCGGTGTAGCGGCGAGTGATGCGCTCGAGCTCCCCCTGGGAGAGCTGGCGCGGGTCGCAGATCACGCCGCCCTTGGCGCCGCCGAAGGGGATGTCGACCACCGCGCACTTCCAGGTCATCCACGCGGCCAGCGCGCGGATCTCGTCCAGGTTGACGTCCGGCGCGTAGCGGATGCCGCCCTTGCACGGGCCGCGCGAGAAGTTGTGCTGCACGCGGTAGCCGGTGAAGACGCGCATGGACCCGTCGTCCATGACCACCGGGATCGCGACCGTCATCTCGCGGTCGGGCCGGCGCAGCACTTCGCGGACGCCCTCGTCGAGACCCAGGTGGTCGGCGGCCGTGTCGAAGCCCTTGGCCATCGACAGGAAGGGATTGAACTCGTCCTGCAGGGACTGCGGCGGTGCGACGGAGGAGACCTTGGACATGGAGGGTGCTCGTCTCGAATCCACCCGAGCCGGTCGGGCCGCAGAGCTTAGGGGCAACCGCATTCCGATGCGAGAGGGCGGCGCGAGGCGACCTTCGAGACCCGTCCGCGAACCGGGTCTTCCTCGCAGGTGGCATGAGCGTCCCGGCTAGCCGGCGGCCTTGGGTCCGACCCTCGCGCCTGGGCCGTTGCTCCTCGGTCCGATCTCCGCGCGCGTGACCACACGCACGAGGTCGGCGACACCCTCAGCCCCCATGCGCCTCAGGATCCGGATGCGGTGACCCTCGACCGTGCTCAGGCTCAGCCCCAGGTGCTGCGCGATGTCCTTGCTCGTCGCGCCGGAGACCACGAGATCCAGGATGTCCCGCTGGCGCGGAGTCAGCGACTCCACTTGCTCCCTCACGGCCGCCTTCTGCGCGCGAACCGCACGCGCATCGGTGTCCAGCGCGATCGCCTCGTGGATCCGCTCGAGCAGCTCGTGATCGCTGAAGGGCTTTTCCAGGAAGTCGAACGCGCCCGCCTTGAAGGCCCTCACTGCGGCGGGGACGTCGCCGTGCCCGGTGACGAAGATGACCGGGAGCGGGATGCCCTGGGCCGATAGAGCCTGCTGGAGCTCCAGCCCGCCCATCCCCGGCATCCGCAGGTCGAGCAACAAGCATCCCGGGCGCTCGGGGGTGCAGGCTTCGAGGAAGCTCTGGGCCGACTCGTAGGTCTCGACCTGGAGCCGGACCGACTCGAGCAGCCAGGTCAGGGACTTCCGGACGCCCGGGTCGTCGTCGACGATGAAGACGGTCGAACGCGCGATCATGAGCTGGCGACCCTCTGCAAGCACGGTATCTGGAAGTGGAAAATGGCGCCACGTCCTGGGCCGGGATCCGCGCGGATCCATCCGCCGTGGGCGTCGATGATCGTCCGGCTGATCGCCAGACCCATCCCCATCCCCTTGGGCTTGGTCGTGTGGAACGGCTGAAACAGGTTCTGGAGGACATCCGGAGAAAGGCCGCCCCCGGTGTCCTCCACCGCGACCTCGACCGCGTGATCGGCCGCCATCGACGTCCGGATGATCAACTTGCGCTCGGAGGTCGGGATGTGGCTCATCGCCTCGAGCGAGTTCCGGATCAGGTTGACCAGCACCTGTCCGATCTGGACCCGGTCCGCCAGCACGGGCTCCAGCGCCTTGGCCAGCCGGAGCTCCGGCTGGACGCGCTGCTCCTTGAGCTCGCCCGACAGCAGGGGCAGCATCTCGCGCACCAGCTCGTTGAGGTCGACCGTGGAGGTCAGGGGTTTCGAACGGCGCACGAACTCGCGCATGCGCTGGATGATGGAGCTGGCGCGCCTGGCTTCCTCCGCGGCCGCGTGCATGGCCTGGATCAGGTCGGCGTGATCGCCCCCCTCCTGCTGGAGCCGGCGCACACACCCGGCCAGGTAGCTGTGGATCGCGCTCAGCGGCTGGTTCAGCTCGTGGGCGAGATTGGTGCCCATCTCACCCACGACCGAGAGGCGTCCCACGTGGGCCAGCTCGGCGCGCAAGAGTCGCTCTTCCTCCTCGGCCTGCTTGCGGTCCTTCAGGCTGCGATCGTAGGCGAACAAGACCAGGGCCAGGGTGACGGCGAGCGCGCAGGAGAGGATGGCCATGAGGTTGATCTGCAGCCAATCGCTGGAAAGAGCCTGCGAGATACGCTTCAGGTCCTTCCTCAGCTTGGCTTCCAGGACCTGGGCCTCTGTCGTGGCAGCGTTCGTGGCGCTCAGCCATTCCGCCGGAGAAGGGGCGATCTCCGACCTCTCGGTCCTCGGCTCGTTCCCGCGCGCGTGCAGATCCTCCATTCGGGCGACCAGGAGCGCGAGCTTGGACAGACCCTCCTGGACGATGGTGTCGGAGGTCGCGGATGTCCGCACGGCCTCAAGCTGTTGCTGGTAGCGCTCGTGCAGATTCGACTCGGTCTCGACGTCCCCGGGTTTCGCAGCCTCGACCGCATCCAGCCGAGAGCATCCCAACCGCCAGGCATACCGCTCGATCTCCTCGATCTTCCGGATCCAGCCGACCTTGAGGCCGAGCTCGTCTTCCGTCCTGCCGACGGAGAGGATCAGGTGCGTGCCCCAGGGGATGAAGACCGCCGCCAGCACGACGACTCCCCAGGCGAGGAGGGGTGAGATCCAGTGCAGCCTCTTCACGTCTCGAGGGCCTCCCGAGTCGAACGAATTTCGGCTCGACGCGAATCGGCGAGGGGCTCGAGACGAGGCCGGGTGGGATGTCGCGTCATGGATGCCGTCACGGTTGCGTCGCCATGTTGCTTCTCGATCGCGCTCGCGGGGATGAGGATGCCTGAAGCGATCGCGACCTTTCTCCGCGTCGGCGGAACGAGCGTGCTCGACCCTCTCAGGCCCTGCGCGGTGCCAAGGGTACAGCGCCCGGCCGGGAGTGGGTCCGTCTACTCCGGGCATGTCACCACGGAGGATCCCGGGACCGATCCGCGATCCCGCTGGGGCAGTCCGGATCGGGACAGAGGTTTACCCCTGGCATTCCAGGGATGGACCCCTCGGCCGCTTGGGTAGGATCCCGGCTTCGCGCGCCGGGCCCGACCGTCGCCGCAGAGCATGTCGAACGATCAGGCCAGCGTCTCTCCGACCCTGCGCTTCCCCGCGTCCCTTCTCGACGTGCGTCCTCGGGCTTTCCTGCGCTGCACCGCAGGGCGCGAGACCTTCGCGTGGAGCTGCACGCCCGCATCCGGCGCTCCCTCCGGCGTGCGGGAGGTGATCGTCAAGCGCACTCGCGCGAGCGCTCTGCCCCGCATGGGTGCGAGGAACGTCCGCCCCGGCGGCCGGCGCGAGCACGACAACCTGGTCGCTCTCTGCGCCGACGGGATCCCCGTTCCGCGCGCGATCTCGTGGTGCGAGGAGCGCGGCGAGCTGCTCGTGCGACCGGCGCGTTCCGTCGTGGTGATGGAGAAGATCGAGCACCGCGAGACGCTCCGCGACCGCCTCGCCCGATGCGTGGAAGGCGAGCGCAGGCTGTGGTCCGAGGAGCTTGCCCGCATCGTCGCGCGCCTGCACGAGCGCGGCTGGCGCCACCGCGACCTGTATCTGCAGCACTTCCTGATCCCCTGGCCCGAGGCAGGCGGGGGACCCAGTCTCGTGCTGATCGACGTCGGCCGCGCCCGCCGCGAGAAGAGCCCGGCGCGGCGCTGGATCGTCAAGGACCTGGCCGCGCTCCTGCACTCCGCGCCGCTCACGGTCGGCCCGCGCGAGCGGATGCAATTCCTCACGCGCTACCTCGACCGGCGCGGCATCGGGGGACGCGAGGGCCGCCGCCGTCTCGCACGAGCGGTCGCCGCCAAGGCCGCGCGCATGGCCAGGCACGTGCCGCGCGACGAGCACAGGGAAGAGCCGGGAGGATGATCGCTCACGGATGAAGGAACGCAGCCTGCTCGCCGTCCGCGCGCCGAACTGGGTGGGGGACCTCGTCATGGCGACGCCGGTGCTCGAGGCGGCGCTGGCGAGCGACGCATGGCGCGAGGCGCGGATCGTCGTCCGCGCGCACCTCGCCGGGGTGCTCGCCGACGGGCCCTGCGAACCGCATCTCGTTCCTGTGTCCTCGGATGAGGATGAGGCCGACACCTACCGGCGCCTCCGTGCCGACGCCGTGCTGCTCCTCACCAACTCGTTCGGTTCGGCCTGGCGCGCATGGCGGGCCAGGGTGCCTCTCCGGGCTGGGAGCGCGCTCTCGGGACGGCGGTTCCTGCTCACGCATGCCGCGATCCCGCCGACGCGCGCGGGCCGGAGATTGCCGACGCCGACCGCGCATCTCCAACGCGACGCGGCCGGGCTCGTCGGTGTCCTCGTCCACGATCTCCATCCGCGCCTCTACGTGCGCGACGAGGTGCGGCTCGCGCAGCGGGCGATGCTGGAAAGGCTGGGGCTCGAGCGCGAATCCGGGTACGTGTTGTGCTGCCCGGGCGCGGCTTTCGGCGCGGCCAAGCTGTGGCCTCCGGAGCGCTTCGCCTCCGTGCTCGACGGCCTCCACGGACTGCGTGGCTGGCGCGCGGTCATCACGGGAGGGCCGGGGGAGGAGGATCTGGTCGAAGCCGTGGTCCGCCTGTGCGCACACCCGGCGGTGTCGCTGGCGAGGGAAGCGCGCGACCTCGAGGGCCTCAAGGCTCTCGTGGCGGAGGCGCGACTCCTGCTCGTCGGCGATTCGGGCCCGCGGTGGTACGCGGCCGCCTTCGACGTGCCCTGCGTCTCGGTGATGGGACCGAACGACCCGGCGGTCACTGCGACCTCGCTCGAGCTCGCCGCAGTCGTGCGCGTCGACGGCCTCGAGTGCTCGCCCTGCCTCCGCAAGCGCTGCCCGCTCGGGCACCACCGTTGCATGCGGGACCTTGCGCCCGAACGTGTTCTCGCCGCGGCGATCGACGTGCTCGGCCGCGCGCGCCCGGATGTTCCGCGCCCGGGGCGGCCGCACGCAAGGCCGGCGGCATGAGCACGCTCCTCTCGGGCCGCGAGCGGGTGCTCGTGCGCGCGCCGTCGTGGCTCGGCGACTTCGTCGCGGCCGAGCCGGCGATCCGAGCGCTCCACGAGCACGCCGAGCGCGCGGGCTTCGGACGCGGCGTCGCGCTGGCGGCGCCCGGCAGGCTCCTGGCGCTCCTGGACGGGCGCTTCCCCACGATGCAGCGTCTTGGGATCACGGACGAGCGTCACGAGACGGCGCAGAGCTGGCGCGAGCGGGACGTCGCGCTGCTCCTCAATGGATCCTGGAGCGGCGCCTGGCGCGCATGGCGCTCGCGCATTCCCGTCCGCGCCGGCTTCGCGCGCGGAGGCCGAGGTGCGCTGCTCACGCACGCCTTCACGCCCGCTCGCGAGAGCGGCGGTGTACCGGTCGGGCTCGGCAAGAGCGGCCGCTTCCCGCGTCACCTGCCGCGGCCCTTCGGCGCCGCCTGCGCGGAGCTGCTCGGCTGGATGGGGATCCCGGTTGCCGAACGCAGGCCGCGCATCCTGGTTTCGGCGCGCGCCCGGGAGGCCATGGAGGCGCGCCTCGCCCGCGCGGGCCTCGCTCCGGGGGAGCCCTTCGTCCTGGCCAACGCCGGCTCCCGCCCGGGCTCGGCGAAGGGCTTCCCGCCCGAAGGCTTCGCTGCCGCTCTCGATGCGCTGGCCCGGCGCTCGAGGCTTCCGGTCGTGATCGCGTGCGCCCCGGGCGAAGAGAAGGCGGCGCGCGAGACCGCCGGGCTCGCGGTCCTCGCTCGTACGATCCTCCTGGTTGACCCGCCCGCGGACCTCGGCGATCTCGCGGCGCTCTCGGCCACGGCGAAGCTCGCGATCGGACACGACAACGGCGCGCACCACGTCGCCGAGGCGCTCGACACGCCCTGCGTCGTTCTGTGCGGTCCGACCGATCCACGGCACACGAGCGAGAATCCGCCCACCACGCGCGTGTTGCGCGTGGTCGTCCCGTGCGGCCCATGCCATCGCGAGAGATGTCCGCTCCCGGGCGATCGCCGGCACGCCTGCATGGGGAGGATCGAGCCCGCACGGATCGCCGAGGTCGCGGCGGAGTTGCTAGGCTGAGCGCATGTCCAAGGTCGCACGCGACTTCCCCTCGGACGTCCCGGATCTCCCCGGGCTGGTCTCGCTTGCGCGCGAGGGCGACCTCGCCTGGCTGACGATCGAGCGGCCCGAGGTGATGAACTGCCTGTCGTTTCCGACGCTGAAGCGCCTCCGCACCCTGTGCGGGGAGCTCTCCGGGGACCTGTCGATCCGCGCCGTGCTGATCACCGGGGCCGGCGACAGGGCCTTCTGCGCCGGCGCAGACCTGAAAGAGCGGCGCGCGATGCCCGCGGATCTCGTGCCCCAGTTCGTGAAGAACATCCGCCGCACGATGGACGACGTCGCGGCGCTGCCGCAACCGACGATCGCGGTCGTCAACGGCTTCGCGCTCGGCGGGGGGATGGAGCTGCTGCTCGCCTGCGACCTGCGCGTCGCGGCCGCGCAGGCGCAGTTCGGGTTGACCGAGACCACCCTGGCGATCATCCCGGGCGCAGGCGGGACGCAGCGGCTCCCGCGCCTGGTGGGACGGTCGCGCGCCAAGGACCTGATCCTGACCGGGCGCAGGATCGACGCGATCGAGGCGGAGCGGATCGGGCTCGTCAACCGCATCGCACCCGCAGGAAAGCTGCGCGAGACGGCACTCGAGCTCGCGCGCCAGATCGCGGACAACGGCCCGGTTGCCGTGCGCGCGTCCAAGAGCGCGATCGATCGGGGTGGCGAGATGCCGCTCGAGGAGGGGCTCGAGGTCGAGGCGCGCTGCTACGAGCGCGTGCTGCCGACACAGGACCGCCTCGAGGCTCTGGCTGCCTTCGCGGAGAAGCGCAAACCGCGCTACATGGGACGATAGAGCGCACCTTGAAGCACTCCTGGACGGGCGGCCAGTACAGCGTCTGGCGCGCGCTGCTCGGGCTCTCGCTGGCGCCCCCACTCATCGGAGCGCTCGACGGCTGGACCTTCCGTCTGCCGGTGGCGGCGTTGTGCTTCGCACTCGCGGCTGGGGTGCGCGACCGGATCTCCGCGCTGGTCCTGGCTGCGGCGTGGTCGGTGGCCCATCACGGTGATCTCCCTTGGGGAAGCCCGGGACAATGGGCGGTCTCGGCCCTCCTGCTGCTCCATGCGACCACCCACGGTTCGCCCTATGGGACGCTCGACGCGCGCGGCCGGAGCGACCCGGGGGGCAGTTGGATCCTGCCGCGCTGGAACTTCGGGGCGAGAAGGCTCTTGCTCACCGTCGCAGCGGGCGCGAGCCTTGCGCGGATGCAGATCGAGCTGCCCTGGGCTCTCGGCGTGCTCCTGGTGGTATCCGCCGTCGACCCGGGATGGATCCCGCCCCTCTCGGAGCGCGGACCGACGCGGGTCTTCTACGACGGAGGGTGCGGCCTTTGTCACCGCCTCGTGCGCTTCCTCCTCGCCGAGGATCGCACCGGCCTGAGCTTCCGCTTCGCGCCGCTTTCGGGCGCGACCTTCGCTGCCGCGCTCACTTTGGAGGAGCGTGCGCGCTGTCCCGACAGCGTCGTCGCCCAGAGCGGCCAGGGTAAGGACCTGGTGCGCTCGCGCGCGATCCTGCACCTCCTCGCGCGCCTCGGCGGTCTGTGGCGCGCGACCGGCGCTCTGGCGAAGCTCGTCCCTACGCCGCTTCTCGACAGGCTCTACGACGGGGTCGCGCGGGTTCGGTACCGGCTCTTCGCCCGGCCCGTGTCCGCCTGTCCCATCGTGCCGGCCCATCTCTCGCGGCGTTTCGATCCCTGAGCGCCTACTCGAGCCCGTACCAGCGCGCGTCCTCGCCCGCGATGCGCTTGATTTCTTCCGACGAGTGGCGCCGGCCCTGGCCGATCCCCGGACAGCACGCGCGCACCTCCTCCTCCCAGACCGCCTTCTCGAGGTTCTCGCTCCAGAACGGCCACGTGGCGCACTGCTTGGGGCGGACCGGGTAGATTGCGCAGCGGTGGTCGGATTCCAGGAACGGGCATGCGGGCGAATCGGTCCTGATGCTCACGGCGCCATCCTCACGAGAGCAGTAGCGCTCGAGAAAATCGCGGCGCGACAGGCCCAGCCAGGCGGCGATCGACCGGACTTCGTCCGGGGTCAAGTACACGAAAGCGTAGTCGCCGTGGTTCCTGCAGCAGTTACCGCACTGCGTGCAGGCGAACTTCAACCCCTTGGCGTACCAGGGTTTAAGTTCCATGACCCAAAGACAAGCTCAAGAGTGTGCGGTAACCGAACGATGACGGAAGGTAGTGGGACTGGGCTGTGCGTTTTCACTCGCGGGCCTATGACCGAGCCGACCGATGAAGCTCACCGTCGACGAGGAGGGAACTCGATCCGAGGTCGACATCACACGTCCCGTCATATCCATCGGCAGAGCGGTCGACAACGACATCCGCTTGACGAGCTCGCTCGTCTCGCGGCACCACTGCCGCATCGAGATCGGGCCCGAGGGATCCTGGGTGATCGATCTCGGCTCCGCGAACGGCACCACGGTCAACGGCCACAAGGTCACGCGACGTCTGCTCGAGGCCGGCGACCGGATCCAGGTCGGAGGGGCTCGGATCCTCCTCGGTCCGCCGGCGGAGGGTCTCGAACCGCCGGCTGGAGACACCCAGCCGGTCGAGCTCGAGCCGGATCTCGCGACGATCGGCATGCGCACGATGACCGGCGCGGTCCGCGAAGGACGCGACGACCTGGCCGTGTTCGCGCGCATCAGCCGCGAGCTCTCGCGTGAGACCGAGATCGACCGGCTGCTGCGCCTGATCGTCGACTCGGCCGTGGCCCTGGTCGGCGGGGAGCGCGGGTTCCTCCTGCTCTCCGCTTCGATCGGGCCGGTTGCGCGAGATGCCCGGACCGCGGGTCCCGAGGGCGCCGCGGCCGGAGCCGACGCCGCGGGCGAAGATTCCACCGGGGTCTCGGGCATGACCATCCGCGTCGCACGCAGCTTTGACCGCGCCGACATTCCCTTGCCCAGCTCGCGCGTGTCGCTCGGCATCGCCGGACAGGTGCTGCGCAGCGGCCGGCCGCTGCTCTCGGTGGACGCGGGCGCGGACGAGCGATTCAGCGCCATGAAGAGCGTCGAGGATTTGCGGCTGCGCTCGGTGATGTGCCTGCCGATCCGGATCGAGGACCGGATCGACGGTGTCCTGTACGTCGACAACCGCCTGCAGCGCGGCGCTTTCTCTCAGGACAACCTGGACCTCGTCGACCAGCTCGCGAATCAGGCCGCGATCGCGATCCGCAATGCGCGCCTGGTCGCCGAGCTGCGCGCCCGGAACCAGCGCCTCACCGAGTCGCGACGCCAGATCGAGCGCCTCAACGCCGAGCTGGGGCGCAAGGTGCGCGACCAGGACAGCCAGCTGGCCGTCGTCCGCGCCGAGCTGGGCCGCGAGCGCGGGCGTTACGACTACTCCTCGATCGTGGGCGCTTCGGACGCGATGCACCTGGTATTCCGACAGCTCGACCGCATCATCGACTCCGAGTTGCCCGTGCTGATCCAGGGCGACAGCGGCACGGGCAAGGAACTGATCGCCCGCGCGATCCACTTCAACGGACCGCGCGCGGGCAAGCCTTTCGTCACGGAGAACTGCGCCGCGTTGCCCGACACCCTGCTCGAGTCGGAGCTGTTCGGCCACGCGCGCGGCGCCTTCACCGGAGCGCACCGGCGCAAGAGCGGGCTCCTGGAGCAGGCCGACGGCGGGACCCTCTTCCTCGACGAGATCGGTGACATGAGCACCGAGATGCAGAAGAAGCTCCTGCGCGTCCTCCAGGAGGGCGAGTTCCGTCCGGTCGGGAGCGACCAGCGCATCCGGGTCGACGTGCGCCTGCTCGCGGCAAGCAATCGCGATCTCGAGGACCTGGTTCGGGAGGGCAGCTTCCGCGAGGATCTCTTCTACCGGGTACACGTCCTCACCATCCACCTGCCCGCGCTGCGGGAACGCCGCGATGACGTTTCGCTGCTCGCCGAGCACCTGCTCGCGCGCGCCGCGCGCGAGGCCGCCAAGCCCGCGCCCGTGCTCGCCCCGGAAACGATGGCCGCGCTCCTCGCCTACGACTGGCCCGGCAACGTGCGCGAGCTGGAGAACGAGATGCGCCGCCTGGTCGTGCTGGCCGGCAGCGAGGCGCTCCCCGAGCACCTTTCGACCGCGGTGCTCGAGCGCCGCTCGCTGCGTGGGCCTGGCGCGTCAGGCCTCGCGCCCGCCTCCAAGGGCGGCCCGCCCCACGATGGGGCCGGGGACATCCGGGCCGCGGTCGCCGACCTGGAGAGGCGCTCGATCGAGGCCGCGCTCTCCCGCGCACGCGGCAACAAGAGCAAGGCCGCGTCCGACCTCGGGATCAGCCGCTTCGCGCTGCAGCGCAAGCTCGACAAATACGGCCTGGCGCGCGCGCGCGCGGTGGACGAACGCGGGCCGGCAACGAACGAACCCGCGCCCGGCGCGGACGCGAACGGCGACGCGCAGGCCGCCGAAGGCTGAGCTCCCTGGCCGGCGTCGACAGCAGTAGGGTGGTGAACCTGCGCTCTCCTGTCGCGCGCTGTGCCCGGGGAAGCGGGATCCGAATGCGAGGATGTCCGAGCCGATGAGCCCCGACCAGGAAGCGCCGCGCATCCCCGGTTACCGCATCGAGGCGGTCCTCGGGCGCGGCGCAACCGGCGTCGTCTACCGCGCACGCCAGCTCTCCGTCGACCGCGTCGTCGCGCTCAAGGTGCTGCACCGAGAGCTGGTCGGCGCTCGCCGCGCCGAGCAGCGCCTCCAGCGCGAGGCGCGCACGACCGCGCGACTGGCGCATCCGAACATCATCTCGGCGATCGACATGGGGGAGGTCGGCGGGGTGTGGTGGTACGCGATGGAGATCGTCGACGGCGTCTCGCTCCAGGACCGCCTGCGCGAGGGCCCGCTCTCCGAGCGCGAGGCCCTGCGCATGTTCATCCCGCTGGTCGAGGCGCTCCAGCACGCTTTCGAGCGCGGCGTGGTGCACCGCGA
Source organism: Planctomycetota bacterium (assembly GCA_041488095.1). Taxonomy (GTDB): domain Bacteria; phylum Planctomycetota; class UBA1135; order UBA1135; genus DASYPQ01. Next base: position 82,841 of record JBGPOP010000017.1, read on the forward strand.
CATCAAGCCCGGCAACATCCTGGTCGAGCGCGGCGGGCGAGCCCTGCTCGTGGACCTGGGTCTGGCCGTCGCCGACGACGATCCGCTCCTGACCAAGGGCGGCGGCACCCTCGGCACACCGCACTACATCAGCCCCGAGCAGGCGCGCGACCCGCGCAGCGCCGACGTCCAGAGCGACCTCTGGTCCCTGGGCGCGACGATGTACCACGCCGTGTGCGGGAGGCCGCCCTTCGCGGGCGAATCGGTGGCCGAGATCCTCTCGGCGGTTCTCTACTCCCGCGTGGCCGACCCGGCGCAGCTCGCCCCGTACCTCTCGCGCGGTTTCGCGCTGGTCCTGCGCAAGTGCCTGACCCGCGATCGCGCGCGGCGCTACTCGACCCCGGCCGAGCTGCTCGTCGATCTCGAGCGCGTGCGCGAGCGCCGTGCGCCCAGGGTCGCTCGAGCCGGTCTCGACCCGGTCGCCCGGGATGGGCGCCGGGTGCTACGCGCGGCGGGATTCGCCGCACTGGTCGCGGCCGGGCTCGCGGGCGTCTGGCTGATCGCCCTGACCGCCGGCCGCGAGTCACCGGTCTCGGCAGACGCGGCCGCCGCGCCGGCTGCACCGGACCCGGTCGAACGCATCGGGGCCGCGGCAGCGGGTCCGGCCAAGGGTCTGGCCGGTGCCCTCGCCCAGGTGAATTCGCTCGAGCGCTCGACGGCGCTCGCACCCGAGGCTCGCGTGCGCCTCGAAGAGGCTCACCAGCACCTCGTCTCGCGCATCGAAACCGAGGTGTATGAGTTCAAGCGGGCCGCCGAGACCGATCTCTCCCGCAAGCTCTCGGCGCTCGAGTTCGACGAGGCCGAACGCCTCGCGACGGGCGGGCTCGCAGGCAATCTCGCCGCGCGCGTCGGGAGCGGAAAGCTGCCCGATCCCATCGGGCCAGACTTCGACCGCTGGGTCTCCGCCCTCGCCGACCACGTGCGCGCTGAGCGCGAGCGGACCTTGACCAACCTGGCCGCAGCCCTCGAGCGTCATGTGAAGGAGAAGGTGCTGCCCCGCGTCGACGAACTGGTGCGCCAGGGTGATTGGAGGACGGCGCGCGACCTGCTGACTTTCGCTCCGCGCGCTGGGGCGGAGGCAGCCGGCCTGCCGCTGCATGGCCTTTCCGACGCGGATGTCGCGCGAGTGACGGAGCCGGTCCGGACCCGCCTCGAAGAGCGCCGGGCGGCGCTCGACAAGGCCTGGTCCGTGCTCGACGCCGATCTGCGCGCGTGGGTCGAGGAGCGCGTCACCGCACTGCGCCAGGGACTCGCGGATCGCACCGAGAAGGACGCCGCCGACCGGCTGCACACGGACTGGGAGACGAAGCTCTCGGCCCGCGGGCTCTCCGTCGATCGCATGCCGATCGGCGTGCCGCGTTTGGCCCACGAGGAGCTCGCCCGGGGCGCGCAGACGCTGGCCGAATCCGAGCGGCAGGTCATCGACGAGGACGCGCGGCTGAGGCTCGCCGAGCTGGAGGAAGATGCTTCACCCCTGTGGAAGAAGCGCCTCTACGGCGAGATCGCGCAGGCGTTCGAGAGCGCCGCCGCGGAGCCCTGGAGCGCCGCGTTGCGCGCGAAGATCGATCTGTCCTCGCGCGAGGCGCGCAAGCTCGAGGAGCTGCTCCGCCGGGCGGCGGACGGCGTCCGCGCTCGCGACGATCAGGCGGTCAAGCTCCAGATCCGCACGATCGCCTTCACGGGCCGTCTTCTCGCGGGCGCGGATCCTCTCGCGGACGGCTTTCGCATGAAGCCTGAACACGGGCGGGAGCGAGCCTTCGTCCTGAAGGCCCCTTCGACCGCCGGGGAGCTCCTGCCCGGGGCGGCCCTCGAGGAGTTCGCCGGCCTCGCGCACGCCGAGGCCGTCGATCCCTCCGATCGTCTGCTGCTGGCCCTGTTCCGCTGGCGAGAGGGAGATCCGGGAAGCGTGGAATCCGCGCGCGGGGCCGAGGCGGCACTCGGCGCCGGTCCGCTGCCGTCCGGGGAGCCGTTGCTGGCCGAATTGGAGCGCAGGATCGCGGCGCTCGCCCGGGTCGACAGCCCACAGGGCGAACGGCGCCAGCGCGCGGTGGAGAAGTTGCGCCTCCTGCGCCGCGAGGCGCTCGAGAGCGGCCCGCGCGAGAAGAAGCTGAACCGGATCGAGGGGGTGTTCCGCTTCGAGGACGTGCTCCATCCCGACGAGCTGGCCGTGGTGCGCGGATTGCGCGACGCGCTGGTGCACGAGGGGACGCCCTCGACGCTGGCCGAATTCCAGAAGGCGTTCCTCCTTCCGCCCGACCGCATCGATCTACCGGCCGGCCGGCAGCGCGCGGTCTTGCGCTTCGACTTCGGCGCGGGGGCCCCGGGGAGCTTCGCTCCGGGCGCGTGGGGCGCGGACGGCATCGGCTGGGTGGCCGCCCGCTACGCGCGGAGCGACGAGGAGATGCTCGCGAGCCCGGCCCCCAAGCTGATCCTGCGGGACCCGCTCCGGCCGCAGTCCGAGAGCCTCGAGATCCACATCGCCTTCGAGCAGCCCGCCGACTCGCCACCCGATCTCCTGTTCGTCTCGGCCGCCGGATTCCACGTCGCGCTCGTCAGCGGCAAGCGCCCCCGGTGCCTGGTCGAGACCGGCGAGGCCGCCGAGGCCGTGGCCCACGCTCGAGCGGGGAGCGGAAAGGCGTTCGAGGGCCTCCCGCGCGGACGGCCCTACGAGCTGCGCCTGGTCCTGAACCGCACCGCGGGGCACGCGCAGGTGGATCTCGACGGTAAGAGCATCATCGAGAGCCTCCAGCTCACACTCCGCGGCGACGAGAAGAGCCTTGACTTCAGCGTGCGTTCCTTCGAACCCGTGAGGCTCCTGAAGGCGACGGTCGACGGCGTGAGGCGCTGACCGCCGTCTCGCCTACCGGTTCGCGAGGGTGACAGGATGGGACGGCTCGGCCCTGTCCTGGGTTGGGACGGAGGGCAGGGCGGGCGGAATTCGCAGGGCCGGATCCTCCGGCGCAGCGCCGTCGCTCGTGCCCGGCTCCTCGCGCGTCGCTTCCGCGGGCGGGGACTTCGCGCCGGGCAGGGTGAACCTGAACGTGCAGCCGTTTCCCGGCTGGGACTCGACCCAGATCCGGCCGCCGTGGCGCTCCACGATCTTCTTGCAGATCGCCAGACCGATGCCGGTGCCGGGGTACTGGTGGCGTCCGTGCAGGCGTTCGAACGGGGCGAAGATGCGCTCCGCATGTTTCGGATCGAAGCCGATGCCGTTGTCGCGCACCGAGAAGAGCCAGCCCTCGTCCGACCGAGCGACCGAGACATGGACGCGCGGGGGATTCTCCTTGCGGAACTTGAGGGCGTTGCCGACCAGGTTCTGGAAGAGCTGCATGAGCTGGGTGGGGTCGGCGATGACCTCGGGGAGATCGTCGCAGGTGACCTGCGCACCGGACTCCTCGATCGCGACGACGAGCTGCCGCAGGGCCGTCGAGAAGGCGTGCGCGGCGGACGTGGGCTCCAGGGCGTCGTGGCTCCGTCCGATGCGCGAGTAGGCCAGGAGGTCGCTGATCAGGAGACGCATGTGATCCGCGCCCTCGACGGCGTGGCGGATCGACTCGTCGGCATCGGCGTCGAGCCGGCCCTGGTAGTCCTCCTGGAGGATCTGGACGTGGGCCGCCACCGCGCGCAGCGGCTCCTGGAGGTCATGGGAGGCGACGTAGGCGAAGCGCTCCAGCTCGGAATTCGAGCGCTCGAGCTCTGCGGTGCGCTGCGCGAGCTCCTTCTCCGACCGTTCTCGCTGGAGGATCTCGGAGTGCAGGCGCGAGTTCGTGTCGGTGAGCTCCACGGCGCGCGACTCGAGGGTCCGGTGAGCCAGCGTCAGACGCTTCTCGGCGGCCACGAGGCGGCGGTTGTCCCGCCGGTTGAGCTCCATGAGGATCGAGGCCAGAGCGGCCAGGAGACAGGCGATGATGGCGACGTTGTCGAGCTCCAATCGTTCCTGCCCGAGGTCCGAGGAAATCGAGGCCGCGCGCTGGAGCAGCTCCCGCACCGACTCCTGCACCGCGGCGATCCCGCTGTTCAGGTTTTCGTTCGCCTCCGAGAGTCGGGCGCGGCGGACCTCGGGCGTCCCCGGGCTGCGCAGATTCTGCAGGCCCAGAGACAGGATGCGCCGCGCGCACTGATCCGTCTTGGCCAGGAGGCTGGCGATCTCCTGGTCGCGACGCAGGAGGGCGACCCCGGCTGCGTAGCCCCGTGCGGCGCGGGTCCAGGTTGTCGCTCCAGCCTTGGCGTCGCCCTGTCCTGCGATCTCGGCCAGCCCCTGCTGGAGTTGGCGCAATGAGGGCTCGATCTCCTGGATGCGCGAGATGTGGGACACGCTGGCCGTGAGCTCGGTCTGCAGCCTTCCAACGGAATGGATCAGCCACAGGCTCCACAGCATGAACGCGGCGGCCGCTCCGCCGAACGCCAGGCTCCAGATGCGTGAACGGAATGAATGTGTCATGCGTGTTCTCCCAACTCGGTCTCGAGCGCCGTTGCGAGGTCAGACGTGTCGTCGCGGTCGAGCGCGTCCGCGCTGTGATCCTGCGCGCACACCGGCAGGGTGAAACGGAACGTGGCCCCCATCCCGGGCATGGACTCGACCCAGATCCTCCCGCCGTGGCACTCGACGATCTTCTTGCAGATCGCCAGCCCGATCCCGGTGCCCGGATATCGGTCCTGGGTGTGGAGGCGCTGGAACATGCTGAAGATCCGACCGGTGTGCTCCGGATCGATTCCGATGCCGTTGTCGCGCACGGAGAAGAGCCAGGTCTTGTCCGCACGAGCCGCCGAGACGTGCACGCGGGGAGGATCGTCGCCACGGAACTTGACCGCGTTGGCGATCAGGTTCTGGAAGAGCTGCACGAGCTGGGTGGAGTCGGCGACGACCTCCGGCATGTCGTCGTGCGTGACCTCGGCACCGCTCTCCCCGATCGTGCGTTCGAGGTTTTGGAGCGCGGCGCGCAGCGCCCCCTCTGCGGCGATCAAGAGATGCGGCCCGGAGCCGCTCCGCACCCGCGAGTAGGCCAGGTAGTCGTTGATCAGATCGTGCATGCGCCGGGCGCCCTCGACGGCGCAGCGGATGCTCTCGTCGGCTTCAGGATCGAGGCGGCCCCGGTAGTCCTGCTCGAGGATCTGGACGTGGCTCGCCACCGCGCGCAGCGGCTCCTGGAGGTCGTGGGAGGCGACGTAGGCGAAGCGTTCCAGCTCGGCGTTGGAGCGCTCCAGCTCCGCCGTCCGATTCGCCAGGTCCTTTTCCGTTCGCTTGAGTTCGGTCACGTCCTGCCCCGTTCCGCGCATGCGGATCGGCCTGCCCGTCGGATCGAGAGTCACCTCGCCGCGCCCGTGCAGGGTCCGGATCTCGCCGTCGGGGCGCACGATGCGGTGGTGGAAGCTGAACGGCCTGTGATCGCGCGCAGCCTGCCCGATGACCAGGTCGACGTACTCACGGTCGTCGGGGTGGACCCGGATCAGGAACTGCTCGTAGTCGATGGATACTTCGCCCGGAGCGAGGCCGTGGATGCGGTAGAGCTCGTCGCTCCACACGATGGCGTGGCTCTCCATGTCGAGCTCCCAGCTCCCCAGGTGCGCGACCTGCTGTGCGGCGGCCAGGCGCGCCTCGCTCATCTGGTGCTCTTCCTCCGCGCGCGCCCGCTCCGCGACCTCGTGCCGCAGTTCCGCGTTGGCCTGCTCCAGCTCGGACGTTCGGCGGGCGACCAGCTCCTGGATCGCGTCGGCGCGTCCGGTCACCACGAGCAGGAAGGCTCCCAGGAACCCGGTGAACAGGAGGCCGCCGGCGAGGACGCCCCAGGCCTGCCAGGAGCGCTGCGCGGACAGGTGGGCCGGATCGACTTGGAAGCGCATCTCCCACACGCGACCGGCCATCGGATAGCGCGCGCTTCTCGGCCGGATCTCCCGGTCTCCACGGCTTGGAGACGGGACGCCTTCCTCGGGATCGGGCCGTCGGTGCTGGTAGAGCACACGTTCGGCTGAGGGTCCCGTCACGTCCCAGAGCTCGATCTGGAGGAACTCGACATCCACGCCTGCCAGAGCCTCTTCCAGCATGTCGCTGATGCGGAACACGGCGGTCGCGTACCCGGCCACGCTGGTCCGTCGTGCCGACACGGATTCGTGCGGCTCTCCCCGGCCGAAGATCGGCCGGAAGACGAGCAGGGCGAGCTGGCGATCGCCGTTCGGCCCGAGCTGGATCGGCGCCGTGGCCGCGGGAGCGCCGCTGTCGCGAGCCCGCAGGAGGGCCTCGCGGCGATCCGGGTCGGAGGATGCGTCGAACCCCAGCACGCACTCCGGCCCCTCGAGAGGCTCGACGTAGTACGCGGGGGCATATTCGTCGCGTCGCGCTGCCGGGATGAACGTCCCGCGCGAGTCGCGCTCCAGGATCTGGAACCCCGGCTCCACCTCGAGCCGCGCGGCCCGGATGCATTCCGTCCGTTCCGAATCCTTCACGCGAGGATTCCAGGTGAGGGCCTGGACGCTCCGACTGCGCGAGATCGCGCTCCGTGCGAAGGTGTTGAACTCCCGCCGGTCGATCCGCTGGGTGGCGTCGCAGAAGCTGCCCAGGGACTCGAGCACGTCGAGGCTCCCGTCGAAGCTTCGCCGGAGACGGTGGGCGAGGTCGTCGGCTCGGCGCTCGAAGTCGGTCTCGAGGCGCTCCTGTTCCCTCGCTCCGACCTGGAGGAACAAGACCACGGCCAGCCCGAAGATCAGGCACATCGGCACGGTGACCGAGATCTTCCGGCGCAACCCGGAGAGCACCGGGCTCGTGCACCACAGGAGTGCGAGCGGAGCGAAGAGCGCGGTCCCGATCGTGTCTCTCACCCACCACGCTCCCCAGGTGGGCACGATCTCGTGACCGGGGATGGCTCCGAACATCAAGAGGCCCGCGACGCCGACCGACGCGCCGATCAGGCTGCTCACGGGCCCGCCCAGCAGCAGGAAGCGCAGGACGTCCGATTCGTTCGCCAGGGTGTTCGGATACCCGGCCATCCGGCGCACGAGGGATCCGCCCACCAGGGCCTGCAAGGCCGCACCCGCTCCGATCAGGAGAGGCAGCCCGACGGAGGCGATGACCGCGGCCGTGCTGCTCGGATCGAACCAGGTCCCGACCCTGACCGCGAAGGCACCCAGGAGGATCCCCGGCCACACGCGGGGTCCGATCAGCAGGACCGCGGCCAGCGCCAACCCGGAAGCCGGCCAGACCGCCGTTGCGGAGCCGGGCGGGATGGCGAGCAAGAGCGCCAGCCTGCCGCAGAGGTAGTAGCCCAGGGCAACGAGCACGGCCTCGGCCGGCGTCCGCCACCGGGGAGGGATGGCGCGCAGGCGGACTGAACCCCGAGCCATGGATCGCGACCGCGCGCTCCGCCCTAGTTGGGCGGGAGCTGGGCCCGGTTCAGCCAGAACTCCTCGATGGCAAGGATCGTCGCGGTGAAGCTGTCCAGGTCCACGGGCTTGACCATGAAGCAGTTGGCGTGGAGCTGGTAGCAGGTCCGCACGTCCTCGGGAGCGAGCGACGTCGTCAGCACGACCACCGGAATGGTCTTCAGCAGTTCGTCGGACTTGATCTCCGCCAGCACGGCCCGCCCGTCCTTCCGCGGGAGGTTCAGGTCCAGGAGGATCAAGTTGGGGCGCGGAGCCTGCGCGAACGGCTCACGGCGCTGCACGAAAGCCATCGCCTCGACGCCATCGCGGACCACGTGCAAGTTGTTGGGCACGCGGCACTTCTGCAGGGCGCGGCGCGTCAGGCGCACGTCCGCCAGGCTGTCCTCGACCATCAAGATCTCGATCACCATGGCTCAGGCTCGGTGGGGATCGGCATGGGCCGGACCGCGGGCGGGAAGGGAAGGGGACGGGACTCCTCCCGGGCCGCGGCTCGTCCGTCAGCCGGCCGTGCTTCGGCCTTCGACCGGCTGCTCGAGCAGTTGATGGATGAGGGCCAGCAGCTCGTTGGCCTCGTAGGGCTTCTCGAAGAAGCCGGCCGCTCCCAGCGCATCCGCCTGCTCGCGGACGCCCGGCAGCTTGCTCGCGGTGATGAAGATGACCGGCGTCTCCGCCATCCCGGACGCCCGCTGGATCTGCCGGACCGTCCGCAGCCCGTTCGAGAAGGGCAGCGAGATGTCCATGATGATCAGGGCCGGGTGCTGTCGGATGGCCGCTTCAGTCCCGGTGGGTCCGTCGAAGGCAGCTACGACTTCGTAGCCCTCCGCCCGGAGCCGGATGGACAGCGCGGTGACGATTTTCTTGTCGTCGTCGACGATGAGGATCTTATGCATGTGTGCTCGAACTCCCTTCTGGATTGGCAGGCTGGCTGACTCGGACCCCGGGCAAGGTGAACGTGAACGTGGTTCCCTTCCCCACTTCGCTCTGCACGGAGATTTCTCCTCCGTGAAGTCGCACGATCTCTCGGCAGATGAAGAGGCCCAGGCCCAGCCCCATCCGGCTCTGCTCGCTGCCGTCGCGCACCTGGTACAGGCGCTCGAAGATGTTGGCTTGGTGCTCGGGGGGGATGCCCTTGCCGGTGTCTTCGACCGACACCGAGATCCGCTCCGCGTCCGAAGGATCCCGCCCGACGCGGATCTTCACCCTCCCGCCATCCGGCGAGAATTTCAGAGCGTTGTCGACCAGGTTGCTCAGGACCTGGGCGATCCGATGCGGATCGAAGACTGTCTCGGGGATCCCCGGAGCGATGTCCTGCTCGATCTGGATCCCGGCGGCCTGCGCGCGGCTGGCGAGGGTTGCCGCGACCCGCCGCACGAGGGCTGGAAGGTCCTGCGGGCTCGGTCGCATCGAGAGCCGACCCGTCTCCATCCGCGTGACGTCGAGGATGTCGTTCATGCAGACCGTCATCTGGTCGCAGCCTTCCTTGACGTATCCCAGGTACTCGGTCTGGGTCGGAGTGAGCGGCCCGGCCAGGCCCTCCATCAGGATCGACACGAACTCGCGCGCGGCGGTGAGCGGCGTCTTCAGCTCGTGCGAGAGCGTGTGGTAGAAGCTCTGGATCTCCGTGTTCCTGCGCTGGAGGTCCTGGTTCGCCCGCTCGAGGCGCTTGCGGTGCTCGGTCAGCGCGATCTGAAGCCGACTCCTCTCGAGAGCGCTGCTCACGGCCCGTCGCAAGTTCGCGCCGGACAGGTCTTCCTTGGGCATGTAGTCGGCCGCGCCCGAGCGCATGGCCTCGGCCGCGACACGCTCGTCGCCCTGGCCGGTGAGCACGATGATCGCGCCCTGGAACCCCGATCGACGCAGCTCCTCCAGGAGCTGCAGTCCGGTGATCGCACCCAGCCGGTAGTCGACGAGCACCACGTCGACCGATCGCTGGTCGAGGAGGGCGACTGCCTCCATGGGTTCGCTGCACGCGAGGAACTCCACTTCCCACTCCGGCATCTTCCGCACCAGGCGGCGCAGCACATCCAGATCGGAGGGGCTGTCGTCGATCGCGAGCAGCGAGAACCGCACGGCGCTCGGAGGAGACGAGCCGGCGGAGGCGGACGATCGGGAGTCGGTGATGGGGGCGGGGGAGACTGTCATGGTCGACCGCTCTCCCCCTGACCGCCGTCGGCCAGGGAAGCGGGGAAGTGCTGGCAGGCGTTATCGGTGGCCGCACCTCCGCGACTGAAACCGCGATCCCGGGCCCGCCGGCCTTCCGGGCGGCTCGAGGAACCGCCCGCCAGGTGGACGCCATACCCCCCCGAGGGCGCGACGGGCGTGGCCAAGCGGCGTGGTCGGGGCTCGCTCGAGCTCAGCCAAGGCGCGAGACCAGGCGTCGCGCGTCCTCGAGCCTCTCCGGTTCCACGAGATCGGCGACCGACTCCAGGGCCTCGGCGGTCTCGGTCGAGGTGGCGCCGCACCGCAGCGCGCCGCGAGCGTGGCTCGCGAGCTGCCGCTCTTGCCCCAGAGCCGCCAGCGCGACCACCGCGAGAAGCTCGCGGCGGTCCGGAGAGATCCCTGGGCGCGACAACACACGCCCGTAGGCGTGCTCGAGGACCCATCGTTCGAATTCTGGATGGCCGCGCGAGAGCATCGCGCGCACGGGTGCGGCCTCGTCCGCGTAGATCCGCTCGAACAGCGCGACGCCGCGCGCGCGGACATCGGGTGCAACCTCGATCTCGCCCTCTTCGGGCGCCCCTAGCCCGCATCTCTCACCAGACGAAGCGGTCCTGGGCGGAGACCGGACCTGAAGAGGGCCGGGTGCGATCCGAGGAGGGTCGAGGACTGACGAGGCCCCTCGGAGAGTTGATGCCTGCGTTCTGAAGCTGCTGCAAGGC
>JBGPOP010000018.1:0-84541 GCA_041488095.1 Planctomycetota bacterium
ACCCCTTCGAAGAGAACGCTCTGTCGTGTACCGTCGCACATGCGGGTGTGGGCTCCTCTCGCGGATTCGGCGTGTTTCCAAGCACCGAATCGGCAGGGCGCAACGCACCCGCGCCTACTTCTCGTGAATCATCCGGGCTAGTCCCCCGGGTTCAAGCCACTGCGCGGGGACCCCACCTTGGGCGTTCTTGAGGTGGGTGAGCAAGCATACGAGCTGCGTCACCTCGAGCAGCGTTCTTGGCGAGACGACGCCGCACACCGTGGCCGCGATTCCCACGGCGTGTACGGTGGCGTCGACCGCCGTTCGGACTTGCGTGAGGTCGTTGCGCACCGCGTCGGCGAGGCGCGGGGAAGGCCCAGTGGGTCCGAGGGAACGCCATCGGCTCGTATGATGTTCCCGAAATTCCATTGCTCGATCAGCGATCCGGCGCACCGCGTCCTGGATGCAACGCAGCCGATTAGCGTCGAGGCTGGAGACGTCGTGAACGACAATGTTCAGGCGCAGGACATCGCCAATCGCTGCGACGCGCCCGTGGACGGCAAACACGGAGAGTCCCAGCGGCTGGCGAACCTCGTGGAGCGCTCGCACGATGGAGTTCAGATGGTCACGGCGCGCGACCAGCCGCTCGTACGGGAACTCTTGCAGGTCGGCGGGAGGCTGATCCAGTGCCGCGCGGAGCTGCGCGTACACCGATGTCTTCCTGCCACGATCACTGTGGAGATCGAGACAGAACGCGCCCAGCCCGACTTCCGTAAGGCGTCGCTTGACGACGTCAAGGGCTGCGGTCTTCTCGCTTACGAAGAGAACGCGCCGCCCCTCCGCGAGCAGCGTCGCGACGATGTTGGCGATGGTCTGGCTCTTCCCCGTACCAGGCGGTCCATGGATCACAAGGTTGGCACCCGACCGTGCCAGTTCGATCGCCCGAAGCTGACTGAAGTCGGCATCTACGACCGTGTGTTGGTCGCGAACGTCAAGCAGGTCGTCAAGCTTCGCTCCTTGGAGTCCGACGTTGTCCTTCGGGATCGCGACCGCTCTGTCGACGGGTTCCTCGACTCGCGCATCTGCGTCGCCTGCAAGGCGACGGACGAGAGGATGGGTAACGCCGGTCAAAGCCATCAGATCGAGATCTTCCCACATTGCGAGCTTCGAAAATGGAAAGGTCGCAACCACGATGGAGTTCTCAACTGACCAGTTTTCTCGGTCAGCGACGAGGCGTTCGACGGCTGCCAAGTACTCCGCGATCGTCTCATCGCCAAACTCCGGAAGCGTGATGCCCGCCGCTGTGGCGAGCTTGTGACGGAGCGTCGGGTTCACGACGGGGTCGTCGGACTCCTCGCCGACGAGTATGTACGGGTCCCGCGGTGACTCGCGTGTCAGGTCGCACGGGACGAGGAGGATCGGCGAGCACGCTGGCTCCTGGTCTTCGTCCACCCAGCGCAAGAATCCGAGCACGATGAACAAGACGTTGAGACCCTGCTCCTCCTGCCACACGCGGTTCCGCTTGCTAAGCCCGCCAAGTCGTTTCTGGAGTTCGAGCGGCGCTAGATCTGTGTTGAGATCGCCGGGGCGGACACGCACTTGCGGCTCAGGTGCCTCATGCTCGGTGTCCGATGGCACGTCGAAAAGCTCCCCGCTGCCCACGCGGGCGCGCTCAGCGTAAGCGAACGCCAAGCCGGATCGTGACGCAGCGAGCTGCTCGAGGAGAGCGTCCGCTTCAATGACCCGGAGCGCCACGCCGCGTTTGCCCATTGCGAAGTAGAGAAGTGCGTTGCGACGGTCGAGTTGAAGCAGCCGCGTCTGCCACTGGCGAACGGCTTCTATCACTGCCTGCTGCCGCGACTCGCTGCTCATAGGCACGACCTCCGTGTGCCACTGTTCCGAGCGGTGGTGAAAGTACCTCTCATGTCTACCGTGGGGGAGCCCATGGCAACCGCGTCGGCGAAGCCCTCCAGGGAGACTGACCCGAATCCTGACATCTGGGCGTGTGCTGTGTCACCACGCGCGTGACTGCTATTGGACAGATCTGCCACTACACGAATCAACGGGTCATTGGATCCGGCCGCGCTTGTTCCCGCAACACTTCTCGGAGGTGCGGCTCGAGCCGCGCTCGGGTCCGGCGGTTGACCCATCCGACGAAGCTCACCGGCGTCTTCGCGTCCAGCGGGAAATCGAGAGCCGAGCCGTCGACCGCCGTGACCTCGCAGCCGGCCTCCTGCGCGCAGATCACCGCGCCGGCGATGTCGTAGGGCTTGCTGGTCAAGGTCGGCTGGCCGCGCCGATCGGCGAGCCACGCGCGCAGGTCGGCGATCATGCGGTAGCGGCCGAGCGCGAGCAGCGCGAGCTGGCCGCCGTTGCTGATGTACTGATCGTCCCAGCAGGCCCGCACGTCCGCGCCCTCGCGCTCGGCCAGGCGTGCGAAGAACGCGGCCTCGATCTTCGCGATCTCCGGGCGCAGGTCGGGCATGTACCTGAAGAAGGGGAAGTAGCCGTGGTCGACGCGGTCGTCCGTGCCGCTCTCGAGTCGGCGTTCGTCGAGGAGGCGCTCGTCGGCGAGGCCGCGCTCCTCGAACCAGCAGCCCTGACCGCGCGCCGCCGCGAGCCGCCGGTAGCGTGCGGCGCGCGAGTCGGGGATCTCCGAGAGAACGCCCGCGAGGAGATCCGAGAGCCGCGGCTCCCCGGTGCCCGGACCGGCGAGACCGATCACGCTCCAGGCCGGCCGCAGATCGCTCATCAGCATGCGCGTGCCGTCGATCGGGTCGACCACGATCCGCGGGCCGCCGTGGTCGAAGCCGGGGAGCTCCAGCGCCTCGCCGCGCTTCCCCGGGCCCATGTGACGCCAGCCCGCGTCCTCGGTCAGGAGGGACAGCGGAGCCGACTTCGCCATCTCGCTCAGCCACTCGCTGAGGACCGCCTCCGCCGGCGCGTCGAGCCCGTACGTCACGTCGCCCGCGCCTCGACCGACGGGGCGCGCGAGCGCTTCCAGGGAGCCGGTCGAAACAGCCTCCATCAGAGTCGCGCGCGCGGCGCGGCGTATGAGATCGGAGAGGAGCACGAGGCGCGGAAGCCACGACCCGGCCAGGGCGGAACCGGCGCCGGGGTGATCCGGGAGCAGCCCGCCCATGCTCGGGCTCACACCGGCTGTCGGTTGGAGAACCCCTGGTCGACGTGGTGCCAGTGCTCGACGTGAGTCTCGCCGCGCGTCCAGCACCAGAACACGAGGCGCCCTTCGCGCACACCGTAGAAGTCGACCAGCGGCGGGTCGACGCTCTTCACCTGCCCGCCCATGCGCGCGACCCTCTTCGTCAGCGCCTCGACCTCGTCCTCGGCCTGCTTCATCTCGGAGAGGTGCTGCTGCAGCTCGCCGTGGTCGGGGTTTCCCTTCTCGTGGACCTGGTGTCCCCAGATCAGCTCGAGCGCGTTGACGCGGATCGTGAGCATGCGCAGGCGCGAGCGGATGTCGTCCATCCGGCTGAAGCTGTTCTCGAGCCTGGGGATCAATGCGTCGACTTCGTCGACGGCGAAGACACGGGGGCCGGGCATGTTGCGTGGAGGCGAGCGGGCCGGTGGAACGGGGGAAGAGAGAGCCTACACTGTCCGCCCCTCGACCCCAAACCGACCCCACCATGACCCAGGTCCGAGACCTCCTCATCATCGGCTCCGGCCCGGCCGGTTACACGGCCGCCATCTACGCCGCGCGGGCGAACCTGAAGCCGCTGCTCTTCCAGGGGATGCAGCCCGGCGGGCAGCTCACGATCACGACCGACGTCGAGAACTACCCCGGTTATCCCGAGGGCGTGCTCGGGCCGAAGATGATGGAGGACTTCCAGAAGCAGGCCGAGCGATTCGGGACGGAGATCCGCTTCGAGGAGGTGATCGAGGTCGACTTCCGCAAGCGGCCGTTCACGGTGCGGACGGACTTCGACTCGTTCCAGGCCCGCGCGGTGATCCTCGCGACGGGCGCGAGCGCGAAGCTCCTCGGCTTGCCGAGCGAGACGGAGCTGATGGGGCACGGCGTGTCGGCCTGCGCGACGTGCGACGGGGCGTTCTTCAAGGAGAAGAAGGTGCTCGTCATCGGCGGGGGAGACACGGCGATGGAGGAGGCCAACTTCCTGACGCGCTTCGCGAGCCAGGTCACGATCGTCCACCGGAGGGAGGAGTTCCGCGCCAGCAAGATCATGCTCGAGCGCGCGCGGAAGAACCCGAAGATCGACTGGGCCGTGTACAAGACGGTGGCCGAGGTGCTGTCGCTCCCCGACAAGAAGAAGGTGCGCGGCGTGCGGATGAAGGACACGCGGAATGGGGAGGTGGCCGAGGTCGCGGTCGACGGCGTGTTCATCGCGATCGGGCACGAGCCGAACTCGAAGGTCTTCGCCGGGCAGATCGAGATGGACCCGCAGGGGTACGTCAAGGTGCAGAAGGGGACCTACACGTCGGTCGAGGGCGTGTTCGCCTGCGGCGACCTGATGGACAAGACCTACCGTCAGGCCGTGACCGCCGCCGGCACCGGCTGCATGGCCGCGATGGACGCCGAACGCTGGCTCGAAGCGCAGGGACACGGCTGATCGCGAGGGTTGCCCTCGAAGTGGCCCCCGCGAATGAGCGACGCAGAGCATTTCGAGACGACGATCAGACGGGGCCTCTCCCTCACGGCTGCGGAAGTGGCCGAGCTCGAAGCCAGACTGGGGCAGAATCCTGGCGATCTGGACTCGCGCACCGCCCTGTTCGGGTACTGGCACCACCGGTGGATCGAGATCCGCGTCGGCAGGATCGAGGAGGACGAATCAACTGCCCGCGGCAAACTGGCCGACCACGGGCTCTGGGTCGTCCAGAACCGTCCTGACTCGGACCTGGCAGCTTTCACCCGCTTCCACGTGAACCCCCACATGGAATTGGATCTGTGGGTCAGGCTGAAGCAACTGTGGGTTCAGCACGTCGAGCGCCGACCCGAAATGCCGGCGGTCCTGATCAACGCTGCGCTCTTTTTCTCGCACCAGGAACCTGAGCGCAGCGAAGCGCTCTTCCGGCGTGCGATCGAGCTGGCACCCTCCGATGCAAGCTGCCGGCGCAAGTTCGCCGACCATCTGCTCGGGCGCTGCACGTTGGTCGGCATCCAGTACAGCTCGCGGCCGAAGCAAGGACAGGCGCTGACGGCTGCGCTGGGCCGTGAGGCGCACGAGGTGCTCTCTCCGCTTCTCAGGACGGCTTCGTCGGATGCCGCCAAGTTCGATCTAGCCGTGCTGTGCGCCAATGCCGCGATCGCAGCGGGAGACCTGGACCGTGCCGAGCAGTACGCTCACCAGTACGGCTCTCCCTCAGCAGGACCCGTCGGCGAGGATCCTCGCGTCCACGCGGTGCGCCGGCACCACGCACACACGATCCTCGGAGCGGTCGCTGTCCACCGGGGAGATCTCGACGTCGCCGTCCAGGAGCTCGCACTCTCGGCTTCGGCCCTTGAGGCCTGTGCTCCGGATCCTCAGCTGCCCTACATCAGTCTTGCCCGGGATCTGGTCTCCGCAGGGCGCAGGGAAGCAGTCATCGAGTTCCTCACTCGATGCGCTTCCCTCGGCTTCAGGAGAGCGGACCAGCTCGCGAGCTGGGCAGCGATCCTCAAGGCCGGCCATACGCCTGACGGCGAGTGGCTCTATGTCTGATTGGCCTGCGGAGCATCACAGCGCCGCCGTCGGCCTCCACAGCGTCCTATGGATCGCAACCTGGAACGGATTCCTCACGTTGAGCATCCCCTTCGTCCGCTCGTCATAATTCAACCGCAACCCCACCGAATACGGCGACCCCGGCACGTTGTCCCCTCCGCCCGGCGCCGACTTCCCTGGCGCGAGCAGCCCGAGATCCGCGCACACGAGCGAGCCGTTGACCACCAGCTTCCCGTCCATCCGGTCGTTCCTGTGCACGATGCCGAAGATCGCGTTGTTCGTGTAGTACAGCCCGTCGAGGCGCATCGGCTCGCCCACCGGACGCCCGGCCTTGAACGCCTCGATGGCGTGCTTCTGGAAGTCATCCGGCAGCCAGCCCCCCTGCGCCCCGACCGGCAGCACCGCCGCCCGCGCCGCTCCCGTCGTCGGATCGTAGAGCAGCGGATTCGAATGGTCGCCCGGGTCGATGATCGTCATGACGTTCGGATCCCAGCTCGTCGGGACCTCGTCGCCGAGCCATGTGCGCGTCGAAGGATCGAAGTACAGGTTGCCGAGGTTGTAGATCGGGACCTGGTCCCCCGGACCGAACTGGTAGTAGCGCGGGACGTAGCTCGCGATGTATCCGGGGTTCGGCACCGTCCACGTCGCCGGATTGTGCGGATCCTGCCCGTGTCCCGGCAGGAAAGGCTGCGTGTGCGCCCATTCCGTCCGGTTGAAGAGCGAGATCTCCGCCAGCGCGAAGTTCCACGATCCCGAGGCGTCCCCGCTGACGATGTCGTACTGCCCCGGGTCGAAGATCGACGAGGGCCTGAGGTAGTCGCCGATGAGCATGTTCCCGCCCGCGGCGAGGCCCAGCGTGTTCGCCGTCCCGTCCTGGGCGACGCCGAACGTCGGCCCCCCGGTGGGCTGCCCGGGAGAATCCCCCGGCAGGTACGCGCGCCCGTCGAGATAGCGCAGGTCGCCGGGCGCGTACACGTTTCCGCTGGCCACGATCGATCCGGTCCCCTTGATCCAGCCGTCGATCACCACGTCGCCGTCGATCGCGACCGTGCCCGTGATCACGATCGGGTTCGCCTGCGTCCCCGAGAGGATCACGTTCCCCGTCGTCACCGACGCGAGGCTCGCGCGGTTGCCGATGGTCAGCGCCCGGTTGTACTGGGTCTGGCTGTTGATGTGCACGCCCGGGTCGGCGACGTAGACGATCCCCGACGCGATGCTGCCGTCGGCGTCGTGGGCGACGGCAAGGAACTCGCCCGGGTCGACGCGCCGATTGTTGGCGCCGATCGTGCTCGGCAGCCCGGTCGCCGGGTCGATCCCGCCATCGTCGGGGAAGGGCGGCGGGAACGTCGTCGGCAGCAGGCCGTCGGGCTGGTCCGCGTAGTTCGTCGGATAGTCGAGGTACAGGTTCTCGCCAGGTTGCGGCGGATTGCCGGCGGGATCGAAGTGCTGCGGCACCAGGTTCCCCGATGCGTCCTGCATCAGGTTCCCGTTGACGTCGAACTGGCACGACCGGGCCGTGTGCGTGTTCCAGCCGTTGTTGCTGATGGGCACGCCGTGCTGATCGGTCGCCTGGCCGCGCACGTACAGCGTCCCGGCCAGCAGCGAGTCGGCGTTGAAGTCGTTGATCCCCGACCGGCTCCGGCTGCGCAGCATCAGGCTCTCCAGCGCGCCGACCTTGATCTTGTCGAAGGTGCCGTAGTGCGCGGGATCGAGGTCGTAGGCCCGCTTGGCCGAGTCGATGACCGCGTGGCAGAACACGCAGTTGACGTTCTTGGTCAGGATGCCGTAGTCGAAGCCGTCGAACGGCGCGGGCTCGACCGTGTAGACCTCCTGGAGGGCCCGCGTGGGGAGCGGGTGAATAAAGCCCGCTCCGCGGTTCGAGCTGGCGGCGACCGTGAGGTAGAGGCGCGTGGCCTCGCCCTCGTCGCGGCGCAGGGCGCGCAGGTTCTCCACGCGGACGCGGTCCATCTCGGGCCTGCCGGTGATCCCCGCGGGGAGGCCGACGTCCGCGATCAGGTCCGTTCCCGAGCCCGCCGGCGGCGGGCCGCCCGGCCCGGAGTCGGCCAGGCCGATGCTGTCGAGGTAGAGGCGGAAGGAATGCACGTCGCCCGCCGCGCCGCCCTGGGCCCGGAGATATCCCGACCACAGGTGCTGGGCGGCGAGGCTGCCCACGCTCTCGACCGCGCTCGTCAGCCGCAACTCATCGTCCTGCCCCGTGACCGCGCGCGATCCCTCGACGCCCACCGCGAGCATCGAGAGCAAGAGCATCGCCAGCGCCGAGATCAGGATCACCGCCGCCAGGAGCGCCGAACCGCGCTCCGCCGAATTCCCGCACACGCTTCTCGTTTTCATCCGTCCCCTCCGTCCCCGCATCCCCCGGGCCGGGGCCGCGCCCTCCACCGGGCGCCATCCCGCTCACCGCGAACGCCGTCAGGTCCCCACTTCGTTCCTCAGGAAGATCATCGACTCCACCTTGCGCACTGCGGGGACTTCCCCGGAGGAGCGGCCGAGCACGAAGAGGCGCACGTGAAGGCGCCGCCGGGCTGGCTCCCACAGGAAGATCGGATCGTCGAAGCCGTCGCCGTCGAGGTCGCCGCCGGTGTGGCAGCGCTCCTGGAGGATCACGGGCGGGCCCAGGCCGATGTCGTTGGCGGGGACGTTCGGATCGGCCGTGTTCCAGGTGTGCATGCGGATCTGGCCGACGTCGAACACGTCCGACTCGTCGCCGTCGTGGTTCAGGTCGGTGTGGACGTCGGCCTCGGCCACGACGCCGCGCGGGGAGAACACGAGCGCCGCCCAGCCGGAGAGCGTCGGCCGGCTGCCGACGACGGCGCCCCAGCGGATGTTGCCGCCGTCGAGCACGTCGTTGCCACCGGAGGGATCGGTGGGAAGGCGGTAGGAGAAGCCGGTGCCGTCGCCGCGGAAGAAGACCGGACCCTCGGGCTCCCGTGCGCGGCCGTCGTAGGTGCTCGGCGGCGGACTGCCGGAGAGGGAGATCGCCTCGGCGAGCCCGGCCCAGAGGACCTCGGTGCCCTGGATGTGAGGATGCGGCTGGGTGCACTGCGCCCCGCGACCGAGGGTCTGGAAGCTCGTCCCGCCCGCGGTGAGCGCCGCGTAGAGCACGCGCTCGACGCTGTTGGTGCCGCGGTCGACGAGGAGGATCCCCTGATCGGGGAAGCCGAGCGTCGTGTCGACCGCGATCTGCGATGTGTCCGTCGCGCTGAGGGCGGCGGAGGTGATCGCGTGCGGGCTCTCGCCGCGCGCGTCGGAGAGCTGGCGCACGAGCGCGTTCAGCATCTGCTGGGCGTGGGTCTCGGCGACGCCGATCGCGACGGTCGAGCGCGAGAGGCGGTTGTCGCGGACGACGACGCCGAAGCCGATGAGCAGGACCAGGCCGAGGATCGTCGCGACGATCGTGATCTCGACCAGGGTCATGCCCGCGCTCCTTGCGCCGCCGCTCTCCTGTTGCTTCCGCATCGCCGCCTCCTCAGTACCCGACCACGAAGAAGGGATGGACGATCCGCAGGTTGCCGCGGATGCCCTTCCAGCGCACCTCGATGACGACGGGGAGCAGGCGCGCGGTTCCCAGGACGTCGGTCGTGTCCGCGCGGCCGTCCCCGTCGAGGTCGCGCGGCATCCCGAGCTCCACGCCCAGGGCGGCGTCCGTGCGCGTCTCGTCCGTGACGAAGGTGATCGATCCGACGTGCGCGAGACCGACCTGGGGGTCGAGCTCGGGCACGTCGAAGGAGGTGCCCACCGAGCCGGCCGGGCACACGGCCTCGACGACGTTGCGGGCCCAGCTCCCGGGCTGGTTCATCACGGAGCGCGACAGGGAGTGCACGCGCTCGGCCAGGGCGCTGGCTGCGTTCTGCGCGACCGAGCGCTCGCGGTTGGCGCGGCGCAGGGCCGAGAGGGAGACGGTTGCCGCGCTCGTCGACGCGATCGCGACGATGAGGATCGCCAATGTGACGGCGATCTCCAGGAGCGTGAAGCCGCTCCGTGCCGAGCGGGTCCCCTTTCCCCGCCGGCAGAATCTCCTCTGCCCTTCCACCCTGAGGCTCCTTGCGCTCCCCGAAGCGTTCGAAGCGTTGTGGGAATCGGCTGGCGGTCCTTCGCTTCTTGAGCCGGGCTGAGCAAAATGCCGGTATGGAGAAGAGCGGGGGCCGGTTCGCGGGGTGGCACGCGGTCGTCACGGGCGGGGGCACGGGGATCGGGCGCTCGATCGCGCTGCGGCTCGCGGGAGAGGGAGCGAAGCTGTCGCTGATGGGGAGAAATGCGGCCAGGCTCGAGGAGACGGCCCGAGAGATCCGCGAGCGGGGAGGAGCGGACGCGCTCGTTTTGCAAGTGGACATACGCGATCGCGCCGCCGTCGTGCGGCGCTTCGAGGAGGCTTGCGCGAGGCAGGGGCCGATCCGCGCGGTGGTCGCGAACAGCGGGGTCGGCGGCCCGAACGGGGCGGGTGCGAAGGATCGCTTCGACGAGCTCGTCGCGACGAACCTGACCGGGACCTACTCGTGCCTGCGCGCCGCCGAGACGCGCCTCGCGCCGGGGCCGCAGGGGAGGCACCTGGTCGTGATCTCGTCGATCCTGGGGAGGATCGGGGTCGCGGGCTACACGGGGTACTGCGCCTCGAAGGCCGGATTGCTCGGGCTGGTGCGCGCGCTGGCGATGGAGCTCGCGCCGGGGAACGTGCAGGTGAACGCCGTCTGTCCGGGATGGGTGGAGACGGACATGGCGCGAGCGGGGATCGAGGGGATGGCGCGGGCGATGAAGAGCAGCCTCGAGGAGGCCCGCGCGATCGCGATGAAGGAAGTGCCTCTGGGCCGGATGAGCACGCCCGAGGACGTCGCGGGGGTCGTCGCGTGGCTGCTCTCCGATGATGCGCGCGGCGTGACCGGACAAGGGATCGACGTCAACGGCGGCGCGTGGATGTCCTGAGGCGAGACCGGCAGCACCCTTATCGAACTCGTGTTGAGCGACCCTCGTCAGGGTGGCTAAGCGCGCCTTGGGTCGAGGCGCGAGCGACAGAGAGATGCCGCTAGATGCAGAATAGGGAATTCACGGACGCCCGATCGCCCTTCCAGCCACCAGGAGGGCACATGCACCGACTGCCTCCGAGGACTCCCAGACTTTCGGCTTGCTTGGGCTGGAAAGGTCTGGGATCGAGGCGAACCAACCTGGACATTCCGGGTTGGCGCTCTTTCTCTCCCCGCCGTCCTCCCTCCGCCACCTCGGCATCGGCTCATTCGGAGGCCCCGCGACTTGACGGTCTGAGCGACCCGCTTTCCCCGCGAGGTATGCCATGACCAGGGTCTCCGTTTGTCGCCCCTCCCTTGTTCTCTCAACATCGCGCGCGCTTTTCGCTCTTGTCGCTATGGGCCTTGCGACCCCAGCCGCACATGCACAGGGCGGCTCCTTTGAGCACCGCTGGGGAGGCATGGTGTTCGACGCTTTCACACGCGACGGAACCGAATATTGGACCGTCGAGGACGGTGGTAGGATCCGCCACGGATTCGCCAACGGCGCGCCACCTACATTTCAGATCGTGCCCGACCAGGTGAAAGACACGCTGCGGAGGCTGTTCTTCCTCCCGGACGTCCCGAAAGGGTGGGCCGTCGGCTTGAGCGGGTGGATCATCAATACGGTGAATGGCGGATCGACGTGGACGCTCCTCCACCACTTCCCAGCCGTGCTCCCGGCGAACGACGGTCCCGACGAGGATCTCTACGACGTGCACTTCCTCGACTCCATGAGGGGTTGGGTCGTCGGCAAGCGGGGGATCTGGTTCACGACGAACGGAGGCACGAGCTGGGGGAGCGCCACTCTGCGTTTCTCGAATGGCGCAACGGTGACCCCGCCCGATTTTGCGTCCAAGCACATCGAACTCTACTCACTCGACATCGTGGAGCGGCCGAACCCGGTCGATCCGCTTCTGCCGCCGACCCTGCTGGGTCTCGCGAGTTCTGAGCCGGGGTACGTCTTCCGCACCACGGACGGCGTGTTCTGGGACCAAGTGCTCAACCTGGACAAGCTCTGCGTGAACCCAGGGCAACCTGGACCCATCTTGCTTACCTGCCCCCGGGAGCTCGACGCGCCGAACTTCGAGTCTTGGGGCATCAAGATCAGCCGCCACCCGACGCAGACGCTGGCCCTGATGTTGGGGGGGTATGGCTTTGGCGAGGGGCACGCGTTCGCGTCCGGCGACGACGGGCTGACGTGGGTGGAGGAGTTCCACGAGTGCACCTGCACGGGAGTGTCCGGTTGCCACGATTGCACTGGGGATCCTCTTTATAATCACCAGCCGGGGCAGACCACCCCGAACAGGCTGCAGAGCTTCCGGACTCTGTACGATGTCTCGATTTTCGACGGGGATAATTCGGCGGTTGCAGTGGGCTACAACGGACAGCACCTCATCCGCAACCCTGGACCCGCGGGGACGGTTGTCTGGGTAGACCGTTCGGAGTTCAACGAGGACTACCTGAACCTCCCCTCGTTTGCGCAGGTGGTTTATCCGCTCCTCGGCACGGCGGCAAACGCGGGTGCGGGTACGCAGCGCAAGTGTCTGGTCACGGGCTTCGGGGGACACATCCGATCGTCGGACCAGGTGGGCCAGAGCTGGCATAACGAGGTGCTGGGTGAGCCGTTCCGGATTCAGAACATCCGCTTCCGTGACTTGAGTCCTTTTAAGAGCGGCTGGCAGATGGGGCAGTTCTTCAGGATAGCGAGTACGATAGACGGGGGCAGCACATGGACGGCCGCCACTCCGGCACCCGGTCGCACCCTTCCCAACCTGCGGGCGATGATTTTCGCAAGCGACCAACTGCACGGCGTCGCCGTGGGCGATATCGACCCCAATGACACCTATACCCCCCAAAGGCCGAAGATCCTGTCGACGCCGGACAATGCTCTGTCCGGTTTTTGGGTCAACTCGACACCTGGGATCACCCTCACGGGCGGGTTCCCGGCTGGAAAACTCATGGACGTGACCTGGGTCGGGGGCCAGGAATTCTTTGCGGCGGGCGATTCCGGCCTGATTCTCCGCTCTCAGGACTACGGCTTGACCTGGAGGAATATCAAGACGAACGGCAACCAGTACTTGGACTTGATGTTCAAGGGCGTTGCTTTCGACGGGACCACGACCGGCATCCTCGTTGGCAAGTCGGTCACGGGTCCCCTGGGCAAGGCCTTCCAGCTCAAGATGGGCGTAGGGTCGAACAATTGGACCGACCTCAGCCCGGCGGACCCGGACGTGAAATTCATCGCCGACGTGGCGATCTACAACCACAAGGCCTACGCGGTCGGCGAGCGGATCGACAGTGTCACCAGTGTGAAGACGGGCCTCGTGTTCGTCTCGACCCTTTCGGGCGGCAACTTCGGGCAGTTCACGCCGATGAGTCCTCAACCGCTTGCCCCGGCCTGCCAAGCCGGCGCGGACCTCGGCAACGAGACGAACCCCGGGGACCCGGTTTCGGACGTCGCCGTCCTGAATCAGATCGCGATCGTCCCCTCGACGGGGGTGATGTGGGTCGGGGGCGAGTGCGGCAGGGTATGGCGGTACACCCCCGGCTCCCCGGGGAGCTGGGTGGAGTACAAGAGCCAGACGGACACGCACATCCTGGGCATTTCTCCCGTGAACGGTGAGGGCTTCGTCTACTTCGGTGGATACCGTTTCATGCAGACCCTCCAGTGCATCGTCCGGTACTTGCCGTGAGAGGAGGTGGTACCATGAACATCGTGAGAAACGCAGCAACCCTCTTCGCGCTGGTGCTTCTTGGAGAAGCGGTGCAGGCGCAGTGCCAGACACAGAAGCTCTTGGCGTCCGACGCCAGTGCAGGCTCGATGTTCGGCAATGATGTCGCCATCTCTGGTGATTGGGCGGTCGCATCCAGCCCCTTCGACGGCGAAGTCGTCAACAATTCGGGTGCGATCTACGTCTTCCAGCGCCAAGGGACGACCTGGGTACAGGTGCAGAAGCTCAAGGCGAACGATCCGACTGACGGTTCCGGCTTTGGCTGGTCGGTGGCGATCGACGGGGACCTGATCGTGGTCGGCGCGTTCAACGACGCGGGCTCGGCGTACGTGTTCGAGCGCTCGGGCTCGACCTGGTCCCAGACCGCGAAGCTCGTCGCGAGCGACGCGAACAGCGGAGATAACTTCGGGTACGACGTCGCCGTGTCAGGCACGCGCGTTCTCGTGGGAGCGCTGGACGATAGCGACATCTGGCTGTTCGCCGGGTCGGCCTACGTCTTCGAACGCGTGCTGGGCACCTGGACGCAGGTCACAAAGCTAACAGCGAACGACACGGCGTTCGGCGACCAGTTCGGGCACTCTGTTGCGATCGACGGCGACTACGCGCTGGTGGGTGCCCTGGGCGACGACCGTCCGGAGGGAGACGAGCTGGGCGCAGCCTACGTGTTCGAGCACGGGACCCTCGGCTGGACGCAAGTGCAGAAGCTGATCTCCGTCGGCGCGGCGTACCAAGACTACTTCGGCGTATCGGTCGCGGTATCGGGCAGCACCGCGCTCGTGGGCGCCTTGCGTGACAGCACCGGGGGCAACCACGCCGGCGCCGCGTACCTCTTCGACCGCCAGCCTAGTGGATGGTTGCTCACGCAGGTTCTCACGGCAGCCGATCCGGGATCCGAGGAGTACTTCGGAGGTTCTGTGGCGCTGCGGGGCGACTCTGCCTTGATCAGCTCTCACACTGACGGAGCCGAGGGCGTCAACGCCGGATCGGCCTACGCCTTCCGTCGCACGGGGTCGAGCTGGGCCCAGACCGGGAAGCTCCTGGCCAACGACGCCGCCGTGAACGACCTCTTTGGCGTCGGCGTCGGCATCGAAGGCGACACCGCTTTCGTTGGGTCGAACTACAACGACGGAGGCTGCTCTCCACCCGGGGACTGCAACGCCGGCGCGGCCTACGTCTTCAAGCTTCCGCCGACCGCCGTGCAGTACGGTTTCTGCGCGAGCGGAGCGCCGTGCAATAACCGCGACACCGACGGCGGGTGCCGTAACTCCACCAATCAAGGCGCGATCTTCACCGCGTGTGGCTCTGGCAGCGTCACTACCGATGATCTCCAGCTTCAAGCGAGGCACTGCCCACCCAACAAGCTGACGTTGCTGTTCATGGGTCCCGGCCAATCGACAACGATTTACGGGGACGGCATTCGCGTCGCCTCCGCGCTGAACGGCGTCGGTGTCTACCGCTTCGGCGGCCTCGCCGCGGACGCACTGGGCATGGCCATGCGCGGCCCGGGTCTCGTGGCTCAGAGCCAGACCTTCCCTCAGACCGCCGGCCACATCCAGCCTGGATCGACCTGGAACTTCCAGATCTGGTACCGCGACCCCCAAGGCCCCTGCCACAGCGGGACCAACTTCTCGAACGGTGTGCAGGTAGCGTTCGGCCCGTAGTCGGCGTTGTTGGGGCACCGATTCAATCGATCTCGCTGACCAGATCGGCGAGTTGGTCCAGCACGTCAAGCGTCACGCCCCGCCCCCTCACCCGATCGACATCAAGAACTCCCCGTTGACCCGCGTCTTCTTCATCTTCGTGATCAACATCTCCATCGCCTCGACCGGATCCATCTCGTTCAGCACCTTCCGCAGCATCCACACCCGCTTGATCTCCTCCGGCGTGAACAGCAGCTCCTCCTTCCTCGTCCCCGACCTGTTGATGTCGATCGCCGGATAGATCCTCCGGTCCGACAGCCTCCGGTCGAGCACGAGCTCCATGTTCCCCGTGCCCTTGAACTCCTCGAAGATCAGCTCGTCCATCTTCGACCCGGTCTCAATCAACGCCGTCGCCAGGATCGTCAGCGACCCGCCGCCCTCGATGTTCCGCGCCGCGCCGAAGAACCGTTTGGGGAACTGCAGCGCCGTCGCGTCCATCCCTCCCGACAACAGCTTCCCGTTGCTCGGCGCCTCCACGTTGCTCGCGCGCGCGAGCCTCGTGATCGAATCGAGCAGGATCACGACGTGCCCGCCCGCCTCCACCAGGCACCGTGCCTTGTGCATCACCATCTCGGCCACCTTGAGGTGCCTTGCCGCGGGCTCGTCGAACGTCGAGCTGACGATCTCGCGCTTGCCCTCCGGGATCATCCGCTCGAAGTCCGTCACCTCCTCCGGCCGCTCGTCGACCAGCAAGATGATCAGGTGACAATCCGGCGCGTTCTTCACGATCGAGTTGGCGAGCATCTGCAAGAGGATCGTCTTCCCCGTCCGCGGCGGCGCGACGATCAACCCCCGCTGCCCGCGCCCGACCGGCGTGATCAGGTCGACGATCCGCATCTCGAGCGGGTTCTTCTCCGTGCCCTCCAGGATGATCCGCTGCTCGGGGTACAGCGGGACGAGCTCCTTGAACGGCGCTCGCGTGCGCGCCTCCTCCGGCGGGTGGCCGTCGATCTGGTCGACCTCGCCGACTGCGAAGTAGCGCTCGCCCTCGCGCGGCAGCCGCAGGCGCCCCTTGACCGTCATCCCTGGCACGACCCCGTACAGCTGCACCTGCGAAGGCGGCAGCACGACGTCGTCGACTCCCGGGATGTAGTCCGTCAGCGGCGAGCGCAAGAAAGTGTGCCCCTCCTGCACGTCCACCACGCCCTCGACGATCACCGGCACCCGCTCGCGCAGTCTGTGGCTCGTGATCTCCCAGATCAGGTCCCGCCGCGACCGTCCGTCCTTCGGCTCGACCTTCTCCTCCGCGGCCGTCTCGAACAGATCCGCGAGGTTCTTCGCCTGCAGCTCGCGGTGGAGCACCAGCTTCACCTTGGTCCGGCGCGCGGGCGCGGGCAGCGCCGCCTCCAGCTCGGCGATCTGCTCGGGCGTGAGGTCGGCCGGGATCCCGGCCTTGTCGAGCGGGGGGATCTCGAGCAGCGGCTGGCCGTGCGGGTGCCGGTAGGGCCGGCCCTCCGGCTCCGGCTCGCTCGCGCCCTGGCCGCCGCCCTGATAGCGACGGGGGAAGCGGTGCTTGAAGCGCTTCTTGTGGTGCTGGTGCTGCGGTTGCTGCTGTTGTGGCTGGCTCTGAGGGACCATGTTCGGCTCCGCAGGGCTCATCGGCCCCTGCGATCCTTTCCATTCTCGTCTAGCGGTTGCCTGTCAACGCGGAGCGATCTCCGCAACCAGCTTCGCGACGGCCTCCTCGAGGTCCGCGAGCGAGCCGTGGTTCTCGACCACCCGCCCGGCGCGGGCGCGCTTCTCGGCGAGCGGCATCTGCACCGCCTCGCGTCGCGCCACTTCGCCGGGCCGCCATCCGCGCGAGCGCACGGCCCGCGCGTCGCGCAGCTCCTCTCGCGCGTCCACGAACACGATCTCGTCGCACTCTGCGGCGAGGCCGTGTCCGGACTCGTTCTCCAGGAGCAGCGGCACGTCGAGCACGATGCGCAGGGCTCCCGCCCGGCGCGCGGCCTGAAGTGCAGCGCGTATCCTGGCACGGATCGGAGGATGGGTAAAGCCCTCGACCTTCGCCCGGGCCTCGGGCGAGGCGAAGACCCGGCGCGCCAGGGCCTCCCGATCGGGGCGGCCGTCCCGGTCGAAGACACCACCCCCGAAGGCCGCCAGGAGCTCGAAGCGCACCGCGGCGGACCCGAGCACCTCGCGGGCGATCTCGTCGGCATCGATCACGACCCCGTCCGGTCCGGCCAGTGTCCGCGCCACCGCGGACTTGCCCGACGCGATCCCGCCCAGGACGCCGACGACGAGGCTCCGGCCCGGCACGCGCGGGGCGTGCGAGGGACCCGGAGATTGCGGGTGCGGTCCGGAGGATGAGGTAGGGGACATGCGTATGATCGGGAAACCCGCCGACCCGGGGCGGGTAGAGCGCCGGCCACGCGCTCCTCGAGCGCGTGCCGCCTCTTGGTCCTTCTCCTGCCGGGTAAACAGGTTACGGCCGGCACCCGGGTGATCAAGGGGCCATCCAGGCCATTCGAATTCGCTTGCCGGCAGGAGCCCCCGTCGGTTATCACTCTGCCCCTTTCCCGGGCTGCGGGACCCCGCGCGACGGGCGTCCGCAACTCCAGTCCCCCCTCCCTCACCGCGGGCTTCCCGCAGACCGCGCGAACGATCGCCGGCCCCCCGAGACCGCAGTCGAGCACGTGTCGAGAGTAAAGATGATGAAGCGTTCCATCCGCGGAGCCGCCAAGGTCAGCATCGTTTGGACCATCGGCGGCGTGGTCGCCTTCCTGGTCGCTCTGGTGATGTACTTCCTGACGAACCAGGAGCTGACCGCCCAGACCGCACGGGCCGTCAAGGCCGAAGCGGACAAGAAGGTCCTGGACGAGAAGCTGCTGGGCGAACTGAAGCAGATGCAAGGGCTCTCGGCGGTCGTGGGCTTCTTCGACGAGACCCAGGCTTCCCGCTCGGACCTCGCCGCGCTCGGCGAGGGCTTCAAGTCCCTGCGCGAGGCCTTCCCCGACATCGACCCCGGGGTGAGGAGCCTTTCCAAGGCGATGCCCATCGCCATCCAGGCGCACTCCGCCCTCAAGGCCAGGCTCAAGGAACAGGAAGCGCAGCTCGCCGCGCTGCGCTCGGAAAACGAGAGCGCGTCCAAGAACCTGACCGACGTCTCCGCGGCAAAGGACAAGGAGATCGCCGACCTGCGCCGGCAGCTCTCCGACACCGAGCAGGCCAAGACCGACCAGCAGGCGCTTCTCCAGCGGCAGGTCGCCGAGGCGGTCGAGAACTTCAAGGATCGCGACGCCAAGCTGATCGCGGCGCGCAAGACGATCGAGGACAGCCAGCGCAAGGCGCTGCAGAAGGAGGAAGGCCTGCGCACCAAGCTCGCCGAGCAGGGGCGCAAGCTGGACCCCTTCGTCAAGGAGCCGGAGGCCCCCGACGGGAAGGTGCTCGAGGTCTCGCGCGACCTGAACCTGGGATGGATCGACCTGGGCTCGAAGAACCGCCTGGCGATGGGCATGCGCTTCCGCGTCGTGTCGGGGCTGCATGGCGACGGACGGGTCAAGGGCTGGGCCGAGGTCACCCAGATCAAGGAGGACATGGCCGAGGTCACCTTCGTCGAGCGGACCGATCCCTTCGACCCGCCGGCGGCCGGGGATCAGGTCTACAACCTGCTCTTCGACCCGAGCGGCGAACGGCACGCGGTGCTGATCGGCCGCTTCTCCGGCGCGATGAGCGAGAAGGACCTCAGGGCGCTGCTCGAGGGCATGAACATCAAGGTCCAGAAGACGGTCGACAAGACCACCGACTTCCTGATCGTCGGCGCGGAGATGTACGTCGACGAGAACGGCCAGGTCCTGGCCGAGCCGGTGCAACCCGCGGACCTGCCGATGTACCGCGACGCGGTGGCCGAGGGCGTGCAGGTCGTGCAGCTCGCCCAGCTGCGGCAGTACTTCCGCTTCTAGGCCGGGCCGAGCGACAGCGCTAGAGCCCCGAGGGCGCAGTCCTACCTTGAACTCCGCGATGGCGGCGGCCGTCTGCGGCCGCCGACAGCGCGGAGTCCGGCGGCGCCGGTACTGGCGCCGCCGATCGGGCGCGAGTTGAGCCGCGGCTGCCTTTGCGTACGCGTGCGTGCTCGTTGGCGGACGCAACGGCAGCCGCGGCGCAACTCGCCCCCGATCCGCGGGCGGAGTGACCCCGCCCGCGGGACTCCGCGCTGTCGGCGGCCGCAGACGGCAGCCGCCATCGCGGAGTTCAAATGGGGGGCGCATCCACTGTGCCTCGCTCCGGGCTGCCATGCCGACTTAGAATCCGGGTCGGTTCCTTGCGAGTCCTTATGGCCGAAGCCACCGACGACCCGTTCGAACACACGCGCATGACCCTCGGGGAGCACCTCGAGGAGCTGCGCAAGCGCATCTTCAAGAGCGCCCTCGTGCTCGCGATCGCCTTCGGCTTCGCCTGGTGGCAGACCGAGCCGATCGCGGCCTGGGTCATGAGCCCCTGGGGGACCGCAGTCGGCCGCATCAACGCCGACCTGGTCCAGAAGGCCGAGAAGACCCTGGCGGCGCACCCCGAGATGAAGCGCGCGGAGCTGTTCGAGAGCGACGATCCGCACGACACCCGGCTGAAGAACCGCATCGATCCGAGGCTCCAGGCCTTCGCCGTCGGCGACCCCTTCTTCTTCGCCATGAACAACGCGATCTACTTCGCCTTGTTCGTCGGATCACCCTTCGTGCTGTGGCAGCTGTGGCAGTTCGTCGCGGCCGGGCTCTACCGCCACGAGAAGCGCCTGATCTCCCTCTACTTCCCCTTCAGCGCGCTCCTGTTCCTGACGGGGGTCGCGTTCTGCTTCTACCTGGTCGTCCCGGTCGGCCTGTACTTCCTCGCGACCACGGTCTCCCTCGACAAGGTGCGGCCGATGCTCGGGCTCGACCAGTACTTCACCTTCCTGTCGACGATGTGCCTGGCGATGGGGCTCGTCTTCCAGCTCCCGATCGTCATGATCTTCGTGTCGCGCATCGGGATCGTCGATCCGCGCACGTACTCGAAGTACCGCGGGCACTTCCTGATCGGGGCCCTGTTCATGGCCGCGCTCCTGACGCCCGGTCCGGACTGGTACTCGCAGGTCCTCATGACGATCCCGATGCTCCTGCTCTACGAGATCGGGGCCTGGATCGCGCGGCTCACGGCGCGCCCCCGACGGCACGAGGGGAGACGGCCGGGCGGAGCGCGATGAGCGTCGCGGATCGGCGCCTGGCGGCCGTCGTGGCGACGGGCGACGAGCTCGTCACCGGCATGGCCGTCGACACGAACTCGGCCGCGATCGCGGCGCGCCTGCTCGAGCTCGGTTTCGAGACGGAGCGCCTCGTCGTGCTCGGCGACGACGAGGAGGCGCTCGCCCTCGTGCTCGAGGATCTCGGCGCGCGCTGCGCGACGATCGTCGTCACCGGGGGCCTCGGGCCCACCCTCGACGATGTCACGCGCGCGGCCGCGGCGCGCGCGGCGGGGACGGACCTGGCGCTCTCGGGAGCGACGCTCGCGGATCTGAAGGTGTGGTTCGCGCGGCACGGCCGGGCCTTCGCCGCGTCGAACGAGCGGCAGGCCTGGTTCCCGCGCGGCGCCGAGATCCTGGGGAACCCCCTCGGCACCGCTGCGGGATTCGCCTGCCGCGTCGGCGGCGCGCTCGTCTTCGCCCTGCCGGGACCGCCGCGCGAGATGGCCGCGATGCTCGAGGGTTGCGTCGTGCCGCGGCTCGCGCGTCTCGGACCGGCGGGCGAAGCGCTCGCCCGCGCGCGCTTCTTCCTCTTCGGCCTCTCCGAGAGCGCCTTCGCCGACCGGTGCGGCGCCTGGATGGACCGCGCCGGGAACCCGCGCCTGGGGGTGACCGCCCAGGGCGGGGTGCTCTCGGCGAGCCTGGTCGCCCGGGCACCGGACGATCGTGCGGCGGGGGATCTGCTGGCGCGGCGCGCGCAGGAATTCCGCGAGCGATTCGCGGAATGGATCTTCAGCGAGACGGACGTCGACCCGGCGCGGGCGGTGGGACGCGAGCTCATCGCGCGCGGGCTTTCCCTTGCGACCGCCGAGTCCTGCACGGGAGGGCTCGTGGCCGAGAAGCTGACGCGCGTGGCGGGCATCAGCGCGGTGTTCGACCGCGGATACGTGACCTACTCGAACCGCGCCAAGTGCGAGCTCCTCGGTGTCGATCCAGCACGGATCGCGCAGCACGGCGCAGTCTCGGGCGAGGTCGCGGAGGACATGGCACGCGGAGCCGCACAGCGCGCCGGTGCGCGCCTCGCGCTCTCCGTGACGGGCATCGCCGGGCCCGAGGGGGGAACGGCGGAGAAGCCTGTCGGGCTGGTGTGGTTCGGGGTCGTGCGCGACGGATCGGCGACGGTTCACGAGCGCCGCTTCGCCGTCCGCGGCCGCGATCTCGTGCGCGAGTTCGCAGCCAACACGGCTCTCGACCTCCTGCGCCGCAGCCTGATGCGGGATTGACCCTGCTCGAGGGCGCCGCTATCCTCCTCCGCCCGCGCTACCCCGTGGTGTAATCGGTAACACAACAGGTTTTGGTCCTGTTATTCCTGGTTCAAGTCCAGGCGGGGTAACCAGCCCCGCTCAGCCGCCGAGCGTCTTCAGTAGCCGAGCAGGCGAAGAACGCGCAGCGCCTCGGGGTCCTCGCGCTCGAGCTTCTCGCGCTGGCCTTGCAGGAGCCGCGCGAGGTCGGGGAAGCGGACGTCGGCCGCAGCGAAGACCAGGAGCTCGGCCTGCAGGCGCGCGAGCGGAGCCCCGGAGGGCGGATCGGAGATCAGGTTCCTGGTCTCGCCCGGGTCCCGCGCGAGGTCGTACAGCTCCTCGGAGAGGACGACCAGGCGCTTGTCGCGCGGAGTGTCCGGCTCGAAGAGCTGCGTGTAGCGCCGGATCAGCTTCCAATCCGAGAGGCGCACGGCCTTCGACTGCACCGCGCCCGAGCGCTCGGCGCGATCGACCTTCTCGGCGAACACCGGGTGCGCCGAGAGATCGTCGGCCGCGAACAGCGCCTTGCGCGAAACGCCGCGGACCCAGTCGCTCTTCAACGCGGACTGCAGCGGAGGCAGATCCAGCAGATCGACCAGCGTCGGCGCGAGGTCGGCGAGCGAGAGGTCGCCATCGCGCGCACCCGGCCTCGGTTTCGGCTGCATCGACGCGGGGAAGCGCACGATCAGGGGCACGCGGCAGGTGGTCTCGTAGGCGTCGCGCCCGTGCTCGAACCAAGTGCGGTGCTCGCCCAGGCTCTCGCCGTGGTCGGCGCAGACCAGCACCAGCGTCTTCTCGAGCTGCCCGCGCGAGCGCAGCGCATCGAGGAGACGGCCGATCTCGGCATCGGCGTAGTGGACCTCGCCGTCGTAGAGGTCGCGCACCGCCGCGGCGTCGACGCGGCCGTCGGCCGTCCGGCAGCCGGGGGGGACGTTGTAGCCGGCGACGGTGAAGCGCTGGATCTCGCCCGCGGTCGGACCGGGGTCGTCGGGGATCGGATCGGGGACGTCGCGGTGGAAGACGCGGTGCTCGGGAGGCGGGTCGTAGAGCCCGTGCGGGTCCATGTAGTGCAGCCACAGGAACCAGGGCTTGCCCTCGCCCGCGAGCCCGAGCTCGGCGAGCGCGCCGTCCGTCAGCGATCGCGCGGTCCTCTGCGGGACGTCGTCGGGGGGCACTCCCTGTTTCTGCGGGAGATCCTCGCACCACGAGTCGAAGCCGCGCTTCAGGCCCGAGAACCGGTCTTGAAGAACGTAGTTGCCGACGATCGCGCCGGTCGAATAGCCGGCCCGACGGAAGCTCTCGGAGAGCAGCGGGATGCGGTCCTCGAGCGGCGTCAGGAGATCGCGCGCACCGTGATCGTGCGGGTAGAGGCCGGTCATCAGCGACGCGATCGCGGGCGTCGTCTTCGCGCGCGGAGTCTCGGCGTGCGTGAAGAGGAGACCTTCCGCGGTCAGGCGGTCGAGGTTCGGCGTCGTCTTGCGCGCGTAGCCTGCGGCCGAGATCCGGTCGGCGCGCAGCGTGTCGATCGTGATCAGGAGGACGTTGGGGCGCTCGGGCTGCCGCGCGCATGCGGCGAAGACCAGGGACAGGGCGAGTCCTGCGCTCGTCTTCATCGCCGCTGCACGAACTCCGGGTCGAGGTAGCGCTGCCCGAGCAGCCGCGCTCGCGTGCGCTCGACGGGAGTCGGCACGGCGGCCTCGAAGGCGAGATCGAGCGTCCGCCGGAAGGCGTCGAGCAGGATCGGTGCGAAGACCTCCGCCCGCAGGCCGCTGGCGTGCTCCCCGGCGGTGGCGATCAGGCCCTCGAGCGGGGAGGACCCGAGCTTGATCGAGCCATGGTGCAGCACGCGTCCGCCCTTGCGCCGCTGCGCCGAGCCGACGCCCTTCTTCCCGTTCCAGGCGAGATCGAGCGGGGTCGACTTGTGGAAGCACATGCCCGTGCCGGCGCGGTCGGACACGAGCCTCTGCTCGCCGCGCGCGTGCGCGGGCACACCGACCTCCTCGAGCGCGATGCGGATCGCCGCGTGGACGCGCGCGTAGGAGTCGGTGACGGTGCCGCGGTAGAGAGGGTGCGCGAGGGAAGCGGCGATCGAGAAGGTCAGCTCGTGCACGTGGTGGATCGCGCCGCCGCCGGTGATCCGGCGGACGATCGCGCCGGCTCTCTCGGCGCCGGGCACGTCGGCGAAGCGCTGGAAGTAGCCGAGGGACAGCGTGTCGGGGCGCCAGGAGTAGAGGCGCAGGGTCGGCGGGCCCTCGTCGCTCTCGAGGAGCGCCTCGTCGAGGCCCATGTTGAAGGCCGGGTCCGCGCCCCAGGTGGTGATCAGGCGCCAGGTCTCCATCGGGGGCTCCATTGTAGATCCTTCCCGCGTCCTCCTCCCTCGCAAACGGGCGCGGCGCTTCGCAGGATGAAGGTGCTCGACGGATCCGACCCGAAGAAGACCGCGCTCGACCCGGAGGACTGAACTTGGAAGCCCAGACGCCGAAGAAGCCGCCGGAAGTCCGCGAATTCACGCCGCGCTCGATCGCGGTCGGGCTCCTGGTCGCGCTCGTCATCGGCGCGTCCTATCCCTACGTCGTGCTCAAGTTCGGCTTCGGGCCGAACATCTCGGTGGTCTCGGCGTTCTTCGGATTCCTGGCGCTGGGGCTGTTCTCGAAGAGCTACAACCGCTGGGAGAACAACATGGTCCAGACGGCGGGCACCGCCGCGGGCCAGATCGCGTTCCTGTGCTGGCTGCTGGCGGCGTTCGACATGCTCGCCGACCAGCCCGGCAGCGGCTTCGACGTGCACCTGACGCGGATGCAGAGCTTCATCTGGCTTTCCGCCTCGGGCCTGCTGGGAGTGTTCCTGGCCGTCCCGCTGCGCAAGCACTTCATCGTCGACGAGAAGCTGCCCTTTGCCGACGGCATGGCTGCCGGCGAGACGCTGATCATGCTCGACGGCCGCGGGAGCCAGGCGCGGCTCTCCGCGCTCTCGATGGTCTGGGCGCTCGTGCTCTCGGGAGTGGCGTTCCTGGCGACGCAGCTCAAGTGGGTGATCGAGACCGTATCGATCCCGCTGAACGCCTTCTCGGAGCGCATCCACGTGGGTCTGGGTGTGTCGCTCCTGAACGTCGGCTCCGGGATGATCATCGGCCTGCGCATCTGCACGAGCATGCTCCTCGGCACCCTCCTCGCGTGGGTGATCGGACCCGAGTGGCTCCTGAGCCACGGCCTGATCACCTCCAGCGCCACGCGCACGGACATCCTGCTCCTGACCATGTGGCCGGCGGTCGGCCTGCTCATCGCGGGAGGGATCACGGCCCTGCTCCTGCGGTGGCGAGTGCTCGGCCAGACGTTCAAGAGCCTCGCCGCAGCGGCCGTGGAGACCGGCGACATGTCCCTGCGCTGGGTCTGGATCGGGAGCCTCGGCTCGGCGCTGTTCCTGGTCGTGATCCAGCGACTGTTCTTCGCGACACCGGTCTGGCACTCGCTCGTCGCGATCGTGCTCAGCATCCCGCTCGCGCTCGTCGCCCTGCGCGTTCTCGGCGAGACGAACTGGGGCCCGATCAGCACGATGACGAACCTGGCGCAGGCGTTCTTCGGCGTGATCGCACCGGGCGACCTGCGCGCGAGCATGGTCTCGAGCGGGATCACGGGCTCGGTCGCGGCCGAGTCCGAGGGCCTGATCCAGGATTACAAGGCCGGCGACATGATCGGCTCGACGCCGCGCGTCCTGACCTACATGCAGCTGCTCGCAGTGCCGGTCGGGGCGCTCGCGCTGGCCTTCATGTATCCGCTGCTGAAGAAGACCTACGGGATCGGCGGCGAGGGAGGCCTCTCCTCGCCGATCTCCATGCGCTGGGTCGGGTTCGCGAAGATCGTCACGCGCGATCTCTCCGGATCCGGCCCGCTGAGCCCGGAAGCCGCGGCGCGGTTGCACTGGATGACGACGTCGTTCACCGTCGGCGCATTGATCGGGATCCTGCTCACCCTGCTCGAGCAGAAGCGCTCGTGGCGGACGTTCGTGCCCTCGCCGACGGGGATGGGCACCGGCATGCTGATCCCGGCCAGCGCGGTCACGACGATGTTCCTGGGTGCGCTCCTCGACTGGAGCTGGCGCAAGGCGAGCACCCGGAGCAACGAGACGTACTCGGTCCCGATCGCCGCGGGCTTCATCGCGGGCGAGGCGCTGGTCGCGGTCATCATCCCCTTGCTC
The DNA here is from genome assembly GCA_041488095.1 of Planctomycetota bacterium. Classification (GTDB taxonomy): domain Bacteria; phylum Planctomycetota; class UBA1135; order UBA1135; genus DASYPQ01. The sequence continues at coordinate 25,746 of JBGPOP010000018.1, forward strand.
GTGATGGCGCACCTGATCAGCCTGCCGAAGTGAGCCGGGCGCGCCGGTCCGGGCCGATCGCCGGGAACGCAGGCGCTCGAGATCATCGGTACGCGTCGACCGGCGGGCACGAGCACACGAGGTTCTTGTCCCCGTAGGCGTTGTCGATCCGCGCGACCGACGGCCAGAACTTGCGCTCCTTCGTCCACGGCGCCGGGAACGCAGCCGCCTCGCGCGAGTAGGGATGCTTCCACTCGCTCGCCGTCACCATCTCCATCGTGTGCGGCGCGTTCTTCAGCGGGTTGTCCTGCGCGTCGATCTCCCCGCGCTCGATCGCCCGCGCCTCCTCGCGGATCGCGATCATCGCGTCGCAGAACCGGTCGAGCTCCGCCTTCGACTCGCTCTCCGTCGGCTCGATCATCAGCGTCCCGACCACCGGGAACGACATCGTCGGCGCGTGGAATCCGTAGTCCATCAGCCTCTTCGCGACGTCGTCGACCTCGATCCCCGCCTTCTTCAGCGGCCGCACGTCGACGATGCACTCGTGCGCGACGAGCCCGCCCTTCCCCGTGTACACGATCGGGAAGTGCTCCGACAGCCTCTTCGCCACGTAGTTCGCATTCAGGATCGCGACCTGGCTCGCGCGCTTCAGACCGTCCGGACCCATCATCGCGATGTACATCCACGAGATCGGCAGGATGCTCGCGCTGCCCCACGGAGCCGCCGACACCGCGCCGATGCCGTGCTCGCCGCCCGTCTTCACCAACGGATGTCCCGGCAGGAACGGCGCGAGGTGCTTCGCCACGCAGATCGGTCCCATCCCGGGTCCGCCGCCGCCGTGGGGGATGCAGAACGTCTTGTGGAGGTTGATGTGGCACACGTCCGCGCCGATCTCGCCCGGCTTGCACAGGCCCACCTGCGCGTTCAGGTTGGCGCCGTCCATGTACACCTGCCCGCCGTGGCGGTGCACGATCGAGCACACCTCGCGGATCGACTCCTCGAACACGCCGTGCGTCGAGGGATACGTCACCATGAGCGCGGCAAGCTTGGCCGAATGCGCCTCGGCCTTCCTTTCAAGATCGGCGACGTCGATGTTGCCGGCCTGGTCGCACTCGACGACGACCACCTTCAGGCCCGCCATCGCCGCGCTGGCCGGGTTCGTCCCGTGCGCCGAGTGGGGGATCAGGCACACCTCGCGCGCGCCGGCTCCGCGCTCCTCGTGCCAGGCCCGGATCGCGAGCAAGCCCGCGTACTCGCCTTGCGAGCCCGCGTTCGGCTGCAGCGAGCACGCCGCGAAGCCCGTGATCTCCGTGAGCCACGTCTCGAGATCGCGGAAGAGCCTGTGGTAGCCCTTCGTCTCCTCGACCGGCGCGAAGGGATGGATGCGCGAGAAGCCCGGCCACGTGATCGGAAGCATCTCGGCGGCGGCGTTGAGCTTCATCGTGCACGAGCCGAGCGGGATCATCGACGTCGTCAGCGACAGGTCGCGCGACTGGAGCGTGCAGAGGTAGCGCATCATCTCCGTCTCGGAGTGGTGCGTGTTGAACACCGGGTGCTCGAGGGTCGCGCCCTTCCGTGCGAGCGGCCCGAAGTCGAGTCCGCGCGTCGCTTGCGCGAGCGCACCGATCGCCGCGGCGTCGTGCGGCTTCCCCGTCAGCACGGACAGGAGATCCTGGAGGTCGCGCTCCGCCGTCGCCTCGTCGAGCGCGACGCCGATTCCGTCCGGATAGGATCGCAGGTCGATCCGCTTCGCCTCCGCCGCGGCCCGCACCTTCTTCACCTCGGCGGGCGGGAGGTCGATGCGCAGCGTGTCGAAGAACGGACCGGGGCGCGCGCTCCTCCCCGCGCGGCGCAGACCCTCGGCCAGCGCGGCGGTCAGGCGGTGCACACGCTCGGCGATCCGTCGCAGGCCCGCAGGCCCGTGGTAGACGGCGTAGCTCCCTGCGATCACCGCGAGCAGCACCTGCGCCGTGCAGATGTTGCTGGTCGCCTTCTCGCGCCGGATGTGCTGCTCGCGCGTCTGCAGGGCCAGGCGCAGCGCGCTCTTGCCGAGCCGGTCGCGCGACACGCCGACGAGCCGCCCCGGCAGGCTGCGCTTGAACTCCTCGCGCGTGGCGAAGAAGGCTGCATGCGGGCCGCCGTAGCCGAGCGGCACGCCGAAGCGTTGGCTGTTGCCGAGCGCGACGTCGGCGCCCAAAACCCCCGGCGGCTCGAGCAGGACGAGCGCGAGCAGGTCGCAGGCGACGATCGCGAGCGCGCCGCGCTCGTGCGCGCGGGCGCAGAAGGCGCGCGGATCCCGCACCCGACCGTCGGTCGAAGGGTAGGGGACGATCGCGCCGAAGACTCGGCCCTCGAACCCGAACGACTCGAGCTCCCCGACCACCACCTCGATCCCGAGCGGCCGCGCGCGTGTCCGCACGACCTCGATCGTCTGGGGATGGCAGTCCTCCGCGACGAAGAACCTGCGCGCGGCCGGGTCCTTCCTCACGTCGAAGGCGAGGTGCATCGCCTCCGCCGCGGCGGTGGCCTCGTCGAGCAGCGACGCGTTCGCGATCGGGAGGCCGGTGAGGTCCGCGACCATCGTCTGGAAATTGAGCAGCGCCTCGAGCCGGCCCTGGCTGATCTCGGGCTGGTAGGGCGTGTACTGCGTGTACCAGCCCGGGTTCTCGACGAGGTTGCGCAGGAGCACCGGCGGCGTGACGCAGGCGGAGTAGCCCAGACCCAGGAACGAGCGCCGCACCTGGTTTTCGGCGGCGATCTCCGCGATCGCGGAGAGCGCGTCGCGCTCGCTCCTCGCCGCGGGGAGGTCCAAGGCGCCCTTCGAGCGGATCGAGGCGGGGACGGCCGCGTCGATCAGCGCATCGAGGGAGGGATGTCCGAGCGCCGCGAGCATCGCCTCGACCTCTCGCGGAGGAGGGCCGATGTGGCGATCGGCGAAGCGGTCCTGCGCGAACGCCGGAGCGGATCCCGACCCGGTCTCCGCTCGTTCCGCCCGCGCCCCGGCCTTCTCGGAGAGGATCCGGCCCATGCCCACCCTCACTTGTGCTCGGCCAGGAACTTCTCGTACGCGGCCGCGTCCATCAGCTCGTCGAGGCTCTTCGAAACCGGCTTGATGCGGATCAGCCAGCCCGCCTTCCAGGGATCCTTGGCCAGGATCTCGAGGTGGTCCTCGATCTGCACATTGATCTCGACCACCTCGCCCGCGATGGGGGAGTTCAAGTCCGAGACGGCCTTGACCGACTCGATCTCGCCGAAGGTGTCGCCGGCCGCGAGCATCCGGCCGACCTCGGGCAGGTCGCAGTAGACGAGGTCGGCCTCGTTCCCGTTCGAGAGCTGCTGCACGGCGAAGTCCGTGATGCCGATCAGCATCGTGTCGCCGTCGGGCTTGACCCACTCGTGGGTCTCGTAGTAGCGGCGGTCGGTGGGTCGCATGGTCCTGTTCATGGCCTTGGCCTTGTGGAATCGGGGGTCACCCGCGTTCGTGAGAAGAACGGCAACGCGCAGAACTCCGCCGGATGGCGCTTGCCTTTGATGTCGAGCTCGACCTTCTCGCCCGGCTTGCCCGTGTCGAGCGGGACATAGGCCGTGCCGATGTTCGTGTCGAGCGTGGGCGAGGGCGAGCCCGAGCACACGCTGCCGATCTCGCGATCTCCCTGGAAGAGCCGGTAGCCCTGGCGCGGCACGCGCGGTCCCGACGTGGTGATGCCGACCAGGTGCCTCCTCGGGTTCTTGTGGATACGCTCGAGCGCTGCGCGGCCGATCCAATCGCCCTTGTCGGGGTGGAACGACACGCCGAAGGCCAGCCCGGCCTCGATCGGGTTGTGCTGCGCGTCGATCTCGTGGCCGTAGAGAGGCATCCCGGCCTCGAGGCGCAGGGTGTCGCGCGCGCCCAGGCCGATCGGCCGCAGGCCGCGCGCCTCCCCGCCTCGCGCGAGCTCCTTCCATACGCGCTGGGCCTCTGCAGCGGGGATGTAGACCTCGAAGCCGTCCTCGCCCGTGTATCCGGTGCGGCTCACGCGGGTCCTCGGCAACCCGCACAGCGTGCCGAAGCCGAAGCGGTAGTACCCGACCGACGCGATGTCGAGGTCGGGCACGAACGGCTGCAGCACGGCCTGGGACTCCTGGCCCTGGAGCGCGAGCATGGCGAGCTCGCGCGTCTGGTCCTCGATCACGACCTCCATCCCACCCGCGTGCTCGCGGATCCAGGCCAGGTCGGCCTCGGTGTTCGAGGCGTTGACGACCAGGAACACCTCGTCCTTGCCCTTGTAGACGAGCAGGTCGTCGATCGGGTTGCCGTCCTCGCGGCAGAAGAGCGCGTAGCGGATCGCGCCTTCGGGGATCTTCGCGCACCAGTTCGTCGCGACGCGGTCGACGAGCTTCACCCGGTCCTTGCCCGTCACGCGGAGCCTGCCCATGTGCGACAGGTCGAAGAGGCCCGCCTTCGAGCGCACCGTGCGGACCTCGTCGAGGATCGGTCCGTACTGCACGGGCATGTGCCACCCGCCGAACTCGACCATCTTCGCGCCGAGCGCGACGTGCAGGTCGTGGAGCGGGGTCTCTTTCATGGCGAGGGGGACTCTGGGTTCGTCGGAAGCGCTGCAGGGGCGGACGCACCGCTCCCCGCGGGTGTGCCCCTGTTCTCCGCGCCGCGCTCGGCGGCCTCCGTCCAGGGTCGTCCAAGCCCGGGTCCTGGTACCTGAGAGTTTCGCGCGACCGGCGCGCTTGCCCCTTCGGCGTCTCGCATGCCGCGCGAGAGCTCTCCCCAAAGCCTGTGCCTTCGTTGTGAGTGCGAGACTCTAGTGCGTCCCCCAGGACAAGCCAAGCACCTCCCTCCGATCCTCCGGAAGGGACTCCCCGAGCGCCCAATCTCAAGGGTGGGCGCCGCCGCGTTCGATAGGTGCCGGGATCCACGCCCCCGCGTGAGCGTTCCCGTCCCTAGCCGAGATCGTCGAGGAAACCCTGCCATGAGTCTTGGGAACCACCTGCGCTTCCTCCTGTCCGGCCTATCGCTCGTCCCGCTTCTCTTCCTGGCGGGCTGCTTCGGCAGCGGAGGAGGCGGTTCGGGGGCGCTCAACACGATCACCAGCGCCGTGCAGGACCTGACCGTGGACCCCGACGGCGCCACGACCGTGATCACCTTCGCCTCGACCCGGCGTCTCGCGCCGGCGACGGCCGCGAGCTTCGCAGCCGACGGCGGTCAGACGGCGCAGGCGGTCTCCGTCAACGGCGACACGGCCACGATCACCTGGGACCAGCGCGTCTCGCCCAGCCACCGTGTGCGCGCGGTCGGCCTCTCCGGCGTCGATTCGGCCTTCCACGCGGTCGCCACCAGCGACGCGGCGGCCCCGACCTTCGCGATCACGTCCGCGACGCAGAACCCGAACCTCGGCGGCGACACGATCTCGGTCGCCTTCAGCGGGCCCCGGGTCGTCGAAACGCAGGCCGAGGACCCGGCCAACTGGATCCTGACGACGGACGGCCAGGCCCTCGACCTGGCCGGATCGGTCCTCGTGCTCGACACGAATGCGCAGACGCTTGAGCTCACCCTCGGCGCGACCGCGAATCTGCACGCGAGCTTCACCCTCGCCGCCGCGAGCGTGCACAGCGTGGCGGACGTCGCCCTCTCCGCGACGCCCGTCGCCGGCAACGCAACCGGCGACACGACCCCGCCGACGCTCGTCTCCGCGAACCAGGACCTGACCCAGGACGAGTATGGCCGCGTGGTCGACTTCACCTTCAGCGAGGCGATGGACCCGGTCTTCTCCATCGCGCTCTCGCACTTCGTGGTGTCCCTGCCGGACATCGCCACGACGGTCGAGCAGCCCGCCGAGGACGTGCTTCGCGTCACCTTCAACAATCCGATCGTGCCCGGGTACGACACGGTGACCCTCCAGGGCCTCGTCGACCTGCACGGCAACCCTTTCCCCGACACGGTCCAGGCGATCTCCCAGCCCAATCCGGTCGTCAACGCCTTCGACGGCGACGTGCTGGCGGTGACCGTGGCGAACGCGGGCGGCGACTACGTCCAGGCCAGGACGACCCAGGCTTTCGACCCCGACTCGGCGGTCGACCCCGCGAAATGGAGCCTCTCCGTCGCCGGCAGCGCGGTCGACCTCACCCAGCAGACGCTCTCGTACGACCTGCTGTCGAAGACCCTGACGATCGCGCTCTCTCTCGACCTCGTGAACGGCGACTCGTTCACCCTCCAGGGCCTCTCGGTGCTCGACGTCGACGGCCAGCCCTTCGTCCTGTCCCAGACCCGGACGGTCGCGGGGGAGACGACTCCTCCGAGCGCGACCGGCGCCAGGCAGAACCGCACCATCGATCCCACCGGAATGACCGTCGACGTCCAGATGTCGGAAGACGTCGGGCAGGCGAGCGCGGAGACGCTCGCGAACTGGGCCTCGAGCGGGGGGCAGACTCTGCTCAGCGCGACCCTCCAGCCCGGTCTCGACCTCGTGCGCCTCGTGTTCGACGGCGCCATGGTTCCCGGCGACGTGACGCTCTCCGTCCAGGCCGTGCAGGACCTCGCCGGCAACCCCATGGCCTTGCAGGCGGGCATCGCCCTCACCTCGACCGACACGACGCCGCCTTCCGTCCAGAGCTTCTGGGCCAACGCCCGGGCGGGCGCGAACAACGACGTCGTCGAGCTCGTCTTCGACGACGACATGGTCCCCGCCGACGTCACCGACGCCTCGCGCTGGACGCTGCAGTCGCCCGTCGGCACGGCCCGCAGCACGGCCGGCGCGTCGATCGAGTACACCGATCCGGTGCGCCGGGCGCGTCTGAAGCTCGTGAACGGGGTCAACCTGCGGCGCGGCGACGACTTCAGCATCTCCCTGTCGGGCGTGCGCGATCTGGGCGGCAACGCGCTCTCGTCGGCGGCCCTGACCGCTCTCGTGACGGCCGAGACGACGCTGCCGACCGTCCACACGGTGTGGCGTCCCAGCGCGAGCTCCGACCAGCTCGAGGTGCGCTTCAGCGAGCCCTGCGATCTGCTCACCGACCTCTACCAACCGGTCTCGAACCCGGCCGGCACGCGCTACGTGCTGCGCGACTCCTCCGGGATCCAGCGCGGTCTCGCGACGGCCGCGACCTCCCTCGACGACGGGCTGGGAGCGCTTGTGTCCTTCGGGATCGTGGTCGACCCGTCCGACACGCTCGACGTGCTCGGCCCGACCGATCTCGTCGGCAACCCGCTCTTCCCGGCGCTGCTCCTGCCGACCGTCGCCGAGGACCCCTCCGCGCCAGGGCTCGCGCCGGGGATGTCGGAGTACGTGTCTGTCTCGGGGGAGGAGAACGATCAGATCACCGTGAAGTTCGACCGCCCGGTGAGCCCCTGGACCATCACCGACCACGTCCACTACACGCCCACCGGGCCGACGACGGTCCTGAAGCGGACCCTCGAGCTGACCTTCGACGGGGTCGACACGGTGGTCGTGCCCCTGCGGAGCAATCCGACCGACTACGACCTCCTGACCGGGTCGGGCTACGACCTGGAGATCGACGGCATCCTCTCAGCGCAGGGTGTGCCGATGAGCGGCCCCCAGAGCGAAACCGGGATCGTCGTGAGCGGCGATTCGATCGGCCCCGGCGTCCAGGCCGACAAGGTGCGGATCGATCCCGCCACGGCGAACGCCCTGCTGGTCGAGTTCAGGGAGGCCGTGGCCCCTCCCTCGGCCACCGATCTCTCGAGCTATCTCTACGACGGCGTGAACGCGCCTGTGGCCGCGCAGCTCCTGGGCCAGCGCGGCGTCCGCCTCGCCTTCGCCCTGGCCCCCCAGGTGGGCCACAGCCTGACGATCTCCGTCAGCGACCGCGCCGGCAACCCGAGCGGCCTTCTCCTCCGAACCGTCACCGCCGCGGACACGAGCGGTCCGCTGGTCTCGAGCGTGCAGGGCGTGATTCGCGAGGGATGGGGCGGCGACGAGGTGCTCGTCACCTTCGACGAGCCCGTCACCGGGACGACGGCGCTCAACTCCGCCAACTACGCCGTCCAGAGCGGCGCCTCGGTGCGCAGCCTCTCCGGCGCGTCCTTGAGCTACTCCAGCGGCACGAGCGTCGTGCACATCCGCCTCGCCGGGGGACAGGATCTCCAGGCCGGCGTGCCGGTGAACGTGACCATCTCGGGCGTCCAGGACTTCAGCGGCAACCCGATGTCCGCCGCGGTCCAGGTGGGCGGACCGACGAGCGGCGACTCGACCCCGCCTGCCTTCGCCAACGCCTTCGTCAACCTCCGCGCGGACGCGAACGGGGCGGTCGTCGACGTGTTGTTCAGCGAGGACGTCGACCCGACCTTCGCTGCGAACCCGCTCAATTGGGGCGCCTCGGGGGGAGTGACCGTCCTCTCCGTCTCGATGCAGGAGCGCAACCACGCCCGCATCACGCTTTCCGGGCCCTTGGCTGCGGCCGGGACCCTCCAGATGACGGGCCTGCCGGACGTCGCCGGGAATGCCTCGGGAACGATCTCCGTCGACCCCGAGGAGTAGGCCCGCGGGGGGGTTTCCGCTTCAGGGAGGCCTCGCGGCTGCCCGATAGGAGCTTGCCCCTCATGCGCGGCGGCCTCCGTGAGGAGGGCGCTGCCTGCAACCGGGAACCGCCACCGAGGCAAACCCCCTTGAGTTCGATCTCCGAGGACCGTCTACCGATCGTCGAAGACGTCGTCGCCACCCTGACCACCTCGGCCGGGGCCGGGTACGGTGGCGCTGCGGCACTGCGCGCGGGGATGCGCCGCGCCACCGACCAGTTCGACGAGCACGCCGCGGCCGCGCTCGCTCGCGCGCTCGTCGACACCCTGTCGCAGTCCCCCGACAACGTGCGCGTGCTGGAGACGCTCGTCATCCTCGGGCTGGCACATCCGGGAGCCCTGGCTCAGCACCGCATCTCGCTCACCACCGAGGGACGGCGTCTGGCGGTGCTGCTCGAACAGGCCGGCCAGTTCGAACGGGCCTACTGCTTGGGCGAGCTGATCGCCGAGCGCGCCCTGCCGGAGAACGGGGGCGTGACCCCCGAGAGCGCCCAGGCCGTCGAGCAGCTCGTGCGAGACGCCGATTTCGCCGCGGCCCGCGGCCGGACCGAGGCGGCGATCCGCTGTCTGCTGGAGGCGCAACGCATCGATCCCGAACGCCAGGACGTCGTGCGCGCGATCCGCGACCTGCGCCGCCGGCGGGAGTTCCGCAAGGCCAGGACCGTCCGAGCCCTCAAGCTCGCCTTCGCCTTCACCCTGCTCTCGGGCGTCGGCACGGCGATCCTCCTGCGGGAGACCCGCATCTGGAGCCATTGGAAGGCGCTGCCCATGGCGGACCCCGACGACCTCGGAGCGATGCGCGCGCGATTGGACGGGATCGACGCGATGTTCGCGCGGGAGCAGGTCTGGATCACGATGCCGGCTGCGCTCCTGGATCGCGACCGCCTGCGCCACGACATCGCGCTGCGCGCGAGACCGGTCCTCCCCGTTCTGACCGACGTCGCGCCCGAGCTCGAGGCTCAGACCCAGGCCAGCGGCGCGTACGAGCTCGCGGAAGAGGCGCGCGTGAGCGGCCTCCACCACGCCGAAAAGGGGCTCATCACCGAAGCGATCGCAGACCTGAGGCGGTCGCTGGAGCTGGCTCCTGCGGAGTGGGTCCACCGCGACAAGGTCCAGGCCGACGTGAACGCGCTGGAGGCCTGGCAGAAGAAGAACTCGCTCGAGGGCGGCAAGTGAAGTTCCTCCGAGGATGGCTCGCGAGCGGCCGCGTGCGCCAGGCGAAGAAGCGCCTGGCGGCAGACCCGTCGTCGCGCCACTACTTCGAGCTGGCGCACGAGCACGCCCTGGCCGAAGACCTCGACACGGCGCTGAAGGTCACCGCCGAGGGTCTGCGCGCCTACCCCGGAGACGCGGAGCTCAGTCGACTGTCCGACCTCTTCCGCTCGCTCGCGCTCGAGAACCGCACCCGCGCTCTGACGCGCGAGCTCGCGACCGCTCCGCGCCCGGCTCTGTGGCGCGAGATGTGCGAGACCCTGCTGGATTCCGGGCGCTACGTGCGCGCTGAGGAGGCGGCCGCCGAGTGGTACCGCAGCCTGCAGACCGGCGAGGCGCAGCTCTACCGAGCCCGTGCCCGCGCCCAGCGCTTCTTCTCCGACCGGCGTCGCGACGACGGAAAAATGGCCTTCGAGCTGGCTGACGCGGCCGAAAAGCTCCTGCCGGGCGATCCGCGGCCCCTGGACCTGCGCGCGGAGATCGCCGCTCGCGCCGGGGTGTGGAGCGAGGCGCGCAAGGATCTCGCGCGGCTGCTCGAGATCAAGCCCGGCGATCAGGCGGTCGAGGCGCGCTTCCGCATGGCGGTCGCCATGTACGAGGGGCCCAAGACGATCGACCAGGCCCTGCGGGAGGTCGAGCGCAGCGGCCACCTCGCCGACGAGCGGCGAGACAAGATGCTGAGGACCGCTCACCTGGAGGCGGAGGAGAAGGACGACCCGGCCGCAGCGCCCGCGCGCGCACGGCCGCTGCTCCAGGCCATCGCTCGGGCTCCGGGCGTGCATGCCGCCTTCTACCTGCGAGGCTCGACCGCTCTCGTGCAGGGGCCCAAGGGACCGACGGCCGAGCGCATGGCGCGATCGGTCCGTGAGATCCTCCTGGCCTCGCGCAGCGCGGCGCGCAAGCTCGGGCTCGGCCAGGCCTGCGACGTGCGCCTCGAGGGAGACTTCGGAACGCTGCTCCTCACGCCGGGCGAGCTCGGCGCGGGAGCCCTGTGGATCGCGGGCGAGGTGACCCGTCGGCACGAGGAGGGTCTGCGTGACCTCTCGGCCGCGGCCAGTTCCGCGGGGGGGGGCGCATGAAGGCCGCCCTCGGGCCGCTGGCCGCGCTGCAGGGCGTTCACCTGGCCATGCTCGTCTCCCAGGATGGCGTGCCCATCGTCGTCCGCGGCGAGACGCGCCAGAGCGGCGGCAAGGAGCGCATCGAGGACGCCGAGGTGCTCGCCGCGCTCGCCGCGGGGTGGATAGCCGACCTGGCCCGTGCGACCGCGCCCATCTCCTGGGCCGCGCCCCGGCACATCGTGCTGCGAGCGTCGCGGGGCACACTGATCGCATTGCAGGTGCCCCGGGCCCTGCTCGTCGTCGTGCTCGGTGGCGGGATGCAGCCGGCGGAGCTGCGGCTTCCGATGGAAGCCGCCGTGGCGCGCCTTCAGCGCAGTCTCAAGGTGGGCGTCCAGCGCTCATCTGCGGGCGCCGAGGTGGTCGAGGTTGAGAGCGAGAATAACCATCCGCCGGGGATCCTCCCCGTGCGGAACACGGCCCCGGTATCGGCGGCCGATGAGATCGGGACGGCACAGAACAGGGCATCCGAGCCTTTCGGACCCTCCGGGGAGTGAGCCATGGTGCAGATCAACTTTGCTCAGAAGCAGGTCAACGCGAAGATCGTCTACTACGGACCCGGGATGTCGGGCAAGACCACGAACCTCGAGGTCGTGCACCAGCGGGCTCCGACCGCCAACCGCGGCGACCTGACGAGCATCAGCACGGACGGCGATCGCACGTTGTTCTTCGACTTCATGCCGCTGGACCTCGGGACGGTCGCAGGGATGCGAACCTGCTTCCAGATCTACACGGTGCCGGGCCAGGTCTACTACAACTCGACGCGCAAGCTCGTGCTCCAGGGCGTGGATGGCGTCGTATTCGTCGCCGATTCCTCCGCCGCGATGGTCCAGGAGAACCTCGAGTCCCTCAAGAACCTCGAGCAGAACCTGAACGAGTACGGCAAGAGCCTGGCCACGCTGCCGCACATCATCCAGTTCAACAAGCGCGACCTGCCCGACGCGATGCCGGTCGAGGAGTTGAACCGGCTGCTGAACGCACACGCCGCGCCCTGCTTCGAGGCCGTGGCGAACAGCGGCCAGGGCGTGTTCCCGACGCTCAAGGCGCTGGCCGCGCGCGTGCTCGAGACGATCCACACCGGATCCCGCGGAAGCTCGCCCCAGCCGTCCGGCGCGCCCCTGCCCTCGCCCGCTCCGGCCCCGTCTGCGAGCGGGACCGCCTACACCGCGCGGCCGCTCAGCCAGACCGGGTACGCGGCCGGCGTCGCCAAGCCGGCGGCGCCCGCGCCCGCGACGATTCCGATGCCGACGCGTCCGGGCCTCGCCGCCGCGGCGCAGGCACCCCTTCCGAAGATCCAGCACCGCGCGCCTGCGCAGACCAGCGCGGACCCGAACTCGAGGACCGCGTTCCACGCGCCCCCCGCGCCCGCGATCGCCGCGCAGGGACAGGCCCCGATCCCCATGCAATCGATCTCGATGTCGGCCGCGGCGCCGCAGCAGGTCGTCCACGCTCACGGCGCGCCTGCGCCCGGCATGGTCTCGGCTCCGCCCTCGGCGCCCTCGGCCAGCCTGCAGATGATGAGGTCGGACCCGTCCGCACACATCTCCCCCGTCGCTCCAGCCCGTCCGCGTGCACCCGCCCCGGCCCGCCCGATCGCGCGTCCCTCGAGCGCTCGCACCACGTCCGCGCGGGTTCCGGGCCCGATCTCCGCTTCCAGCGAGAGCGGCCAGAAGAAACAATTCACCACGCTGATGCTCGTCCTCGCGGCCCTCATCGCGGGCGCCGTGATGGCCGTGGCGGTTCTTTCGTGAGAGGAGTCTCGCCATGACGTCCGACCAGAAGCTGCGCAACGACCGTCTGGTCTTCTACACGCCCGACGTCCAGCGCCTCGAAGGCGAGCTCGACGGCTTCCTGGAGCTGTCCGGCGCACGCTCGGCACTCCTGATCGACCGAGAAGGTCACCTGGTGACCCGGCGAGGGGACGTCGTCCAGACCTCGCTCGAATCGATCTCCGCCCTGATCGCGGGCTCCTTCGCGGCGACGCGCGAGATGGCGCGCCTGCTCGGCGAGGCGCAGTTCACGACGCTCTTCCATCAGGGACAGCGAGACAGCATCCAGGTCTCCCTGGTAGGGGACACGGCGCTCTTCGCCACGGTCTTCGACGGCCGGACGAACCTGGGCCTGGTGCGCTACTACGCCTCGGAGACCGCCCAGCGTCTCGAGGGGATCATGGACGAGATGAAGTGCAGGGTTCCCGGCGAGATCGAGGCCAGCGACAAGCTCGCGAGCAACTTCTCCGAGTCCGCGTCGGCCGCCCTGGACAAGCTCTTCTGAGAGGCTTGCAACGGGACTTCCGGCGCGGTAGCTTGTTCGCCCTTCGAACCCGGGAAAGGCCGGGGAGCGCCCGGGCGTCATCCCGGCTCCTCCGCGTCACCCGGGCGGCAACCACGATCGGAGCGGCAACCATGGCGCGCGTGTGCGAATTCTGCGGGAAGAGGACCGAGAGCGGGGGGAAGATCACCCGCCGCGGTCTGGCCAAGAGCAAGGGCGGGGTCGGTTTGCGCACCACCGGACATTCGTTGCGCAAATTCAAACCCAATCTTCAGAAGGTGCGCGCGCTGGTCGACGGCACTCCGCGACCGGTGCGCATCTGCACGCGCTGCCTGAAGAGCGGACGCATCGTGAAGGCCACCCGCGGGCCGCTGGCCTCCGCGCGCTAAGTCGCAAGCCGGCAGGTTCTTAGGTGCGCGCCCCGAGCGTGCGCCGGCACGCCAGAGGAGTGCGCGCGAGATCATCGCGGACTCTTCGCTCGGGGTCCCGAGGATCCAGCCGACGCGTCTGCAATCGGGTCTCGAAAGCCTCTCGCCGGCGCGCTCGCGAAAAAAGTTTCAAAGATGCGGGGAAAGCCGCAGTCGCAGCGAGCCGATGGACTCGATTGATGTCGTGGATGCGCGCCGGAGCGGCGCGACAACACGGACCCCAAAGTCCAAGGAGATGATTCCCATGGCGAAGAAGAAAGCGACGAGGAAAAAGGCTCGCAAGGGCGGCCGCCGTAAGGGCGGGCGTCGGAAGGCCCGGCGCGGCAAGAAGAAGTAGCCGCGATACGGCGACGAGTCGGTTGAACGGAGGAGGCTCGCCATGAACAAGAGCCACCTCATCGCTCATGTCGCGGACGAGCTGAGGACATCCAAGCTCCAAGCCGCCCTCCTCGTCGAGACCGTACTGGGCGGGATCAGGAAGGGGCTCGAGACGGACCAGAGCGTCACGCTCACAGGGTTCGGAACCTTCGAGCTCAAGCCGCGCAAGGCGCGGGTGGGGCGCAATCCCCACACTGGAGAGCCGATCGCGATCGGCCCCGGCCGCAGGGTCGGGTTCCGCGTCGGGAAGGCTCTCAAGGAAGCCTTCTGAGAGCCGCCTAGAGGTCGATTCCATCGCAATGGCCGGCCGTCCGGATCCTCCGGGCGGCCGGCCTTCTGGTTGTCGGCGTGGCCCTGGCGCTTCCCGCGGTGGCGCGCCTCGCGCTCGTGCATCAGCCGCGGGTGATTCCGGTTCCGCCCGCGCGGCGTTCCAGGGCCTCGATCTCGGACGCGATCGACGCGTCGTCGATCTTGGTGAACAGGCCCGCGACCTCGCCGAGCTTCGTTCCCGCGCGGAGCGAGCGCCAGGCGCCGGCCTTCGGGACGCCCGGCCAACTCTCCTTCGCGACCTGACCCTCCTGTCCGAGCATGGCCCACAAGGCTTGAGCCTTGCCCGGCATCATCGGCGCCATCCAGCGCGCGAGCCACGAAAGCCATTCGCAGGCCGTGTTGAGCGCGGATGCCGCCAGCTCCGGGTCGGTCCGGCGCAGCGTCCAGGGCGCCGTCCGGTCGATGAAGACGTTGGCGATCGTCGCGTTCGCGACCAGCTGCTCGGCCGCGCGGCGGAACCTGAACTCGCGCACGTGCGCCGCCGGGTCGGCGAACGCACCGCACTCGGCCAGAAGGACCCGGTCCAGGGCCTCGACGTGCGCCGGCGAGATGGGCGGGATCCGGCCCTCGAAGTTCTTGTCGATGAAGCGCAGGACGCGCGTGGCCAGGTTTCCGATCGTGTCGGCCAGCGACGCGTTGACGCAACCCTGGAAGTCCTGCCAGCGCCACTCGGTGTCCGCCGTCTCGGGGGCGCTCGCGAGCAGGTAGAAGCGCGTCGCATCCGCGTCGTAGCGGTCGAAGAACGCGTCGAGCGGGATGGTGCGGTTCTCCGAGGTCGAGAACTTGCCGCCCTGGAGGTTGTAGAACTCGTTCGCCGGCACCTGCCAGGGCAGGACGTATCCCTGGCGGACGCCCTGGAGCATCGCCGGGAACACGACGCAGTGGAACGAGATGTTGTCCTTGCCGATGAAGTGGACCAGGCGCGTGTCGGGCGACTGCCAGTAGTCGCGCCAGGCTTCCGGACGGCCGATCTTGCGCGCCCATTCCTGCGTGAACGAGACGTACCCGATCGGCGCGTCGAACCAGACGTAGAGCACCTTGCCTGTCTCGCCGCCGGCGCGGTCTTCAGGCACCGGGATGCCCCAGCTCATGTCGCGCGTGATCGGGCGCGGCGCGAGATCGTCGAGCAGGTTGCCGATGAAGCCGGTCACGTTGGGCTTCCAGGGATGCTCGCGGAACCAGCGCCCGAGGCCCTCGTCGCGCAGCCTGGGCAGGTCGAGGTACCAGTGCAGCGTCTCGCGCAGGACCGGGACCGTGCCGCAGATCTTGCAATGGCGCCGGGGCATCCTCAGCGGGTCGAGCTCCTTGCCGCAGCGCGGGCACTCGTTGCCGCGCGCCTTCTCGTAGCCGCACTCGTGGCAGGTGCCGAGGATGTAGCGGTCGGCCAGGAACATCTCGTCCTTGGGGCAGTAGAGCTGCTCGCCCTTGCGCTTCTGGAGATAGCCGTTCTCGTCCAGGCGTCGGAAGAACTCCTGGCTCGTCGCCACGTGGTCGGGACAGATGCTCGTCCCGGACCAGTGGTCGAACCCGATCGAGAAACGGTCGAGGGAATCCTGGATCGCCGCGCGCCAGCGCGCGACGTACTTCTCGTAGGGGACGTCCTCCTGCTCGGCGTTGATCGTGATCGCCGTGCCGTGCTCGTCGGTCCCGCAGATGAAGACCACGTCCTCGCCCTGCATGCGCAGCGTGCGCACGTAGACGTCGGCGGGCAGGTAGGCGCCGGTGATCTGCCCGAAGTGGATCGGGCCGTTGGCGTAGGGAAGTGCGCTGGTGACGAGGTAGCGGGTCACGGCGGGGATTCTAGCGGTCCAGGTCCGACTCGGGCGTCGGTCCCGACCTAGAACACGCCCCCCGGCGCCGCCAAGCGATAGCCCTCGCCTCGGACCGTCTGGATCAGCGGCACGCCGTGGCGGTCGAGCTTGCGCCGCAGCCGGGCCACGTGCACATCGACGACGTTCGTGTGCGGGTCGATGTCGAGGCTCCACACATCGCGCAGGAGGTCGGTGCGCGCGATCACCTGGCCCGCCCGGGAGACCAGGGTGCGGAGCAGGTCGAACTCGCGCGGGGAGAGGATGATCTGCTGGCCGCCGCGCCACGCGGTGCGCCTGGCGAGGTCGAGCTTCAGGTCGGCGTACTCGATCGGGGCGAGGGAGCGCCGGCGGCGGATGACCGCGCCGATGCGCGCGACCAGCTCCTGGAAGTCGAACTCCTTGGCGACGTAATCGTCGGCGCCCAGTCGCAGGCCCTTGACGCGCTCCTCGACCGAGTCCAGCCCCGAGAGGAAGATCACCGGCGTCTCGCGTCCCAGCTCGCGCATCTCGAGCAGGAGGTCCCAGCCCGACTGGCCGGGCATCTTGACGTCCAGCAGGATCAGGTCGAAGGGCTCGACGCCGACGCGGTCGAGCAGCTCCTTGGCCGCGTGCCCGTCGGAGGCTCCCTCGCCGTCGATGCCGGCCCTCTTGAGGCCGGCCAGCACGTAGCTGCGGAAATCGGGATCGTCGTCGACGACCAGAACGCGCATGTTGGTTCCCGCCGGGCGAGCGCGCGGGCCTCTCTTCCTGCGAAATCGCGCCGAGCATTGTACGCGAGCCCGGGGCCGTTGTCGCTCTCGCCCCGGCCAGGCCGCCCGCGCACGGGGCGGTTCCGCGCCGCGCCCGCGGGCTCTAGAATGCCGGGCTCGCCGGTCCCGCCTCCCCGATGTGCGCCCCGCCCCGGGCCGGGGGCGCACCCGATCCCCAGGAGCCCGCATGCAGCCCTACCGCCAACTCGACTTCCTGGCCCTCGACGCCGAGCTCTCCGAGGAGGAGCGCATGGTGCGCGACACGGTGCGCTCCTGGGTGAGCGAGCGGTACCTGCCGATCGTCATGGAGCACTTCGAGAACGGCACGTTCCCGATGGAGACCGTCCCGGAGCTCGCCCAGATGGGGCTGTTCGGCCCGACGATCCCGCACGAGTACGGCGGCGCGGGCCTGAACAACGTCGCGGCGGGGCTGATCTACCAGGAGCTCGAGCGCGGCGACTCGGGGCTGCGCTCGTTCTGCTCGGTGCAGAGCGGCCTGGTGATGTACCCGATCCTCGCGTTCGGCAGCGAGGAGCAGAAGAGGCGTTGGCTGCCGAAGCTCGCGAGCGGCGAAGCGATCGGCTGCTTCGGCCTGACCGAGCCCGATTTCGGCAGCAACCCGGGCGGGATGCTGACGACGGCCAAGAAGGACAAGAAGGGCTGGGTGCTCGACGGCCGCAAGATGTGGATCACGAACGGCACGGTCAGCCAGGTCGCGGTCGTGTGGGCCAAGGTCGAGGGCACGATCCGCGGCTTCCTCGTGCCGGCTGATGCGCCCGGCTTCAGCGCGCCGGAGCAGAAGCACAAGTGGTCGCTGCGCGCATCGGTCACGTCCGAGCTCGTGATGCAGGACTGCCGCGTGGGGGAGGAGGCGCTGCTGCCGAAGAGCGAGGGGCTCAAGTCTCCGCTCATGTGCCTCTCCCAGGCCCGCTACGGGATCGCCTGGGGAGCGCTCGGGGCGGCGCTGGCGTGCTTCGACGAGGCGCTCTCCTATTCCAAGCAGAGGATCGTGTTCGACAAGCCGCTGGCCGGGCTGCAGATCCCGCAGAAGAAGCTGGCAGACATGGCGACGCAGATCACGCTGGGGCAGCTGATTGCGCTGCGCCTGGGGCGCTTGAAGGACGCCGGGACTCTCACGCCGACCCAGGTGTCGATGGGCAAGCGCAACAACGTCCACATCGCGCTCGAGATCGCGCGGACGTGCCGCGACATGCTCGGCGCGAACGGGATCAGCCTGGAGTACCAGGTCGGGCGACACATGGTGAACCTCGAGTCGGTGTACACCTACGAAGGGACGCACGACGTCCATACGCTCGCGATCGGGCAGGAACTGACGGGGATGTCGGCTTTCCGGTAGCTCATCGGGTGGAGTCCACGCAGAGATGAGGAGAGGAGACTACTACCGGAGGCGCAAGCCCAAGAAGATCACCGGCTGGCCGGTCGCGAAGCGCCCTGCGGCGGAGGTCGAAGTGAAGGTTTGCTACGTGGGCAGGCGATCGAGCGGGAGCTCCCCCGGGATGTCGGCCTTCAAGGATTGTCGTGGACCTGATCGGTAGCGAGGCCCGTTCAAGCCGCGATCACGAGCCCGAGTCGATCAACCGGAGGCCGAAGTGCACCGCCGGGAACGCAGACGGGGTTTTCGCGACGCACAGGTGGCGGGGCCCCATGACAACCCCACAAGCAGAGATTCCAGGACCGCGCCGCCGCTGCTATCCGCATTTCAGGGCCACCAAATCACTTGCCCGGTTTGCGTCGCGTTGAACGTCCTCCAGGCGTCGCAGCCACCGAGAACGTTCGGATCGCGGTAGTACACGAGGTACCAGCGGCTCTGGCCGGGTTGGATAACGTCGCCCTTCGCTGCCGAGCGCGCGGAAACGGTCGGATCGCCTGCGCCGAAGTCGGGCGCGCTGATGCTGCCGCCCGAGGCGACCTTGGTGTACAGACGCTTGAGCGTTCCACCCGCGCAGCGTACGCCCTGGCCGTAGACTTGGCCGGCAGAGACGAGCGCGCTGCCCTGCACCACGAGGCTCAACGCAGTCGGGTTCTGACCACTGGTCGCGAAGGCGAGGCTGTCGATCGCGAGGTAAGCGATCCCGGAAGCCGAAAGGCTCGCGCCTCCTGTCGAGGAGGAGTTGTCGCAGCCGCGGCCTGAGCCAGAGGGCGGGTTCGAGCACGGGCACGCGATCACGCCGCTGACCCAGGGTTCGCACAGGCTCGTGAAGCCCGTGGCAGCACGGTCGTGGAGGAAGACGTCACCGAAGCCGTTCGAATCCCCGGGAACGAGGTCTCTGGCTTCACTCCTGAAAGCCACGTAGCGGCCATCGGGAGAGATCGAGGGGATTTCGCTATTGCCGTGCGCCTGCGCGCCTCCCGTAGCAAAGCTCACTAGTTCGGTCGTGCCGTTCAGGCGGTCGCGAACGAAGACGTCTTCGTACCCCACGTCACCAGGAACGAGATTGGAAGCTCCGCTCATGAACGCCACGTAGCGGCCGTCGCCGGAGATCGAGGCAATACCAGAGTAGCCGTCGCCCTGCGCGCCCCCCGTAGCGACACTCACCCGCTCGGTCGTGCCGCTCAGGCGGTCGTGGACGAAGTCGTCCCACGCCCCGTTCGTGTCCCCGGGAACCAGATCCGCCGCAGTGCTGTTGAAGGCCACGTAGCGCCCGTCGCTCGAGATCGAAGCCCACCCGGCATTTCCGCTGCTCTGTGTTCCTCCGGTGGCGACGCTCACCCGCTCGGTCGTGCCGCTCCGGAGGTCGCGAACGAAGACGTCCTGGAAGTTGTTCGTGTCGCCGGGCACGAGGTTGCTGGCCATGCTCTCGAAGGCCACGTAGCGCCCGTTTCTGGAAATGGAGGGAATTCCGCTGGCGGAATTTCCCTGCGCGCCCCCGGTAGCGACGCTCACCCGCTCGGTCGCGCCGCTCTGACGGTCGTGGACGAAGATGTCCCAGGTGCCGTTCGTGTCCCCCGGGACGAGGTTGGTTGCCAGGCTCGTGAACGCCACGTAGCGACCGTCAGCGGAGATGGAGGGGTACCAGCTGTTGGAATTCCCCTGGGTACCTCCCGTCGCGACGCTCACCCGCTCGGTCACGCCGTTCAGGCGATCGCGGACGAAGATGTCCGCGGTCCCGTTCGTGTCCCCGGGAACGAGATTACTCGCTTCGCTCTCGAACGCCACGTAGCGCCCGTCGGGCGAGATCGAGATGCCGTACAGGCCACAGTATCCGTTCCCTTGCGCCCCCCCCGTACTGACGCTCAGCCGCTCTGTCGCGCCGTTAAGGCGATCGCGGAGGAAGATGTCCCAGGTCGCGTTCGTATCCCCGGGGACGAGGTTGGCCGCACAGCTCATGAACGCCACGTAGCGGCCGTCGGCAGAGACCACGCGGACAGAGCCTCCCGGCAAATCGCTGAGGCAGTCCCCCTGCACGTCACTCGAATCGACGCTCACCCGCTCGGTCACTTGGGCCCGGCCCATGCCGGCCAAGGCCAGCCCGGCAACTCCTACTCCAAACTTCCACACCACCGTTCTCTTAGGCCCTGTGGGCAAGGACCGCCTTGCCTCTCGGCTGCCCCTCTTGCCCAGAGCAACGTCTGGAGGAGCCGCAATCCGTGTACCGCCACATCTGCTTGTCAACACCAAGATAACGTGCCCCAACGGGAGTGGGTCGCTGAACCTCGCGCTTTTTGCTTGACACGGGGGGCGGCGGAGCGAGAAAGGCCCACCTACAGCAACTTGGTTCTTTCCGCTGCCCATGGCTCTCGTTCATGAGGAATCGCACATGAACCCGCATCATTCCGCTCTGCGTCTTGCTTCGCCCCTTCTCCTCATCCTAGCCGGGATCTTCGCCCTCCCCGCCTCCGGCCCGGTGCGCCACCAGCTTCCGCCCATTGGTCCCAAGCCGTATCCCGAGACGGTCTACGTGAATGCCGCTTTGACTCCGCCCGGAGACGGCATGTCCTGGACGACCGCGTTCACGACCTCGACCCGGCAATCTCGGTTGCTGTGGCCGGTGCTGAGATCTGGGTCGCCCAGGGAACGTACAAGCCGACGAGCGTTACGACGGGCTTCTCGATCACAAAGAAACTCAAACTCTACGGTGGCTTCGCGGGCGGTGAAGCGTCGATTGCCGCCCGTCCTGGCTATTTCCTCCAGACCATCCTCGAGGGCGACATCCCTGGAACCCCGGGCAACCTTACCGACAACGCCGAGCACGTCGTGACCGTCCTGCACGTAGCAGGTTCCTCAGGAAGCGCAGGCGTCGTAATCGACGGCTTCCACATCCGGAACGGCTATGCTTCGAGTCCGGGAAACTCGCTGGACTTGGACGGAGGGGGGATCTATTCCGAGTGCTCTGATCTCGATCTCTCCAACTGCTTCATTCGCAGGAATTCCGCGCATGACGGGGGGGGACTCTACTTCACTGGGGGCTGCGGCCCTCAGGGACAATTCGTACCGGGCCTCAGCCGCCCCAACACCTTGCATATCAAGCTCTGCGAGTTCGGGAACGGGGACATCAACTTTTCCATCGACAAGAACACCGCCGACCATTATGGCGGAGCAATCTTCGGTCAGGTGTTGAACGGCGAGGTCGTGAACACTACGTTTCTGCAGGACATTGCGACCCAATATGGTGGCGGGGTTTTTCTTTGGAGGATGGGGCTGCGGAACCGCCTCGACTTCACGAACTGCGTTTTCTGGCGGAACCACGCCAACGCGGCAGGCGGTGCAATGTATCTGGGTGAGACGGCGGCCCTTGAGGGAGCCAACGCGAAGCTCGTGAACTGCACGTTCGCGCAAAACTCCACGTCGTCCTGCATCGACGGTACAGCCCTGAATGTCAGTACGCACGCCATCGGCATGATCTACAACTCGATCTTCTGGCATAATTATGCCCCCGGCTTTCCGTTATGCGGCGGCAATTCACCCCCGATCGTAGGAAACCCAACGGTCGAATACTCGGACGTCCAGCTTGGTTGGACGGGTACGACTAATATCATCTCGGATCCTCTATTCGTCAGCTTCGACCCCCTCTTCAATCTCAGGCTGAGCGCCAACTCGCTTTGCCTCGATCATGCCGATTACACCAGGCTCCCGTTAGATTCCTTGGACGTCGACGGAGACGGCAGCACCAGCGAGGTCATGCCGATCGACGAAGATGGCGCTGCTCGGCTCTATGATGATGGGCCCCCAGGAGGTCAGGGCAACCCTGCCTGTCCTCCTGGTCCGTGCATTCTCGACATGGGTGCATACGAGCGTCACCCCTGAGAGCGGGCAGACGGAACGGCAGGTGGTCCTGAACGCCCCATCGCGGGGCTCGGTGTGGCGAAGGCGCTCGGGACCACGGCTGTGGCGTTAAGTACGGCTCGCCCGCGCGCACCACACGTCGACGAGCAGGGCCAAGAGCAGGAGCTGCAGGCCCAGGAAGATCGAGTTGTGGGCGAGCTGCCAGGTCGCGAGCGCCCGGCCGAGCAGCGCCGGGGCGGTCCCTCCGATCAGCGCGACCGAGAGGGCCACGCAGGCCCAGCGCAGGCGCAGCCCCGCGCGGGACAAGCGCTCTCCCCGGTCCGCGAGCAGCACGGTGTAGGGAAGGATCAGCCAGACCAGGTGCGCCTTGTGCACGAGCGGGGCGAGGGTCAGCGCGACGACGATCGTGAGCGCAATCTCTTTCAGCTGCGCGCCGGCCCCATCGCGACTGCGTGAACGGATGATCGTCGCGATCAGGACCGCGACGTAGAGCGCCTGCGCGGCGTGGACGATCCGTGCGACCGTTTCGGGATCGAGGTCGAGCACGTTCGCGTCCGGGCCCTCCTCTCCGCGCGAGGTCGCCGGGACCGCGGCGAGCAGCCGGTACGCCGCAGCGGTCAGGCTCTGGCCGGGCAGGTAGCGGCGCGCCTCGAGCAGCGCGTTCCCGCCGCGGAGGTAGGGTGCGGGCTGTGCACGCCACCAAGCCTCGAGGCCTCCCAGGTTGGCGCGCCATCCCAAGGCGAGGGACGGGACGATCAAGGCGCAAATGACGACGGATCCGAGGGCGGCCCAGGCGGTGCGAAGTCCTCGCCGGAGGATCATGGGCAGCACCAGGCACGCGGGCACGAGCTTCAGCGTGGCCGCGAGACCCACCCACGCGCCCGCTCGGACTTCGCGACGCTCGAGCCACGCGGCGATCCCGAACAGCGCGATCGCGAAGACGAGGCTGTTCACCTGGCCGTTGCCGAGGTTCGAGTCGGCCAGGCGCAGGACGCAGGCGAGCGTCGCCCAGGCGAGCCAGGGGGGACGCGACAAGCCCTGGCTCTCCGCGAGAGCGCCGCACTTGCGAGCTCCCCACAAAAGAGCCGCGAGGGAGAGCGCCTGCCACAGTCCCGCCGCGAGCGGGTAGGGGAACGCTGCGATCGGCACCATCGCCACCGCGAAAGCGGGCAGGTAGATGAAGTCGGGCACCTGCGACGGGTCGGCTCCCTCGATCACGGCCCGCCCGGCGCGCCAGTAGATCGTGAAGTCCGAGCCCGCCGGCCTCATCGCCGAACGCCAGCCGCGAAAGGCGAAGAACCCGCACAGGATGGCGAGCAGCAGCCATGCGCCCCTGTGCCACCGCGGACTTCGATCCTCGCCGTGCACGACGTCGGAGCGTAGGGATCGGCCGCGGGCAAGGCCACCGCGCGGCCACGTGGTGGAAGGGTCGGGGCCCGCGTAGGCTGCCGCGGCTTGAGATTCCTCCTCCCGAGCGACGCGAGCGCGCTCCGGCGGCGCGACCGCGTTCTCGCGATCCTCTTCGCGGCAGCTCTCGCCCTGCTCGTGGCGCGCGCGGCGCGCAAGGACGGAGGCGTGCTCGTCCGCAACCAGGAGTTCGGCGGACGATTCCTCGCCGGCCAGGATCCCTATTTCGATCCGGCGCGGGGACACCGCATCCACGGGCCCTATCCGCCGTCCTTCGTCCTCGTCGCGGCGCCGCTCTCGTTCCTCACGGAGGAGGCCGCGCGTCTCGCGTGGGGAGCCGCACAAGCCGCGGCCCTCCTGGCCGTGTTCCTGGTCCTGCGACGGTGGGCGCGGCGTTGGTGGCCGGAAATTGCGCCGCACGCGCCGGTCCTGTTCGCGATCGCGCTCCTGCTCGCGAGCCGTTTCCTCCTGCGCGACACGGCGGGCGGGGGCGGAAACCTCCTCTTCATGACCCTGGCTCTCCTCGGTCTCGATCTGGCCCTGCGCGGCAGCCAGGTCGCGGCGGGTGCGCCGCTCGCGCTCTCGCTGGTCCTCAAGCCTAATCTCGCGCCGCTGCTGCTCTTCTTCGCGGCCACGCGAAGATGGAAGGTGCTCGCGAGCGCCTCGGTCATGGCGACGGGGCTCTTCCTCCTTCCCGCGCTCTCCTTCGGCTGGGGACGCTACCTCGACCTCGCCGAGCGCTGGGCGGGCGACGTGTCCGCCTATTCGCGCCTCGAGGACCTCCACCGCGCGGACCTCGTCCCCGACGGCATGCCCGTCCCCCAGTCGGCGACGAACCAGAGCCTTCGCGAAGCCGTCCATCGTCTTCTCCGGCCGCCCGGCGACACCGGCGCCGCCGACGTCCACCTGGCCGAGGCGAGCGCGGGCGTCGCGAGCTGGGTCGCGCGCGGGATCGCGCTCGCTCTCGTGCTCTGGACCTGCCTCGCAGCGAGCCGGGCACCGCCCGGACGCGGAGCGGCGCTCGCCGCCTTGGCGTTCCTGCCCGTGTGCCTGCTCCTCTCTCCCATCACGTGGAAGGCGCACCACGCCGCGCTTTTGCCGCTCGACTTCGCCCTGGCCGGTTCGGCGCTCGCGAAGGGGAGATGGAGCCCCCTCGCGACCCTCCTGCTCGCCTACTGGGTCCTGTGCGATCTCGCCAGCGAAGAGATCGTCGGCGTGGCGCTCCGGGACCGCCTTCAGGCCCTCTCGGTCGTCACCTGGGCGGCGATCGCGCTCCTCGCGGCGGCGATCCGGCTCTCCTCGCGCGAAGATGCAGCTCCCCGACCTGCTTGACCGCGCGCTCGAAGGGCGCGCCGACCTGGCCCGGCGTCTCGAGGAGGAGGGGACGGACTGTTGGCGCATCTTCCACGGCGCCGCGGAGGGCCGCGAGGGGCTGACGATCGATCGCTACGGGCCGCTCGTGCTCGCGCAGACCTTCCGCGAGCCGCTCTCCGAAGCCGAGGCCTCGGCTCTCGAGGCGCACCTGCGGCGGGCCCTGTCGTTCGAGCTCCTCTTCGCCTACAACCACCGCGCGAAGCGACCGGACGAGTCCTTCGAGCGCTGGCACCGCCCCTCGGAAGCCGCCCTCGGCGACCACTCGGCCTCGGAGATGGGCGTGCGCTTCCTCGTCCGCGCGCGTCACCGCGGGCAGGATCCCTGGCTGTTCCTGGACCTGCGCGCGGGCCGGCGGGCGCTGCGCGACCTGTGCGAAGGCCGCTCCGTGCTCAACCTCTTCGCCTACACGTGCACCGCCGGCGTCTCCGCGGCGGCGGCGCGGGCGAGCGAGGTCTGGAACGTCGACTTCTCGCGTTCGGCGCTCGAGGTCGGGCGCAGGAACGCGGAGGCGAATGCGATCCCCGTGGAGCGCCTGCGCTTCGTCCAGGAGGACTGCCTGCCCGTGCTGCGCCAGCTCGCCGGGCTCCCGGTCAAGGGGCGCGGCGGGCGGCGGCCTCATCTGCGGATCGAGCCGCGAAGCTTCGACGTCGTCTTCCTCGATCCACCGGCCTGGTCGGCCGGGCCTTTCGGCGCAGTGGATGTCGAGCGGGACTATCCCGCGCTCTTCAAGCCCGCGCTGCTCGCGACGGCGCCCGGGGGTATCGTCGTCGCGACGAACCACGCAGCCAGCGTAGGGATGGGGGCCTGGGTCGAGATCCTGCGACGGGGAGCCGTGAAGGCCGGGCGGCCGCTCGACGAGGTCGTGACGATCGGTCCCGAGGCGGACTTCCCCTCGCGCGACGGGTGCCCTCCCCTGAAGATCGCGGTCTGCCGGACGCGACCTTAGGATCCCGCCGGATGACGACGCCCCGATCCTCGCGCTTCCTCGCCGTCGTCCTGGCCTGGCTGCTGAACTCGTGTCTTGGAGCGGCGATCGGGATCGCGTGGCTCTCGGGATTGCCCGTCTGGACGTCGGTGCGCTCGGACCTCTTCGTGACTGCCGCGCTCGTCTCGAACACGGCGATGCTCGCCTGCGTGCCGGGTCTCGTGCTCCTGTTCCTCGCGCTCGTCCTGCGCAGTGCGCGTGCTCTCGGGATCGTCCAGGCCTCCGTGTGGACCCTCTTCCAGGTGCTCCTCTACGCCGACACCCGGATCTGGCGACTCTTCCGCTACCACTTCAACGGCATGGTGTGGAACGTGATCACGACGCCCGGCTCGGAAGACGCGGTCGACCTGGGGCGAGGGACCTGGACGTTCGTCGCCGCGCTCGGCATCGTTCTCTTCGCCGCATCGTGGCTGGCCTGGAGCCGATGGCTCCTGCCGTCCGGGGACTTCGACGCGCCTCCGCGACGGCGCCTGGCGTGGGGAGGCTCCCTCGCGCTCTTCGCGCTGGTCCTCTTCGAGAAGGGCCTCTACGCCTGGTCCGACCTGGCGCGCGACCGGACCGTCACCGCAGTCGCGCGCGTCTTCCCGCTCTACCAGCGCCTGACGCTGGAGCGTCTGGCGGAGAGCGTCTTCCACCTGAAGCTCGAGGAACGCACCCGGGTCGATCTCAGCGGGGCGAGCCGGCTCCTGCGCTATCCGATCGAGAAGCCGCGGGTGGATCCGAAGGGGCCGCGCCCGAACATCCTCGTCGTCGTGATCGACTCGCTTCGTGCGGACATGCTCGCGGAGGAGACCATGCCCCGCATGACGGCCTTCGCCGCGCGAGCGCGGCGCTTCGAGAACCACCTCTCGGGAGGGAACGCCACGCGCTTCGGCATCTTCTCGCTCCTGTACGGGATCCACGGGACCTACTGGATGCCCGTGCTCGAGGAGCACGCGCCGCCGGCGCTCCTCTCCGCGCTGGAGGAGCAGGACTACGATCTGCGCGTGCTGTCGACCGCCGCATTGAGCTTTCCCGAGTTCCGCTCGACGGCCTTCGTGGCGATGGAGGACCGTGTCGAGGACCATTTCCCGTTCGAGGAGAAGGAGCGGCGGGATGCGCACATCCCGGTGCGCTTCGACGAGTGGCTCGGCCAGCGCGAGGCCGCGGGGAAGAAAAATCCGTTCTTCTGCTTCGCGTTGATCGACGCGCCGCACGGGACCTACGCGTGGCCGAAGGAGGAGACGGTCTTCCGCCCGTGCGTCGAGCGGGTGGACTTCCTGAAGATCGCCGGCTCGCCGTCGCGCGACGACATCCAGGCGGTCTTCAACAGCTACCGGAACGCCGTGCACTTCGCCGACGGAGTCGCGGGGAGGATGGTCGACGTCCTCGAGCGCCGCGGGCTGCTCGGGAACACGGTCGTCGTGGTCACCGGCGACCACGGCGAGGAGTTCTTCGAGCACGGCTACTTCGGCCACACGAGCAATTTCGCGCCCGAGCAGACGCACGTCGCGTTCGTGATGAGCGGGCCCGGCGTTCCGATCGGCGTCGAGGAGAGGCCGACCTGCCACGTCGACCTCGCGCCGACGCTGCTCGAGATGCTCGGCGCCGAACCAGCCGGGCGGGCGATGTGGTCGCAGGGCGAGAACCTCCTCGATCCGCCGGCGCAGCGGAACCGCGTGATCGGCGGATGGGAGGAGGTGGCGCTGTGGGTGCCGGGCGGGATCCTGCTCATCCCGCTCGAAGGGCACGGCGGGCTCGTCGAGGGGTACGACTACGCGTGGACGCGGCCCGTGGACGAGAAGGGCCTGATCGCGGGCTCGGGCGCCGCGATCGCGCGCCTGGCGCAGGAATGCCGCCGGTTCCTGCGATGAAACGGCGAGCCGGCCGGGCGCATGGCGCCCGCACAGTCCCGGCCTATGCTGGGATGGAAGGCCCGTACCGTGACGCTGCGTCGGCGACGATCTCCCGTCCAAATGGCTTCCAAAGCGCTGCGCGAGCTGCGCCGCGGCGTGTCGATCGCCCGGAACGGGGGCGCCCGTGCAGGCTGGACCTTTCTTCGCGAGGAGGTCGTGCGCAACACGCTCCTGCGCTTCGAGGGGCCCGTCGCTCCCGGACGCGCTCGCGTGGAGTGCAACGTCTGCGGCTGGCGCGGGCGGCGGTTCATGACGCACTGCGGTGCGGGCTACGTGAACTTCGACGCGTTCTGTCCCGCGTGCATGTCGTATCCGCGGCACCGCGGGTTTGCCTACCTGCTCGAGCACCACCTGTCCGGGAAGTTCGCGGACCTCGGATCGGGGAGAGGCCGACGGCTCCTCTTCGCCCCCGAGCCCGGCATGCACATGCTGCTCTCCGGGCGCGTCTCCGGCCTGGAGGGCGTCGACCACCGCCGGATCAACGAGCTCGTCCTCCACATCGAGGACATCCAGCACCTCGGCTTCACCGACGGCTCCGTCGACTTCTTCTCCTGCTTCCACGTCGTCGAGCACGTGCCCGACGACCGAGCGGCGCTGCGCGAGCTCGCGCGCGTGCTTCACGCCCGCGGACGCGGGATCTTCAACGTGCCCATGACCTTCGGCCGTCGCGAGAGCATCGCCTTCGGCCGCCCGAACCCGCTGGCGAACGACCACTGGTTCGACTACGGCGAGGACTTCGTCGAGCGCCTGGTCGAAGCGGGCTTCTCGGGCACCGGCTATCGCCTGAGACAGGTGATGCCGGGCGAGCTGTACGAGCGCTTGCGGCTGCAGGACGAGATGATCTTCTGGCTCGCGCATCCGGCTCCGGGCGAAGCGGCCTGCATCCGCGATCACGAGGGGTGCGCGCTGTGCGCGGCGGGGCCGTGAGCTCGCTCCGCGGTCCGTCCGGCGCGCGCGCCCTGCCCTGGGTCCTGATCGCCTTCCGCCTGGCCGCGAGCCCGGTCCTGGTGGCGGACGCCGCCGACGGCAACGCCAGCGCCCTGTTCCTGCCCCTGTTCCTGGCCGCGTTCCTCTCGGACGTGCTCGACGGGATCCTGGCTCGCCGCCTGGGCGTGCAGACGGCCGTGCTGCGCTCCGCCGACATCGCGCTGTACGGGTCCGTCGCGGCGAGCGCGTGGCTCGTGAAGCGGGCGACGGTCGAGCCCTTCGTCGCGCCGATCCTCGTCGTGATCGGATTGCAGATCCTGTCGTGGCTCATCGACCTCGCGAAGTTCCGCCGCCTCTCGAGCTACCACGCCTGGTCCGCGAAGGCGTGGGGCATCGCGCAGGCTGTCGCCGTCGTCGCGCTCTTCGGGTTCGACCGCGCGGGCGCGTGGCTTTGGGGCGCCATCGCTCTCGGCGCCTTGAACAACCTCGAGTGCATGGCGATCACGCTGATCCTGCCCGAGTGGACTCACGACGTCCCGAGCTTCGCGCACGCGCTGGCACTGCGCGACCGCGGCTTGAACTGAGACCGCGTCAGATCGCGATCCGCGCCATCACACCCTGTAGATCCGCGATGACCTTGTCGAGATGGGCCTTCTCGTCCCCGTTCAGGTTGCCGAGCGTCTTCTCGCGCAGCATGTCGAGGTCTTCCAGCAGCATGCGCGCGTTCCCGGCGTGAATCTCCTTCTTCTTGGTGAGCGGGTTCTCGAGGATCCCCATCGAGATCATGGCCTGGATCGAGAGCCGCGACACCAGCAGGTGGAAGTTCCCACCTGGCAGGGGCAGGTCGCTGGCCTTGCGCGCCTTCTCCATCACGCGTGCTCGACCTCCCGTTCCGATCTCACGCGTGCTCGACCTCTCGCCCCGATCTCATGCGTGCTCGACCTCTCGCACGCGGCCGCGCCCGCCGTTCTTCGCGTGCAGGAGCGCCGCGGCGACGAAGCCCTTGAAGATCGGCTGGCAGGCGAGCGGCGCGCTCTTGAACTCGGGGTGATACTGCACGCCGATGAAGAACGGGTGCTCGGGGATCTCGACGATCTCGACCAGGTTCCTGTGGGGGTTGATCCCCGAGAGCCTCATCCCGCCGCTCTGGAACAGCTCGCGGTAGTCGTCGTTGAACTCCCAGCGGTGGCGGTGGCGCTCGAAGATGCGCGTTTCCCCGTACAGCCTGTGCGCGAGGCTCCCCGGCTCGATCGCGCACTCGTACGCGCCCAGGCGCATGGTTCCGCCCTTCTCGTGCACGTTCTTCTGGTCGGGCATCAGGCAGATCACCGGATGCTGCGTGTGGGGCGAGTGCTCGGTCGTGTGCGCGCCCTCCAGGCCCAGGACGTCCCGCGCGAATTCGATCACCGCGCACTGCATGCCCAGGCAGATCCCGAAGAAGGGGATCCCCTTCTCCCGCGCGTGCCGGATCGCGGCGATCTTGCCCTCGATGCCGCGATCGCCGAAGCCGCCCGGCACCAGGATGCCGCTCGCGCCCTCGAGCAGCTTGGTCCCCGAGGAGAGCACGTCCTCGGCGCGCACCTTGCGCACGACCACCTTGCAGCGGTTGGCGATGCCCGCGTGGCTGAAGGCCTCGTAGATCGACTTGTAGGCGTCGTGCAGCTCGATGTACTTGCCGACCAGCGCGATCTCCACCGACTCGCGCGCCGTGCGGATTCCCTCGAGCATCGCCTTCCAGTCGTCGAGCCGGGTCTCGCCCGAAGCCGGCAAGGAGAGCCTCTCGGCGATCAAGCGGTCGAGCCCCGCCGCGACGAGGTTCACGGGCACCTCGTAGATCGAGTACTCGACGTCGCGTTCCTCGATGACGGCCTCGGGCCGCACGTTGCAGAACAGCGAGATCTTCTGCGACATCTCGCGGGTCATCTCGCGCTCCGTGCGGCAGATCAGGATGTCGGGCTGGATGCCGATCTCCCGCAGCTTGCCGACCGACTGCTGCGTGGGCTTGGTCTTCATCTCCCCCGAGGCACGCAGGTAGGGGAGCAGCGTCAGGTGCACGAACAGCACCTCGCCGCGCGGTTTCTCGAGCGCGAACTGCCGCGCGGCCTCGATGAAGGGCAGGCTCTCGATGTCGCCGACCGTGCCCCCGATCTCGGTGATGGCGACGTCGATCGGCGATCCCATGGCTTTCTCGCTGGCCGACACGCCCTCGTGGATCGCCTCCTTGATCGCGTCGGTGATGTGCGGGATCACCTGCACGGTGCGGCCCAGGTAGTCACCGCGCCGCTCGCGCGCGATGACCTGGGAGTAGATCTTGCCCGTGGTGAAGTTGCTGGCCTTGGTCAGCCGGGCGTGCGTGAAGCGCTCGTAGTGCCCCAGGTCGAGGTCGGTCTCCGCGCCGTCGTCGGTGACGTACACCTCGCCGTGCTGGAAGGGGCTCATCGTGCCCGGGTCGACGTTGATGTAGGGGTCGAGCTTCTGCATGGAGACCTTGAGCCCGCGTCGCTCGAGGATCATGCCGATCGCGGCCGAGGTGAGGCCCTTGCCCAGGCTCGAAACGACGCCGCCGGTGATGAAGATGTGCTTGGTCATCCGCTCCTCGCTGTCTTCTCGACGTGGGCCTTCTCCACGGGGCCGACGGGGTTCCTCGGCTGGGCCGTGCGCCAGCGCGCGACGAAGTCGTCGTAGTCCTCGCGCGTGTCGATGCCGGCCGGAGCGCGCGCGGCGGCGGCGACGTGGATGCGCTCGCCGGCCTCGAGCCAACGCAGCTGCTCCAGGCTCTCGGCCTGCTCCAGCCGCCCCGGGGGCAGCGCGGCGCAGCGCAGGAGCGCTTGCGGTGTGAACGCGTACACGCCGATGTGCCGGCGAACGGGAAGCTCGCGCGCGCTCGTCGCCGGGGCGCCGTGGCCGCGTCCTGGAATCGGCGCGCGCGAGAAGTACAGCGCCACGCCGTGCGCGTCGCAGACGACCTTGACCACGCCCGGGCTCCTCCACTCCTGGTCGGAGGAAAGCGGCGCCGCGAGGGTCGTGATCGCCACCTCGGGGTCGGCGAAAGCCTCGACGACGCGCGCGAGGTCGCGCGGATCGATCTCGGGCTCGTCGCCCTGCACGTTCACGACGACCTCGGCCCGCTCTCCGTCCGCGGCGAGCTTCTGCCAGGCCTCGCACACGCGGTCGGTGCCGGTGCGATGATCGGCGCGCGTCATCACGGCCTCGATCCCGGCCCGTCCGGCCGCGGAGGCGACCTCCGGGCTGTCGGTCGCGACGACCACCCGTGCGAAGGCTCCGCTCGACCGGACCGCCCCCGCGGTGTGCTCGAAGAGACAGTGGCCGGTCTCCGCGAGCAGCATCTTCCGCGCGAGCCGCGTCGAGGCGAGCCGTGCAGGGATCACCGCGATGGCCCGTCCACGAGCTCTTCCAGCGTCCTTCGCGCGTCCGGACGACATCAAGGCACCCTTCCCTCGGCGGGCTTGCCCGAGAGGCTCTTCTTCTGCGCCTCCCAGTCCGGGGCCCGGTCGACCGACTGGAGCTGGTAGATGCTGTTGTACAGCGCCGCGAAGTTGAGCCGGCACTGACGGAAGAGCTTGACGTCGGTGGCGCCCGTGTTCTGGCCGAGGTCGAGGTGCACGATCCCGTCGGGGGTCTCGACCTCGAGCGACTGGACGGCGCCGGCTCCCGCTGTCACCGCTCCACTCTGCGCGCGGGCGAAGAAGCCCTGCTCGCGGAAGAACTTCAGCGTCTCTTCGAGGACCTCGTCGGTGGTCACCTTGGTGCCGGCCTCCTCCAGGGGTCGCTTGCTCGAGTAGAGCTTGGTACGGTCGGTGTGCGACTGGTCGACGAGGACCAGGCTCTGGCCGGAACGCCAGTCGACGAAGCGAACTCGCAGAGGGCGAGTGTTCGCGGGAGCTTCCGCGGCCCGCGAACCCGACGTCGTTCCGCACGCGGCGAAGCCCAGGGCCGCGAGCGCGAGAGCGCACGGGAGCGTCGCAAGGAGAGCCGGGAACCTGGGCACGGGCAAAAGATATCCGCGCTCGGGCAGGGCCTCAAGCCTGCCCTCATTCCCGCGTCGCCCGAGCGTCGCCTCGCAGGCGTGCTGCGGGAATCACGGGCAGGAGGAACTCGCCGACGCGCACGAGGCGGTCGGCGCTGAACCGGAACCCGTCGGGAGTCTCGAGCGGGCTCGCCCCTCCGCCTGGCACCATGGGAGCGTCCTCTCCCGGTCGGGCGGGGGAGAGGCGCGCTCGCTCGATGGCGCTTCCGTGCGCGAGGGCTTCGGGATCGAACTCGACGACCGCCATCCACAGGGATGCCGGGATGAAATCTCCGCGACGGTACGCTCCACCGATGGGCTTGAAGGGTCCGCCGGGTCGGAAAGGCTCTTCCGCGGGGACGACGAGGTAGCTCTCCGAGACCACTTCTCCCGGCTTCCAGGAGCTGGTAGGGTGCAGGCCCCAGACCGGGCCCGGGCAGTGATCGTTCTGCCAGGCGCCGCTCCCGCCGGGGCTCGTGATGCGGTCGAGGAGGGTGTAGTCGCGCGACAGGCCGGTCGGCGTCGTCCAGCGGTAGGTGATCCAGCCCAGCTCCTGCGGCGGCAGTTGCTGGTAGCGCCAGTCGAGCAGCACCAACCGCTCGACCTTCCCCTCCGGCCCGGTGCCGACGAAGTACGCCGGCGGCCAGGGGCACGGCCGGGGTTTCGGAGGCACGTCGGTCCGCATCTCGAAGAGCAGCTTCTCGCCCTGGCGTCCGCTCCTGCGCTCGAGCACCAGGATCGGCCCCAGGCCCTCGAGGTCGATCGTCTGGTCGTGGACCGCTGCAGCGACCTCGAAGCGCGCCGCCACGAACTCGAGCAGGTCGGGGTTGCCGGTCAGGACCGGAGTGTGGGTGATGAAGAGATCGAGCCCCTCCAGGTCCGCGAAATCTTCCGCGCGCCGCTCGGGCGGGTAGCGCGTCCAGAGGTTGAGCTGCCAGGGCAGCTTGACCAGCTCGACCTCCGCCGTCTCGCGCAGGTAGACGGCCCAGTTGTAGGCACTGGCGACCCGGACGCGCCGGGGCATCGCCGGCTCGGCGGACGCGCGGCCGCGCTGGATTTCCCGCGCCCGGGCGTCGACCCAGTCCATCGCCCGCCAGTAGTTGCCGAAGCGCCGTGCGCCGAGCGGCGCCAGCGTCGCGACCCCGAGGACGACGACCAGAACGGCGAAAGGAGCATCGACGAGCAGGCGCCACGCTCTCGAGCGCGGCGCGATCCAGGTCCAGCCGTACGCGCACAGCGCTCCGAGCAGCGGCAGCAGCGGGAGCCACAGGCGGAAGTCCTTCGAACCCTTGTGGCTCATCGCGAGCACGTTGAGGAAGACGGTGAGCGCCGGGAGCCACACCTTCCAGGTCGGCCGCGTGCTCCCGCGCACCAAACCCAACACGAGCCCCGCGATCGCGGGCCAGACGAGCATGCGGGGCAGGTTGACGACGTAGAACCAGGGACTCTGCAGGGCGCGGAGCACCACCTCGTCGGGGAGGACGGCCTCGCGCTTCTGCAGGGCCAGCATCGCCTTGTAGATGGGCTCGCCGATCGGGCGGAGGCCGATGCGCATGAAGAAGGACGCCAGGACGCCGCCGACGTTCTGCACCAGGTGATTGGCGAGGCTCGCCCCGGGTGTCCCGTGGACCGCCCAATCGATGAAAACCTGCGCGAGGATGCCGCAAGCGACGCCGAAGAGGATTCCCTTCAGCATGGATCGACGTCGCCAGCCGTCGCGCAGGAGCACGAGGAGCGCGACGGCCATGGCGATCAGCAGGCTCTGGTAGGCCATCAGGAAGGCCGCGCCGAGCCACAGCCCGGCCCGCCGCCCGCGCTTGAAATCGCCGCGGTCGAGGACCGCTTCCAGCGCGATGCCGGCGCAGATCCCGGCCGCGAAGCCGGGGACCGGCTGGCTCGAGTACTGGAGGAACACCGGGTTCGCGCCGACCAGGACGCCGGCCATGAGCCCGCCGCGCCGCCCTCCGAGTCGCGCCCCGAGACGCATCGCGACGACGACGAGCGCGAGCCCGAGGAGCATCTGCAAGAGGCAGGTCGACCAGACCACCGCGCGCTGATCGGGCAGGCCGATCCAGTCGGCCAGCGCAAAGAAGGGGACCAGGAGCGTCGAAAAGCCGAACGGACGGATCGCGGTCGAGTCGATCATCCGCTCGCCGCGCTCGAAGACGCGGGCGCGCTCCATGAACTCGACCGAGTCGGCGATCGGGTAGCCCTCGGTGCCCCACCAGGACCAGAGCTGGAGTGCGAGGACGACTGCGAGGAGCCCGAGAACGATGGGTTCGCTCGAGCGCGGAGACCAAGGCTGCTCAGGTCGCGCGTCCGGCCGGTTGCGCGAGTCGCTCTCGGGTGCCGGGTCGCTCGCTGTCGGGATCACCTCAACTCACCCACGCCGCATCCAGTGTGGGCATCAAACCTCCACACTCCATCTGGTGGGAAAAAATGAAAAAGAGAAACAATTCTCTTTGACTCCGCGCCGATCGCTTCACATAACCGATCCGCGTGGGCGGCCGGCGCTCAGCGCCGGAAGGTCTTCGTAAACAACTGTTTCCCAAGGACTTGGGGGAAGCTGAAAGGCTGCAATGGGCAAGGTCGAGAAGTGGGTGGTTCTGGGGGTGCTGACCCTGATCATCGGGATCCTGGTGGTCTCCCTGACGGTCGACGATCCGCTGAAGAAGGACAGCGTGGTCATGGCCAATGGACCGGACAGCGCGCCGCCCATCACCCCGATCCTCGCTCGAGGCAACGAGGGAAAGACCGCCGCTGCTCCGATGGAGACGGCCAAGCCTGCCGCGGGAGCGCCCAGCGCCCTGCTGAATTCCAGCATCGACACGGCGGCGCCAGAAGCCCAGCCCATCGCGCCGGCGCCCGCGATCCCCCCCGATTCGATCCTCAAGACGACCGACGGACTGCAGCCCTCGTACATGACCGACATGAAGTTCTACACCTGGAAGGCGGGTGACACTTTCCCGATCCTCGCGCAGCGGTTCTACGGCGACCTCGCGCGTCTGGCCACCCTGCGCCGCGTCAACGAAGGGAAGACCGATGTCCAGCCGGGCGATCGGATCCTGATCCCGGTCTACGACCTCGACTCCACGCCGCCGGTCGCAGCCCACTCGACGGCTCAGGTTGCAGGACCGACGGCCTCTTCTCCGCCGGTGAAGACGGAAAAAACAGCCAAGGCGCCCGCCGCGGCCGTCGCGAGTCCGCGCTCCCACATCGTCCAGGAGGGCGAGAGCCTGTGGAGGATCGCCAGACAGGAGCTCGGATCGGGCGCGCGCTGGAACGAGATCTACGAGGCCAATCGCGACGTGCTGTCGAGCCCCGAGGCCTTGCGCACCGGGCAGAAGCTGCGCATTCCCTAGGACGCTCAGGGAGCGTGCGCCGGCCGTGCATCTCGCGCCTCACTTGAGGCCGTAGCGTTCCAGCTTCTTGTAGAGATGGCTCCTCTGCATGTCGAGGCGCTCCGCCGTGCGCTTCACGTTGCCCTCGTTCTCGGCGAGCTTCGTCCTGAAGAACAGCGCCTCG
The DNA here is from genome assembly GCA_041488095.1 of Planctomycetota bacterium. Taxonomy (GTDB): domain Bacteria; phylum Planctomycetota; class UBA1135; order UBA1135; genus DASYPQ01. Next base: position 61,931 of record JBGPOP010000018.1, read on the forward strand.
CTGCGGTTCTTGAACTCCTCGAAGGTCGGCGCGGCGAAAGGATCGGCGCCGGGATCCGCAGCACGAGGTGATGTGACCGCGAGCCCCGGACCGTCGGCGAGGAGCTGCTCGAGCTCCGCGCGCGTGATGTCCGGGCCCTGCGCGAACACGTCCGCGCCCTCGAGCAGGTTCTTGAGCTGCCGCACGTTGCCCGGGTAGTCGAGGGTTTGCAGGAGCTCCGCGGCGGCCGGCTCGAGCCCGCGCGGACTCCGGCCGCAGCGGTCCCCGATCTCCCTGAGGAACGCGCGCGCGAGCGCGTGCACGTCCTCGCGGCGCTCGCGCAGCGGCGGGACGCGCAACGGGACCACGTTGAGCCGATAGAAGAGGTCCAGGCGGAAGGACTTCTCCTCGACGGCCCTGGCGAGGTCGGCGTTCGTGGCGGCGATCACGCGGATGTCGACGGGGATCGTCCGGCTCTCGCCGACGCGCGTGATCTCATGCGTCTCGAGGGCACGCAGGACGTTGGCCTGCGCGGCGAGCGCCATGTCGCCGATCTCGTCCAGGAACAGCGTCCCGCCCTCGGCCGCCTCGAAGTGGCCGATCCGGCGCTCGAAAGCGCCGGTGAAGCTGCCCTTCTCGTGGCCGAACAGCTCCGACTCGATCAGCTCGTCGGGAATGGCGGCGCAGTTGACCGTCACGAACGGGCCCGCGGCGCGCGGGCTGGCGTAGTGGATGTTGCGCGCGACGACCTCCTTGCCGGTGCCGTTCTCACCCGTGATCAGGACCGAGGCGTCCGAGCCCGCGACCTGCGCAACCTGGCTCGAGAGCCGCCGGATCGCAGCGCTCTCGCCGAGCAGCCGCCAGCGCTCGGAGAGCTGGCGCTTGAGCCGCTGGTTCTCGGCTGCAAGGCGGTCCTCGCGAAGGATCGCGCGCAGGGTCACGAGCACGCGGTTCTCCTCGAGGGGTTTCTCGAGGAAGTTGACCGCGCCCTTCCGGATCGCCTCGACCGCGGTCGAGATGTCGCCGTGGCCGGAGATGATGACGACCGGGGGCGGCGAGGGGCGGGTCTGGAGACGCTCGAGGAGGCCCATGCCGTCGAGGCGCGGCATCTTGAGATCCGTGAGCACGGCCGCGGGATGGCGGCCCTTCTTCTGCTCGGCGTCGAGCCGCTTCTCGGCCTCCTCGCCGTCCTTCGCCGTCCACACCTCGAAGCCCTCATAGGTAAGCAGCATCTCCAGCGCGAGCCGGATGTCGCCGTCGTCGTCGACGACGAGAATCGGCGTGCGCGCGGGGCTCGGCTGGGGCGCGGGGCTCATGGAAGAGATCGTGCCACCCGCGCGAAGGGGGCGCCAGGAGCGCTGGCCCCTTCCCAGGGCACCGCTCGCGCGCTATCCCCTGATCGCGTGGACGGCCTGCGCGCCGCGTTCGACCGAGGAGCCGTCGTCGCCGGCGTGCTCTCGGGCACCTCCGCCGACGGGATCGACGTGGTCCTCGCGCGGATCCGGTGCGAGTCGGGATCCCTCCTGCAACCGGAGCCTCTCGCATTCTTCGTCGAGACTTTCCCCGAGAACGTCCGTGCCCGCGTGCGCGCCGTCCTGGACGAGAAGATCCCGGGCCCGCGCGAGTGTGCGCTCCTCTCTCGCGACCTCGGTCTCGCTTTCGGCCGCGTCACGCGCGAGTGCGCGCGGCGCGCAGGCCTCGTGCTCGACCTGGTCGGCAGCCACGGGCAGACCGTGTGGCACCACGACGGGCGCGAGCCGAGCGGCGCTGCGACGCTCCAGCTCGGCGACGGCGACTTCGTCGCCGAGGAATCCGGCTGCGCGGTCGCCAGCGATTTCCGCCAGGCCGACATCGCGGCCGGCGGCGAGGGAGCGCCGCTCTCCGCCCTCGCCGACGGACTGATCTTCGCCTCGGCTCCACGCCCGTGCGCGATCCTGAATCTGGGCGGCATGGCGAACCTCTCGGTCCTCGGCCGCGGAGACGAATTGCTCGCCTTCGATACCGGGCCGGCCGGCAGCCTCCTCGACGGGCTCGCGCGGCGCCTGTTCGACGAGCCCTTCGACCGAGGCGGAGCCCGCGCGCTCGCCGGCCGACCTGAAGAGCGCTGGGTCCGCGCGCGGCTCGACCATCCCTTCCTCGCGCGCCCTCCGCCGAAGAGCACCGGTCGCGAGACCTTCGGCGAGCTTTTCGTCGGGGAAGTCGTCGAGAGCGCGCGCGGGATGCGCCGCGAGGATCTGATGGCGAGCGCCGCGGATTTCGTGGCCGCCAGCGTCGCGCTGGCGCTCGAGCGTTTCGTTCCGCACGCGATCGATCGTCTCCTCGTCGCCGGCGGTGGCGTCGAGAACCGCGCCGTCCTGGCTGCGCTCGAGCGCCGCGCGAGATGCGCCGTGGCCACGAGCGCCGAGGTCGGGATCGATCCCAAGGCGCGGGAAGCGCTCGTCTTCGCCGTGCTCGGCGCGCGCTGCGCCCTGGGCATCCCCTCGACGCACCCCGGCGCGACCGGCGCGCGGGCTGGAAGGGTCCTCGGGAAGCTGAGCTGCCCGTGAGCCGCGCCAGCTTCGTCGCGCACCTCGAGTCGGCGATCGACGGGACGGTGCTCCCGGCGCGCACCGTGCAGACCGTGCACGCCGGCCGGCCGGTGTGGGTCCGCTACGACCTCCAGGCCGTGCGCAACGCGGTCTCGCGCGAGGACCTCGCCCGCCGCCCGCCGACCTTGTGGCGCTACCGCGAGCTCCTGCCCGTGGAAGACGAGGGCCATGTCGTGACGCTCGGCGAGGGGATGACCCCGCTGCTCGACTGTCCGCGCCTCGCGCGCGCCCTCGGGATCGGCCGCCTGCTCGTCAAGGACGAGTCGCAGCTCCCGACCGGCTCGTTCAAGGCGCGCGGGATGGCCGTCGCGGTCTCGATGGCGAAACAGCTCGGGCTCCAGCGCCTCGCGATCCCGACCGCGGGCAACGCCGGCGGAGCGCTCGCGGCCTACGCGGCGCGCGCGGGGATCGAGTGCTTCGTGTTCATGCCCGAGGACACGCCGCTCGTGAACCGGGTCGAGGCGACCCTCTTCGGCGCGAAGGCGTTCCTGGTCGACGGCCTGATCGGCGACTGCGGCGCGATCGTGCGCGAGGGCCGGGAGCGCATGGGCTGGTTCGACATGAGCACGCTGCGCGAGCCCTACCGCCTGGAGGGCAAGAAGACGATGGGCCTGGAGCTCGCCGAGCAGCTCGACTGGCAACTTCCCGACGCGATCCTCTACCCGACAGGAGGCGGGACGGGCCTGATCGGGATGTGGAAGGCCTTCGCCGAGCTCGAGGCCCTGGGCTGGCTCGATTCGCCGAGGAAGCCTCGCCTCTACTCCTGTCAGTCCTCCGGCTGCGCCCCGATCGTGCGCGCCTTCGAGGCTGGCGAACGATTCGCCAGCGCGCCTCCCGACCCGCACACGATCGCCTCGGGTTTGCGCGTGCCGACCGCGCTCGGCGATTTCATGATCCTCGACGCCGTGCGCGCCTCGGGAGGTGCTGCGCTGGCTGCGGACGAAGAGGGGATTCCGCGCTGGATGCGGCTCGCCACCCGACTCGAAGGCCTCTCGCTCTGCCCTGAGGCGGCGGTCTGCGTCGGCGTCCTCGAGCGTGCGCGGGCGGAGGGCCGGATCCGCCCCGCGGAGACCGTGGTCCTCTTCAACACCGGGGCCGCGCAAAAATACGTCGAGATCCTCGCGGCCGACCTGCCTCGGATCGAATCGAAGTCGGTCGACTGGGAAGCCATCTCGGGCTGAGGCAGCGCCCGCGAGGGAGACCCGATCGCCTCCACGGTGGGTCCCCAGGCCTCGATTACCGGGTAGACGACGCCTTCGCGGGGGGTAGAGAGCGGCTCTGGACGGCCTGGGCCGAGGCGGCGAGATCCCTGCTCCGGCCGGGCCCTCCCGGCTTGACCAGGCTCCCCCCCCCGTTATCATCCCCGCTCCCTACTCTTGGCACTTGCCGGGCCATGGCTCGTCCACCGCGCGTGGACCGGTCCGCCTCCACGCGACGCCCGGCGATCCCCCCCTGAACGCCTCCAGCTGCACGCGAGAGGAATCGTCATGACCGGACTGCGCCGGAACCTCGGCCTCGCCATCGCCCTCGCCGCCCTGACCGCCCCCGCTTGGGCCTCGCCCCCCGCGGGGATCGCGAGCGACGACGTCAAGGACACCTTTGGCCAGGGCGTCGAGCTCTTCCGGCGCGGAAAGAACGACGAGGCGCTGGCGGCGTTCCAGAAGGTCCTGGCCATGAGCCCGAGCCAGGACGCGGCCTACGCGCTGTGGAAGGAGACCGACTACTCCGTGTGGCGCGACCTGCTCGTCGAGGGCGGGCAGTTCGAGCTCGCGGCCAAGCGCCTGATCGAGCTGGCGCGCCTCGGCCGTAAGGCCCACGCGACCGACGAGGCCGCGATCAAGGCCCTGGTCGTCACGGTCATTTCGGACGGAGACGCTCTGGCGCGGCGCAAGGCTCTGCTCGCGCTCTCGGCTGACCACGGCGAGTATGCCGTGCCCTATCTCCTGCCGTACCTCTCGGGCGAGAACGGCGACGACGATCGCCGTGTCCTGGCCATGCACGCGCTCTCGCAGATGGACACCGACGTGGTCGCACCGCTCGCCGAAGCCTTCGCCAGCGAGGACCGAATCCTGCGGCGAAACGTGGCCATGGTGCTCGGCAACATCGGAGATCCGCGCGCGGCAGCCCACCTCCTGTGGGTCGCCTCGGGGGACGCCGACGACTCGGTGCGCACCGCGGCGCAGCAATCGGCGGTTCGAATCGGGGCGAAGGGCGACGCCGTCAGCGCTTTCCTGGCGCTCGGCGACTCTTACCACCACGGCCGGAGCGACGTGCTCGGACCGCGCGGCCCGGGCGAAGTCGTGTGGAGCTTCGCGGGCAGCAAGCTCTCTTCGCAAGCGGTGCCGCAGGCTCTGTACAACGAGGAGATGGCGCTCAAGGCCTACTCGCTGGCCTTGAAGGCCGATCCCGCCTCGGTCGCTGGCCTCGCGGGGCTGGCGCGCTCGTGGATGGCGGAGAAGTCCGAGATCGAGGCCATGGGGAAGGCCGGCAGGGACGCCGGCTCGTGGAAGGCGCGCGCCGAAGCGGCCCAGGCGTTGGTCAACTCAGCCGGCGTGCAGGCGCTCGACACGGCGCTCGCCTGGTCGGTGAAGAGCGGCGACTCCTCCGCCGGCGCAGCACTCGCGCGGGCTCTCGGCGACCTCGCCGGAACGCCCACCGGCAGCCTGGAAGCGGCGCTGCGAAGCGGCGACGGCGCGATGGGCTCCGAGGCCGCCGTGGCGCTAGGCCGCATCGCCGCCCACGCCGGCTCGGCGGCTTCGCCCGAGGTGGTCGGCGCGCTCGGGCAGGCCGCCGGCCGGGACATCCAGCGCGTCGCCGCGGTGATCGGGGACAACGAAGCGTCCCGCACCGTGGCCGCAGCCCTCGAAAAGATGGGCGTTTTCGTCAGCCGCTGGGACACCGGTGCGAAGGGTGCCGCCATGGTGCGCCGCGCACCCGGTCTGGACGTGATCGTTCTCGCCGACACGCTGCGCGACCTGACCGCCGCGCAAGTCCTCGACGAGATCAAGGCCGACGAACGCACGCAGGGCGTTCCCCTCGTCCTGCTGGCCAAGGACCCGGCCGCGGCGGCCGCGATGTACGGCGACAAGCTCGCCGGCGCCAGCAGCGGCGCAGCCGACATGGCCGCGATCGAGGCCGCGCTCGGCAAGGCTCTGGAAGGTGACCGCGCCCGGGCCGAGGGCCTGGCCGCGCGCGCGGCCGAGACGCTCGCCCACTTGGCGCACGGCGGCAAGAGCAACCTCACGGGCGTCTTCGGCGCGCTCGTCGCGGCGACCGCGCGACCCGACGCCGTTGCGGTCCCCGCACTCCACGCGCTCGGCGCGGCCGGCGGGGCCGGCGAGGCGAGCACGCTGGTCGCGGTCCTGGCCGACGAGAAGCGCTCCGAGGGCGCACGCGTCGCTGCAGGCGATGCCGTGGCTTCGATCCTCGCGCGCAGCCCCGCCGTCCTCGACGGTGCGGCTCTCACGCAAGTCGCCGCGGTCGCCTCCTCGGGGGCACCGATCTCGGTGCGCGAGGCGGCTTCTCGCGCCATCGGCCGCGCACAGATCGATCCTGCGGCTCGCGCCGGGATCCTCCAGAAGCTGCGCGGCTGATCGCTCGCGAGGCTGGACTCCCGCCGCGAAGCTAGGATGATCGATCGCCTGCTCGGCGATGGCCCGGGTGGGCCGGCGACGCACGCACGGACGCGAGCGGCGCGGCGAACAACCCGGCCAGAGTAGCACAACGGTAGTGCACCGCTTTCGTAAAGCGGGGGTTGCGGGTTCAAATCCCGCCTCTGGCTCCAGATCCACTCGGCGAGAGGCGGGCGGCGAGTGAGCACGGAAGGACGGAGTCCGACCTCCTGCTAGCCTGGGCGCGGTCCTCCATTCGTCATCGGGAAAGGATCGTCTTGGCAACCGTCGTCCGTGAGCGCCTGAGGGAGCTGGAGGGCCTGAAGGGGAGATTCGCCGGAGGGGTCCAGGCTCGCAAGCTCGAACTCCTGCGCGCCGTCGCGAGGGACCGGCTCCCTACCGCGCTTCAGGTGTCGAGGTTTCACGAGGTTCTCTGCTTCCTTCGCGCCTACCCCGACGACCGCGCGCTCCTCTCCGAGGTCGAGCGCGAGCTCGAGCGGTTCTCTTCCCGGCCCGATCTGCGCCGGCATCGCGCCGAGCTCGTGGATTCCGGGATCGCCGGCACCCCGATCCGCTTCGCCTTCTTCGCCCCGACGGCGAGCTGGCTGGCGCGCCGATTCCCAACGCGGATCTCGATCGATTGGGCCGGGTTCGAGAATCGCGAGCGGCTCGAGCGGATGCTCGATCTGCTCGTGCTGTGGTCGGAGACGCCCGCGCTCGACGAGGCCGAAAGGAGCGTGCGGCGCTGGATCGAAACGCTCAAGGGTCCGCGCGAGACGGACGCGGCCTTCCTGGTGCGGCGCTTCCAGGCCCTGCGCGCGGAGGGGCTCGTGCGCCAGCGCCTGTTCGAGGAGCTCGACGTGCCGATCGTCCTCGCGCCGGGTCCGGGGACTCCCTCGCGCACGCACGCTCGGCATCCCCGCGCGCGCACGGTCTTCCAGACCCGGCCGTTCCGGCGCGAGCGCCCCGACCTCGTCCGCGAGGTGCACCGTCCTCCGCGCTCGATCCGCTCCGTCTCGGAGGCCGAGGGCGAGGAGCTCGCCGATCTCGCCCGCGAGGCCATGGTGACGCGCAGCCGCGACCTCGACGCGTTCATGTTCGCCGATCCGCGCGACGTGCGCATGGTCGACTGCGGTGGGGGCCTGCAGTTCGCGTGCATCGGCGTGATTCCAGAGCGGCGGCTCCTGCTCGAGGCGGTGTACGGTTTCCTGACGCTCCAAAGCGGCGTTCCGATCGGCTACGTGCTCGCCAGCGCGCTCTTCGGCTCCTGCGAGATGGCCTTCAACGTCTTCGAGACCTTCCGCGGCGGCGAGTCGGCGCACGTCTACGCCCGCGCCCTCTCGATGTGCCGCGCGCTCTTCCTCGCCGACACGTTTACGATCTACCCCTACCAGCTCGGCCATGGGAACGCAGAGGGCCTCCGCTCGGGGGCGTGGTGGTTCTACGAGAAGCTCGGCTTCCGCCCCCGGGATCGCGACGCGCTCGCGGTCTGGCGCCGCGAGCGCGCGGCGATGCGCAGGAACCCCGCTCACCGCTCCGATCTCCCGGCCCTGCGCGCACTCGCCGCGCGGAACCTGTTCTGGTCGATGGGGAAGCGCCGGGAGGACGTGATCGGCCGCTTCCCGCTCGAGAAGGCGGGCTTCGCCGCCAGCGCCTACCTCGCGGAGCGCTTCGGCTCGGACCGCGAGCGCGGCGAGAGGGTCTGCGCCGAGGAGGCCGCGCGGCTCTTGGGTCTGTCCGGCTGGAGGCGCCTGCCGCCCTCCCAGGGAGAGGCCTTCCGGCGCTGGGCGCCGCTCGTACGCGTCCTGCCGGGAGTCGAGTCCTGGGGAGCCGTCGATCGTTCGTCCCTTGCGCGGGTCGTGCGCGCCAAGGGGGGCCGCCGCGAGTCCGACTTCGTGCATCTCTTCGACCGCCACGCGCGCCTGCGCTCGGCGCTGTGCACCCTGGCCGGGATCCACTCCTCCGCTCCGAGCGGCCGGATCGAGAGAGCGCGCTGAGAAACGACCGCGGCGGCCGGAACGAGTCCAGCCGCCGCGTGAACCGATTCTCGGAGACGGTCGATCTAGTAGCGGTCTTGTCCCCCGCGCCCGCCGCCCCGTCCGCCGCCGCCGCCGCCGCCGCCGTAGCCGCCGCGGCTACCGCCGCCGCCGCCCGTGCGAGCGCCGCCGCCGCCCTGGCGCTCCTGGGCCTCGTTGACACGCAGGGCTCGGCCGTCCATCTGCGTGCCGTCCAGGGCCTGGATCGCCGCCGCGGCGTCCTCGTTGGAGCCCATCTGGACGAAAGCGAAGCCTCGGGGCTGCCCGGTCATGCGATCGGTGATGACGGCGACCTCCTTGACCTGGCGACCGTCCGCCGAAAAGGCGGCGCGGAGGTCCGCTTCGGTCGTGTTGTAACTGAGGTTGCCGACGAAGAGTTTGCTACCCATGAGAAGACTCGAAGTGCCTTTCTGATCGCCGAACGCCTCAGAAACCCTTGGCGAGCAGCGCGCAGTGCAGGGGACGAATGGAAAGGGGCCAGAGGCTGCCTCCGGCCCTCGGTCGAACATTTGAGCCTCCGCCCGGCCGAACCGTCAACCCCCCCCTGGCCCTGCTCCGCCGTGGCTGGCACCCCCCTCCACCTGAGGCATAGACTGCCCAGGCCTTGTTGTTCATGCCCAGCGTCCGCCCCCTCTTCATCGGGGTCGTGCACCTCCTGCCGACGCCGGGGGCGCCGCGATGCGAGGGGCCGCTCGCGCAGGTGATCGCCCGCGCCGCCGCCGACGCGCGCGCGCTGGCGCAGAACGGCTGCGACGCCCTGATCGTGGAGAACTTCGGCGACGCGCCGTTCTATCCAGGATCCGTTCCGCCCGAGACCGTGGCTGCGCTGGCACTGTGCACGAGTGCCGTGATCGCCGCGGCGAAGCCCGTCCCTGTCGGGGTCAACGTGCTGCGCAACGACGCGCGGGCGGGGCTGGGCATCTGTGCCGCGACCGGAGCCCTCTTCCTGAGGGTCAACGTCCACGCCGGTGCCGCGGCGACCGACCAGGGCTTGATCGAAGGCCGCGCCCACGAGACGCTGCGCGAACGGGCGCGTCTTGCGCCCGGGATCGCGATCCTCGCCGACGCGCACGTCAAGCACGCGACTCCGCTCGGGAAGGAGAGCCTGGCCCAGGCCGTGCGCGAGCTCGTCGCTCGCGCGCTCGCCGATGCGGTGATCGTGTCCGGCCCGGCGACGGGAGTGCCTCCCGCTGCTGCCGACCTGCGCGAGGCGCGCGAGGCGGCCGGCGCAGCCCCGATCCTGATCGGCTCGGGCCTCTCCGCCGAGAACGCGGCCGTGATCCTGCCCCTTTCCGACGGCGCGATCGTGGGCACCGCGCTCGAGCGGGACGGCCGCACGGGCCAGCCGGTCGACCCTGCCCGGGTGGCGCGGATCCGCAAGGTCTTCGACGCGCTGCGGGCGCGCTCCTGAGGCGCGGAGATCGGCGCGATGGGTCTCGAGGAGCACAGGCAGGAATCACCGGCTGGGATCCGCTTCGCAGTGATCACGGTCAGCGACACGCGTGACTCCGCGAGCGACCGCGGCGGGGACTACCTCGTTCGGGCGATCACCGAGGCCGGCCACGAGGTTGCGTCCAGGAAGATCGTGCGCGACGAGGCGAGCGAGATCGAGCGTGCCGTGCGCGGGGCGGCAGCGCGCGCGGACGTCGACCTCGTCCTGACGACCGGCGGAACGGGCATCGCACCGCGCGACGTGACTTCGCCGACGCTCGAGAGGATATTCGAGAGCGGGATTCCGGGCTTCGGCGAGCTGTTCCGATGGCTTTCCTTCCGCGAGATCGGCAGCGCGGCGATCCTCTCGCGCGCGACAGCTGGGATCGTGAGCGGCAAAGTCGTCGTCGGACTGCCCGGCTCGCCCAAGGCGCTCGAGCTGGCCATGCGCGAGATCGTGCTCGCGGAGGCGGGACACCTCGTGTCGCAGACCCGCGGTCCGAGGAAGGGCTGAGCGCTACTTCGAGCTCCGGGGCGGAGGCAGCCCCGGCTCGGGGCCCGCGCGGTGCCAGCGGTCGGGCCCGTCCGAGCGCATCTCGAAGCCGCGCCGCCCGCGCTCGAGCCGTCCGTGGACCCAGACATAGTTCTGCCGGAACTCGCGCCCCAGGGAGCCCAGGTCGAGCGCGGCGTGTGCCTCGCGGAGCGCGGAGGAGATCCGGATCCGGACCGCCTTCTCCTTGTCCGTGGCCCGCATGAGGAGGGTCCGGTCGCCGGTCGCCTCGTCGAAGACTCCCTCCACTTCGCCGAAGACGTCGATCTCCCGCTCCGACCGCACCGCGCGCTCGAGCGAGTCGGGATCCTCGCTGTCGGCGACCTTCTCGGGCTCCGCGGCGGCCCGACCTCGGTAACCCTCGACGGCCAAAGCGCGCGCGTTCCACCAAGCCAGAAGCTCCGGGTAGGGGCGCTTGACCGCGGGCGCGCCGGGCGTCCTGGGCTCGTTGGTCGCGGGGTTCCAGATCCCTAGCCTGGCCTCGCGAGCCGTCCTTTGCGCCGCGACGAAGGCAGCCGGGTCGATCAGGTCGTTCCCGTACTTGTTGAAGTAGGGGCTCCTGCCGACCCGTACGAGCATCAGGTTGTAGTCGGTGCCGTCGGGGAGCAGCACGTGGCACAGGAGCCGGCCGTAGACGTCCCTCTTCTCGACATCGCCGGGGAACAGGAGGCCGATCCGGGCGGGCGCGCCTTCCCGGCCGACGTCCGCGAACAGCTTCTGCGCCCACAGCGCGCACTCCTCGCCGAACACCGTCTGGGGCTTGGTCGCGCTGGATGCGTGGCCCTTGCCCAGGCGCTCCTCCGTGTCGACGGACAGGAGGCGCAGCTTCTCGATCCGGCCCTGCCGGTGCACGTGGATCGTGTCGCCGTCGACGACGCGCTCGACCTCGACCCATTCGGCGGCGGCCTTGCGCACCGCGCTCGACGCCTGCGCGCCCGCGCGCGCCGGAGCGCCCGCGGGCGCTTGCAGCGGACCGGCGAGCAGGGCAGCGCCGATCCAGGCGACGCAGATGCGGAGGAAGGGATTCTCGGTCACGGCGGGGACCCATCTGCGCGTTGTTCCCGAGGTGCGCAGCGGCCCGTAGGATAACCGCATGGTCGACAAACCTCCCGCCCCGCAAGGGGCTCCGGAGCGGGAAGTTGCGCCTCCGGCCGGTGCGACGCTGCGCGGGACCCCGATCGCCCCCGGCCTGGTGCTCGGGCCGGTCCATCGCAAGGACTACGACCTGCTCAAGACCCCGCCCCAGCGCGTCCCGCTCGATCAGGTCGAGCGCGAGCTGAACCGCTTCCACAAGTCGCTGTTCGAGTCTCGTCGCCAGCTCGAGGACCTGAAGGGCCGCTTGCAGGGCAAGGTGCCCGCCGACCACGTGCGCATCCTCGACACGCACGTCGCGCTGCTCAAGGACTCGGTGTTCCTGTCCGACGTCGAGAACCTGATCATCCACGAGCAGATGACGCTCGAGGCCTCGATCGGCAAGGTGATCGCCGACTTCGACCGCATCTTCCGCCTGGTCCGGAACGAGGCCCTGCGCGAGCGCGCGATCGACCTGCGCGACGTCGGCATCCGCGTGCTGCGCAACCTCGAGAAGGAGGCCGGGGAGGAGCGCAAGGCCGACCCGGCGCCGACCGACTACGTGCTCGTCGCGCGCGAGCTGTCGATCGTCGACATGTTCAACCTCGAGAACCAGCACGTGCTGGGCATCGTGACCGAAGCCGGCGGGCTCACGAGCCACGCCGCGATCCTGGCGCGCTCGATGCGCATCCCGACCCTGACCGGTGTCGCAGGCCTGCTCGACCGCGTGCGGGAGGGGGACTTCGTGATCCTCGACTCGACCGAAGGGATCGTGCGGGTCAACCCCGACGAGCTGGTGCGGGCCCAGTACCGCCGCGCGACCGCCGAGAAGCCCGCACCCGTCCCCGAGAAGGGCGTGCCCGAGTGGGCGCGCCGCCCGGCGCGCACCGCGGACGGTCAGGCGATCGCGGTCACGGCGAGCTGCGGCAACCTGCCCGAGGTCGATCAGGCGGCCGGCCTCGGGATGCAGGGCGTCGGCCTGTACCGGACCGAGCTCCTCTACCTGATCGATCGCGAGCAGCCCTCGCTCGAGTCGCTCGTGGCTCACTACTCCGCGGTGCTCGAGCACGCGCGCGGCGCCAGCGTGACGTTCCGGCTCCTGCACGTGGACTCGAGCCTGGAGGTTCCCTACCTGCACGACCAGCGCGAGCTGAATCCGGGGCTCGGCCTGGCGGGCGTGCGCGTGCTGCTCCATCGCGAGCACATCCTGCGGCGCCAGCTCCAGGCGCTCCTGCGCGCCGCGCCGCCCGGACCCGAGGCGCGCGTGAAGATCGCGGTGCCCTTCGTCACCGACTGCGGCGACCTGCGGCGGGTCAAGGAGATCCTCTTCGAGGAGCGTTACGCGCTGCGCAAGTCCGGCGCGAGCTTCCAGGACCACGTGGAGCTGGGCGCCGTGGTCGAGACCCCCGTCGCGGCTCTCGGTGCCCGCGAGCTGGCGCGCGAGGCGGACTTCCTGACGATCAGCCTCGACTCGCTCCTGCAGTACCTGCTCGCCGCCGACCGCGAGAACCATGAGCTGCGCGACTGGTTCGAGCCGATCCACCCGTTCGTGCTGCGCGTGCTCATGCAGGTGTGCGAGGTGTGCGAGCAGGCCGGCCGTCCCCTCTCGGTGTTCGGCGTCACCGTCGTGAACGCGACGAACCTCCCGTTCCTGCTCGGAGTCGGGCTGCGGCACTTCTGCGTCCAACCCGTCGCGCTCGAGGATTTCCTCTCCACGGTGCAGAAGACCGACCTCCGCAACGCGCGCCGCAGCGTGACCCTGGCTTCGCGCGCCGCCTCGCAGGCGGAGACGCTGACGCTCGTCGAGGGCTACCGCCACGGCTTCGCGCGGCCGTGAGCGCCGTGCTCACGTCACCACGGGCGCACCCAGGACCGGCGCGACGACCCGGCTCTCGGCTCGCGGATCGCCCGCGCGCAGGGCTTTCTCCATCTCCGCGGCTATCCCATCGATCCGTGTGCGGGGTCCGATCGCGATCAGGGCCGAGCCGCTGCCGCTGATCGTCGCGAGCCATGCGCCGCCCGCTCGCGCAGCCTCGATCGCGGCTGCTCCGCCGTCGATCAACGGGAGGCGATAGCGGACGTGCAGACGGTCCTCTCCGCCCAATGCGAGCAGCTCCGGGTCCGCGCGGCGCAACCCCTCGAGGAGCAGCGCGAGGCGCCTGGGGTTCTCGACCGCGTCGGCGAACTGGACCTGGGCGGGCAGCGCCGCTCGCGCCGTCTTCGTGGGCAGGACTCGCGACGGCCACGCCAGGGCGAAGGCGAGATCAGGGTGCAGGGGTTGCTGGACGACGCACAGGCCGCCGCTCGGCCTGGGCACGGAGAGCGTGCAGCCGCCGAGCAGGGCCGCGCTGGAGTTGTCGGGATGGCCCTCGATCTCGAGACCCCAGGCGAGCAGGTCGTGGACCTCGGCCGGGCGTGCAGCCATCGCGGAGGCGAGGAGGAGGCCTGCCGCGACTGCCGCGCCGCTGCTGCCCAGGCCTCGCGCGACCGGGATGTCCGACCGCGCCTCGAAGCGCAGAGCTCCCGTTTGCAAGCCCAGATGCCCGGCCGCGAGCTCGAAGGCGCGGAACACGAGATTCTCGGGACCCCGCGGCCAGCCTTCGGCCGTCCCGGCGAGGCTCGCGAACTCGTGGCGCTCACCGCTCGACGGCCCGGAGACGCGCACGTCTAGGAAGAGCGACAGCGCGAGGCCCAGGAAGTCGAACCCCGGGCCCAGGTTGGAGGTCGAGGCGGGGACACTGACTCGGATGGGTCGCATGAGCGCTGGCGGGAATGTCATCGCGGTGGGAGAGCGGCGGAGTCGCGCATTCTCAGGCTCGTCGCAGACGGCGTCGAGCGCGGCTCCCCAGTAGTTCCCGGAACTGGGATCGGCCAACAATCGTCCCATACCGCCTTGATGTTGCGCTTGTAGACGCTCCAGACCCCAGATAGCGTGGCCCGCGCCCGGAAGTGAGCAGGGAGGACGAGTTCGTCGGGCGGGTCTCGCGGTCGAGGGGATACCGGCCGAGACCTGCCCGCTCCCCCCTCTCCTCGCGCCCGGAGCGACGAGCGGAAGCCTGTAGCTGCACACCAGCCTGTGGAGCGTCACCCCCGCCCGTCGAAGGGCGGCTGGGGCAGGAGAGCAACCGATGGTCGAAGACAAGGATCGCTTCTACTCGCGCCTGGCATCGATCCCCGGGATCCACCCGCTCCCTTCGATCGGAGACTGGATCCTGCTCCAGGTGAGGAATCCGGCCGAGCTCGCTCGCCGTGTCAACCGCAGGCTCACGCCCGGCGCGATGAGCGTTCCGCGTCAGGTCCACGGTGCGGTGCGCATCCAGGTCGGTGATCCGCGGGCCAACGAGCAGCTCCTCAACGCGATCCGCGAGTGCGTGGCCTGAGGGCTCGGCGCGAGGGTAAGCTCTCGCGCGTGCATTCGGATAGGGGAGCCCTGGCAGGATCGCTCGCCTGCCTCCTCGCCGCGACCTGCGCGGCACGGGGGACTCACGAGTCCCAGCCTGGGCTGCATCCCGAGGTCGCCCGCGCCGACATCGAGGCCCATGTGCGTTTCCTCGCGTCCGACGAGCTTGCCGGCCGCTGCACCGGCACGCCGGAAGCCGAGCGCGCGGCGCGTTACCTGTCCGATGCCCTCGAGCGTTGCGGCGTAGAGCCGGCCGGCGAGGGCGGCACGTTCCTCCTGCCCGTGCCCCTCCACCGTATCCGAACGGTCGCGGCGCCCGAGCTCACGCTCGCCGCACGCAGCGGGACGGACGGCGAGGAGAAGATCGAAGCCGTCTACCGGCGCGACTTCGAAACCTCCGAAGCGGCCATCGCGGTCGAGGGCCTGAAGGTTGTCGTCGCTCGTTCGGCCACCGAGATCCCCAAGGAACCCGACGCGCGAGTTGCGATGTTCATCGACGCTTCCGACACCCAGGCGAAGCGATGGCTCGAAGAGGCGGGCCATCCCGAGGGACAGGGCTTCGGTCTGTGGATCCGCGCAGGCCTGACCAACGCCGGTGCGGAAGCCGCCTTCACGCCCAGGGAATCCGGCCTGCGGCGGCTGCCTGGGAATACGCCGCAGGCCTCGGTCAAGATGCGCGGTCCGCTGCTGGATCGCCTTCGCCATGGCGAGATCCAGAGCCTTTCCCTGCGGACGCACGTCGAGGATGAGACGGTGCGGGCCTTCAACGTGGTCGGCCGGATTCTCGGCGCGGGCCTTCCGGGAGAGCCCGACCTGGCGCGCGAGACGGTCGTCGTCAGCGCGCACTACGACCACCTTCCACCGCAGGAGAAGGAGGCGGGCTCTGCCAGCGGGCCCCCGGACGGCAAGGACCGGATCTACAACGGTGCCGACGACGACGCT
This sequence comes from Planctomycetota bacterium, assembly GCA_041488095.1. Classification (GTDB taxonomy): domain Bacteria; phylum Planctomycetota; class UBA1135; order UBA1135; genus DASYPQ01. Next base: position 77,539 of record JBGPOP010000018.1, read on the forward strand.
TCGGGCTGCGCCGCGGTGCTCGAGATCGCCGGCGCGCTCGGCGCGGGGAAGAAGCCCGCGCGCACGGTCGTGTTCTTCCTCGCCACCGGTGAGGAGGAGGGGCTGCTCGGCACGAACGCCTACCTCGACCACCCCGTCGTGCCTCTGGCCCAGACCGTGGCCAACCTGAACGTCGAGATGATCGGACGGCCGGACCCGATGGTCGGCGGGCCGGGGACGCTGTGGCTGACCGGCTTCGAGCGGACCGATCTCGGCCCAGCGTTCGCCGACGCAGGGCTCCCCGTGAAGGCCGATCCCCGCCCCGATCAGCACTTCTTCGAACGCTCGGACAACTACGCGTTCGTCCTGCGCGGCATCGTCGGCCAGACGTTCTCGAGCTACAACCTCCACGCGGACTACCACACACCCGCGGACGAGGCGGACAAGCTCGACTACGCGCACATGGAGAGCTGCACGCGCGCGCTGCTCCAGGCCGTGCGCCTCGTCGCGGACGGAAAGCTGCGTCCGCGGTGGGTCGAAGGCCGCGAGCCCAAGCACCGCTGACGGCGAGGACGGCCTGGTGACGAGCGCGATCCTGATTCCGCATCCGAGGGTCCACGCCCGCACACGCGCGGTCGAGATCCGTCCCGCGCGCCGACGGATCCGGGCGCGCTTCACCGCCGCGACAGCGGATCGCCACGAGCTGTACCAGCTCGCCGTGCAATCGCCCGAGTCCGACCTGGCCTTCCTCGAGCGCGTCTACCGGCGACGGAACCGCAGATCCCCGCGGCACCTGCGCGAGGACTTCTGCGGCACGGCGCTCCTGTGCGCGACCTGGGTGAAGCGTGGCGGCCGCACGGCCGAGGGCTTCGACCTCGACCCCGAGCCGCTCGCGTGGGGTGCGGCGCACAATCTCGAGCCGTTGGGAGCCAGGGCTGCTCGCGTCGCCCTGCACCGGAAGGACGTGCGCGCCCGCGGCGAGCGCCCGGCGGACATCCGCGTGGCGCAGAACTTCTCCTACTGGATCTTCAAGGAGCGCGGGGAGCTGCTCCGGTACTTCCGCCGCGCCCGGACCGACCTCGCCCGCGGAGGCATCTTCGCCATCGACATCTACGGCGGTCCGGAGGCGACCGAGGAGATCAAGGACGCGCGGCGGATCGAGGGAGGATTCACCTACGTGTGGGATCAGGCTCGCTACCTGCCGGGCACGGGCGACTACACCTGCCACATCCACTTCCGCTTCCGCGACGGGAGCGAGATGAGGCGCGCCTTCACCTACCACTGGCGCTTCTGGACCCTGACGGAGCTGCGCGACCTGCTGCGCGAGGCGGGCTTCTCGCGCGTCGAGTCCTGGTTCGAGCAGTCCGACGAGAACGATCGCATCGGCCGGGGCAACGGGAGATTCGCGCTCGATCCCACGGGCGCGACCTGCCGCGACTGCTCGGCGTGGATCGCCTACCTGGTGGCGTCCTAGCCGCCTTTCTCGTACAGCAGCTTGGCGTGCTCCTCGTCGAGCGCGAACTTCACGATGCCGCCCTCGACGCGGATCTCCCAGGGAGTCTGGAGGACTACCTGCTGGTTTTCGGGGAGCGCGACGTTCGTCACGTGCGGACCCTGGGGCATCAGGTCGACCGCTCGGCCGTCCTTCAGATCGTCGCGGATCTGCACGAGCAGGATCGGCTGCGTCCCGTCGTCCTGGCCGGCCATCCGGCGCAGGTGGGCCGCGCAGTGATCGCAACCTTGCCTCCACAGCACGATCCTGCCGTCCGTGGGGAACTCCTCCGGCTTGACCCAGCGGGTCAGGTCCTCGACCTCGTAGATCGAGCGGTTGACCCACTTCGCGGGGTCCATGATCACGTAGCGTGCAGGCCCGACGCTTCCCGGCTCGGGAGCCCGGATCACGAGCCAAGGCAGCCCGAGGGACGCGACGACACCCGCCGCGAGAAGGCCCGCGGAGAGACCCGGCCCGCGGATCACCGACCACGGTCGCGAGGCGAGCAGCGACACCAGGAGCGCGCTGTCGACCGAGAGCATCACCCACGGCGGGACCTTGATCGTCGCCCCGAAGCAGCCGCAGGACTTGGCTCCTGCGAGGAGCTGCGAGACCAGGATGAAGTCGAAGAAGACGAAGAGCGCGAGGATCACCGGCCAGGCGAGCCGCGGCTTGATGAAGGCGAGGCACACGATCGAGAGCTCGATCCCGATGACCAGGTGGAAGGTCCGATCGAGGTCGAAGGGTGCGAGATCCCGCACGAGCTGCGGCAGGTCCTTGGGCGTCCCGAGGAAGAGCTTGGCCAGCGCCCCCGCGAGGATCCAGATCCCCGCAAGGCGCACGACGATCGAGGCGAAGCCGCCTCGCGCCGCGGACGCCTGGGTCGTGGGGGGGGTCATTGCGCCGGAGCCGGGCTACGCGTGCGCGCCCGGCCTGTGAGGCTCCAGGCCCCTCAATAGAGGGCGATCGTCGTCCCGTCCAGCAGTTCTGCGCAAGGCTGCCGGTGCGTCTGCTCCCTCCCCATCCACCGCCTGCGCTCCGGCCGGAGTCCCCACAGCGCCCGACGGTCTGCTCGAGGAAGGCTCTTGGAAGCGCCCCGCGCGGGCTCTCGCCCGAAGGCCGAGAGGAACGCTTCCCAAGCCTCGCCTCGGCGCGCCTTCCGGATGTGGATCGGATCGAAGCCGTACCAGCTGCCCGGCTGCTCGACGATCGCGGCTTCACGCGCCCGCGCCATGGCGACGAGCCGCCCGTCGAGCTCACGCACCCGGTCCCGCACGGTCGCGAGATCGATCCGGTGCGAGGGGAAGATCAGGCTGCGAGCGACGCGGAACCGCAGCGGCGAGAGCCTGTCGACGCTCGTGAGCGGCGGACGCACGACCACCGTGCGGGCCCCGTGCATCCCGAGACGGGCGAGATCGCGCTCGATCCATCCCGCGATCTCGTCGACTTCCGATCCGTAGACGATGTCGTTCCCGAAGTCGGCGAGCAGGGCGAAGGTCTCCCGGGGCGGACCCGCCTCGAGCGCGCGCCACAGGCCGCACTCCGCGATGCCGGGGAGCTCGCGGAAGAGGACGCGGGAGGGCTTGCCGTAGGAGCGCCCGTGTCCGATCGCAGCGAGCACCTCCAGCGGTCCGGGAAAGAGCGCCCGCAGCCGGGCGACGACCAGGGGGAAGGCGAGCGTCAGATTGCTCGCCCCGAGGAGCACGACGCGCGTCCGCTGGACCGATTCCACGTGGCTCTCGTCCGGATCTTCCCGCGGCGCCGGCCCGGGCGCAATCTTGCCTGCTGCCGCGCGCTCTGGCATCGTGCGCGCGATGCGCGAGAGGAGCCGGGCTCGCCTTTCGGTTCTCGCGACCGCCGCGCTCTTCTCGACCGGCGGCGCGGCGATCAAGGCCACGGTCCTGTCCGGCGCCCAGGTGGCAGGCCTGCGCACCGGGATCGCGGCGCTCGCCTTCCTGGCGATGGTCCCGGCGGCGCGGCGCGTGCCGAGGTGGCGCGAAGTGCTGGTGGGATGCGCCTACGCCGGCAGCCTGGTCTTCTACACGCTGGCCAACAAGCGGACCACCGCGGCGAGCACGATCTTCCTCCAGTCGACGGCGCCGCTGTACATCCTCTTCCTCGGGCCGTGGCTCCTGCGGGAGCGCGCTCGGAGGGGCGACCTCGTGTTCCTCGCGGCCGCCGCGGCCGGGCTCTCGCTCTTCTTCCTCGACGTCGGCGCGCCGCAAAAGAGCGCGCCCGATCCGCTGCTCGGGAACCTGTTCGGGCTCGCGAGCGGCTTGTGCTGGGCGCTGACGCTGGTCGGCCTGCGCTGGCTCGGGTCCCGGGGCGAGAACGTTTCGGCGGTCCTCGCGGGCAACTGCCTGGCCTTCCTGGTCTGCCTGCCCTGGACGGCCTCGATCTCCGGAGCGCGAGCGCAGGACTGGATCGTGGTCGCGTGGCTCGGGGTCTTCCAGGTCGCGATCGCGTACGTGCTCCTGACCGCGGCGCTGAAGCACCTGCCGGCGTTCGAGGCGTCGGTGCTCCTCCTCGTGGAGCCCGTGCTCAACCCGATCTGGGCCTGGCTCCTCCACGGAGAGCGACCCGGACCCTGGGCCCTCGTCGGCGGCGCCGTGCTTCTCGGCGCGACGCTCGTCAAGAGCCGGCTGGGTGCACGCGGCGAGGACGCGGGCGCGCGGGCCAGCATGCCGGAAGCCCCCGGTCGACGTTGACGTCCTGGCTCTTTGACTCGGGCGGAGCGTGCACCTAGCCTCTCGGCGCCCCGTCATGCACCACCTCATCGCGACCTGGTTCGAGTGGGTGCGGGACGGGGGCTATCTCGGGGTCGCGCTCCTGATGGCGATGGAGTCGTCGGTGCTCCCCGTGCCGAGCGAGATCGTGATCCCGCCGGCGGCGTACTGGGCCTCGCAGGGAAGGATGACGCTCTTCGGAGTCGTCGTCGCGGGCACGATCGGATCGTACGTCGGCGCGATGGCGATGTACGCGGCCTCGCGTTGGCTCGGCAGGCCGCTCGTCCTGCGTTGGGGGCGCTACGTCCGGATCACGCCCGAGAAGCTCGAGCGCGCAGAGCGGTTCCTGGCGCGCTACGAGCTCGGCGGAGTGTTTTTCGCGCGCCTCTTGCCGGTGGTGCGGCACCTGATCGGGATTCCCGCAGGGATCGTGCGGATGCCGATGCTGCCGTACGGCCTCACGACGATCGCGGGATCGGCGCTGTGGTGCACGGTGCTCGCGTGGTTCGGGAAGGAGGTCCTGGGGTCGGAGCCGAGGCTGGTGGAGGATCCCGAGGCGATGCTGGCGGTGCTGAAGGCGAAGTCGCTGATGATCGGGGGCGGGGCGGCGGTCTTGGCCGGGTTGTATTTCGTGGTGGTGAGGATGACGGGGAAGAGGGATGAGGCGGAGGGCAAGCGCTCCTGACTTGAATTCGTGTTTCGCCGGCCCCGCGTCTGCGCGGGGCCGGCGAAACACGAATCCGGCGGCGCCGGACCTGGCGCCGCCATGCGGTTGCGAGTTGAGTTGAAGCTACCTCGGCGTCGTGCGTCCGAGGAGGGCGTGGCTTGGCCTTCACCCACGCAGGCGTTCGCAACGGCTGGTGATCAGCAACGCGCAACCGCACGGCGGCGCCAGGAGCGGCGCCGCCGGACTCCGCTTTCGCGGCCGGCGCAGACGCCGACCGCGAAAGCGGAGTTCATAATGGGGGGATTGCGCCCTTGGGCCTTCTTGCCGATCAGGTTGAACCGATTCGCATCCCGTAGAAGGAGCGGTAGACGAAGATCAACGAGATGGCGAAGAACAGCGCCGCGAGCCAGGTGCTGAACTCGGGGATCTCGATCGCCATCTCGACCGCCAGCAGCCCGAACAGCGTCGTGAACTTGATGATCGGGTTCATCGCCACCGAAGACGTGTCCTTGAACGGATCCCCGACCGTGTCGCCCACGACGCAAGCGGCGTGCAGCGGCGTGCCCTTCTGCTTCAGCTCGACCTCGACCACCTTCTTGGCGTTGTCCCACGCGCCGCCGGCGTTGGCCATGAAGATCGCCTGGAACAGGCCGAACAACGCGATCGAGATCAGGTAGCCGATGAAGAAGTAGGGATCGAGGCACGCGAACGCGAGCGTCGAGAAGAACACCGTCAGGAAGATGTTGAACATCCCCTTCTGCGCGTACTGAGTGCAGATCGCGACCACCTTCTTCGAGTCCTCGATCGAGGCCCTCTCGGTCGTCTCTAGGTTGATGTTGCGCTTGATGAACTCGACCGCGCGGTAGGCACCTGTCGCGACCGCCTGGGTGGCGGCGCCGGTGAACCAGTAGATCACCGCGCCGCCCATGATCAGGCCCAGCAGGAAGGGCGGATTGAGCAGCGACAGCTTGTCGATGTTCACGGAGAGTCCGTGCGTCAGCACCATGATGATCGAGAAGATCATCGTGGTCGCGCCCACGACGGCCGTGCCGATGAGCACCGGCTTGGCCGTGGCCTTGAACGTGTTGCCGGCGCCGTCGTTCTCCTCCAGGAAATGCTTGGCCTTCTCGAAGTCGACGTCGAACCCGAAGTCCTTCTTCAGCTCGCCGCGGATGTTCGGCAGCGTCTCGATCATCGAGAGCTCGTACACCGACTGCGCGTTGTCCGTCACCGGGCCGTAGGAGTCGACCGCGATCGTCACGGGGCCCATGCCGAGGAAGCCGAAGGCGACGAGACCGAAGGCGAACACCGCAGGCGCGACCATCAGCGCCTCGACGCCCTGCACGCTGATCAGGAAGGCCGAACCCATGAGGACGACGATCACGACACCCATCCAGTAGGCGCTGAAGTTCCCGGCCGTGAAGCCGGCCAGGACGTTCAGGCTGGCGCCGCCCTCCTTGGATGCCTCGACGATCTCGCGCACGTGGCGGGAATTGGTCGAGGTGAAGACCTTGACCATCTCGGGGATGATCGCGCCGGCCAGCGTGCCGCAGGTGATGATCGCGGAGAGCTTCCACCACAGCGTGCCGTTGCCGAGCCCCGAGATCAGCAGGTAGGAAGCCGCGAAGGTCAAGCCGACCGAGACGAAGGAGGTCAGCCAGACGAGGCTCGTCAGCGGCGCTTCGAAGTTCATCTTGTCGGCGTTCCCGTGCTTGCCGTGCGCCAAGGTCTCGTTGATCAGGTAGGAGGCGCCGCTCGCGATCACCATCAGGATGCGCATCGCGAAGAGCCACACGAGGAGCTGGACCTTCACCGTCTCGTCGTGGACCGCGAGCAGGACGAACGAGATCAGCGCGACGCCCGTGACCCCGTAGGTCTCGAAGCCGTCCGCCGTCGGCCCGACCGAGTCGCCGGCGTTGTCGCCCGTGCAATCGGCGATCACCCCCGGGTTGCGCGCGTCGTCCTCCTTGATGTTGAAGACGATCTTCATCAGGTCCGAGCCGATGTCGGCGATCTTGGTGAAGATCCCGCCGGCGATCCGCAGCGCCGACGCGCCCAGCGACTCGCCGATCGCGAAGCCGATGAAGCACGGGTAGGCGTAGTCGCGCGGGATGAAGAGCAGGACGCACAGCATCATGA
>JBGPOP010000019.1:0-84330 GCA_041488095.1 Planctomycetota bacterium
CCCCTTCGAAGAGAACGCTCTGTCGTGTACCGTCGCACATGCGGGTGTGGGCTCCTCTCGCGGATTCGGCGTGTTTCCAAGCACCGAATCGGCAGGGCGCAACGCACCCGCGCCTACTTCTCGTGAATCATCCGGGCTAGCCGGCGGGGTTCGAACCGGCCCGCGCGCCGCCTGGGCCGCGCTTCGGGCAGGTCGTATGCTGGCCAGCGTGACCGATGCTCACGAACCTCGCGTGGAGGGCGCCATCGTCCCGTCCGACGGAAGCCCGCCGACCGCGTACAAGAACCTCTTCGTCCCCCTGGTCGTCGTCCCCGCGCTGATCGTCGGGGCGATCCTGCTCGTCTTCCTCTTCTTCGGCGCGATCTCCGGACGCGAAGCCTCCCTCTCCGAGAACCTCGACCGCGCCGTCCACGGCGGCCAGGCCGAACGCAAGCAGGCCGCCTTCAACATGGTCCGTCAGGTCGCCGAGAACCGTCGGGCGCGCCTCGAGCACCGCGATCTCCCCTGGCCGGTCGAGAGCGACTTTCTTTCCAGGCTGCGCAGCGCCTGGGACTCGACCTCCACCGAGGATCCGTCCCTTCGATTGGTCCTCGCGAGCCTCCTGGCGCAGCTCGATGATCCCCAGGGGATCCCGAGCCTCATCGCCCTCCTCGACACGCCCCAGGGCGCGGATCCCAAGGGCGAGGTCCGCTTCAACGCCCTCGCCAACCTCGGCGCGCTCGGCGACCCGCGCGCCGAGGCGCCTGCGATCCGCATCCTCGAGCAGAGCCAAGACCCCGGCCTGCGCGCCGTCGCTGCGATCGCCCTTCAGCACATCCCGGGCGACGCCGGCCTCGCCGCGCTCCGCGCCGCCCTCGACGACCCTCTCCTCGAGATCCGCGCCAACGCCGCGATCGCCCTCTCGATGCGCGGCGACCCGGCCGGTTCCTCCGTCCTCCGCGATCTCCTCGACCCCAGCGTCTACTCCGCCGAGCACGGCCGCGACGGCGCCAAGTTCTCCCAGCCGCGACGCGTCAGCGAGTCCCGTGTCGCCGCGATCGAGGCCCTCTCGCGCCTGCACCGGGCCGAGGACCGCTCCGCGATCGAGCGCGTCGCCGACCAGGACAGCGACCTCGCCGTGCGCGAGGCCGCGATGAAGGCGCTGGACGGCTGGCGCTGACCTGCGCGGAGCGCCTGCGGCTGCGGCGCGCCCGGAATTGCCTCCTCGGGCTTGCCAAGCGCCCCTTCCGGCCCCAAGTTTATGCGCGATTCCGCCGGGTGAGCCCCGGGCGCCGACACCGCCACCCACCCGGCTCCCGCGAGCCACGACCTCGAGACCCCACCGCGCCGTGACCGAAACCGTCGAGACCCAGGCAGCCGCCAAGGAGCCCGCCCGCGAGGAGCCCGCGGCGATCCTCGTCCGCGCCCCTCTTCGCGGCGAGATCACGCGCCGCGGCCTCTTCTCGGTCTTCGGCCTCTCCTGGGTGACGTTCACCGCCGCCAGCGCCGCCTTCACGGGTGCGCTCACGCGCTTCATGTTCCCGAACGTCCTCTACGAGCCGCCCATGGAGTTCAAGGTCGGCTTTCCCCCCGAGTTCACCGTCGACGCGGTCGACGAGCGCTTCAAGGCCGCTCGCGGCTGCTGGATCGTGCGCGAGGCGACCGGTTTCTACTGCCTCTCGACCACCTGCACCCACCTCGGCTGCACGCCCAACTGGCTCGCCGCGGAGGAGAAGTTCAAGTGCCCCTGCCACGGCTCGGGGTTCCAGAAGTCCGGGATCAACTTCGAGGGGCCGGCCCCGCGACCACTCGAGCGCTTCAAGATCACGCTTGCCGAGGACGGCCAGCTCCTGATCGACAAGAACACCAAGTTCCAGGAAGAGAAGGGCCAATGGATCCTGGAGGGGGCCTACCTGCCCTACGTGGGTTGAGCTGCCCCGACCGCCTCCCCGTCCAGCCGCTCCCCGTCGCGGCGCGCCGCCGCTAGACTCCCCGCCCCGGCCATCCGCGCGAGGCCGATCCCAGCCCCTCACGATGTCCAAGATCTTCGAGAAGATCCGCCAGACCCAGTACTGGAAGTCGATCTTCCGCCACGGCTATCCGGACACGCCGCGCAATCGCACGCTGGCGGTCCTCTCGAACGTCTTCCTGCACCTGCACCCGGTCAAGGTGCGCCGCTCCGGCATCCGGCTCTCCTACACCTGGTGCATGGGGGGCCTGACGTTCTTCCTGTTCATCGTCGAGACGATCACCGGCCTGCTCCTGATGTTCTACTACCGCCCGACGGCGGAGCTCGCCTACCGCGACATCTTCGCGCTGCGCGAGTACGTCTCGATCGGCGTCATGCGCGAGATGCACCGCTGGGCGGCGCACATGATGGTCATCACGGTCTGGCTGCACATGTACCGCGTGTTCCTGACCGGGAGCTACAAGCCGCCGCGAGAGTTCAACTGGAACGTGGGCGTCATCCTGCTCGTGTTGACCCTCCTGCTCTCGTTCACCGGCTATCTCCTGCCCTGGGACCAGCTCGCGGTGTGGGCCGTGACCGTCGGCACGAACATGGCGCGCGCGACGCCGTTCCTCGGCCACGAGGGACCCGGCGCGGCGATGCTCTCCTTCGGAGGCCTGAACTTCATCCACGCGGGCGACGACGTGCGCTTCGCCTTGCTCTCGGGGCGATTCGTCGGCGAGGCGACGCTCCTGCGCTTCTACGTCCTGCACTGCGTCGGCTTCCCGCTCGTCGCGGCCACGCTCATGGCGATCCACTTCTGGCGCGTCCGCAAGGACGGCGGCATCTCGGGCCCGCTGTAGGAGGCTCGGGGAGCCAGGCCATGCTCGCGCTCATCGATTTCAAGCACGTCGTCAACGGGATCGCGGCCCCGATCCCGTACACGCTCGGCGCCGCCGGGCTCCTGGCCCTGGCGCTGCGCTTCCGCAAGATCGCGACGAACCCGGTCGTCTTCGGGATCGCGAGCTTCCTCGGCGTCGCCTTCTTCGTCTACGCCTTCCCGGATCCGAATTTCAACAAGATCGTCACCAAGGGCGACAACGTGCCCATCGTCGGCATGCTCGCCAGCGTGATCTTCTTCACCTGGCTCTCGCTGCGCCGCGGGGTGATCAACGACGAGCGCAGGGAGAGGGGCGAGGCGACCCTCGAGGCGGAGCTCTCCAAGCAGAAGGTCTTCACGTGGCCGGACCTGGTCTACACGGAACTGATCTGCCTGGTGCTGGTCACGGTGCTCCTGACGGTGTGGAGCGTCGCGATCCCGGCCCCGCTCGAGGAGCCCGCCAGCCAGGCGCGCACGCCCAACCCGTCCAAGGCGCCCTGGTACTTCCTGGGCCTGCAGGAGCTCCTGGTCTACTTCGACCCCTGGATCGCGGGCGTGCTGCTGCCGAGCTTCATCATCCTCGGCCTGTGCGCGATCCCGTACCTCGACAAGAATCCCAAGGGGAACGGCTACTACACCTTCGACGAGCGACCCTTCGCAGTCAGCTTCTTCTGCGTCGGGTTCCTGCTGCTGTGGGTGTCGCTCGTGATCATGGGCACCTTCCTGCGCGGGCCGAACTGGTCGTTCTTCGGGCCGTTCGAGTTCTGGGACATCCACAAGCTCGAGCCCTCGGTCAACGTCAACCTGTCCGAGTACTTCTGGATCCGCTGGATGGGCCGGCCCAGGCCCGAGAACATCCTCCTGCGCGAGCTGCCCGGGATCGTGGGGCTGATCGGCTGGTTCGTCATCTTGCCACCGCTGCTCGGCAAGACCCTGTTCAAGCGGATGGCCGAGATCATGGGCCCGGTCCGCTACAACATCATGATGCAGCTCTTCCTGTGGTTCTGCCTCGTGCCCACGAAGATGGTGCTGCGCTGGACCGTGAACTTGAAGTACATCATCGGGATCCCCGAGTACTTCTTCAACGTGTGACCCCATGGCCGACCGCGGCGACACGCACTACTTCACCCCGACGCTGAACAAGTGGTTCTTGTTCTCGAGCCTCGCGTTCCTGATCGCGACGGTGTGGATGATGGTCGCCGACTGGAACCGGCCCTGGAAGCGGTACCAGCGCGAGTTCCGCGCCATGGACCTGAAGAAGGTGGAGGCCACGCTCGCCGCACTCGAGACACCCGAAGCGCGCCAGGGCGAGGCCGCGCTCGAGGCCGCGGTGGCGAAGGCGCGCGCGGAAATCGCTTCGCGGCAGGGCGACCTCGACAAGGCCCAGGCCGAGGAGTTCGCCAAGAAGGGCGAGCTGTACGTCAAGGACCAGGAAGCCAAGCTCGCCAAGGCCGACTACGACTGGACGCGCTACCTGGTCGAGGAGCACCGGCGGGTGGTCGGCGATCCGAAGGCCGAGCAGGCGAAGCTCGACCGCGCGCTCGACCGGATCCAGTCCACCGCGCTGGCCAAGGAGCAGACCGAGCTCGTCCACAAGGACGCGCATGCGAAGACGGCCGGGCTGCTCGCCCAGGTCACCGAGGCCGAGAAGGCGCTCGCCATGGGCACGCGCGACCAGGAGCGCCTGCGCAAGCGCATCGACCAGCTCGCGCCCACGGACAAGTCCGTGGTCCTGGCGAACGAGATCCGCGACGCGCCCGGCCTGGACTTCATCGGACCCATCCTGAAGGTCCAGAAGATCGTGCTCGACAACCTGACCTTCGAGCTGAACTTCACCAAGACCAAGCGCGTCGACATGTGCACGACCTGCCACGCGGCGATCGACCGCGAGGACTGGTCGGAGGCGGACGATCGAGAGCCGCTGCGCGGGCACCCGCGCCTGGACCTGTTCCTGACCTCCAAGTCGCCGCACCCGATCAAGGACGTCGGCTGCACGATCTGCCACCGCGGCGGAGGGGAGGCGCTCGACTTCGTGCGCGCCGACCACCGGCCCGCAGACGAGAAGCAGGAAGAGAGGTGGAAGGAGGAGCACGGCTGGCACAAGCAGCACCACTGGGACTACCCGATGCTCTCGGACGACTTCGCCCAGGCTTCCTGCGTCCAGTGCCACAAGACCTCGATGGAGCTGATCGCGGACGCGGCGCCGAAGGTGACCGAGGGCTACCGCCTGGTCGAGAAGTACGGCTGCTACGCCTGCCACAAGATCGACTGGTTCCCGACCAGCCGCAGGCCCGGCCCCTCGCTCAAGAACATCCAGTCCAAGGCGCGGCCGGAGTGGATCGCCTCCTGGATCACGAAGCCCAAAGCGTTCCGGCCGACCACGTGGATGCCGCAGCTCTTCCATCTCGAGAACTTCCCCGAGAACGAGCCGGTGGTGAAGTCGAACTACGGGACGGGTCCCGAGATCCTGGGACAGCAGTGGAACGACACCTTGGTGGCCGCGGTCACCGCCTTCCTGCTCGACCGCGCGCCGAAGAAACCCGCGGGGCCGGTGCCCTTGCAGGGCGATCCACGGCGCGGGCGCGAGGTCTTCCGAGTGTCCGGGTGCCTGGCCTGCCACAACCTGGCGCCGTATCCGGGAGAGGAGGCGAAGACGCAGGATCTCGCCTTCGAGAAGGAGGGCACTAACGAGCACGGGCCCAACCTGCGCGGCGTCGCGGCCAAGGTGAATCGCGAGTGGCTCTACGCCTGGATCAAGGACCCCAAGAGCTACTGGCCCGACACGCGCATGCCCAACCTGCGCCTCCCCGACCAGGACGCGGCCGACATCACGTCGTACCTGGTCGACGACCCTGACGGGATCTTCCATGACGTGCCCGAGGGCTGGGCCGAGAAGGCGATCCCGGTCGACGCGGAAACGCTGCGCGAGCAGACGCGCTGGTTCTTCAACAAGCTCGGTCGCGGCGAGCTGGATCGGCGGCTGTCGGGCCAGGACCCCGCCAACCCGTGGAACGACCTCGAGAAGCTGAAGGTCGCGGTGGGCCGGGAGATCGTGATGAACCAGGGCTGCTTCTCCTGCCACGAGATCGCGGGCATGGAGAACGAGATGCCGATCGGCACCGAGCTCTCGAACTGGGGCAGCAAGACGGTCGACAAGCTCGACTTCGGCTTCGCGGCCGACATGGAGCTCGGCGGGCGCAAGAAGCTCGAGCACGAGTACCGCGAGGGCTGGCTGATGCGCAAGCTGGATGCGCCGCGCTCCTACGACCTGGAAAAGGTCAAGAACCCCAAGGAGAAGCTGCGCATGCCGTACTTCGGCTTCACCGACGAGCAGATCCACGCGATCGCCACCTTCGTCGTGGGGCTCGTCGACGACGAAGTCCAGCGCGCGCGGATGAACCCGACGCCGGAGAAGGCCGCGATGGACGCGGGCCTGCGAGCCTTCCGGCAGAAGAACTGCCTGGCTTGCCACGTCGACGCGCCCGGGAGGGTGACCTTCCAGGACGAGCACGGCGCGGAGCGCACGGTCGAGGCCGAGCTGACGGCGCTGGAGAGCGAGAAGATCCCTCCGCCCATGAAGGATCTCCCGGCGCTGAACGACTGGCTCGCGCGCTACGAGAAGGCCAACGACGAGGAGGTGAAAGAAGTCGGCCTGCGGCTGCTCGCTCCCTGCCCCGACGTGGGCATGCCCGGCGAGAACGTGAGCGTCGCGCGGGACAAGCTCGTCGCGATCTCACCGCCCGAGGGCGGGCGATTCGTGCGCCTCGTGACCGACTACTACTTCCACGGCGTTCAGCGCTTCGACAAGGACGCCGCGAACCCCGACGAGGCCGTCGCCTCGGTCACCGCCGACCCGGACGGGGAGGGCAAGATCCAGGACGTCGACGGGACCTTCCGCACGTACTCCGCGGAGCCCTATGACAAGGTGCGCTGGACCTTCGCGCCGCCTCTCCTCGTCGACGAGGGCGGCAAGCTCCAGCGCGGATGGTTCTTCTCCTTCCTGAACGATCCCGTCCCGCTCCGACGCCAGATCCGCGTGCGCATGCCGACGTTCCGCTTCGCGGAGGGGGAGGCAGGCGCGATCGCCGACGCCTTCGCGATCCGATCCCGTCAAACCTGGCCCACGAACTACGCGCGCAGGCTGCGTCTCGCGCTGGGAATGAAGCTGAAGGGGAACCACTCCGGCGATCCGGAGCGCGCCTGGCCGCAGGTCACCGCCCTCCGCGAAGCGAGCGGCACCCTCCCCGTCGATGCGGTCGCCGAGGGCTCCGGCCTCGCGGCCAAGGCCGTGCTCGGCATCGAGCGCGGGTACCGACCCGACGTCGACGCGGGCTTCGCCAAGCTGCTCGCCTTCGGCGGGAAGAGCGGCTTCCGCATGAACGGCCCCGTCGATCCCGCCTACGAGGCCGTGCACAGGAGGACGCCAAGGCACCTGGAAGCGCGCCAGGCCGAGCTCGCCGCGCACGGCGGACCGATCGCGCTCGGGCAGGCGGTCGGGATCAAGGGTCCGAACTGCTTCCAGTGCCACTGGCACCAGGGTGAGCCGCCCGACCAGAAGGACTCGCCGCTCTCCTGGGCCCCGGACCTCGCCCTGACGCGCGAGCGCCTGCGCGAGCCCTGGGTCGAGGACTGGCTCTGGAGCCCGGGCCTCGTCTACCCCGGCACCTCGATGCCGGCGAACTTCCAGGGCGACCCGCCGCAGTACCAGAACGTCTACCCGGATTCCTCCAACGAACAGCAAGTCCAGGCCGTCCTGGATTGGCTGTTCAACATGGACCGGGCCGCCCCTCTCAGCCAGTAGCCGATTCACGAGGGCCTGGTTCCCGGTATGCTGGGGCCCGCTCAAGCTCCCCATCCCGTCCGACGAACCACCGCAATTCACGAGAAGGCAGAAGGAATCCATACCGCAATGAGAATCACGACAACCCTCGCGATCGCAGCCGCCCTGTGCTGCGTCGCAGCCAAAGCCGCCACGACGAGCGCGCCGGCCGGAGTCACGGTCATCGGGGAAGGCAAGGTCAACGGCAAGGTCAAGTTCGAGGGCAAGGTGCCCGAGCTGAAGCCGCTTCAGGTCACCGAGGACAAGGCCAAGGGCTGCTGCCCGGAAGGCAAGAAGGTCGACGCGACCGACCCGACGCTGGTCATCTCGAAGGACGGTGGCATCGCCAACGTCGTGGTCATGATCGAGGTCCCCGGCGAGAAGGTGGAGCCCGCGACCACGACGGTCGAGATCGACCAGAAGATGTGCCACTTCGAGCCGCACGTGCGCGTGGTGCAGGCCGGAGGGAAGATCGTCTTCCTGAACTCCGACCAGGTCAGCCACAACATCCACACGTACGCCAACAAGAACGACGCGTTCAACAAGACGGTCGCGCCGGGCTCCAAGGAGGAGCAGACGCTCGCCAAGGGCGACAAGATCCAGGTCAAGTGCGACATCCACGACTGGATGTCGGCCTGGGTCTACGTCGCGGAGACGCCGCACTTCGCCATCACCGGCGAGGACGGCTCCTTCGAGATCAAGGGCATCAAGCCCGGCAAGTACAAGGTCGAGCTGTGGCACGAGAAGCTCGGCAAGGAGAAGGCCGAGGTGACCATCAAGGAGGACGGCACCAGCGAGCCGCTCGCGATCAAGATGGGCGAGAAGAAGAAGGCCGCGCCCAAAGAGGCGAAGGAAGAGAAGAAGGAGAAGAAGAGCTAGGACGCTGATCCTCCCGGCGCCCTGGGGCCCGGGAAATCGCGCGGGCGGATCCTCCTCGGGGCGGTTCCGTTCGCGGCGTCTTCAGGGGTTCTCCAACCCCGTCAGATCCAACCCCCCGAACCCCGTCTCCGGATCGAGGGCCGTGTCCGAGGGCGTCCAGTGGTGCATCAGCCGCGCGACCGCGAGGAGCACCGCGTCGTCGGGATCGCGCGCCTCCGCGGGCGTCTCGTCGCGGTCGGCCGCGTGCTGGGCGATGTTGCCCTCGACCATCGCCAGGATTCGTTCGCGGACTTCTTCGGGCGACTCCATCGCACGGCGGACCACGGGGATCAGCTTGATCGCGTAGTCCGGCGGGAGGCCGTGTCGCAGGCACATCCTGCGCAGCAGATCTTCGGGATTCTCCTTGGAGGTCATCGGGCGCCGGGGTCCAGGCCGGGGAATTCCACCTGAAGGCTACCCCAGGCCTCCGGGTCGGGTCGGGTGGGGCGTCCCGCCTGGGCCTGGAGAGCCGGAGGGAGAACCTCTCGCCACTTCTCAAGGGCTGTCCGGAGCTTGCCGAAGAAGCGCAGGGCTCGGGCGCCATCGAGAAGGCCCTCCCCGGACATGTTCCAGAAAACCCCCGTCGCTTGCGCGGTCATGGCAGCGCTCCTTGCGTTCGCCGTCCCACGGACCGCGCGAGCCGGGACCGCCGTGCGCCTCTCGATCGCCGACCTCGTCGACCGCTCCGACCTCTGCCTCGAGGGCCGTGTCACCGCCTCGCGCGCTGTCCTCGAGCACGGCCAGCGCATCGACACCGAGTACACGATCTCCGTCGCGCGCACATTCTGGGGCGAGGCACAGGCCTCGCGTGCGGTCCGGCTGCCGGGAGGCGTGCTCCCCGACGGTCGCGGGATGGTGATTCCGGGCCTGCCCGGCCTCTCCGTCGGCGACGAGGCGATCCTGTTCCTCTCCAAGCCCGACACCACCGGCATGCGCATGCCGATCGGACTCGCCCAGGGGAGGATGCGCGTCGCGGCCGACCGCTCCGGGCGCAAGCGCATCGTGCGCGACCAGGAGGATCTTGCGCTAGCGGGCCCGGCCGGCGGCGCTGCGCGCCCGGCGGACGAGAAGGCGGTGCTCGATTACGCCGCGGCCGTCGCCGAGATCGAAGCCGCAGCTGCTGCCCGGCGCGCGCGCAGCGACAAGGGCGGTCGATGAACCGCCGGACGCGGATCGTGCTCCTCGTCGCACCCGTTCTCCTCGCCGGTGGGGCGGCGCTCGCGCACATCCGCCTCCTGAACCCGAGCACCGGGGCGAGGCTGCACTGGTCCTCGCCCTCCAACGTGAGCGTGGTGATCTCCTCGGCAGGATCCGTCGACATCCCGGGAGGGCTGCACTTCCCCGCGATGCGCAACGCGATCGCGGCCTGGAACGCAGGAATCGGCACGACCGCGCACCTCGTCGAGGACACGTCGCCGGCACAGCAGGCGCGCACGGACTGGCAGGACGACGCGCTGCACGAGCTCTTCTTCGACGAGACGAATTCCTCGGGCTACTTCCCGGGCGGCACGGGCATCGTCGCGCTCACTCCGGTCTGGTTCGCCGGCGACGGCCACATCACCGACGCGGACGTGCTCTTCAACGGCTCGAGCTTCACCTTCACGACCTCGGGCCAGGCCGGCGCCTACGATGTTCAGGACGTCGCGACCCACGAGCTCGGGCACCTCCTGGGCCTCGACCACTCGGGTTGGGCGGGTGCGACGATGTACCCCTACGTCGACCCGACGGTGATCCTGCACCGTTCGCTGTCGCGGGACGAGCTGCTCGGCATGCGCGACGCCTACCCGGCCGCGGGCTTCGCCTCGATCACGGGGACGGTCCGTCGCCGGTCCGACAACTCGATCGTGGCGGGAGCGCACGTGGTCGCTCGCGATGCGGCCGGGCGCACGGCCGCCGGCGCGTTGGCGAACCGTCTCGGCGTGTTCCGGCTCGTGGGCCTCGACGCGGGATCCTACCTGGTCTATGCGACGCCGCTCGACTACCCCGTGTCGGTCGCGAACCTCTCCACGGGGAACACGGTCCAGATCGACTTCGAATCGACCGTGCTCGGGACGTTCTCGGTCGCGACGGGGCAGTCGATCTCCACGGGCGACCAGCTCGTCGGCCCCGACGTGGCGATCAGCCTGGGTCGCAACAGCGACCGGTATCCGCTGCGGTGCATCGCGGGGCGGACTCAGTTCCTGCACGCGCGCGGGGTCGGTCTCGACGCGGGCTCCTCGCTCGCCGCGAGCGACCCTTCTCTCACCCTCGTGCCGCTCTCGTGGTTCGGCAACGCGGTGACGTTCCAGGTGACCGTGCCCGCGGGCGCAGCCCCCGGCCACGTCGACCTGACGGCGACGGCCGTGGGCAACGAGCGGAGCATCCTGCCCGCGGCGCTCGAGATCACACCTCCCGACCCCGTGGTCTCGGGTGTGAGCCCGGGATCGGGGGACGAGGGCGGCGGCACACCGGTGACGATCACGGGATCCGGCTTCTCGGCCGGCTCCCGGGTCGTGCTCGGGGAGAACGTCTATCCCGATGGCCAGCCCGGGGGATGCACGGTCGTCGACGCGAGCACGATCCAGCTGGTCACGGCGCCGACCGCGAGTGGAGCCTGCGACGCGGTCGTGATCGACCCGACCGGGATCGAAGGGCGCGAGAGCGGCGCGTTCGTCTTCGCGGCGATGCCGACGATCGCGACGGTGTTCCCCCCGGCCGGAAGCGCGGCGGGCGGGACGACCGTCGTCATCCGCGGAACGGAGTTCGTGGCCGGCTGCCTGGTCCGGATCGATGGAGTGCAGCAGAGCCAGGTGAGCTTCGGCGACGCGACCCGGATCACGCTCGTCACGGACGCGGGGATCGCGGGGGGTCCGTATGCGCTCGAGGTCGCGAATCCAGGCGGGGCCACGGCGACCTCCTTGTTCACCTACGTGCTCGCGGCGGATCCGGCGATCGCGACGGTCGTTCCGCCGAGCGGAACGTCGAACGGCGGGGAGACCGTCTCGATCCAGGGGGCGAACTTCGCTCCGGGGAGCCAGGTCCGCTTCGGCGCGGATCCGGACACGGGGCTCGGAGGCTCGGTCGCGCCCACCGTGACGTGGATCGACGCGGGCACGCTCGAGGTCGTCACGCCCGCGCACGCACTGGGCACGGTGAGCGTCATCGTCCGCGATCCGTCGACGAGCCAGGCCGCGGTGGCCACGGGAGCGTACGCCTTCATCGCGGGGGGAGGCGGGGGCGGAGGAGGAGGCGGCTGCTCCATCGCACCGATGGACCAGCCCCGGTCGCCGCTGGAGCCGCTCGCGGGAGGAGCGTGGCTGTTGGCCCTCGCGGCGATCCTGGTGTGGCGAGCGCGCCACGGTCGCCAGCCGAGCCTGGCACCCGCGATCGCGAACGCTCGGGATCCGGCCGGAAGCTCGTAACGTTCCGGACGGCCGGGCATACGGTCTCCGGAGCATGGACGGCACCGACTTCCACGCGCTCTACGAGCGCTACTCGCGGGACGTCTACCGCTTCGCCTTCTACCTTTCCGGCGATCGGACGCAAGCCGAGGACATCGCCGCGGAGACGTTCGCGAGGGCGTGGACCGTGGCCGACGAGGTGCGGACCTCGACCGTGAAGGGCTACCTCTTCGCCATCGTGCGCAACCTGATCCGGCAGAACCTCCGCAGAAACGAGCACCGAATCGAGATCGACGAAGGCCTGCCCGATCCACGCCCCGGCCCCGTGTCCTCAGCGGACGGCCGCCTCGAGCTGCAAGCGGTCCTGGGCGCGCTGCAGCGAATGCCCGAGGCGGACCGCGCCGCACTGTTGATGCGCGGACAGGACGCGATGTCGCACGAGGAGATCGCCGGCGTCCTCGGCCTCTCCGTCGCGGCCGTGAGGGTCAGGATCCACAGGGCGCGGCTCAAGCTCAGCGAGCTCAAGATCCAGGAGGAGCGTAAACCATGAAGATCACCCGCGATGTCGTGACCGATGTGTGGCCCGTCTACCAGTCCGGCGAAGCGAGCGCGGATACGCGGGTGATCGTCGAGGAGTACCTGAGAGGGGATCCGGAATTCGCCCGTCTCCTCCGGGAGGACCAGAGCGCGAAGCTGCTCGGTTCCGCTCCCGTCGCTCCACCGCCCGATCTCGAGATGAAGACCCTCAGCCGGACGAAGAGGGCCATGATCAGGAAGGATTGGCCCCTGTTCTTCGCGATGCTGTTCTCCTGCATGGCCTTCGGTCGGATCGTGTCGGACACGTCGTGGGACGTGTCGCCGCGCAGGTTCGTGATCACGGCCGCGATCGCGGGCGTGTTCTGGCTCTGGTTCCTGGTGAGGCTCGCCCGCAGGCTCGCGGTCAAGGTGTGAGCGCGACGCTCGATCCCGAGGCGCGCAGGGGAGAGCTCGCCATCGTCACCTTGGGTCAGAGCATGAACCCGAGGTCGGGGTTCGCGAAGCGGCTGAGGTGGGGGAACACCGTGTCCATGTCCGTCGCCGCGACGCCGAACCACTTCGCCAGCGTGGCCGAGTACTCGTCGACGCTGGTCGTCGGCAGGATGCGCCCCGATCCGACGTCGTCCGGGCCGTCCAGGGTCAGGTCGGGGTACGTGCCGTAGATGTCCTGGCCGCGGACGCTGTCGCCCATCACCAGATGCACGCCGCCCCAGCCGTGGTCGGTGCCGTGACCGTTGCTCGACAGGGTGCGGCCGAAGTCGGAAGCGGTCAACGTGGTCACGTCGGCCATGGTCCCGAGCTCCACCATCGCCAGCTGGAACGCGTTCAGGGACGTACTCAGGTTCGCGAGCAGGCCCGGCTGGTCCGTGAGCTGGTTGTCGTGCGTGTCGAAACCGCCGGTCGAGCAGAAGAAGATCTGCCGGCGCACGCCCAGCGCCTGGCGGATCGAGATCATGCGCGCGACCATCCTGAGCTGGCTCGAGAGGTAGCTCCCGGACGGGAACTGCGTCGCGAGCGGCGGTGAGTTCGAGAGCGTGCTCGAGATCAGCGCGTCGATCTCGATCGCGCGCTTCTGCACGTCGGCGTAGGCGGTCTCGAACAGGTGCGTGTTGGGCTTGTCGAGCAGCGCCTGGAAGGCCTGGAGTCGGCGCTGGCCCTGCGTCCCGTTGAAGCCATCCAGGCTGCTCGGCCCGCCCGTGTCCAGGTTGTAGGGGATCACCGTCGGTCCGACCTGCCAGGTGTTCGCGCCCGAGAGCGTGATGTTCATCGACAGCGGGGTCGCGGAGTTGAGCGAGCGCAGGAGCTCGGCCACGCGCCCGGCCCAGCCGTAGCCCTCGATCGTGTCGGGGATCGAGGTCATCCACTGGAACTGCTGGTCGTTGTGGGAGAACAGCTGCGGAGGACTCTGGACCGTGCCGTTCTGATACTGGGCCTTCGTCATCGGCGCGAGCAGCGAGCCGACATTGGCCACCAGGGCGAGGCGCCCGGACTGGAACAGCGTCCGCAGCTCCGGACAGGAGGGATGCAGCCCGTACAGCGATCCGTCGCTCGTGAGCGCCGTGATCGGCAGCAAGGTCGCTTGGGGGATCGCCAGACCCTGACGCGTGGCCTGGTAGATGGCGTAGTGCGCCCCGTCGCGCGGCACGAGCAGGTTGTACGAGTCGTTGCCGCCGAACAGGAACACGCACACGAGCGCCTTGTAGTCGCCGGGTCCGCCCTGGGCGGCCGCGCTCGAGATCAGCCCCAGGTTCGAGAGCATGTGCAGGCCGGCCAGGCCGGCCGCGCCGCAGACGCCGCGCCGCAGGAGCTCGCGCCGCGAGCAGCTGCGAGAAGCCTGCGCGCGCGCAGACCGGAACTTGGATCGAGACGACATGGCATCCTCCTATTTCTGCACGGCGAACTCGGGCGAGGTGGCGATCAGGTACAGGGCCTCGAGCACGCGCTGGCGCGGGTCGTTGGCGTCCGTGTCGGTGACCATCGACTCGACGATCGTCTTCATCTCGGGCGACATCTGGCCCGACATCAGCAGCAGGTTCAGGTGCTCGACGAGCGCCGGCGGGTCGTCGGCCAGCGCCATCTCGGGATTGATCATCACGAGCGCGGTGTCGGACTTGGGGTTCGGGTACCCGTACCAGCCTTCGAAGGTGCACTCGTAGAATCGATTCGTGGTCGAGGTGATCCGCGTTTCGGTCGTGATCTGGAACTCCGGCGCGACGAGCCCGGCGTCGAGCAGCGGCCCCGGGGGCAGGTAGTCGGGCGCGAAGAAGTTGAACACCGAAGGCGCTCGCAGCGGCGCCTCGCCGAAGTGCAGCTCGGGGTTGTGGTAGCGGAAGCGCCCGCCGGACGGAACGGCGTGGAACGCGCGCCAGAGCGCGGTCAGACGCAGGAGCGGCTCGCGCAGCTTGCCGAACGTCTGCGGGTGATCCACGGGGCCGTTGACGGCCTCGGTGTCGAGCAGCACCGCCTTCAGGACCGCCAGCAGGTTCCCGCGGACGCCCATGCCGTCGTTCGCGAAGACGGCCGCGACGCGCCCGACGTAGGCGGGGGTCGGGTTGCTCGTGACCAGGCGCTGGATGAGCGCCCGCGCAACGAACGGCCCGACGTTCGGATGGTTGAAGATCAGGTCGAGCGCTGCGGTCAGGTCCTGCTGCGCGGTGCCGCCGCCGGGCAGCACGGTGCCGTCGAGCAGGAGCTTCTGCGCGGTCTCGTGGTACTGCTCCCAGGGCTCCATCGGCAGGTAGTTCGGTTGCGGCCAATCCCAGCTCGTCGCACCGGCGTAGTTCCAGCCGGTGAACGTCGCCGCGAAGCCCTCGACCACCGGCTGGTCATAGGTCGGGATCGGGAGACCGTTCGTGTCGAGCACGTCCGTGCCGTCGGGGTTCAGCTTCTTGAGCCCGACGGAGAAGAGCTGCATGACCTCGCGAGCGTAGTTCTCGTCGGGCCGGATGTTGTGCGCCGGATCGGCCTTCTGGTTCTTGAGCAGGCTGAGGTACTTGCCCATCGCCGGGCTCTTGGTCACGTCCTCGAGCAGCGTGCGGTAGCTGCCGAACGCCCCGCGAGCCAGGATGTCGTAGTACTCCGCCACCCCGATCGGGTCGTTCTGCAGGACGCCCGCGACGTCGGACACCACGAAGAGCTCGCTCAGCGCGAAGGCCATGCGCTGGCGCAACTGGTCCGGCTTCCGGATCGCGTTCTTCCACCACTGTTCCAGACGCTGATCCTGCGAGATGTCCTGGTGGGCGGCCATGGACTCCAGCGTCGGGCGCTCGAGCGAGACGGGGTAGCGCACCTGTTCGTCGAACCAGGCCGCATACCCGATCACGCTCAGGCGATGGATCTCCTCGGTCGACGGACCGAAGGTTGCGCGCGTCAGGAAGCGCGCCGTCTGCACGTCGTTCGCCGGCGGATCGGGCCCCGGAACGAGCCCCGATGAACCGCCACCCCCTGAACACGCTTGTGCGGCGAACACCAGGAGCGTGCCTGCCACGCAGCGCCCCCAGCCTGTCGCCGAGCTTCGCTCGTGACACATGGATCCCCCCACGGCCGGTCTGCCCCCGGCCTCCAGCGGGTCGTATCGGACCGAGGACGCGCTCGACTGGAGGCGAGTTCGGAGGGCACGCCGCTCGCAGCGCCGCGAGCCGCCGGGGTCGAGAGAGGCTGCGTCGGGTAGCATCAGGCCGCCATGCCTTCCTCCACCATCGCCTTCGACATCGAAGTCGCCGGCTTCCCCTGGGAAGAAGTCGACGAGATCACGCGCGGCTACCTCCTCTCCCGCGAGGGCGAGAAGGACAAGCGCGACGCGATCCCCGAGCGCACCGGGCTCTACCCCGGCCTCGGGAAGGTCATCGCGATCGGGATGTGGCTGGTCGCCGAGGACCGCGGCCTGATCCTCCTCGAGGGTCCGAGCGAGGAGACGCGCGACTGGAAGAAGGTCCCGAACGCCAAGATCTTCCGCGGCGACGAGCGCGAGATCCTGGCCGAGTTCTGGAAGCTCGTCGTCCGCACCCCCAAGGCCGGAATGCCGCGTCTGGTCACGTTCAACGGCCGCGGCTACGACGGCCCGATGCTCTCGATCCGCTCAGCCCAGCTCGGCGTCAAGCCCTCCCGCAACCTGCTCGGCAACCGCTACCGCATCGACGAGCACTGCGACCTCATGGAGGTTTTCTCCTTCATGGGCGCGACGCGCGAGCGCTATTCGCTCGAGTACTGGTGCCGGCGCTTCGACGTCGAGAGCCCCAAGGGCTCGATCGACGGCAGCCAGGTCTCGCGCGTCTACCGCTCCGGGCGCATCGACGACATCGGCGAGTACTGTCTGCGCGACGCGCGCGCCACGGCACAGCTCTACCTGAAGCTCGCCGGCACGATGCTCCCGCTCTTCGCCGGCGGCGAGTGAACGGCCCTTTCCGACGTCCACGCCCGCCGGTACCTTACTGGGCCATCGCTTCCAGGCCACGCCGCGCCCCGACCCAGGATCCATGGACCTCGAGCCCCTCAAGATCGAACGCAAGGAGCCCGCGCGCAGCGGCCGCGGCAGAGGATCCCGCTGGATCGGCCCTGCGATTGTCGTCCTGGCCCTCTCCGGCCTCGCGTGGCTCTTCCGAGCGCCGATCATGGGCTTCGTCGACACCCTGCGCCTCCCGGAGGTGAAGACCATGACCGTCCGCAAGACCAGCCCGGCCTCCGCTGCGGTCGCAACGGGCACGTCGGCGAACGGCTACATCGTCGCCAAGACGCGCGCGGCGCTCTCCGCGGACACGCCCGGGCGCATCGTGCAGCTCAATGTGCAGGAGGGGTCGGTCGTCAAGAAGGGCGACATCGTCGCGCGCCTCTATTCCGAGGAGATCGCGGCGTTCCTGCGCCGGGCCGAGGCCGACCTCGCGCTGGCGCAGGCGGGCGTGCAGCGCGCCCAGGCGGAGAGGAAGGTGAACGAGGACGATCTGGCGCGACTCCGCTCCGCCCAGAAGTCCGCCGAAGCCGACCTCGCCCAGCAGCAGGCGGTGCTCGCGCTCGCCGACCTGGAATTCAAGCGTGCGTCGAAGCTCCTCGAGGAGGGCGTGGGAACCGCCGAACGCCGGGACCTGGCGCAAGGCCAGCTCGACGCCTCCAAGGCGCAGGTGGATTCGGCCAAGGCGCGTCTCGAGACCGCGGCGCGGGCGGCGGCGCAAGCGGAGTCGCAGCTCGCCGTCGCCGGAGTGGCCGAGAGGGAGGCGCAAGCTCGGGTCGACGGGATGACCGCGACGCGCGACCAGGCCAAGGCGACCCTCGAGAAGACGGAGGTTCGCGCGCCCTTCGACGGCATCGTCGTGCTCAAGGACGCCGAGGTCGGTGAGGTCGTCAGCCCGAACGTCCAGGGCGGCACGAACGCGCGCGGCTCGGTCGTCACGATGGTCGACTTCGCCTCGCTCGAGGTGCAGGCCGAGGTGCCCGAGACGAACCTCGCGGCCGTCGTGATCGGTCGTCCCGCGAAGATCTACCTCGACGCGTACCCCGACAAGCCCTACCCGGGCCACGTCGATCGCATCTGGCCGACCGCGAACCGCACCAAGGCGACCGTCGAGGTGCGCATCGCCTTCCTCGAGCGCGACGACAAGCTGCGCCCCGAGATGGGCGTGCGGGTCGTGTTCGAGGCCGAGGGAGCAGCGCAGCGCCCGCCGTCGGCGCAGGACGATGCGCAGCCTGTGGTCCTGATCCCCCGCGAAGCCGTGGTCAAGTCCGCGGGCGCGAGCGGAGTGTTCGTGCTCGAGCGCGACCGCGTGCGCTTCGCGAAGGTCGCGCTCGGCGAGGAGCGCAGCGGAAGGGTCCTCGTCCAGTCCGGGATCTCGGACGGGGACGTGATCGTGGTCGACCCGCCGACGAGCCTCGAAGACGGGGACCGGGTCCGAGTGAGGGGCTGAGAGCGAAGGAGGAGCGATGGCGACGGCGATCGTCCAAGTCCGTGGGTTGACCAAGACGTACACACGCGGCGGCGAGAAGCTGACCGTGCTCGACGGCCTGGACCTCGACATGGAGGAGGGCGGGTTCTACGCCCTCATGGGCCCGTCGGGTTCGGGCAAGACCACCCTGCTCAACATGGTCGGCGGCCTCGACCGTCCCGACGCGGGGGAGGTCGTGGTCGCGGGCGAGGATCTCGGCGCGTTGAGCGGAGCGGCGCTCGCCGCGTGGCGATCGCGCACGGTGGGCTTCGTGTTCCAGGGATTCAACCTGATCCCCGTCCTGAGCGCGCTCGAGAACGTCGAGCTGCCGCTCAAGCTCACGCGGCTCTCGCGTCGCGAGCGGCGGGAGCACGCCGAGTACGTGCTCGGGCTGGTCGGGCTGTCGGACCGCATGCATCACCGGCCCGGACAGCTCTCCGGGGGCCAGGAGCAGCGCGCCGCGATCGCGCGGGCGGTCGTCACCGATCCCAAGCTGATCCTCGCGGACGAGCCGACGGGCGACCTCGACCGGGTCTCGGCGGGCCAGGTGCTCGACCTGCTCGGGAAGCTGAATTCCGAGCTCAAGAAGACGATCCTCATGGTGACGCACGACCCGCACGCCGCCGAGCGCGCCCGGACGATCGTGCACCTCGACAAGGGACAGCTCGGCCGGGTGGAAGAGAAGCAGGGTGCGCTCCAGCGCGCGTGAGCACGAGATGCCGTCCTTCAAGCTCGTCTGGCGCAATCTACTGCGGCGCCCGCTGCGCGCGCTCCTGACGGTCGCTTCGCTCGCGATCGCGATCTTCCTGATCTGCGCATTGCGGACGATGATCACGACGATCGCAGCCGGCGTCGAGAACGCCAACCCGCGGCGACTCGACGTCATGTCCTCCAGCGGCCTGTTCAACGAGCTGCCGCTGAGCTACCAAGCCAAGATCGAGCGCGTTCCCGGCGTCGAGAAGACGACCAAGTTCCAGTGGTTCGGAGGCTACTTCCGCAGCCAGAAGCACTTCTTCGCCCAGTTCGCGATCGATCCCGAGACGATGTTCGACATGTATCCCGAGTGCAAGGTGCCTCCGGAACAAATCGAGGCGTTGCGCAGGACTCGCGCGGGCTGCATCATCGGCCGATCGCTCGCGAAGAAGTTCGACTGGAAGATCGGCGACACGATTCCGCTGATCGGTGCGCTGCATCCCCGTCCGGATTTCAAGGCCTGGGAGTTCCAGGTCGTGGGCATCTACCACTCGGACGTTCCGAGCTTCGACAATCGCACGCTGTTCTTCGGCTGGGACTACTTCGAGGAGACGCTCAAGGCCGGAGGCGTGCCCCCCGGCGTCGGCGTGTACGCGATCCGGGCCACGCCCGACGCGAACATCGAGCGGGTGATCGCCGACGTCGAGGACCAGTTCAAAGACAGCGAGCAGCGCATCGACTGCGCCACGGAGGCCGAATTCCAGCGCCAGTTCCAGACGATGTTCGGCAACATCCCGCTGTTCCTGGGGTGGATCGGCGGCGGCGTCCTGATCGCGATCCTGGTGGCGTGCATCAACACGATGCTGATGTCGATGCGCGAGCAGACGGCCGACGTCGGAGTCCTCAAGTCGCTGGGCTTCACCGACGGCTCGGTGTTCGGGCTGTTCATGGCCCAGGCGATGTTCCTGTGCCTGGTCGGCGGCGCCATCGGCCTTCTCGTCGCCTGGTCGACGCAGCGCCCGATCGCTGCATTGATCGAGATGATGTTCCCCGGGTACTCGATCACACCGCAGACCTTCGCCCTGGCCGCGGTCGTGTCGCTCGTGCTGGGAGTGCTCGCGGGGATCCTCCCGGCCGTGCGTGCGCGGCGCCTGCGCTGCGTCGAGGCGCTCCGAGCGACGGATTGAGGTGCATCCTGCTCGTCCCCATCACCTACAACCTGCGCAGCCTCTTGGTCCGCAAGAGCGCGACGCTGCTCACGGTCCTCGGCATCGGCGCGACCGTCGCCATCGTCTCCGGCGTCCTCGCGTTGCGGCAGGGATTCAGCACCATGTTCACGTCCGGCGGACGGGACGACCTGGCGGTGTTCCTGCGGCCCGGAGCGACGAACGAGGGCGACAGCCAGTTCAGCCGCGATCGCGGACTCAAGCTGATCAAGACCGTGCCGGAGATCGAGGTCGGCCCGCACGGCCCGCTGGCGGCGATGGAGGCGTATCTCGCCGTGCTCCTTGCACCGAAGCGCGGGGGCCTGACCAACGTGCCGTTGCGCGGCGTGCAGCCGATGACCTTCGAGATCCGCCAGGGCGAGATCGCGATCATCGAGGGCCGCAACTTCACGCCCGGCACGGACGAGCTGATCGTCGGCTCGCGCCTGGTCGACCGGATCGAGAACTGCCATCTCGGGGACCTGATCACCTTGAACAGGACGCCGTTCCGCGTCGTGGGCGTGTTCGAGCATCCCGGCCAGTTCGGCGGCGAGATCTGGGGCGACCTCGACCGGTTCCTGTCGACCATGGGCCGCTACGGACCCAATCGGGTGATCGCGAAGCTGAAGCCCGGCACCGAGCTCGGCTCGCCGGATCCGGCCAAGGTGCTGTTCAGCGACGACCCGCCCGAACCGACGCCGGGATCGCTGGCCGCGCGGCTGCTCGAGGACACCGAAGTCCCGGCCAAGGTCTACACGGAGAAGCAGTTCCTCGCATCCCAGACGGTGATGCTCTCGTACATGCTGGTCGGTCTGAGCCTCGCTCTGGCGGTGATCATGGGGCTCGCTGCCGTTTTCACGGCGACGAACACGATGCTCTCGGCGATCGCCGCACGGACGCACGAGATCGGCATCCTGCTCGCCCTCGGCTACCGGCCGCTCCCGATCTTCCTGTCGTTCCTGTTCGAGGCGCTGCTCCTGGGTGTGATCGGCGGCTTGGTCGGCTGCCTCATGGCGCTGCCCTTCAACGGCTTGAAGGCCGGCACGATGAACTTCCAGACCTTCACCGAGATGGCCTTCGCCTTCCGCGTCACCTCGTCCGTCCTGCTGACGGCCGTGGTCTTCTCCCTGATCCTCGGCCTGCTCGGCGGCGCCTGGCCGGCGTTTCGCGCCGCGCGGATGCGACCGACCGTGGCGATGCGGAGGGAGTGAACGCTATTCCCCGCGCTCGGTCCGCGCCATGAGCGCGGCCAGCCGCGCCGGGTCGGGTGTCTCGGCGTAGCTGCCCCGGCCGCGATGCACGTAGGCGCGCGCGGGCTCGAACAGCGTCCTCGGCCCCGGCAGGCCGAACCGCTCGAGCAGCTCCACGTCCTCGATCGGATCCACGACCTGCACGATGCGGCTCGCCACGTAGGGCTTGAGCGCCGCCGCGCGCAGCGCGCGCGTGGCCTCGGCGCCCTTGGGCCCGACGATCGTGACGTGGACCGGCTCGTTGAAGAGCAGGTCGACCGCGCGCGCGTATCCGGCCACGAAGTGCCCGAAGCTCTTGTAGTCGCCGGCGAAGGAAGCCAGCGTCGCGCGCGCGGCGTCCGCGTAGTCGTCGTCTCGCACCAGGTGCGAGAGGCGCAGCAGCGCCTCGGCCATCACCGAGTTCTCCAGGATCGAGATCTGCCGTTGGCGCAGCCCTCCGCGCGCGCCCGGGTCGTGCAGCGTGTCGTAGAAGCCGCCTCCCTCGCTCCGGTGGCTCTCGATCGTCAGGTCGGCGAGATGGCGCGCGACCGGGAGGTAGCGGTTCTCTCCCGCGAGCTGCACCGCGTCGATCAGCGAGCGCAGCACATAGGCCTGGTCGGTCAGCAGTCCCGGAAGATGAAACGTCCCGTCCCAGTAGTGGTAGACGCCGTCGCGCTCGTCGTACAGCGCCTCCAGCAGGAAATCGAGCGTCGCCAGGGCCTGCTCGCGATGTCGCGGTTCGTCGAGCACGACCGCGGCCTTCAAGAGCGAGCTCGTCGCCATCGCGTTCCAGTTGGCGAAGATCGTGGGATCGCAGGCCGGCGCGCCCATCTCGCGCCGCGCCGCGAGCGTCGGCAGGTGCGCGTAGGCCGGGCTCGCGTCCTGGCTGCCCTTGAACGCGCGCGTGGCGCGATCGAGCAGTGTGCCCTGCATCCACGCGAGCACGCCCTGCGCCGTCTTTCGGAACGAGTCCTCGCCCAGCGCCTGGAACGCCTCCAGGTAGGCATGGAGCCTCTGCGCGTTGCTGTCGAGCATCTTCTCGTAGTTGGGCGCGCTCCAGTCCGGCTGCGTGGCGTAGCGGTAGAAGCCGCCCTCGACCTGGTCGTGGATCTCGCCCTCCTCCATCCTGCGCAGCGTCCGTCGCACGAGAGCGAGCATCGCCGCGTCGCCCGTCTGCGACCAGCGGATGAGGAGGAAGTCGAGTGCCTCGGGGTGGGGGAACTTGTTCTCGCGGCCCCATCCTCCGTGGATCGGGTCGGAGGTCTCGAGCAGCGTGTGCGCCACCTGCTCCACGATGTGCAGGGAGAGCGCAGGCTCCGCGGAGGCCGCGGGCTCGAGGGTCGGCGCGGTCACCCCGGATCTCCCCGCGCCCGCCGGGGAGGCGCGCTCGCCCTCGGCCCGCGCTAGCCGCGCGCGGATCGCCTCGCGGCTCCTCGAGTACACCTCCGACACGAGCTCCAGCCGCGCGACGAGCTGGTCGGGTTCGAGGAAATGGTCCGCTCCGAGCACCTCTCCCGTGTCGTCGAGCCAGGCCAGCGTGGGCCAGCCGCCCTTGGAGTAGCGCGCGTCGATGTCCGGGCGACGGTCCTTGTCGACGCGCACGGGGACAAAGCGCTCCGCGACGAGCCGCGCCACGCGCGGGTCGACGAAGACCTTGCGCTCCATCTCGCGGCTCCAGCGGCACCACGCGGCGCGGATGAAGAGCAGAACCGGCACGCCGCGCTCGCGCGCCGCGGCGAAGGCCGTCTCACCCCATTCGAGCCAAAGCATCCCGGATCCTGATAGCAAATGCAGCTAGGCCGGGGAATCGCTCCGACCGAACGAGGCCGCCGCGCATCCCCGCAGCCCCCTCGGAGAGCGGCGGGAGAGCCGCCCTACTCGGCGGCGCGCACCGCGCTGCGTTCCACGGGAGCGGGCAAGGGGACGGTCCCGACGTCGAGGACCGGGCAGTCCAGGTAGAGCTGGTCGAGGTCGTAGTACTGCCGCGCCTCGGGCTGCAGGACGTGCACGACCACGTCGACGAGGTCGATGAGCACCCACCAGCCGAGATCTGTGCCCTCGGCCTTGGCATGGCGCTCGCCGAATTCCTTGAGCCGCGTGTGGATCTCGCTGTAGATCGCCTTGACGTGCGGCCGGGAGTTACCGGTGACGAGCACGAAGTAGCTCGCGATCTTGATGTGCTCGGAGACGTCGTAGACCTTGACGTCGACACCCTTCTTGGTCTGGGCGAGATGCGCCGTCAGAGCGGCGAGCTGCTTGGCTTCGATGGGGGGTGCTCCGGCTCGGGACGACGTCATTCTACGCGGAGCTAGAAGCCCTGGCGAGGTCTGGATCCGCCCCAGGCAGCAGGCGAAGTCGAGGCAGGCGAGGCGTGAGGTCGCGGAGCGAGTGATCAGATCGCCGTCGGCGGGCTCGCCGATGGATCGCCTGGGCCCTCACGCCTGCGCTTCCAGGCGCGCCAGATCACGATCGCCGTCATGGCGAAGACCGCGAAACCGAGGATGAAGTGCAGATCCTTGACCGTCTTGCGCAGCATGTCGATCGAGCCGCCGAAGATCCTCCCCAGCCAGATCGAGGCCGGCACCGAGATCAGCACGCCCAGCACGTCCAGGAGCAGGAAGCGCGGAAAGCCCATGCCCAGCGTCCCGGCCACGAAGTAAGCGGGAATGCGCAGTCCGGGCATGAACCGGCACGAGAACACCACCCAGTTGCCGTGCAGGGAGAAGCGCCGCTCGAGCTTGCCGAAGCGCTCCGGGTGCAGGATCTTGGCCGCCAGACGGCTCTTGAGCGCCGCGAGTCCCCAGTGCCGACCCAGCCAGTACGGGATCGAGTCCCCGATCAGGATGGCCGCCGAGCACACCACCGTGATCTGCACGAAGTCCACCTTCCCCTGGTACAGCAGGATCCCCGACCCGATCAGCGTCACCTCCTCCGGCAGCGGCAGCCCGAGCCCGCACAGGAGCAGCACCGTGAACGGGGCCAAGTAGTGGAACCGCCCGAAGAGGGCGGTCACGTAGTCCGCGAGTCCAGACCAGGCGGGGAACACGGGGCCGAGATGCTATCGGGAATCTGGCCCACACCGATGTGCAAACCCGACCTCCGGGTCGGAAGGAATTTCGGGATGCGATGAAACCGGACGGCCGGCCCGGGGTCATCGACGACATCGGATCTGCCAACCGACCTGGTCATCGCTTTCAGGGGTTGATCCCCAGCGGGAGCCCGACCTCCACCGCTCATCCGGTCAGGCTCCGAAGGGGCTTCGTGGCGATTTCATGTGCCTGGTCGGGGGATGCTCTTCTGCCCACCACACTCGACAAGAGCAGCAGCTGAGCGGGACTCCATTCGTTCACAGGGCACTTTCCGGAGGCGGTCCGGGGGCTCCAATTCGCACCCCGACCTCGCCTTGGGAGATCGGGTTGCAGGCTTTCCATGGAAATCTCGACCATCCATGAAACTCGGAGCACAGCGACGTGGGCCAGATTCTCAGCGGAGAGCACGGCCCTCCAGGACCTTCCCCCTCGCGCGCCCAGCCGCCTCGCCCGCGTGAGGGTAGCCCTTCGCTGCGGCGCGCTCGAAGGCGTCGGCTGCCAGGCGCCAAGCCTCGGCGGAGGTTGGGGGCCAGGCTCGGTCCGTTTCGGGGAGGGAGCCCAGGAAGGCGAATGCGACGCCGCGCTCGAAGAGGAGCGCGCCGGGGTCGCGTGAGACGGGCTCGCCCCGCTCGAGCGTGTCGAGGCCGGCACGGATCCAGCGGGCGCGGGCGCCGGCGTCGGGTTCGCGCTGGAGCGACGCGCGTTCGTAGAGGAAATGGTGCGCGAGGAAGATCCAGCCCTCGGGATCGCCGGGATCCAGGCGCAGCGCGGTCTCGGCGCGCGCGTAGGCGCGCGCCGTCTCGCCGCGGCGCAGCGCGAGGTCGACCCGCACCCACTGCGCGCTGGCTGCCAGGCTCGCCACGGGCCCGAGCAGGCGCTCGAGCAGGGAACCCTGGCGAGCGCGCGGTGGCTGCCCGCCGGAGCGCGCGATCGACCAGGCCAGGAGCGCGGCGACGGCGAGCCAGCCGGCCGCCCACAGCGTCCATCGCGCCCGCAACGGGATCCTTCCCGCCCGCCACGGAGATCTCCTCGATCGATCGGGGACCCCGTTCACGGGCTCGTTCTCCAGCGCCGGAGGCCCGCGGCGCCGAGTACCAGGCCGAACGCGGCGAGCGCAGCGGCGAGCGCGAGGCTGCGCAGATCGAAGGCCGCCGGGACGCGGCCCGACCCGGCGACCTCGAGCGCGTCCCACAGATCGGCGCCGGGCAGCCAGGCGGGAGCGCGATCGCCGAGCCAAGCGGGGATCCACGCCGCGAGCAGCGCGAGCGCCGCGGTCGGCGCGCTGACCCACGCGCCCAGGCCCAGGGCGAGCCCGATCCAGGCGGCGAGCGCCAGGAGGAGGCGCACGAAGATGCCTGCGCCGGCTGCTCGCTCGCTCGCACACGGCACCCACAGCTCCCCCGCGTCGGAGATCACGAACGCGCGGGCGCCCGCGCGCTCGCAGGACAGCTCGAGCCGCAGGTCGCCGGGCCCCGGCGGCAGCTCGACCTCGACGAAGCCTCGCGAAGCCATGCGGCCGCGGGTGATCCGCTCCCCGGTCTCGTCGTTCGCGCCATCGCGCCCGCGGTTCACTCTCTCGCGCCGTGCGCGGAAGTCGATCTCGGTCGAGGCCCCGGATCCCGCTCCGAAGCCGAGCTCGATGCGCACCCGCGCGCCGGCGGGCGCGCGTTCGCGCGGATCGGGCGCGGTCCACGCGAGCGGCGCGTTGGCCTCGATCCAGGTTGCCGGAGGGACCGCGATCTCGCCCGCCCGGCGCAGGCTCGGCCCGCCCGCCCCGACGGGGCCGGCGCGGAGCTCGATCGCGAGGAAGGAAAGCGCCAGGAGCGCGGTCGCACCCGACCACGTTCCGAGCCAGGTCGAGACGAGGATCGTGCCGCGGCCGGCCGAGCGGCTGCCGAGCCACTCGGCCTCGCCCGCCCTCCACGTGGAGACGGTGCGCGCCGCGCGCGCGATGAGCAGCGGAACGATCGCGAGGACGAGGACCGTCCAGACTCCCTCGCGCGTCATGCCGCGCGCGAGCGCGCCGGCGTCGCCCCCGCCGGCGCCTGCCTCGATCAGCGCATTCTCGCCGGCCCAATCCCGCTGGAGGAGGAGGAACGCGAGCACGGCCCATGAGCCGAGCACCGCCGGCGCGAGAGAGCGCCGGAAGGCGAGCACGCACAGGCCGGCGTTCACGTCTTCCTGGTCTCTTCACGGGCGTGAGCGCGCTCGCGGTAGAGGTCGAGGAGCGAGCGCCCGGCCAGGAGCTCGCCCGGGACGCCGCGGACGGCGATCCGGCCGGAGAGGATCACCGCCAGCTCGTCGCAGTGCTCGCGGAGATCGCCGATCAGGTGCGAAGCGATCACGACCGACGCGCCGCGCGCCCGGGTCTCGGCGAGGATCGCGGCGAGCACCTCGAAGCCCTGCGCGTCGAGCCCCGCGGTCGGCTCGTCGAGGAGCAGGAGGTCGGGACGCGAGAGCGCCGCTTGCGCGAGACCGAAGCGGCGCAGCATGCCGCGCGAAAAGCGTCCCAAGCGGTGGCGCGCCTCCTCGCGCAGGCCGACGAGATCGAGCAGGCGGTCGCCCTCCGGGCGCCGGTCGGCCCGGCGCATGCCCGAGAGCGAACCCATGAGGTCGAGCGCGGAGCGCGCGGAGAGCTCGGGCGGGAAGGGGGACTCCTCCGGCAGGTAGCCGGTCCTGCGGCGCACCGCACCGTCCTGCGGGCTGCCCCCGAGCACTCGCACCTCGCCCGAGGAGGCGCGATCGACGCCGGAGAGGATGCGCAGGAGCGTGCTCTTGCCCGAGCCGTTCGGTCCGGCCAGGCCGAGCGTCTCTCCCTGCGCGAGGTCGAGGTCGACGCCGCAGAGCACCTCCCGCCGGCGGAGACCGAGCAGCAGCGGGTAGCTCTTCCGCACACCGCGGAGGTCGAGGGCCGGTTCCGTCGCGCTGGCCATGATGAGCCGTCGGCCGACGCCCGAGCTAGAGCGCTCCTGCGATGAACGTGTGCACCTGGGCCCTCCAGTCTTCGCGCTGCGTGAAGCCGCCCTCGCCGTGCCGGCCGCCGGTCGCGAGGAAGCGCTTGGGCTCGCTCGCGGAGTCGAAGAGCCTGCGGCCCTGTGCGAAGGGCACGAGGTCGTCCTCGGGGCTGTGGATCACGAGCACGGGCACTCCCAGCCGTCCGATCTTGGCCGCGGAGTCGTAGCGTGCGCGCAGGAGGAGCCGCACCGGCAGCCAGGGGTAGACGCTCCCTGCGACGCTCGACATCGAGGTGAACGAATCCTCGACGAGGACGGCCCCGACCTTGCGCCGCAGGGCGAGCTCGATCGCGACGGCGCCGCCGAGCGACTCGCCGTAGATCGCGATCCGCTCCGGCGCGAAGCCCTCCTCCCCCGCGAGACGATCGTAGGCGGCCTCCGCGTCGAGGTAGGTGCCCTCCTCGCCCGGCTTCCCGGTGCTCGCGCCGTAGCCGCGGTAGTCGAAGAGGAGGACGGCGAGCCCCATCTCCGCGAACGCCTCGGCGAGCGGAAGGCGCATCTCGATGTTGCCGGCGTTGCCGTGGCAGACGAGCACAGCGCCCGCGGGTCGGACCGGCGCTCCCGCCGTCGGGTGCGGCAGTGCGAGCCAGGCGTGAAGACGCTCTCCGTCGCGCGTTTCGATCCACTCCTCGCGCACGCTCAACACGCGGGACGCCGGCGGCGCGCCCGGCCGCGGGCCGGGATAGTAGATCAGGCGCTCCTGCCAGACCCAGCAGGCCAGCACCACGAGGAGGTAGACCGCCGCGACGGCGAAGAACCAGGTCAGCAAGCGCGCTCTCCAGGCACGGGCTCGTCCGCGCGCGGCCATGGGCGGATGACGCTAGCGGGAGGGCGTTCCGACGACAAGCCGGGCATCCAACCAGTGTCGCCGACGCCGGTCACAGTCTCGAACCGTACCCGGGGGCCCCTTCGGGCCGGATCGAATCTGTGACACACTGCTGCGGCACCGCATGCCGATCTGGAGCCGAATCGTCCCGAGATGGGGCGGGGAGCCGCTCGCGCTGGTTCTCTACACGCGCGAGCGCTGTCCCCTGTGCGACGAGATGAAGGCCGAGATCGCGCGTGCCGGCCTCGGGAACCGTTGCGCGCTGCGCGAGATCGACGTGGACTCGGATCCTGTTCTGGTCGAACGCTTCGGCCGCTCGGTCCCCGTGCTCGAGATCGAGGGCCGCGCGGCGTTCAAGGGGCGGTTGACGGCAGAGGACCTGCGCCGCAAGGTGGAGCGCGCGCTGAGCGAGAGAGAGCCCGCTTAGGGCTCGTACCCGGCATGCCCAGGCTGTACGTCCTTTCCGGTCCCGACCTCGGCAAGAGCTTCGACGTCGAGGACGGCGCCACGCTGGGACGCGGGGCCGAGTGCACCGTGCACCTGCGCGATGCGTCGGTGAGCCGGCATCACGCGAGGCTCGAGCGCGCCGAGGGCGGCTGGAGGATCGTCGACACGGAGTCCCGCAATGGGGTGAGCCTCGGCGGCAAGCGCGTGCCGGGCGCGGCGCTCGCCGACGGCGACGAGTTCCAGCTCGGTGAGGTGCTCCTGCGGTTCCGGAGCGAGGTCGCCGCGGCTCGCGCGGAGCCCACGGCCGGGGCCGGCGAGATCGCGAGAGCGGGCGATCCGGAAGAGATCGCGCTCGAGCAAGACCCGGTCGGAACAATTCCTCCGCCCGGCGCTCCTTCAGCGCGCGTCCACGTCCATTCCGCGACGAGCCTCGAGCGCACGGCGCTCTCCGCCTCGCCCCCGAGCACGACGGTCCAGCGCGGCCCGCGCATCTTGCAGTACCACCGGGTTCCCGACCGGGCCGGCTTCTTCGCCGCGGACCTCGCGCAGCTTCCGGTGTGGATCCGCATCGGGACGTGGCTGCTCGCGATCGCGGTGTTCGCAGGGCTTTTCGTGCTGGCGTTCAAGGGGACGATGTACATGAAGGAGCGGGCGGCAGGCGGGCCCGTCGAGGTCGAAGGCCACGGAGCTCGCTGATCGCTCAGGCCGTCGCTCCGCACCAGCAGTCGACCAGGACGCGCGCCGAAGCGTCCCACGTGAAGCGCGCCGCGCGCGCTGCGGCGCGGTCGAGGGCTTCCTTCGGCGCCGACATCGCCGCCCGGATCGCGCGCGCGCACTCGCCCGGATCGGCAGGAAGAAACGCCGGCACGTCGCTCCCGGCGACTTCGACGAGCGCCGGCGACCGCGCGATCGCCAGGGGGGCGCGCGCGCGTTGGGCCTCGATCGCGGGGATTCCGAAGCCCTCGATCCAGGACGGCAGCACGACGCATGCGGCGCGCGAATAGAGCCGCGGCAGCTCGCGGTCGTCGAAGGCGCCGAGGAATCTCACGCGCGAGAGGATGCCGAGATCCTTGGCGAGAGCCCGCAGGCGCTCCTCCTCATCTCCCTTGGCGGCGCCGGCGAGCAAGACTGGCGGGAGCCCTGCGTCGATCGCGAGGGCGCGCAACACGACGGCCATGTTCTTCCGCGGCTCGAGGTGGCCGACGCACAGGATCTCTCCATCGCGCGACGGCTCCCGCGGCAGCGGAGCGAAGTGATCGGCAGCGTTCCGGACCACGCTCACCCGCGTCGGATCGATCCGGAAGCGTTCGACCAGAGCGCTCCGGACGGCCTCGCTCACCGCGATCGTGCGCGAGGCTCTCCGGACGGCGCTCGCGAGGAACGCTGCGGCCGCGAACCGCCGCGCTCGCGGGGCGTGGCCAGCCTCGAGGTGGCGCAGGTCGTGGATCGTGATCGTGAAGGGGACTCCCAGGCGTGCCGGAGTGGGAAGGTGCGCAGTGTGCACGAGGTCGAACGGACGCCCTGCCGCTCGCGCGTTCGAGAGCAGACGTCGGGCGGCCTGGCCCTCGGTCATCCAGCGCAGGAGGAGCGGATGCGGCAGCGCGTCGGAAGCGATCAACTCGATCTCGTCGGGCAGCGGGAACGCGGCGCGCTCGACCCCCTCCATCACCGCCAGGGATCCGCCGCGCTCCGCGAGCAGAGCCGCGGCGCGCGGCAACAGTTCGGCGTTGTGGCGGCGCACGCCGCCCATCGGCTGGCCGAGCAGCGTGCCGAGGACGAGCACGCGCGGAGCGCGGGGATCGCTCAAGCGATCTCCTCCCAGATCGACTCGACCTGCTCGGCGCAGCGGTCCCACGTGAACTCGCGCGCTCGTTCGGCGAGCCTCCCGCGCAGGCTCTCGCGCTCCGCGAGCGCACGTTCCAGGCCCTCCGCAACCGAGACCGGATTGCCTGCGTCGACCTGGATCCCGACCGCGCCCGCGACCTCGGCCTGCGCGCTCCCGCTCGGGACGATCACGGGCGTGCCGCTCGCGAGCGCTTCGAGCACGGACAGCCCGAAGCCCTCCGAGCGCGACAACACCGGCACGACGCTCGCGAGGCGCAGGAGCGAGGGCAGGTCCGCTTCGGCGATCTCGTCGAGGGTGGTCACGAAGCGCGAGAGTCCGAGCCGGCTGACGAGGCCGAGATCGCGGCGGAGCTGGGGCGTGTCCCCGCCGGTCACGACGAGCTGCAGCGGCGGTCCGCCGCGACGCCGCAGCTCCGCCAGGCCCTGCACGAGCGCGGCCAGGTCCTTCTTCGGCCGCACGGCGCCGAGCGCCAGCGCGAGGTGGCCTTGCGGAAGCCGGTAGCGACCCAGCGCGACCTCGTCGACGACTCCCGCAGGCGGTTCGTCCGCGAAGGGCGGCCCGACGCCCCAGGGACACACGCGCACCTTCGACGAGCCCGGCAAGAGGCGCTTCCTCAGGTCGCGCGCGACGAACTCGGTCGCCGTCAGCACCGCGTCGGCGAAGAGCGGTCCGACGGCCGCCCACGCGCGGTGGCGCAGATCCGAGCCCTCGCTCGCGCCGTGGCGCCACGGCAGCTCGTGGATCGTCTGCACGCGCGCGCCGCGCCCCCGGAACGCGAACGCGGAGACGCACGAGTGGATGCCGTCGAGATCCCGCTCGTGCGCGAGGCGCGGCAGCTCGACCGCGCGCCAGCGACGCAGGCTCGCACCGTCCGCGGGAGCCAGGCGGACGATCTCGAGCCTGGCCCTGCGCTCGAGCGCGCCGACGAGGCCGGCCGTGACGCGGACGATGCCCCGCGGGTGGGGACGATGGAGCGGGGAGACGTCGAACCCGACGCGCACGCGGAATACGGTACCGCGTCGATTCCTCCTCGTTCCACCCGCGGAGCAGCCCGGACCCGCCGCAGCGACGAGTGGATCGAGGAAGAATCGTCGCGGTACCGTATTCCGCGTGCGCGTCGGATTCCTGATCGACCGTTGGCAGCCCGGGCGCGGCGGGGCGGAGCGGGCGATGGCCGATCTGGCCGCGTGGCTCGCAGGACGGGGGCACGCGGTGCACGCGTTCGCCGTGGAAGGGCAGGGTCCAGGCGTTTTCCACCCGGTCCGCGCTCCCCGTGCGCTCACTCGCGGCGCGCGAGAGCGGGCGCTGGGGCAAGCTCTCGTCGCGGCGGCGGAGGAATCCGGCTGCGATGTCACCGTCGGAGTCCGGCACCTTCCGCGCGTCGACCTGTACTGGCCCCACGGAGGGAGCCACGCCGCGGCGCTCCACGGCCGGCGTTGCGCGAGCGCAGGGAGGCTTCTTCCGGTTTCCGAGGTCCGCGCGCGCGGCCGGCACCGCGCGTTCCTCGAGATGGAGCGCGCGCTCGTCGAGGGCGGCCGTGCGCGCAGGGTCGCGTGCGTGTCGGGTCTCGTGATGCGCGAGCTCGCGGCGGCGTACGCGGGCGCGATCGAACGCCTGGTCCTCGTGCCGGACGGCGTCGACGCGGAGCGTTTCCATCCGCGCGAGCGCGAGCGATCCGGCGCGCGTCTGCGCGCGGAGCTCCACCTCGACCGCGAGATGCCCCTCCTCGCGTTCTCGGCGCGCAACCCCGTGCTCAAGGGCCTGCCCGCCCTTCTGGGAGCGCTCGCCGGACTGCAGGAGCTCCCCTGGCGCCTGCTCGTCGCCGGCCCGAAGGACCCCGCGCGCTGGGCGCGTCGCGCCCGCGCGGC
Organism: Planctomycetota bacterium; assembly: GCA_041488095.1. Taxonomy (GTDB): domain Bacteria; phylum Planctomycetota; class UBA1135; order UBA1135; genus DASYPQ01. Next base: position 32,591 of record JBGPOP010000019.1, read on the forward strand.
GGGCATCGCTCCCGACCGCGTGCGCGTGCTCGCGGAAGTCGAACCGGTCGCGCTCGCGGCGGCGAGCGACCTCGTCGTCCATCCGACCTGGCGGGACGCGTGCGGTCTGGTCGTGCTCGAAGCGCTCGCCGCGGGCACGCCCGTGATCACGACCGCGCGCGCCGGCGCGGCCGAGGCGATCGCGTCGGAGGAGGTCGGGACGGTCCTCGACGATCCCGGGGACATCGCCGCGCTGCGCCGCGCGATCGCGACCTGGCTGCAGACGCTGCGATCGGGCGGCCCCGACCGCAGCGCCGTTCGTGCAGTCCTCGGCGGGCGCGAGCGGGAGACCTGGCTCGCCGCGCTCGAGGCGATTCTCCTGGACCTCGCCGCGCATCCTTCCTTATGAATAGGGGGCCATGCCGAAGACGTCGCCGATCCTCCCTCTCCACTTGGGGCTTCTCCTCCTCGCGCTCCTCGCCCCCGCCTGCTTCATCTCGCGCACGACGGTCAACGAGCCGATCTGGCGCGCCGACGTGGACCAATTCGTGCCCGGCCGGACGACCGCCAAGGAGGTCGTCGCGAGGCTGGGTGCTCCGAACGAGGTCGTGCAGCTCGGCAGCCGCACCGCCTACCGCTACGACTTCACCGTGCTCAAGCGCGCCGGCTTCTCGCTGATCCTGGTGTCGTTCCTGAACGAGGACACGCGCGCCGACCGCGTGTGGCTCTTCTTCGACGCGAAGGACGTGCTGACGCACGCGGGGGCGACGCTCCAGGCCGCGGACGCGCGCTACGCGATGCCCTGGGCGCACATTCACGGGCGGTGATCGCGTGCGCGCGCTCGCGATCCTCGCTCCGCTCTTCCTGTCGGGCTGCATCACCTTCGTCTGGAGCCGGGAGCGCCGATTCGAGCCGCTCGCGATGGGCGCGCTCGAAGGCCTCGAGGTCGGCCGGACGACGCTCTCCGAGTGCCTGCTTCGCCTGGGCGCACCGCTCTACGTGTGGGAGTACAAGGGCGACGGCGCCGCGCTCGCGTGGGGCTGGTCGGACGACGACGAGAAGCGGGTGGCGGTCAGCATCCCGCTGGAGGAACGTTTTTCGGCTTCGCTCAGCTACGACAGCGAGATCGCCAAGCTGCGCGGCGCGGTGCTGCTGTTCGACCGCGATCTGAAGCTCGAGCAGGTGCGCGAGGGCTGGCTCCGCGATCTCGAGAGGGGGATCGGGCGCCGCCGCCCTGCCGCGGCGGAGACCGCGCAGGGGCCGTGAGCGTTCCGCGCGCCACCACCTGTCCCCTCGACTGCCCCGACGCGTGCGGCGTGCTGGTCGAGGTCGACGAACGGGGGCGATTCGTCAGCTTGCGCGGCAATCCGGCGCACAGCTACTCGCGCGGCACGTTGTGCGGGAAGACGATGCTCTACGGCGATCTCGTGGAGAGTTCGGAGCGACTGCTCTCCCCGCTCGTTCGCGCGGGCGGCAAGAAGAGCGGTCGATTCGTCGAGGCGGGCTGGGACGAGGCGATCGAGCGCATCGCCGAGCGGGTGAAGCCGCTCGCGGGAAAGGACGTGCTCGCGCTGTCGTACGGCGGTTCGATGGGGCTCGTCCAGCGCCGCTTCCCGCTGCGGATGATGAACGCGCTCGGCGCGACGCTGCACGACGGCGGGATCTGTGACGCGACGAGCACGGCCGGGTACGAGTGCGTGCTCGGGCGCTGCGTGGGTCCGGACATCGAGACGATCGAGGACTCCGACCTCGTCTGGCTGTGGGGGGCGGATGTCGCGCGCACGGTGCAGCACCTCCAGCCGGGGCTCCAGCGCCTGCGCAAGAGGGACGTCCCGGTCGTCGCGATCGACATCTACCGCACCGACACGATCCGCGCGCTCGAGCGCTGGGGCGGACGCGGGATCGTCGTGCGCCCAGGCACCGACGCCGCGCTCGCGCTGTGCCTCGCGCGTATCGCGTTCGAGGTCGGGTTCGCCGACCGCGCGTTCCTTTCGCGCGAGTGCCAGGGCGCAGAGGACTTCGAGGCGCACGTGCGGGCCAGGAACGACCTCGAGGAGACCGCGCGGATCACGGGCGTCTCCGCGCAGGCGATCGCCGAGCTCGCGAGCCTGCTCCAGCGCGCACGGAAGCCCTTCATCAAGACCGGTGTCGGCTGGACGCGCAGGCGCAACGGAGCGATGAGCATGCGCGCCGTGTGCTCGCTCGCTGCGGTGCTCGGCCGCGCGGACCGGGTGCACTACGAGAGCTTCGCCCACTTCGGCCTCGCCGAGGACGTGGTCCGCCGCGACGATCTGCGGCCGAAGGGGGCGCCGGCGGAGCCGGTCGTCCAGGTGGGGCTCGGGCGCGAGCTCGCGGAGGGGCGCTTCGGGGCCGTTTTCGTGTGGTGCCACAACCCGGCCGTGACGCTGCCCGACAGCCGCGCGGTGCGGCGCGGGCTCGCTCGCGAGGACCTGTTCGTCGTCGTGCACGAGCACTTCCTGACCGAGACCGCCGAGCTCGCGGACGTCGTGCTGCCCGCGACGATGTTCGTCGAGCACGCCGACGTGTACAGGAGCTACGGGCACCGGGTGATGCAGTACGCGCGGAAGGCGGTCGAGCCGCCGTCCGGGCCGCGGAGCAACGTGGCTGCGTTCGGCGCGATCGCGAAGCGGCTCGGGTTGCCGCGCGAGACTTGGGATGTGACGGAGGACGGGCTTTGCGAGGAGCTGCTCGAAGCTTCGCGCCCGCGGATTGCCGACGACGAGATGGCGAGGCTGCGCCAGGGCGAGCCGGTCAAGCTGCGGTCGCAACGGTTCGATGGGTGGGGGACCCCGAGCGGGAAGATCGAGCTCTGGAGCGACGCGGCGAAGGCCAAGGGGCAGCCGCCGATGGCCACGTACGTGCCCGACGATGGAGCCGGAGACCGTGGGCGCTTCGTGCTCGTCGCCGCGCCGTCGGTCGAGACTCACAACTCGACGTTCGTTCACAGCGCTCGGCACGTGAAAAAGGCCGGTCCGCCGATCGTCCACGTGAATCCCGATGACGCGCGGGAGCTGAAGCTCGTCGAAGGCGGCCAGGTGAGGCTCTCGAATTCGAGGGGCACGCTGACGTTTCCCGTGGCGATCTCTTCCTCGATGCCGCGCGGGCTCGTGCGCGTCGACGGTCTGCCGCGCGCCAAGGACCTGCCCGAGGGCGTCGGCCTGAACGCCCTGACGAGCGGCGCGACGAGCGACCTCGGCGATGGCAACGTGCTGTACAGCGCGCGGGTCGACCTCTCGCGCGTGTGAGAGACGGCGACGATCGCGCATTCCAGTCCACGGACGTCGTCTCTCGATAGATCCGGCGGTCGCTCCCAGGAGGGCTTGCCATGATCCGTCCGCGCAAAATCCTCGCTTCTTCCCTGTTGATCCTCGGCGGAGCCGCGGCCGGCATTTTCGCCTTCATCGCGTGGGCCGACCGCCATGTCGACACACGCTTGTCCGAGTTGAAGCGAGAGCTCGGACACCCCGTCTTCGCGCCCCATCCTCGTCAAGGGCAGATCCTCCTGGCGCGCCTCGTCGTTCTCGACGCCGATCTCGAGCAGCGCATCCCGAGCCAGGACGGGTTCGGCTCGCCCGGCAAGTGGGGGCCGGACCGGCGCGCGGAGCTCGAGAAGGGGCTCGCTTCCCTCGGGTCGTTCCTCGAGCAGGTCGACACCCTCCTCGTGAGCTCCGAGTGCCGGGAATACCTGGAACGAGGCCTGGCGGCCGGCAAGGAGTGTCCGTGGCTGGTTTCCTCCCGTCACCGGACGAACGTCCTGTGTGCACAGGCCTTGGTCGAGTTCGAGGGTCCGGGTGGTTCCGCAGCAGCCGCAAATCGCCTCGGCCAGGCGCTCGACTTGATCTCCCTCGAGGACGACCGGAGCTTCGGCGGCTACCTCGTATCGACCGCGAACGAGGACATCGTCCTGCTCGCGCTCAAGCGAATGATCCTCGACCCGCGCGCGCAAGTGCACGCCATCCGGGAGAAGCTCCACGACAGGCTCGAGCGAATCGTCGAGCCCGCCCGGTTCGAATGGGCACTGCGAGCCGACCTGGACCACTCGTTCGAAATGGCCCGCGTTTTCGCAGAGAAGGATTGGCCCTCCCCACTCGAGCCCATCGGCGAGCTGCTGGAGAAGCACCGTCTCGCGGATTGCTTGCAGGAAACGATCGCTCTGTCCCGGATGTCGGGAGTGGAATCACAGCATCGCTTGTACGATGCCGGAAAGGACGTCCGGAACTCGGAAGGGAGGCAGTGGGCTCAGTCGGGCTTCTGGCTGCCAATGGCAGACCAGTCGCACCTCATCCGCGTCCGAAGAAGCCTCGCTCTCGCCGCGCTCGACGTCGCGACGAGGATGGGGGACAGTCAGGACACGGCCGCGAGCCTCGCGACTCTCCCATGCGATCCCTACACGGGCAAACCCTTCCGCATCGACGAGAAGGATGGAGGGTTCGAGGTGCGGGCCGACGACGCGCTCGCCGCGATCTCGAAGAAGCCCGGCCAACCCGGCACCGAGCTCCTGTGCTGGACGATCGCCCGGTAGGGCTCTGGATCCTGGCCGGCGCCGACCGTTCCGGATAGGGTCGGAGCGTGGACCTCGGTCTCGCGGACCAGACCGTCTTCGTCACCGGCGCCGGCGGCGGCATCGGGCGCGCGCTCGCCGAAGCGTTCGCGGCCGAGGGCGCATCGCTCGCGCTCCACGCAAACCGCAGCATTGCCGCCCTCGAAGCGTGGATCTCCGAGCAGCCCTGGCGCCACCGCGCCCTGGCTGTCCAGGCCGACGTCACGAGACCTGGCGAGATCTCTTCCGCGATGGAAGAGGCGCGGAAGCGCTTCGGCCGCGTCGACGTCTGCATCGCGAACGCCGGAATGTGGACGCCGGAGTCGAGGCTCCTCCATCTCGCCGACGAGGCGCGCATCCGCAGGACGATCGAGACGAACCTCCTGGGCGCCTTGTGGACCGCCCGCGCGTTCATGGACGCGCTCGCGAAGAGCGGGCCGCGCGCGGACGGCCACGGCGCCAGCCTTCTCTTCATCGGCTCGACCGCCGGACGCTTCGGCGAGAAGGGGCACGCCGAGTACGCGGTCAGCAAGGCCGGCCTCTACGGCCTCCTCAAGAGCCTCAAGAACGAGATCGTCGAGCTCGACCCCTACGCCCGCGTCAACCTGATCGAGCCCGGCTGGACGGTCACCCACATGGCGCGTCCGGCGCTCGAGGAGCCGGGCGTGATCTCCAAGGTCGTGCGCACGATGCCGCTGCGCCAGCTCGGGCGCGCGGTCGACGTCGCGCGCGCGGCGCTGTTCCTCGCCTCGCCCGCGGCCTCGCGCCACGTCAGCGGGGAGGTGATCTCCGTCGCCGGCGGCATGGAAGGCCGCGCGCTGTGGGGGGACGGCGACGTGGACGAGGGGGCGATCCGGAGCAGGCTCGCGGAGGACGACTAGGGCCGAGCCGCGGGTGCAGCCGGGGAGCGCGCCGGCCCCCTCGGGTCGGCGAGGCGTGGTATCCTTGGATCCCTGCCGGGGTCGGAGCCCCGCAGCCCTTTCATGGCCAAACTTCGCTTCAGAACCCCCCCCTCCGCAGGCCAGCGCCTGAACGAGCTCGTCGCCAAGAACGCGCTCCAACGCGGCGAGGGTGTCGCCCACCACCTCCCGATCGAGGTCTACCTGCAGGTCGCCTCGGCCTGCAACCTCGACTGCTACATGTGCTCCGAGCACCTGCGCCCGCCCGAATGGCGCCACGGGCGTGGCCTGGTCTCCCTCTCCACGGAGCTCTTCGACCGCATCGTCGACGAGGTGTTCCCCTTCTCGTCGCGCATCACGATCGGGCTGGGCGGCGAGCCGATGATCTCGCCGAACTTCCTCCACTACGTCGAGCGCGCCCACGCGGCGGGCCAGCAGATCTCGCTGACCACCAACGGTACCCGGATCAACCGCGACCTGGAGGCCGAGACTCTGGCCCGGTGCGTCTCGTTCATCCAGATGTCGATCGACGGCGCGACCAAGGAGACCTACGAGCGGATCCGCCTCGGCTCCCACTGGTCGAAGATCCGCGCGAACCTCTTGCTCCTGAACAAGTACCGGATGCAGTATCCGCCCAAGCAGCGGACGCACCTCTCCTTCTTCTTCGTGCTCATGAAGAGCAACGTGCACGAGCTGCCCGCCATGGTGAGGCTCGCCCACGAATTCCACGCCGATCGCCTCCACGCCCAGCACGTGATCCCCGTGACCGAGGAGGGGAAGGCGGAATCGCTCATCGAGGAGCCGGATCGCTACGACCGGTACCTGGCGGAGACGCTCCAGGAAGGGCGGCGCCTCGGGATCGACCTCGACCTGCCCAAGGCCTACCGGGAGAAGGCGGCGCGCAAGACTGCGGCGCGGGATGCGGCGGCTTCGGACCTGGGATTCCTCGAGGCCTCGCCGGACTCTTCCGCACGGAAGGCGGCCGACTCCGCGAGCGCTTCGAACGGAGCCCACCCCCCGCGCCCCCCGGCGAAGCGCATCCCCTGCCACATGCCGACGATGACCGTCTACATCTTCTACGACGGCCGCGTCTTTCCCTGCTGCCACCCCTTCGCGCACAAGAAGATGCCGATGGGCGACCTGCGCACGCAGTCCTTCGCCGAAATCTGGAACGGGGTCCGCTACCGGAACCTGCGGGCCGGGCTCTTCTCCGGCGATGCCCCCTCGATCTGCCGCAGCTGCTCGATCGCCAACGATCCGCCGCCGGAGTACGAGGATCCCGACGCGCTCGATGCTCAGGGGGAGGACATCGACACCTACTACGCCGGCCGGGAGCTGGCGCCCCTGCCTCCATCCCAGCGGCCCGAGCCGTTCCTCGAAACGCTGGTCCGGACCGGACTGGTCGACAAGTTCGCCGACATGGAAACCCACATCAGCCACCTGGAGCGCAACCTGCGCCTGATCGGGGTCCTGCCCCTGTACCGGGCGGCGTGCGCGGTCAAGGACAGGCTCGTCCGCCGGCGCGCGAGGTGAAACCGGCGCGGCCGGGGGGGTCGGGATCCCCTCCGGAAATACTTTCAATAAAAATTGAAAGTTCTGGCCGGCTCGAGTACGATGAAGCTCGCATGAGCGACACCGAGTCCGTCCGCGCGGCCTTCGTCGAGCTGTGGGGAGGCATGGGCCCGTTCTGGGGCGTGCCCCCGGCCACGGCGCGCGTCTACGGCTGGCTGATCTCGAAGAAGGACCCGGCCACCGCCGACGAGATCGTCGAGGGCCTGGAGATGAGCCGCGGTGCGGTCAGCATGGCCTGCCGCGAACTGCGCGATTGGGGCCTCGTGCACCTCGAGCGCTCCTCCGGCACGCGCCAGCTCGCCTACCGCCCCGAGACCGATCTCGAGCGGGCGATCAAGAACATCATCCAGGCGCGCAAGCGCCGCGAGTGGAACCCGATCCTCGAGCACCTGCGCGAGTGGATCCCGAGGCTCGAGTCCGAGCGCTCGGCCGAGGCTGCGGTCTTCCGGGAGCGCTTGAAGGCGATCGAATCGCTGGTCTCGATGGCCGACTCGATGGCTGAGTCGTTCCTGAAGGGCGGGCTCGTGAACAAGCTCGGCCTCAAGGTCCTCGTCGCCGCCGCAGGCAGGAAGCGCGGAGGAGGGAGGAGGGCGTGAAGGTCCTCTTGACCGGCGCGACGGGCTTCGTCGGCACACACCTGAAGCGTCGGCTCGAAGCCGCCGGGAACTCCGTGCGCACCGTCAGCCGCCGACCTGGAGCGGACTTCGACTGGTCGGACTCGAGCCTCGCACGCGGCGTGCGCGAGACGGACGCGATCGTTCACCTGGCCGGGGAGAACATCTTCGACCGGCGCTGGAATCCCGAGCGCAAGAAGCTCCTGTGGTCCTCCCGCGTCGACACGACCAAGCAGCTCGCGGCGCTCGCCGCGCAGCGCCGGCCGGCCTGCTTCCTCTCCGCCTCGGCGATCGGCTGGTACGGGACGAGCGACACGGCGGCCTTCGACGAACGCTCGCCGCGCGGGTCGGACTTCATGTCGGATCTGTGCGCGCACTGGGAGGACGCGGCCGAGGTCGCCACGGAGGCCGGCGTGCGCACCTGCCGCGTCCGGATCGGCGTGGTGCTCGGGCGCGGCGGCGGAGCGCTCTCCAAGATGCTGCCCTTCTTCCGCCTGGGGATCGGCGGACCGCTCGGAGACGGGCGACAGTGGGTGTCGTGGGTCCATCTCGACGACCTGTGCGCGCTGTTCCTGTTCCTGCTCGGGAGCGAGCGCGCCTCCGGCGTCTTCAACGGCACGGCGCCGAATCCGGTGACGATGAAAGCCCTCTCGCGGGCGCTGGGCAAGGTGCTGCACCGCCCGAGCGCGCTGCCGGTTCCCGCGGCGATGCTGCGCCTCACGGTCGGCCAGGTCGCCGAGGTCCTCGTCACCGGTCAGCGCGTGCTGCCCCGCCGCGCCGAGGAGGCCGGCTTCCGCTTCGCACACCCGGAGATCGAGGGCGCGCTGCGCGATCTCCTCTCCCGCCCGGAAAGGATCCCCTCATGAACGTCCTCGACGCCTTCTGGCTCTCCGCCTCGGTCGCGGTCGGCATCGCGATCCTCATCGTCCTGCTCCTGCGCCGTCCGCTCGACGTCCTGCTGGTCGAGCTGTGCGGCACCGCGGGCCGCGCGCGGTTCTGGTCCGTGTTCAGCTCGGTGTCGATCGTGCTGACCGCGCTCCTCGGGATGCTGGTGTGCTTCCCCCTGTCGGAGGGCCGGGAATGGGCGGAGCACCCGCAGCTCCCGCTGGTGCTCGCGGCATTCCGCTCGAGCCTGTTCTTCCTGCTGCTCGCCCTGGGAGCGCTGGGCTTCATCCTCCTGCTCGGGATCGGCAGCTACGAGCGCCGCCGGCGCTACGATGCCCAGCGCGGTCTCGAGCCGGCCTGGGGTGGCGCCGCGCCGCCGCCGGTCCGATCCTGATCGAAAGGAAGTGCCTCGTGGATGCCTTGAAGGCCGTGATCCTGAGCGCGGGCCTCATGACGGGCCTCGCCGCGCTGACCGTCATCCTGCTCCGGAGCTCTTTCCTGCGGCTGCTCGTCGAGCTGTGCCGCAGCGAGAGCCACGGGAGGTTCTGGCTCGTCTACGCGTGCGTCGCGATCGTGCTCACGTCGCTCTTCGGCGCGCTGATGTCCGTGCCGGGCGCGGACGCAACCCTGTGGAAGGGCGCCGGCTCCATCGGCATCGTCGTCACGGCCTTCCGGACCGGTCTGTTCGGCTTGCTGCTCTCGCTCGCGGCCGTGGCCCTGGTGCTGCTCGTCTCGATCGGGCAGCGCAGGGTCGATCCCGGCACGGCCGGCCAGCCCTGAGGAGCGCGGGAGGATGAAGCCCCGGCTCTCGGACCTGTGGAGCTTCGAAGGCACGATCGACCGCGGCGGGTACGCGTTCTGGGGCGTGGCGCTCGCGCTGGTCAAGTACAACCTGGACCGTGTCCTCGTCGGCCTGACGACGGGCAAGTTCCTGAGCCCGCTCTCCTACTGGGTCCCCGGCGATCTGTTCGGCGTCTTCCCCCTGACCCAGGAGCACGCGCGGGCCGCGTTCCCGATGCTCGTCCTCGCGCTGCCGTTCCTGTGGAGCGGCATCGCGTTGACGTTGCGGCGCCTGCGGGCCGTGCGCATGCCGGGGGGCAGCGTGCTCCTCTTCTTCGTGCCGGTCGTCAACCTGCTGTTCTTCGCGGTGCTGTGCGTGCTGCCGTCGAAGGTGGGAGAAGGAGCGGAAGCGCGTCCGCGCCGGGCGAAGTTCCTCGACCGCGTGATCCCCAAGGGCACGTTCGGGAGCGCCGCGATGTCCTTCCTGATCGTCCTCCCGATCACCACGGGGCTCGCGTTCCTCTCGGCGTCGCAGCTGCGCAACTACGGCTGGGGCCTCTTCGTCGGCCTGCCGTTCTTCCTGGGGCTCGCCTCGGTGCTGATCCACGGCTACCACCATCCGCGCTCGATCGGGAGCTGCCTCGGGGTGGCGATCACGGCGTCGGTTCTGCTCGGCGGCCTGCTCATCGCGCTGGCGTTCGAGGGTCTGATCTGCATCCTGATGGCGGCGCCGCTGGCGGGAGCGCTGGCGCTGTTCGGCGGTTTCGTCGGCTACCTGATCCAGAGGCGACCTGAAGGCGGCCGAGACGCCGGAGCCGTGGTCTCGTCGCTCGCGCTCTTCCTGCCGGGTCTCTTCGGAGTCGAGCGCTGGACCGGCGCGGAACCGCCGCTCCTCGAAGTGCGCACCGCGATCGAGGTCGACGCTCCGCCCGAACGGGTGTGGGAGCACGTGGTTGCGTTCTCCGAGCTTCCGCCGCCGGAGGAGATGCTCTTCCGCCTCGGCATCGCCTACCCGCTGCGCGCCGAGATCGAGGGCGCTGGCGCGGGCGCGGTGCGGCACTGCGTGTTCTCGACCGGGCCGTTCGTCGAGCCGATCGACGTGTGGAACGAGCCGCGGCAGCTCGAGTTCTCGGTCTCCGCGCAGCCGCCGTCGATGCGCGAGCTGACGCCCTACCCCGCGATCTCGCCGCCGCACCTCGAGCAGTTCCTCCAGTCGCATCGCGGGCGCTTCCTGCTCGAGGCGCTGCCCGGGGGCCGGACCCGCCTCGAGGGGACGACGTGGTACACGAACCGGATGTGGCCGTCGCGGTATTGGAGCGTCTGGTCGGACTGGATCATCCACGAGATCCACGGGCGCGTGCTCGAGCACATCAGGCGGCGGGCGGAAGCTGATGGAAGGCCGCGTTGAGGGTCGCGGGGGACGGGACGGAAGGGCAGGCGGAGCGACTCGCCGCATGGAATCCGCAGGAATCCGGTAACGTCGGCTCCCGGCTCCCTGAAGAAGGAGAGCGATGGGCGAGCGCCGGCTGGAAGAGCTGTTCGAACGGTTCCGCCGCGAGGCGGACCTGGAGGCGCTGGCCGAGGTCTTCGATCGCACGGCCGAGCGGCTGCTCAAGGTCGCACGTCACCTCGTGCGCGACGAGGCCCAGGCCGAGGACCTCGTGCAGGCGACGTTCCTGGCCGCGATCGAGCACGCGGAGCGCTTCGACGCGTCGCGCGAGCTCGTGCCCTGGCTCGTGGGCATCCTGACGAAGAAGGCGCAGCTCCTGCGGTCGCTCGCGGAGCGCGCGCCGGATCCCGGAAGGCTCGCGGAGCGTTCGACCGAGGATCCCGCGCACGACACGGAGTTGCGGGAGTTCATGGCGACGCTCGAGCGCGCGCTCGAGCGCGTGCCGGACGCGTATCGTCAGGTGTTGCGCATCCACCTGGCCGAGGGAAAGGGGGCCGAGGAGATCGCGCGGGAGCTCGACCGTCCCGCGGGGACCGTGAGGGTGCAGCTCCACCGCGGGCTGAAGCATCTGCGGCGGAAGCTCCCGGCGGGATTCGCGCTCGGAGGGCTGGTCGTCTTGTCCGCGCCGCGCGGGCTCGCGGCGATGCGGAGGCTGGTTCTCGGTCGCGCGGGCGCGCTCGCGAAGGCGGGCGCGGCCGGCGCCGCGGGCGTGTCGACAGCGCAGATCCTGGGAGGTGTGCTCGTGGGCAAGAAGATCGCAGTGGCTGCAGGAATCGTGATCGTCGCGTCGGGCGCGTTGTGGGTTGCGACTCGGGACAAGGCTCCCGCGAAGAGCGCGTCTGCGGTCCGGGCCTCTGGGCCGGCACAGCTCGAAGTCGCAGAGGTCGCGAGCGCCGGAGACCCGAAGCTCGCTGGGGATCCGAGCACCGTGCAGCGCGAGCCCGCCTCCCCAGCTGCCTCCGCCGTCACCGACGATCCCTACGGCTCGCTCGACATGGAATGGGTGTGGGCCGACGGCACGCCCGCCTCCGGGATCGGGGTCGGAGCGGAACCGATGGGAGAAGATCATCCCTCGGATCACCTCGTCTACGACATCACGGACGAGCACGGCCATCTCACGTTCGAACACCTGCACGAAAGCAAGGTCGAGATTCAATCCGACCGTGGCTGCTCATCCGAGAATCTTGAGAGCTCAGTGGTACGCGGCCGGCGGACCTCGGTGCGGTTCACGGTCCCCGCTGGCGAGGACGTCAGCGGGAAAGTCGTCGACTTGGAGGAGCGTCCGGTCCCGGGCGCGCTCGTTTGGATCACCCGCTACGCTCGAGAAGCCGGGGTCATCGTGGCGCAGAGCGCGGCGGACGGGTCGTATCTCGTGCGCGCGGCCCATTCTTCGTGCTGCCTGTTCGCGACTGCCGACCGATCCGGAAGTTCCCTCGTCGAGGATCTCCGAGACCGGGATCCGCACACCGCTGGAACGATCGTCCTCGATCTGAAGCTGCGCGGAGAGTGCGGAGCGATCGAGGGAGTCGTCCGCGATCCCGAAGGGAAACCGATCGAAGGTGCATGGGTGACGATCCGATGCGAGCGGTCCGCCACCCTTCGCGAAACCATCGAATGGCCTCAGGTTTGGATGCCGAGTGCTTCGGACGGTGCCTTCCGGTTCGCAGGGCTCCACAAGGGCCGCGCCGAGGTCGAGGTCGACGCGCACGGATACGCGGTCTGGATCGGGAAGGCTCTCCTCGAGGAGGGACGGACGACGCGGGTCGACGTGGGTGTCGAGAGGGGATTCACCGTCGAAGGAACAGTGCGCACGGCGGAGGGTTTGCCCATCGCCGGTGCGACGGTGCACCACGGTCCGACTACGGCTGAGACGGTCTACGTTTGGCGCCCGCAGCTCTCGACGAAGACGAGCGATGATGGTCGATACCACCTCGGCTTCGTCCCCTCGGGCGTGGTCAAGCTGGTGGCGGAATCGCGGAACCCCAAGGCGGTACTGAGAGCAGCCGCTGAGGTCACGGGACGATCGGGGGACGCCTTGACTTGGGATGCCGTCCTCCGCGAGTACGGGAAGATCGTCGGCCGCGTTGTTGACGAATCCGGCCGCCCACTCGAGGGGTGGACTGTGGAAACCGGGACGCGTGCCCATCTCGAGTTCTATCCACGCAGCACGAAGTCGGACGCGCAGGGCCGATTCGAGATCCTCGACTGCGCGGACGTCCCGTTCCTGGTCGCGGCCTACCCGCCCGGCAAGGCCGGTCAATACCACGCTCTGGCTGGTGCTCTGGAGGATGGCGTCTCACCGGGAAAGGGAGAGATCCTCCTCACTGTCACGTCCGCGAGCAAGCCGAGCGCCTATCTCAGCGGGAGGATCGTCGACGACCAGGGCAAACTCGTCGAGGGCGCTCAGGTTGTCGCTCACAACGAGGGGACGAACCAGGGGGCAGGCGCGACCACCGCCAAAGAGGACGGAGGCTTCCGGATCGGGCCGTTGCCCTCGGGAAGGTACACGCTCCATGTGGATCCCAAGGACCTCCCGCCTCTGATTCTCGATGGGATCGAGATCGCGCCCGACGAGCAACGCGACCTCGGAACGATCACCCTCAAGGCTCGAGGTCGGTTCGAGCTCGTCCTCCGACTAGAGGACGGATCGATTGTGGACAGACCCTCCATCATGCTGATGCAGGGTCGCTACGCTCACTTTCTCGAGACGGACGACGGCTTCACGTTCAAGAGCGAGGAGCTGTACCCAGGCACCTACACGCTCTTCCCGATCGGCCAGAACATCGCAACCGAGCAGCGCACGATCGACATCGCGAGCGGCGATGCAACCCGCGTCGAGCTCCGGCTGCGCGCGGGAGTTCCTCAATCGTTCGAGTTCCTTCCACCTCGAGGAGAGAAGGCTCCGGACGAAATGCGCGTCGTCATCCGCGATTCGGATGGCAAGGTCCTGCTCGACCGCGCCTCATCCACCAACATGTCGAACGATGGGACCAGTACGCCCGGCTTCCTGGCCGGCTTCGCGCCGGGACGGTACACGTACGAGGCCATCTCGAACCGATGGGAGTGCAGCGGCTCATTCGAGATCGGGGCGACGACTACGCCATGGGGGATGATCCACGGGAACCTCGTTCGAAGGCGCTAAATCGTCCGCTCGAGCGTCGACTCCGCCGCCGCCGGCTTCGTCGCCTCGCGGTAGGCGAGCAGCGTCTTGCGCGCGCACTCCTTCCACGTGAACTCCCGCGCGCGCTTCTTGCCTCGGACGGCGAAGTCTCGCGCGATCTCCGGCTCGGCGATCAGGCGCCGCGTCGCCTCGAAGATCTGGTCGCTGTCGGTCGGCTCGACGAGCAGCGCCGCGTCTCCGAGCACCTCCGGCATCGATGTCACGCAGCTCGACACGACCGGAATCCCGCATGCCATCGCCTCGAGCGGAGGCAGGCCGAACCCCTCGTTCAAGCTGGCGAACACGAACACCTCCGCCTGCGCGTAGAGCCGCGGCAGCTCCTCGTCCGCCACGAATCGCCGCCACTCGACGCGCCCGCGCGCCGGCGAGTCCGCGAGCGCCCTCTCGAACACCTCCGACCCGTACCCGGGCGGTCCCGCGATGACCCATCGATGCGGGAGCCCCTCCTTCACGATCTTCTCGAACGCCTCGAGCATCCGCAGGTGGTTCTTGCGCGCATCGACGCGCGACACGGTGAGCACATACGGCTCGCTCGGCGGCGGAAATCCCTCCGGCGGCAGCCCTCGCGCGACATGATCGCAACCGAGATGCGCGATCGCGACATGATCGGGCTTCGCGCCGAGCGTCAGCACCACCTCCGCCCCGACGTACTCGCTCGGCACGATCACGATCTTCGCGCGAGCGACCATCTCCTTCGCCGCCGCCGTCATCCGCTCGGCCGCCTTGCGCGACAGGTATCCGGCGTCCAGCGTGTAGATGCAGTCGAAGATCGTCGCCACCTCGACCGCTTTCCGCACCCTCAACAAGTGCGGCTGCGTGTGGTGGTACAGGTCGCAGCCGCCCACGAGGTCGTCGACGCCCTTCCCCAACCGCTCGAGCAACGCCGGAATCCATCGCGATGGGAAGCGCAGCCGCACCAGCTCGGCCTTCGAGCCCGAGACGCCGAGCTCCTCCCGCGTGAACCTCGAGCTCGCGAGCGTGTACGCGAACAGGCCCAGGTTCGAGTCGAAGTTCACCTCGACGAACCCGCGCACCAGCTCGCGCGCGTAGCGGCCGATCCCCTCGCGGTTGATCAAGGCCGGGCGGTAGTCGAATCCGACGCGCACGCTCTCGGTCCTACACGCCCGGTCAGCCCGTGGCCAGGGGCAACAGCGACGAGAGCCACGCCCCGAGCGCGAACAACGCCGGCCCGGCGAGCCACAGGAGCCCACGCGCTCCCGAGAAGGGCCTCACGCCGATCCGCGCCAGCGCCACGGTCGCCCCCAAGGTCACCACGGCCTCGGTCGCGAGCGTCGCGGCGCCCGCACCGTCGATCCCCATCGCCGGGACGAGCACCGTGTTCGCCGCGAGGTTCGCCGCGAGGCCCGTCGCGGCGATCGCGAGGATCGATTTCGTCCTTCCCGCGGCGACGAGCGCCGTCATCAGCCCCGACCCGGCGTAGATCACCGCCGTCGCGCCGAGCAGCCAACGCAGGCTCCCTCCCGCCGACTCGAAGCCCTTCCCGAACAGCGACAGGATCCGCTCCGTCCACGGCCACAAGAGCCCGGCGCCCAGGCTCGCGAGCGCAAAGAGCGGCTGCGAGAGCTTCCCCACCGCGTCCCCGAGCCTCCCCGCCGCGTGCTCGCGCGCGAGCCACGGCAGCGCCGCCTGCGACGCGAACAGCGCCACCATGATCGTCATCGACATCACCCGCACGCCGACGTTGTAGCGACCCAGCGGCTCCGCTCCGCAGATCGCGCGCACGAACACGTTGTCGGCCCAGAAATAGGCCTGCTGGAACAGGCTCGCGAGCCCGAGCGGCAGCGCGGCCAGCAGGATGTCGCGGATCGGCGCGCCCGCCGCGCTCCCCCGCGGCAGGTGCCTCCGCGCGGCGAGGTGCAGCATCCCGTTCGCGATCGCGCTCCCGAGCGCCACCCCGCACAGGAAGTGCGCGCTCTCGCGATCGTCGTGCACGGCCAGCGCGAGCACGAAGAACAGCGACATCGCGCTCGCCATCGCGCGCATCGCGACCGGCACCCCCCACGCGATCCGGTTGCGGAACACCGTGCTCGACAGCTCGAAGACGTGCGTGACCGGGTAGAGGCTCGCGAGCAGGATCCAGGCCGCGCCGCTCTCCCTCCACAGGAACGCTCCACCGCCGACGAGCAGCACGCCGAGCGATCCGGTCGCGAGACGGATCCGGCGCGTCGCCGCGAGGACCTTGGGGATCGCCGCCTCGTCGTCGGCCGTCCTCTGCACGGCGATCTGGCCCGTGCCGAAGTCGGCCAGGCTGTCGAGCAGCGCGAACACCGCCAGGTAGAACGTGAAGCGCCCGAACTCGTCCGCGGAAAGCTGCCGCGCCGCCGTCCACAGGATCGCCACGGTGCACCCCGATCCGAAGACCCGGCCGAGCACGAGCAGCGCCGTGCCGCGCCAGACCCGTCTCGGCACGCCGAGACCCGCGAGCCCGGCGCGAGAGGAGTCGTTCGCGCTGACGGGGATCATTCGAGGCGCGCGTCCTCGATGTGGATCCACGCGACCGCGGGGTCCGAGTCCGTGTTCTCGGCGACGAGCTCGAGCTCCTTCGCCCCGGAGAGATCGACGTCGAGATCGAGGCCGCGTGGGGCGAACGGCAACCTCTCGTGCACCACGATCCTTCCATCGACCCGCACGCTCAGGATCAGCGCTCGCGGCCGATAGGTCAGCTTGGGCCGGGCGACGGACATGGCCTTGCCCCGCAAGCGCCGGCTCCCCCCGTCCACCGTCACCCGGACCTCCGTCGGCCCGTACTCGCCGGCGCGCAGGAGCAGATAGGGCTGCTTCGGCACGGCGTCGAAGGGAGGGTAGGGCATGCTCGAGGAACGCACGAATCCCGTCTTGCCCCGAAGGCGAACCTTCGAGTCCCGTCCGAAGAGCGTGGAAGCAACCTGCCGGTCGGAGCCCTCGAGCAGCTTGCTCCTGAGCACGGCGCCCATGCTCGACGTGTCGATCGGATCGAACTTGCCCTCGATCCCCGCACGGAGCGCTTCGAACGCGACGAGGTTGCCGAGATCGTTGTAGTGGCCGTAGAGCTTGGCCGATCCCCCGAAGAAACGTGCGGTTTTCTCGGGCATCCCGTCGGCCGCGGCCAGGAGGAAAGGCCGCGTGCGGATCACCGGGACGCCGAGCGCGCTCGCCGTCTCGTCGACGAGGTCCTCCGCCCAGCGGCACGTGGCGGACTGCGCCACGTTGCCCTCGCCTTGGAAGGCCAGGAAGAAGTGCCGCACACCCCGCGACTCGAGCTCACGGTGGATCTCCTCCAGGATCTTCCTGCCGAGCGCGACCTTTTCCGCCTGACGGTCGAACCTGCGCCGCAGGTCCTTCTGCCAACTCCGGGGCAGCGCGTGCGGGCGGAAGGTCAGGAAGCGGCCAAGGTAGCTCCGGATCCGGATCGGGTTCCTGGCCAGATACTCCTCGGGATCGACGATCACCGGGCCGCTGGAGACGAGCCGGTCGCCGGCGATCGAGAGGCGCGGCTTCGGCCAGCAGCGGAAGGCGAGGACGTCGCGGTCGAAGTCGTTGTCGACCAAGAAGCTCACCACGACGATCGGGTCGAGGTCCTTCCAGGGATCGATCGTCCGGCGGATGAGGAGGTACATCTGGTCCACTCCGTAGCCTCCGGTTCCGTAGTTGATCAGGCAGTAGCGCTTCGCGAGATCGCTCCTCTCGAGGATCGCCTGGAAGCAGTCCTCGGGCGACGTGTTGCAGGCCGCGAACGAATCGCCGTAGAGAAGGATCGGCCGCCGGCCCGCCAGATCGGGCGCGAGAAGGTGCACGTCGTTCTCCTGCTGTTCGGAGTACCTGGCCCAACCGCACTCCGGGTCGGGGACATTCGCGGGGCCTTGCTGGCTCGGGTCCAGGAGGAGGTACTGGAGCTTCCAGTAGTCGTCGTCCGAGTTGCTGTCGGCGAAGTACTCGGGCCGGCGCAGGTCCGCCCCGAGCGTGCGCGCGAGCCGCGAATCGCTGAAGAGGAAGAAGCGCAGGCCGATCTCCAGAGCCGGGACGACCAGGGCGCAACCGAGCAGCAGGGCCAGGAGCGCGTTCCTGAGCCTGCGCTTTCGACGACCTCGAGTGGACTCGGGCTGCAGGGGAGCCCTTTCAGCCGCGTCGGGCCGCGCGGTCATCCGCGAAGTGTAGCAGGAAATGCGCCCCGCCAGCGGATGCCCCATCCGGAATCGAGTGGTCGAACCGGACGCGCGGGGCCGCTAGGATGAGCGCGACCGAAGGAGGACGCATGTACGCACGCAAGCGGCTGGACATCGGTTGGCTCGATCTCTCCTGCGGACTCGGCGCCTGCGCGGGCGCGCACGACGAGCCGAAGGAGAACGAGCTGCGGAAGAGGATCGAGGACTGGTTCTCGCCCGAGGGCAATGCGCTCGCCTGCCTGTCGGTGCGCAGCGGGCTCGATCTGTACCTCGCGGAGATCGCGCTCCCACCCGGGAGCGAGGTCCTGATGTCCGCGCTGACCATCCCCGACATGTGGCGGATCGTCGAGCACCACGGCCTCGTCCCGGTCCCGGTCGACGTCGACGCTCGCTCGCTCGCGCCGCGTCCGGATCAATGGCGCGCGGCGGCGAGTACGCGGACACGCGCGGCGATCGTGGCGCACCTCTTCGGCGCCCGCGTCCCGATGGAGCCGATCGCGCGGATCGCCCGGGAGCGCGGCTGGCTCCTGCTCGAGGACTGTGCGCAATCCTTCACCGGCGACGGGGACCGGGGCAGCCCGCTCGCCGACGTGTCCATGTTCAGCTTCGGGCCGATCAAGACCGCGACGGCGCTGGCGGGAGGCGTGCTGGTCGTGCGCGGGCATCGGGTTCTCGAGCGCATGCGGGCGCGACAGGCGCTCTGGCCGCTCCAGAGCCGATGGAAGTACTTCACGCGGATCCTCAAGTACTCCGGCCTCGTCGCGCTCACCAAGGAGCCCTGCTACACCGCCTTCGTGAAGGCCTGCGAGCTCGCGGGCAAGGACCACGACCAGGTGATCCAGGGCTCCGTGCGCGGCTTCGCGGGCGGCGACTTCTTCGAGAAGATCCGGCACCGCCCGAACACCGCGCTCCTCGCGCTGCTGGCGCGGCGCCTGGAGCACTCCGACTCCTGGCGCGTCGAGGGACGGGTCGCGCGCGCACGCAGGCTCCTCGAGCTTTTGCCGGATGGGATGGTCATTCCCGGCGCGCAAGCCCCCTTCCACAGCCACTGGGTGTTCACGATCCTCGCCGATGACCCCGAGCGCGTCGTCGCGGAGCTGCGCGCGGCGGGCTTCGACGCGACGCGCGCTGCGAGCCTGCGCTCCGTGCCAGCGCCCGCCGGCCGCGCCGACCTCGAGCCGCGCGAGGCGCAGAGGATCCTCGCGCGCACGGTCTACCTGCCCGTCTACCCCGAGATGCCCGAGCGCAGGATCGACGAGATGGCCGCCGCCCTCGCGCGCGCGCTGCGCTGCGCGCCCGAGGCGCCCCGGGACGAGGTCGTCCTCACGCCCGCGCCGGCGAGCCCTGGAATCTTCCAGCGACTTCGGCGGTGAACTCCGACGTGCCGAGCCGGCCGCCGGGGAACAAAGGGCGAATGGGGTAGCGAGACGTGAGCGCGGCCGCATCCCTCCTGCTGATGTGGATCGCAGCTCCCGGCTCCCCGGGCGAGCCGGTCCTGCGCGTCGACCTGCTCGACAACGGCGCGTTCTCGGAGGCCCAGGCGGCCGCGGTCGACTCGCGCGGCGTGCAGCCGATCCCGTGGTGGAGCTCGTCGAAGGGGATGGAGCAGGTCGTCGCGCTGCCCGGGGGCGGTTTCGCGCTGAGGACGAAGGGCGACGAGCAGGCCGAGCAACCGGTTGCGGCCTTCGCGCCGCTCGCGCGCACGTGGGAGGTCCGCGGGAAGGCGAAGGGTCGCGGCGTCCTCTCCGTGACCGACGGAGCCGGCCTGCGGGTCTCGACGAAGACGCCGGGCGGCGAGGCGTTCTCTGAGTTCCGTCTGCGCGCGAGCGAGGCCATGGTCCCGAGGTTCCTCCTCCGACTCGAGTCCGACGGCGAGAACGGGGAGGCGCTGTGGAAGGACCTCTCCTTCGAGGTCGACCTGCCCTGCCCTTCCGAGAAGGACCTGCGGGCCGAGATCCTCGCCCTCCTGCGCGAGATCGTCGCCCCCTGGCTCGAGCGCGGTCTCGATCGGGAGGGCCAGCTCAACACGGGCCTCCTGTGCCACACCTTCGACGCGATCACCGGCGAGCGCCTCTCGACCCTCCCGGGGGGCATGAACCCGTTCTGGGAGCAGCTCGACCTCGCGCTGCAGGCGGAGGAGGTACCGGAGTGGCGCGCGGCGCTCGAGCGCTTCCTCGGCGACTGGCAGGGCCTGTGCCTCGATCCCGGCACCGGCCTGCCCCGCTTGTGGGATACCGCCAAGGACGAGCCGATCGCCGACCGCCCGTCCGGCGATCTGGCGCTGCAGCTCGGGTTCCTGGTCGACGTTTCCGAGGGAGGACCAGAACGCTTCCGCGTTCGCGCGCGCGCCGCGGCCGAGAAGATCGGGGAGACCGTGCTGACGAAGGGCATCCTCCCCGACGGCACGATCGGCGCCAGCTACTTCCCGAGCGACGGACGCGTCAACACGAGCATCCCGGAGATACGCCGTTTCGACGTGCTCGCCCAGCTCGCGCGCCTTCCGAAGATCCGGAGCGATCCGCGCTTCCTGCGTGCGTCCGAGGAGCTGCGCTCGGCCTTCGAGTTCGTCAACGCCTGGTCGGGCAAGTGGGAGCAGATCGACCCGGGCTTCGACGACGAGTTCGGAAACTACGGGGCCTGCGCTGCGGGAATTGCCCTCGCCGACCGCGAGGGGAGGGAAGGCCGGGCCTTCGGACGTCTCGCGCAGGAGGGCTTGCGCTTCTTCGCGCCGCGTTGGCGCGACGCGCTGCGACTGGGCGGCAACGTGGCCGCGGACCAGGTGCGCTGCTGGAAGCTGCTCGGCGATCTCGCGCGCGTCGATCCGTCGACGAAGGAGGAGATCGCCGGGCTCCTGAGGCTCGCCGTGCGCTCCCACTTCAAGGGCGAGCAATACGGCGACGGCGCCTGGGGCGACGTGACGATCGTCCACTTCGATCCCAAGACCACGCTGCAGGTCGGCGACTACCCCGGCGCGCCGCAGAACCTGCTCAACGGCCTGGCCACGATCTATTCCGCGGATCTCGGCTCGCGCAGGGACGAGGTGCGCGCGATGTACACGGCCGTGCTGAGGAGCTCGGTCCAGGCGTACAAGCGCCGGTACGGATTCCTGCTCGAACGCAGCGAGCACGCGGATCACAACCCGGCAGTCGGGACGATCCGGATGCTGCTCGGTCTGGTCAAGATGCTGCGGAAGCTTTGAGACCGGGATTCCCAAGCGGCCCGCTCTACTTCACCCGGATCACCGACAGGTCGTCGCTGAAGGCGTTGGCGACGACGATCTCGGGCCGGCCGTCGCCGTCGAGATCGATCAGCGCGAGGTCGAGCGGCCCGGTGCCCGCGCCGAGGTCGGGCGCGCGATCGAAGCTCACCGGGTCGCCCGCGCGCGCGAGCCAGGCCTCGACGTGGTGGTTGTTCTGCGCGGTGACCAGGATCTCCGCGCGTCCGTCCCCTCCGAGATCGCCGGCCGCGATGCGGTAGGGGCGCATGCCGGTCTTCATCGGAGTGAGAGTGCGCCATGACCCGTCCTCCCGGCGCAGCATGGGGATCACGTAGCCCTGCGAGTCGCCCGCCGCGGCCGTCGCCAGCACCGCGAGGTCCTCCCTCCCGTCTCCGTCGAGGTCCGCGGCGGCGAGCGCGCGGGGCTGGAACGGCGTCGACAGGACGGTGTGCTGCTCGAGCGTCCATTCGCCGGTGGGCTCCGTCTTCACACCGAAGAGGACTACGTCACGGTTGGATCCCGAGCCGCCGAGCGCCACCGCGATCTCGGGCGCCGCACCGGGCCTCTCGAGGATCGCCAGGGCGCAGGGTCCGGAGGCGATTCTCGTCGAGCTCATGGCGACGGCGGGAGACCCGGGCTTCGCGAAGTCCCTGAGGAGCAGGACCAGGTCGCTCTCGGCATCGACGACGACGGCGTCGGCGAACCCGTCGCGGTCGAGATCGGCGAGGAGGAGGTCGCAGGCCCCGCGGCCCACGGGAATCGGCGGACGATCGGGACGCGGCGACAGACCACAGGCGCCATCGCCGAAGGCCATGGCGAGCACGCGATCCTTCGCGGTCCGCTGCAGCCAGGCCGCATCGAGTCGTCCATCGCCGTCCAGGTCGGCGCATGCGATGGCGTCCGCGTCTCCCGTCGCGAGGACGCGCATCCCCGCTGCGAGGACGCCGTGCTCGTTCCGGAACACCGACAAGGTCCCCTCCGCTCCCGCGAGCGCGAGGACCTCGGGCAGCTTGTCGCCGTCGAAGTCGCCTGCCGCGATCGAGTGCGGCGAACGGTCGCAAGGCACGCGCGTGTCCGACTCGAACAGCGCTGTCTTGCGCTCGGAACGGCCGCGCGCGCCGAAGAGCAGGCTCACCCGCCGGGCGTCGGGGCTGGCGATCGCGAGATCGAGCGCACCGTCGCCGTCGAAGTCGCCGACCACGCAGTCGAAGGGACGCTGCCCCGCGTAGCCTCTGGCCCGGGGCGCGGGCGGACCTCCAGCCGGGGCCAGAGGCCAGCCGAGGATCTGGTAGTCCTGGGAGTGCAAGTCGAGGACGAGCACCTCCTCGCGCCCATCGCCGTCGAACTTCCCGTGCTCGAGATCGATCGGGATGGTCCCGACGTGAACCTCGACCGGTTTCGCGTCGAGCCACGCGGCCGAGCCGCCGGGACGGGAGAGCCCGAACACGAGGAGGCTCTCCTCTCCCGCTGCGACGAGGAGCTCCGTGTCGCCGTCGCCGTCGAGGTCCGCCTCGGAGAGATCGCGCGGGAGCCCGGGGAGCTCGGCGGTCTTCTCCACGGTCCCGTCGGCGGCCAGGAGCGCGACCTTGCGGGAGCCCTGGTAGCCGATCGCGATCCGCGCGCCGTCGGAGGTGATGAGCGCGCACGTCGCGTGCTCCGCGGCGAGGGGCACGCGGCGCGGCTCGCCCGGCCCCGAGTAGAGCAGCAGCTCGTCCTCGACCGTGATCACGGCGAGGTCCGGCGCGCCGTCGCGGTGGAGATCGCCGCTGGCGAGCGCGCGCGGGCGGGCGGGCAGCCTGGCGCGCCACGCGACCGGCGCCTCGGCCGCGTTCTTCGAGCGGAGCGCCGCGCGCAGATCGAGCACCGAGAGCTCCAGCGTCTCGCGCGAGGCGACGGCGGCGAGCGCATGTTCGCTCTCCCGCGCGGGCAAGAGCGGGCCGAACCAGACCGGGCCGACGGGATAATCCCCGATCGCGAAGACGCGCGGCTCGGGCGCCGGTCCGAGGACCGGCGAGAGCTCCCTCCACACCTCGATCCCGCCCGGGCTGCGCGTCGCGGCGATCAGCTCGTCGCGGCCGTCGCCGTCGAGGTCGCCCGCGAGCAGACCCGAGGGCTTGGCCAGCGCACCGCGCGAGGTCGGAAACTCCAATCGCGCGAGAAATCGGGGCGCAGGCTGAGGGGAAGAAGGCTGCCCGGCGTGCGTCTTCTCGGCCGCCGCCGTCTGGCCCGCGAAGCAAGCCAGCGATTCCAGTGCGCCCGCGAGGATCGCGATCCTGGACGCGCGCCACCTCGTGAGGCTCCGGATCGGGGCGGGCGCGGCGGACACGCGGGCATTATGGATGCGCTGGGATGAGCGGGCAACCGGACTGCCGGGCGCGGGTAGAGGAGCCGTGATGTCGCCGCAAGCCGTGCAGGCTATCTTCCTCGTCGGATGAAGACCTCGCAGCGCAACCTGCTCCTCGCCCTGGTCTTCGCGCTCGCCGCGGGCCTCGCGGCCGGAGCGTGGTGGCTGATCCAGTCGCCGCCCCCGGCTCCGCCGGTCGCGCGCGGTTCGCCGCCTCCAGCCGAGGCGGGCACCGTGCCAACGCCCGACGAGGGTCCCGGTCGCACGAACGTCCAGATCGATGGAGTCGAGGACGAGCCGGGCGCCGCCGAATCCACCGTCGTCTTCCCGCTGGAGATCGACCTCGAGCTGGTCGCCTCCGCGATCGCGCCGAGCGTCGACGGGATCAGCGCGATGGGCTCGGACGCGACCGCGCGGATCGCGGGCTCGGTCCACGGCTCCGGCGGCGAGGGCCTGCGCGCCGAGGTCCGCTTCGTCGCCGGAGCCAACGAGGGCCGCGTGATCCAGTCCGGGCGCGACGGCGCGTTCGGGGCGAACGATCTCTACCCGGGCCTCTCGATCGTGCGCATCGCCGCGCCGGGGACGCAGGGCTCCCTGCGCGAGGTGCTGTTGCGAAAGGACCGCGAGACGCAGCTCAACCTCGGCTACGGGCGGCCGGCTCTCGTGCAGGGCGAGGTGAAGGACTCCGCGGGCGGCCCGATCCAGGGCGCGCGCGTGACCATCGACGGTCAGGAGACCGAGACCGACGAGAAAGGCGAGTTCGCGTTCGAGGGCATCGCCGCGGGCGAGACCCTGGTGATCGTCGAGAAACCCGGCTACGCGGCGCACCTGGAGCGGCTGACCGTCGTGGGCGGTCTGGCGATCGAGAAGGGGCGGCTCGCGTACGTCCTCCGTCGCGCCGCGCGCCTGGAGATCACGATCGAGGACCGCATCAACGTCGAGGGCCAGGCTCTCGTCTACGTGCTCCCCGAGGTCATGGACGCCGTGCGCGACTTCCCCTGGTACCGCGTCAACCCGGTCCGCGTGTACCCCGGCGGCACGGCGGTCGTCGAGGACCTGCCGGCGAAGCACGTGAGGCTGCGGCTCTTCCACGCCGGCGCGCTCGCGAATCCACGCACGCGCTCGGTGGAGCTGAAGGAGGGCGACACCGAGCACGTCTCCCTGCACCTCGAGCCCGCGCCGGTCGTGAACGGCGTCGTCACGGAGGACGGCCGGCCCGTCGCGGGCGCGGAGGTGGTGCTGGAGGCGCCGCAGCGCTCGATGGCGATGCTCTCGGTGCTCGGGCAGACGAACTATCTCGATCTGGAGCGGGAGGTGCTGCCCGATTTTCCCCCGGCGGTGCAGCGCGTGAAGGCCAACGCCGCGGGCGAGTTCGTGCTCAGCTCGTGCGAGAACGTGGCGCGCGAGCGCTACCTCCACGCGCGCTCGCCCGACGGCAAGAGCACCGGCTGGAAGCTCCTGCGCGGCGGCGAGACGCGGGTCGACCTCGTCCTCGAACGCGCGCAGGGCGACGCCGAGATCGTGGTCCAGATGGACGGGCGCGTGCAGCCGCTGCCGGTCAAGGTGAAGGTGGACGGAGCGCCGCGCGACCTGAAGATGCTTCCTCCCGGGCAGGACCTGCACATTCCGGGGCTGGCGCCGGGCACCTGGCGCTTCTCGGGGAAGTGGAACGGAGAGCCGCTCGTCCAGGGGTCTCTCATCGAGCTGCGCAAGGAGGCCACGATCTCCCTGACGCTTCCCGAGGGCGCCATCCTCGGCCAGGACGAGGACACGCGCAAACGGGCTCCCAAGAGGTAGAGGCTCCCACCGGGCGCCGCGCCCCTCCTCTTCCTATGCTCTAGCGCGCATGTCGAAGGAAACGCTCACGCTCGACGGAGCCTCGCTCGCCCTGGACGACCTGCGCGGCATCGCCCGCGGGGAGGCGCTGAAGGTGTCGGTCGCGCCGCGGGCGCGGGAGCGAGTCGCGCGCGCGCGCGGCCTCGTCGAGGAGCACGTCCGCGCCGGCGACGTCGTCTACGGCGTGACGACCGGCTTCGGGAAGCTCAAGAGCGTCGCGATCGGTGCGGAGGATCTCGAGAAGCTGCAGGAGAACCTGATCCTCTCGCACTGCTGCGGCGTCGGCGAGCCGATGCCGGTCGAGGAGGTCAGGATCGCGCAGGTCCTGAGGCTCAACGGCCTGGTGCGCGGCCATTCCGGCGTGACCGTCGACCTCGTCGAGCGCCTCGCGCGCCTCTTCAACAAGGGTTTCGTGCCGGTGGTGCCGAGGAAGGGCTCGGTCGGGGCGAGCGGAGACCTCGCGCCGCTCGCGCACATGGCGGCGTCGTACATGGGGCACGGGGAGGCGTGGGCCGGCGGCAAGAGGCAGGACGCGAAGGCCGGGCTGCGCTCGATCGGCGAGGAGCCGCTCGTGCTGCGGGCGAAGGAAGGGCTCGCCCTGATCAACGGCACGGAGATCATCAAGGCGGTCGGCGTCGCGGCGTGGCTCTCGGCCGAGAACCTCTCCAAGGCCGCCGATGCGATCGCGGCGCTCACGATCGAGGCGCTGCTCGGGAGCGAGAAGCCCTTCGACGAACGCCTGGCCGATCTGAAGGGTCACGCGGGACACGCGAACGCGGCCGCGAACGTGCGCGCGTGCCTGGCTGGATCGGAGGTCGTGAGGAGCCACGCCGGCTGCGACCGCGTGCAGGATCCCTACTCGCTGCGCTGCGTTCCGCAGGTGCACGGCGCATTCAAGGAGGCGCTCGCGCACGTGCGCGCGGTGCTCGAGCGCGAGCTGAACAGCGTCACCGACAACCCGATCGTGTTCGCCGATACACGCGAGTTCGTCAGCGCGGGGCAGTTCCACGGGCAGCCGCTCGCGATCCCGCTCGACTACCTGGCGATCGCGCTGGCGACGCTCGCGAACATCAGCGAGCGGAGGATCGAGCAGCTCGTCAACCCCGACCTTTCCCACCTCCCTGCGTTCCTGACGCCCGAGCCGGGGCTCAACTCGGGCCTGATGATCGCGCAGGTCGCGGCGGCGTCGCTCGCGAGCGAGAACAAGGTGCTCGCGCACCCGGCTTCCGTCGACACGATCCCGACCAGCGCGAACCAGGAGGACCACGTCTCGATGGGCGTGACCGCGGCGCGGAAGGCGGCCGAGATCGCGGAGAACACCGAGACGGTGCTGGCCCTCGAGTGGCTGTGCGCCTCACAGGCGCGGGAGTTCCACAAGGATTTGCGCGCGGGCCACGGGGCCGAAGCGGCCTATGCGGCCTTGCGCCGGCGCGTGAAGCCGCTCGGGCGCGACCGCTACCTGCACACCGATATCCAGGCCGCGCGCGAGATGCTACGGTCAGGGGTGCTGGTCGAGGCGGTCGAGGGCGCCGTCGGGAAGCTGCGGGCCTGAACGACCTGGCGGATACAAGAAGGAAGGGAGAGGAGCGAGATGGCGAAAGCCAAGGCGAAGGCGAGGACTCCGGGCATCAGCGACGAGGCCGTGAAGAAGGCGACTGGATGCGACTGGAACGAATGGTTCGGGTGCCTGGACAAGGCCGGCTGCAAGAAGAAGACTCACAAGGAGATCGCCGAGCTGATCTACCGGCGCTGGCCGAAGGTCGGCGGTTGGTGGTCGCAGATGGTGACGGTCGGCTACGAGCGGGCGCGCGGACGGCGCGCGAAGAACCAGGCCGGCGGGAGCTGGCGGGTCTCGAGCAGCAAGACGGTCGCGGTGCCCGTGAAGTCGCTCTTCAACGCGTGGAAGAACCCGAAAAGGCGCGCCGCGTGGCTCAAGGACCACCGCTTCACGGTGCGCAAGGCGACGGCGCCGAAGTCGATGCGCATCCTGTGGGTCGACGGCAAGACGAGCATCGAGGCGAACTTCTGCTCCAAGGGCGCCCGGAAGAGCTCGGTCTCGCTCCAGCACAACCAGCTCGCGGGCGCGAAGGACGTCGCGAAGATGCGCGCGTACTGGTCCAAGGCCCTGGACAAGCTCAAGGCGGCGGTCGAGAAGTAGGTCTCGCCGGGTTCATCGCGACCACGTCTGCACGCCGAGAGGCCGGCGTCACCTCGAGCTTCTCGATCCTCCCGCCGCGGTACACGACGTCGACCACCGTGTTCCCCGGCGCGTGGAGCCGGAAGGACACGTCCCACTCCGCGGGCCAGGCGGGCAGGACGAGGATCTTCTCGCCGTTGCACTGCATCAGCATCAGCTGCAGCGTGTTCATCAGGTTCGAGCCGTGGTCCTGGTCGGGGAGCCAGTCGAAGTTCGGTCCCCACATCGCCGGGAATCGGTGGGCGGGGTTCTCGTTGCCGACCTTCGCGATGAGGATCCGGCGCGCCTCGTCGGTCAGGCCGAGCAGCGCCGCGAACTGTCCGTCCTGCGCCCAGCCGTGGTCGATCTTGTCCTTGCGGCGGCGCCAGGCCTCGCGCGCGATCTCGAGACCGTCCTGGCCGAGCCCGAAGAGCCGGAAGGGGAACACCGGATAGAGCTCGGGCGTCTCGCAGTTCTGGTAGCTCGGATCGAAGCTCGCCGCGGCGGAGAGGCAACGCACGCCGCCTGCCTCGGCTATCGGGACCGGAGGCAAGGCAGCCGCGAGACGGTTCCACAGGGCGCGATCCTCGGCACTCGCCGATCGGTCGGGCAGGGCGCGCAGGCGCGCGAGCACCGCGTGCAGCCCCGCGACGGTCGGCGCGTCGGCGACGACGTGGTGCCAGTGCGTCTCGAGCGCCTGCGTCGGATCGAGAACGAGCTTCCCGCTCCCGTCGCGCGCGAAGCGGCTGTCGAAGTACTCGAGCACGGCCCGGGCCATCGGGAGGAGCTCGCCGCGGAGGAACGCCTCGTCGCGCGTGTAGTCCCAGCGGTCGAGCATCAGCGCGACGAGCTCGGGTCCCTGGTTCCACGCGAACTGCCACCACGGGCACAGGACGTCCTTCGGCTCGTGCCCGGCGCGGTCCCAGCCGTAGTCGCCGTTCGAGTACGCTCCGAAGATCGTCATCGTCTCCGGGAAGTACGCGCCGCGGACGCCGTGGTAGAGCTGCGCGCGCGCGCGGGAGAGCGGCAGGGCCTCGCGGTAGAGGCGGAAGAGCGGCTCCATCATCTCGAAATCGCCCGACGCGAGCATGGGGTGGTAGGGCAGGCGCGTGTTCTGCCACCAGAAGCAGTCGCCCCAGCGGCGCCAGTCGGGGTCGAGGTCGGGGCCGCCGGTGAACTTCGGCTCGACGGTGAAGATCGAGCCGTTGAACTTGATCGGGTAGTTTCCGCGGCCGCCGCAGGCCTGGATCCAGCGCTGGAGGAGGTAGGCCTGCGTGATGCGCGAGGGGGATCCGACGGATGGCTCGCCGACGAAGATCCAGGAGCGCGCCCAGAAGGACCGCCACCAGCGCGCGTTCGCCGCCCTGACGGAGTCCCCATCCGGCGCGTTCTCGCAGCTCGCTCGCGCGCGATCCTTCCACTCCTCGAGGGTCGCGGTCTGGTCCGCGAGCGCCGCGATCCGCAGCTCGAAGCGCGATGTCGGCCTGTGCGAGACGAGCGTGCGCGCGTCGGTCTTCTCGAAGCCGTCCGCGGACATCCAGCCGCCGAAGGTGCGGTGGAGGAGGGGATCGCGGACGAGATGAGCGAGCGATGCAAGGCCTTGGTGCTCGAGGGTCAGATGCACGACCGAGTGCTCGTTGCGATGGCACCAGGCGACCGCCGAGGGAGTGTCGAGCACGAGATCGGGCGACTCCCACACCTCGACCGAGGCGGGTGCGTCGTGCATCGTCCAGGAGGACTGGAGCTCTTCGCCCTTCAGGACGTGCCGCTGGTTGCGCCAGCATTCGAGGGAGACTTTCACGCGCAGCGGCTTCGCGCTCTCGCCGAGGACGCGCACGACCGGCCGGTCGGCGTCGACGAGGACGGAGAGACGCACCTCCTCGCCCGGCGCGCCCGCCTCGACGTCGATGCGACCCTCGCACAGGCGAAGCGTCTGTCGGAACGGCTTGCCCGGCGCGAAGGGATTGGGCTCGAGGGCGACGCGGATCCGGCCGAGCTTGAGCAGCCGGCAGCTCTCGCTCCACGCGTCCGTGCGCGAGATCAGGAAGACGAGGTCGCCGCCCTCCTCGACCCAGACGTTGAGCCCGACCTCGCCGTTGCCGATCGGCATCGAGCCGGAAGCGTCATGGCTCGGCGTCGTCCAGACGACGTCGTAGCCCTGGAGCGTCATGGCCGCGTCGAATTCCGCGACCTCGGCGGGGGTCCAGGGTCGAAGGAGCGAGCATCCGACCGTCAGCACGGCGCCGAACAGGGCTCCGACCGCAACAGGGATTCTTCTCGAAGCGATCTCGCGGAGTCTGTTCACGGCCGCGGGATCGTACCCGTCCGCTCAGCGGTGGGTCCACGTGCTCGAGGCCGTCACTTGGCGAAGGCCTTCTTCCACGACGGCAGCAGGAAGAGCACGATCAGCAGGACCGAGTAGAACGGCGAGAGAAGGCACAGAGCGATCCTCAGGATCTCGAACGGCCCCGCATCGCGGACGCTCGAGAAGTCCAGGATGCTCAGCGGCAGCGCAAAGCCGGCGTAGAGCAGGGACAGCTTCCGGGCGCTCGGCGCCATGCGGAGAGTCTGGATGCCTGCGGCGACGAGAAGCGCGTCGAGGACTCCCGCGTAGGGCGCGAGCAACAGCGAGATGCCGTGCCTCGAGCCCGGTCCGCCGGGGATTTCCAGGTCGAACCGTCTCGGGTCGAGTCCATGCAGCGCGAGCGCGAGGCACGACCCCAGGAACACGAAGACCACGGCGATCACACCGATGCCGCCGAGGAGGACGTTCAGCCCTCCGATCAGCGTCATCCCGAACGACCTCTGCTTCGCCATCCCAGTGCCTCGCCGGGACCTATCCCCTTCGGCTGCGAAGACTACGCGGTACCTCGAAGACTGAATCGCGTGGTGGATGGACTTCTACCCGATCGGGACTTGCTCGACGCTAGGATGATCGGGGCGATGGCCACCCCCGAGACCCTCAAGGCCGCTCCGCCCTCCGCCGCCGACATCCCGATCGGTCCCCAGCGCGCCCCGCGCGGCAGCCAGCGCACTTGCAAGACCTGGGCGGCCGAGGCGGCGATGCGGATGCTCATGAACAACCTCGACCCCGAGGTGGCCGAGGATGCCGCGAACCTCGTCGTCTACGGCGGATCGGGCAAGGCCGCGCGCGAGTGGGATTGCTTCCGCGCGATCGTCGCGACGCTCAAGCGCCTCGAGCCCGACGAGACGCTGCTCGTCCAGTCCGGCAAGCCCGTCGGCGTCTTCAAGACCACGACCGCGGCGCCGCGCGTCCTCATCGCGAACTCGAACCTCGTCGGCAAGTGGGCGAACTGGGAGCACTTCCGCAAGCTCGAGGCCGAGGGGAAGATCATGTTCGGCCAGATGACGGCCGGCTCGTGGATCTACATCGGCACGCAGGGGATCCTCCAGGGCACCTACGAGACCTTCGCGGCCGCGGCGAACAAGCGTTTCGGAGGCACCTTGAAGGGCCGGCTCGTCGTGTCCGGCGGCCTCGGCGGCATGGGCGGCGCGCAGCCGCTCGCGGCGACGATGAACGAAGGCACGTTCCTCGGCGCGGAGGTCGACCGCGCGCGCATCCAGAAGCGCCTCGACACTCGCTACCTCGACGTGATGATCGAGGACGTCGACCGCGCGATCGACCAGGCGCTCGAGTGGAAGAAGAAGGGCGTCGCGAAGTCGATCGGCGTGCTCTGCAACGCGGTCGATCTCCTCGAGCGGCTGATCGCTCGCGGCGTCACCCCCGACGTGCTCACCGACCAGACCAGCGCGCACGACCCGCTCAACGGCTACGTGCCGAACAAGACGACCTACGTAGCCGCGCTCGCGCTCCGCAAGAAGGACCCCAAGGCCTACGAGCGCGAGTCCTTCCGCGCGATGGTCGACCACTGCAAGGCGATGCTCGAGCTCCAGCGCCGCGGCGCGGACACCTTCGACTACGGCAACAACCTGCGCGGTCACGCCGCACAAGCGGGCTTCGCCGACGCGTTCGGCTTCGAAGGCTTCGTGCCGAAGTACGTCCGGCCGCTCTTCTGCCAGGGCAAGGGCCCGTTCCGCTGGGTCGCGCTCTCCGGCGATCCTGCGGACATC
Source organism: Planctomycetota bacterium (assembly GCA_041488095.1). Taxonomy (GTDB): domain Bacteria; phylum Planctomycetota; class UBA1135; order UBA1135; genus DASYPQ01. The sequence goes on from JBGPOP010000019.1 coordinate 64,340, forward strand.
GCCATCACCGACCAGATCATCCTCGACCTCTTCCCGCGCGACGCGGCGCTGTGCCGCTGGATCCGCATGGCGGGCGAGCGCGTGAAGTTCCAGGGCCTGCCCGCGCGCATCTGCTGGCTCGGCTACGGCGAGCGCGCGAAGGCGGGCCTCGCATTCAACGACGCGGTGAGGAAAGGGACGATCTCCGCGCCGATAGTCATCGGCCGCGACCACCTCGACTGCGGCTCGGTCGCGTCGCCGAACCGCGAGACCGAGGCGATGAAGGACGGAACCGACGCGGTCGCCGACTGGCCGCTCCTCAATTGCATGCTCAACGTCGCTTCGGGCGCGGCGTGGGTGTCCTTCCACCACGGCGGCGGCGTCGGCATGGGCTACAGCCTCCACGCCGGGCAAGTGACGGTCGCGGACGGCACTCTCGAGGCTGCGGCAGCGCTCGAGCGCGTGCTGACGAACGATCCCGGCACGGGCGTCATGCGGCACGCCGACGCGGGCTACGAGGACGCGATCCGTTGCGCGCGTGACAAGGGGATCGACCTGCCGATGGGCGGATCGTGATGCCAACGGAGAAGGATCGAGAGACCATGACCTGGGCGCGATCGAGCTACCCAATCGTCTTCACGCACGACCGACCGTGGATCGAGTTGCCATTACGCAAGCACGACCCGTGACCGCCGACCAGGCCGCGATCGACCCCGTCTGCGGAATGAGGGTCGATCCCCAACTCGCGCCCCATTCGTGGGAGCACGCGGGCAGGCGGTACTACTTCTGCGCGGCCGGTTGCCTGGAGCGGTTCCGCGCGGATCCCGAGAAGTTCCTGAAGCCCGGTGGCGTTGAGCCTGAGTCGGCTCGAGACGCCGATCGGCATCCCGCGTCTGACGGAGTGGCGGTCTACACCTGCCCGATGCACCCCGAGGTGCGGCAAGCCGGTCCAGGAACCTGCCCGAAATGCGGCATGGCGCTCGAGCCTCTGCTCGGCGGGGAGGAGGAGAGCCCCGAGCTGCGCGACATGGTGCGGCGTTTCTGGGTCGCCTGCGTGTTGACTGCGCCGGTCCTGATCCTCGCGATGGCGGGGCACGTTCCCGGAGTGGATCTCGCGCACATCGCGTCGTCGCGAACGCTGGCTTGGCTGCAGCTCGCCCTCTCCACCCCGGTCGTGCTCTGGGCGGGATGGCCGTTCTTCGTCCGCGCCGCTCGTTCGATCGCCGAATGGAGCCTCAACATGTTCACGCTGATCGCGCTCGGCGTCAGCGTGGCCTGGCTCTCCAGCGTCGCCGCCACCGTCGTCCCCGACCTCTTCCCCGCCTCCTTCCGCGGAGAAGGCGGCGCGGCGCCCGTCTACTTCGAGTCGGCAGCGGTCATCGTCACGCTCGTCCTGCTCGGCCAGATCCTCGAGCTCCGGGCGCGCTCGGCCACCGGCGCGGCGATCCGCGCCCTGCTCCGGCTCGAGCCCGAGACCGCGCGCCGGCTCGGCACCGACGGGTCCGAGGAGGACGTGCCGCTCGAGAGCGTGCGCGCAGGCGACGTTCTGCGAGTCCGCCCGGGTGAGAGGGTGCCCGTCGACGGCGTCGTGCTCGACGGCTCGAGCGCGGTCGACGAGTCCATGATCACCGGCGAGCCGATCCCGGTCGAGAAGAACACGCAAGACCGCGTCACCGGCGGCACGGTCAACGGGTCGGGCAGCTTCACCCTGCGCGCCGAGCGCGTGGGCTCGGAGACGGTGCTCGCGCGCATCGTCGCGATGGTCGCCGAAGCTCAGAGGAGCCGCGCCCCGGTCCAGGGCATCGCCGACGCGGTGGCGCGCTGGTTCGTCCCCGCGGTCGCGGCCGTGGCCGCCCTCACCTTCGTCGTGTGGGCGGTCAAGGGGCCCGAGCCTCGCATCGCGCTCGCGCTCGTCAACGCCGTCTCGGTGTTGATCATCGCCTGCCCGTGCGCGCTCGGGCTCGCGACGCCGATGTCGATCCTGGTCGCGGTCGGGCGCGGCGCGCGCGAGGGCGTGCTGTTCCGGAACGCCGAGGCGATCGAGCTCCTCGAGCGCGTCGACACGCTCCTGATCGACAAGACCGGGACCCTGACCGTCGGCAAGCCCAGGCTCCGCGCCGTCCTGGCGGTGGAGGGCATCTCCGAGAGCGATCTCCTGCGCCTCGCCGCGGGTCTCGAGCAGGGGAGCGAGCACCCGCTCGCCGACGCGATCGTCGCCGGCGCGCGCGAGCGCGGCATCGAGGTCCCGAAGGCCGAGGGGTTTGCCTCCGTCACCGGCAAGGGAGTCACCGGCACCGTCGAGGGGCGCCGCGTCGCGCTCGGCAATCGCCGGCTGTTCGAGGACCTGGGCGTCGATCTCGCGCCGCTCTCCGCGCAGGCCGACGATCTCCGTGGCGAGGGTGCCACCGTGACGTTCGTCGCCGTCGACCTCAAGCTCGCCGGCCTCGTCGCGGTGGCCGATCCGGTCAAGCCGGGCGCGCGCGAGGCGGTGCGCGAGCTGCACGCGCTCGGGCTGCGGCTGATCATGGTGTCCGGCGACGCTCGCGCGACCGCGGAGGCCGTCGCCCACGATCTGGCGATCGACGAGGTGGTCGCCGAGATCCTGCCCGAGGAGAAGGCCCAGGTGGTCGAGCGCCGGCAATTCCAGGGGAAGATCGTCGCGATGGCCGGCGACGGCATCAACGACGCGCCGGCGCTCGCGAAGGCCGAGGTCGGGATCGCGATGGGGACCGGGACGGACGTGGCGATCGAGAGCGCCGGCGTGACGCTCGTGAAGGGCGATCTGCGCGGCATCGCCCGCGCGCGGAGGCTCTCGGTCGCGACCATGCGCAATATCCGGCAGAACCTCTTCCTCGCGTTCGCCTACAACGCGATCTGCATCCCGGTGGCGGCGGGGGCGCTCTATCCCTCGCTCGGGATCCGGCTCACCCCGGTGATCGCCGCGGCGGCGATGAGCCTCTCCTCGGTGTCAGTGATCGGCAACGCTCTGCGGTTGCGGCGGTGAGCAGGACGAGATCGAGGCGCGTCCGGGCGCGAAGGCTCAGTTCAGCGAGCAGGCGCCCGGTCCGCGCGGATCGCCGCACGTCCCGCAGGCCCCGGGTCCGGAGAAGTCCTCGGCCGCCTTCGACTCGCCGCCGGCAGCGAACACCGAGAACTTCTTCTCGAGATCGGCGCTCGAGCACTTCGGGCACGCGGGCCGCTCGTCCCCGAGCACCAGCTCCTCGAAGGCGTGCTCGCAGCGCCGGCAGACGTACTCGTAGACGGGCATGAGTCGAGTCTAGCACGCCCTCGGCTTCTCCCGCAGCAGCGCTCGCGCCGCGAGGAAGGTGCACAAGGAGAGCGCCGCGCCCACGGCGAAGAAGACCGCTTCGTGCGGCAGGCCCCCGCTCTCGGGATCTCCCCACAGCCGCCCGGCCACGAACGCGGTCAGGTTGTTCGCGAAGTGGCACACGACCGAGGTCCACACCGAGCCGGTCCTCCAGGCGACGAAGCCGAACCACACGCCGAGCGGGAAGACGGCGAGCGAGTGCTGGACGTCGAAGTGCGCCACGGCGAAGACCACGCTCGTGAGGCCGATCGCGAGAATGGGCGGCCAACGCTGCAGCAGCCGCGTCTGCACGTAGCCGCGGAAGAGGGATTCCTCGCACAGGCCGGGCAGAACGCTGATCAGGAGCCCGGCCAGGACGGCGGTGGCGCCGGTCGGCTCGGAGAACATGCGCCACAACGTCTTCAGCGACTCGCTCGGCTCCTCGATGAGCACCTCGGCGACGAACGTGATCACCCACTGGATCCCGAGCGTCCCCAGCACGACCAGGCCGACCGTCGGGAGGGAGACGCTCCAGCGGACGAGCCCCAGGCGCCGGAGGGGTCCTTCGCGCGACAACACGGCGGGGGTGAGCGCCACCGCGAGCATCGCAGCCTGCCCCGGCAGGAGCAGGACGAAGGCGCCGAAGAGCGTTCCGACGTGCTCGAGAATCCACGCCTCGACGTTCTCCTGGAAGTTCCCGGTTCTCGCCTCGGGCGACGTCGCGGCGATGCACACAGCGAGCACGACCGAGCTGAGGATCGCCGCGGCCACCGGCCCGAGGAAGAGGGCGAGCAGGCTGGGCCACACCTCCTTGCGCGGCGACTGGACAAGAGCAGGCGACGGAGGGGCGGGCGGATCGGGCATCGGTTGCTTTCCTTCTTCTTTGTATCAAGCCGCGTAGACTCGCGATCCAGTCGACCCTCCCGATGCCCGTCACCCACCCCGACACCCTCCTGCACCTCGACCGCGAGTCCCTGCTCCTGCTCGAGCGCTCGATGACCCGCGAGTGGCTCGAGACCGACGGGCGCGGCGGCTACGCCTCCTCCACCGTGCTGATGTGCCCGACGCGCCGTTACCACGGCCTGCTCGTCGCGCCGCCGCGGGGGAGCATCCGGCGCCATGTGTTCCTGTCGCGCTTCGAGGAGACGCTCCACGGCGGAGGCCGGTCGGTGCCGATCTCGATGGCGCGCTACCCCGGCCTCTGGTCGCCGCACGGGCACCAGGCGATCGCGAGCTTCGACCTCAGGCCCTGGCCGTCCTTCCTCTATCTCTTCGGGAGCGCGCGGATCGAGCGCGACGTCCTGATGGCGAAGAGCTTGCGGGCCGTGCTCCTGCGGTACCGGGTCAGCGGGCAGGGAAACCGGGTCGAGCTGGCGCTCCGGCCCCTGCTCGCCTTCCGCGAGGCGGACGCGCTGACCTTCGAGAACATGGCGCTCGACCCGCGGACGGAACGCATCGCGGGCGGGATCCGCTGCCAGCCCTACGCCGGGCTGCCGCCGATCCACATCGTCGCGGGCGGTGCCGTGGCGCGCTTCGAGGCCGATCCGGTGTGGTACCGGCAGATCGAATACCCCTCCGATCTGGCGCGCGGCTACGACGGGCGCGAGGACCAGTTCTCACCCGGCGTGCTGAGGATCCCGATCGAGAGCGGAGTCGACGTGATCGTCGCGGCATCGCTCGAGGATCCCGTGAGCGCTCCGGAGGATCTGTGGGAGCGCGAGACCGCCGCGCGGAAGGCGGCGCTCGCCGAATGCGCCGGCGATCCGGTCCGAACGAGAGCCGCCGCGCGTCATGTCGCCGACGATTTCCTGTTCCGGACGGCCGATGGACGGCTCTCGGTGATCGCGGGCTTCCCCTGGTTCGGCGAATGGGGGAGGGACGAGTTCGTCTCGCTGCCCGGCCTCCTGCTCGCGCGGGGCCGGACCTCGGAATGCCGCGAGGCGCTCGAGGGCGCGCTCCCCTTCCTGAACGGGGGCCTGATGCCCAACGTGTTCGGCGCGAGCGCGGCGGACAGCGACTACGGCTCCGCCGATGCGAGCCTGTGGTTCGCGCGCGCGGTGCGGCTCCTCGAGCTCGCGAGCGGACCCGCGAGCGCGAAAGGGCGCGACGTCGCGGAGCGTTTCCTGCCCGCGCTCGAGGAGATCGCGCGATGCTACCGCGACGGCACCCGACTCGGGATCGCGTGCGACGAGGGCGGCCTCGTCCGCGCCGGGAGTCCGGAGCACAACGCGACCTGGATGGACGCGCGCACGGCCGAGGGACCGGTCACGCCGCGCGACGGCTGCGCGGTCGAGATCGAGGCGCTGTGGTACTCCCTGCTCGCCTACCTCGAGGACATCCACAAGCGCCGCGGCGAGAGCGCCCGGGCGAGCGCCCGGGCGAGCGAGTGGGGGGCGCTGAAGCGCAAAGCCGGCGCGAGCTTCCTCGAGCGCTTCTGGCTCCCCGAGGGCTACCTCGCGGACTCCTGGAAGGACGGCGCGATCGAGCGCGCGATGCGGCCGAACATGGTGATCGCCGCGGCGCTGGAGTGGAGCCCGCTCACGCGCGAGAGGCGCGCCGACATCGTACGGGCGGCGGAGACCGAGCTGCTCGTGCCGTACGGCCTGCGCACGCTCGAGCCGCGCGACCCGCGCTACCACGGTCGTTACGGCGGCGGGCCCGAGGAGCGCGACCGCGCGTACCACCAGGGCACCGTGTGGCCGTGGCTCCTCGGGTTCTTCTGCGAGGCCTGGCTGCGTGCGTTCGGGCGCGGCGAGCCTGAGCTCGAGCGCGTGCGCGGTCTGCTCTCGGCCCTCGACCATCAGCTCGAGAGGGCCGGCCTCTTGCACGTGTCCGAGGTCTTCGACGGCGATCCGCCGCACCGGCCGGGCGGCACGATCGCCCAGGCCTGGAACACGGCCGAGATCCTGCGGGCATGGAGCCTCGTGGAGGAGGCGCGATGAAGGTCCTGATGTTCGGCTGGGAGTTCCCTCCGCACATCTCGGGCGGCCTCGGCACGGCCTGCTTCGGGCTGACGCAGGGGCTCGCGCACCACGGGGTCGAGGTGCTGTTCATCGTGCCGCGCGCCTTCGGTGACGAGGACGAGCGCTACGTCTCCGTGGTCGGAGCGAACGAGGTGCCGATGCTCGAGGCGGCGCCGGAGGCGCGGCCCGCGCGGGGAGCGAAGGTTCGTGCAGGGAAGCGGCCGTCGAAAGCACGGGGCGCGCCGCGCACGGCCTGGAACGACGAGACGTGGTCGCGCGTGAGCACGCTCGTGGAGCTCCTGGCGGTCGAGAGCCCGCTCACGCCCTACTTGACCGAGATCGAGTACCTCGAGCAGCTCGCGCGCACCGAGGAGACGGGCCAGGGAACGCGTTCGCAGGCGCTCGCCGGGCTCGAGGAGCTGCTCCGGATCCCCGCGCATCCGAAGGCGGGGGACGAGGTCGCCCGGAAGCTGATCGATCGCGGCGCGCTGCCCTTCGCGGGCGGCTACGGCCCGAGCTTGATGGCCGAGGTCGCGCGCTTCGCCATCGTCGCCGGGGAGATCGCCAGGACGCGCGAGTTCGACGTCGTCCATGCGCACGACTGGATGACGCTGCCGGCCGGGCTCGCCGCGGCGCGCGCGGCGCGGAAGCCGCTGGTCTTCCACGTGCACGCCTGCGAGTACGACCGCAGCGGCGAGAGGGTGAACGAGCGCGTGCGCGACATCGAGCAGCTCGGCCTCGACGCAGCCGACCGGGTCGTGTGCGTCAGCCACTACACTGCGGGGGTGCTGCTGCGCCGCTACCGCGTCGATCCGGGCAAGATCCGCGTCGTCCACAACTCGGTGACGCACCGGGAGCAGGTCGACCTGTTCCACGCCGGGAAGACGATCGAGGAGCCGATCGTGCTGTTCCTCGGCCGGGTCACGTTCCAGAAGGGCCCCGATTATTTCCTCGAGGCCGCGGCGCGCGTCGTGCGGGTCGAGCCGCGGATCAAGTTCGTGATGAGCGGCAGCGGCGACATGCTGCCGGTGATGATCGAGCGTGCGGCCAAGCTCGGCCTCGCGCGCCACGTGCACTTCACCGGCTTCCTGAAGGGGGAGGAGGTCGAGCGCATGTACGCGATGGCGGACATCTTCGTGATGCCTTCGGTGTCCGAGCCGTTCGGCATCACGCCGCTCGAGGCGATGGCGCTCGACACGCCGGTGATCGTGTCGCGGCAGAGCGGGGTGTCCGAGGTGCTGCGCAACGCGCTCAAGGTCGATTTCTGGGACGTGGAGGACATCGCCAACAAGATTTTGGCGCTGCTGCGCTACCCGGCGCTCGCGGAGCAGCTCACGAGCGAGGGCCGCGACGAGATCCGGAGCCTGCGGTGGGAGCAGCCTGCGGCGGTGCTGCGCGACGTCTACCGGGAGATCGCGGGATGACGGACGTCGTCTTCTACTTCCAGGTGCACCAGCCCTTCCGCCTGCGGCGGTACACGTTCTTCGACATCGGCGTGTCGGACCGGTACTTCGACGACGTCGAGAACGCGAGGATCGTGCGGCGGGTGGCGGAGAAGTGCTATTTGCCGATGAACGCGCTCGTGTTGCATCTCGTGGAGCAGACGGAGGGACGCTTCCGCTGCGCGTATTCGGTGAGCGGCACGGCGCTCGACCAGATGGAGCGTTGGACGCCGGAGACGCTGGAGAGCTTCGTGAGGCTCGCGCGCACGGGGTCGGTCGAGTTTTTGGCGGAGACCTCGCACCACTCGCTGTCGGGGCTGTTCGACCTGGAGGAGTTTCGCGCGCAGGTGGAGGGACACGCCCAGCGGATCGAGCGGCTGTTCGGCCGGCGCCCGACCGCGTTCAGGAACACGGAGCTGGTCGTCGACGAGCGGATCGCGCGCGCGGCGGAGGAGATGGGTTTCCGGGCGATCCTGGGAGAGGGCGCGGATCATCTGCTGGGCTGGAGGAGCCCGCACCGCGTGTACCGGCCCGAGGGTTGCGAGCGGATCAAGATCCTGCTGCGGTCGTACAAGCTGTCCGACGACATCGCGTTCCGGTTCAGCAATCGCGGGTGGAGCGAGTGGCCGCTGACCGCGGACAAGTTCGCCCACTGGGTGCACCAGGTGCCGCGCGCGGACACGGTGATCGGCTTGTTCATGGACTACGAGACGTTCGGCGAGCACCAATGGAGCGAGACGGGGATCTTCAAGTTCATGGAGCACATGCCGCGGGAGGTGCTGAGGGACGGGCGCTTCCGGTTCCGCACGCCGTCGGAGGTCGCGGCGGAGCGGGATCCGGTGGCGAGGCTTTCGATCCCGCATCCGGTGTCGTGGGCGGACGTCGAGCGCGACCTGACGGCGTGGCTCGGCAATCCGATGCAGCGCGCGGCGAACGAGGCGCTGTACGCGCTGCGGGCGACGGTGGTGCGGGCGGCGGAGGGCGGGGCGTCGGAGGTGCTCGACAACTGGCGGAGGCTCTCGACCTCGGACCACCTTTATTACATGTGCACGAAGTGGTTCTCGGACGGGGACGTGCACAAGTACTTCAGCCCGTACGCGAGCCCGCACGATGCGTTCATCGCGTTCATGAACGTGCTGGACGATCTGGCGAGGCGGGCCTCGAGGGCGGCGGGTGGGGTGCAGGCGGCGCCTTGAGGGATGGGTTCAGGACAGGGCTGGATCGCGGTCACGAAGCTACGTCCGTGGGAAATCCCCTGGTATCCTGTCCAGCCGGGATCCGGAGCGCTGAGGTCCCACAGGCGACGGGCAATGATGTGTCCCAAGACGAAAGCTCTGCTGAGTCCGCTCTCCCTGATCTTGTTGGCGACGGCGACCGGGAGTGAAGTCGCAAACGGCCAGTGCTTGAGCTGGAGCACTGAGTTCTCGCAGGTCGGACCGAATCATGATGTCGGCGCGATCCTGAGCTGGGACGACGGCAACGGAAGAGCGCTATTCGTCGCTGGTGCCTTCACCGGATCAGTAGGTCTGCCTGCTGCTTTTATCGCCCGGTGGGATGGAGCGAATTGGTCACCACTCGGGCTGGGGACGGACGATTCCGTTGGCGCTCTCGCAATCTACGACGACGGCACGGGGCCCGCGCTGTATGCTGGGGGCAGCTTCACGACCGCGGGCGGCATCCTCTCGCGAGCGATCGCTCGATGGAACGGATCGAGCTGGTCCGCGGTCGGAGGAGGGCTCAATCGTGGAAGCATCACTCCAGGAGTCGCTGCGTTGATTGCGCACGATGACGGTAGTGGGCCTGCCCTGTACGTGGGTGGCCTTTTCAATGGCGCTCAGTCCGTAGGCTCGCCAGCGATCATCAGGTGGAATGGCGCATCTTGGTCATCTGTCGGTGGCGGCCTCGGTGGTGGGGGAACGTATGGACCTTTGGTATGGAGCCTAGCAGTGTTCGACGACGGAAGCGGGCCGGCTCTCTACGTGGCGGGTCGGTTCACCTTGGCCGGAGGTATGCCGGTCAACTACATCGCCAAGTGGGACGGTTCCGTTTGGTCGAGCCTGGGGATGGGTGCAGATAGCGAGGTCGAGGCGCTCGGCGTATTCGATGATGGAAGCGGGTCCGCGTTGTACGCCGGAGGTGACTTCCACACCGCGGCCGGACCAGACGCGATTGGCATTGCACGTTGGAACGGTTCGACGTGGTCCTCCGTAGGCGGCGGGGTCAACGGCGGTCCCTTCGCCTTGACAGTCTTCGATGATGGGAGTGGGGCCGGGCTCTACGCCGCAGGGATTTTTCCGAGCGCAGGTGGAACTCAAGCGAGGCAAATCGCCCGGTGGGACGGAACGCGATGGTCCGCGCTCGGACACGGATTGAATAACGTCGCCTACGCCCTCGCCGTCCACGATGACGGCCTAGGCAACGGCCCTGACCTCTACGTCGGAGGCACGTTCACCCAGGCTGGCGCCATCACCTCGCTCCACATCGCGCGCTGGCGCGCCTGCTCCTCTCCTATCTCCACCTTCTGCTTTGGCGACGGCACCGTTGCCCCCTGCCCCTGCTCGAACACGGGCTCCACCGGCCGTGGCTGCCAGAATTCCGCCGGAACCGGCGGTGCAGGGCTCTCGAGCACGGGCACACCCAGCCCCGACACCGTGGTCTTTCACGTCAGCGGGGAGATCTCGACCGTCCTGACGATCTTCCTCCAGGGAAACAGCCTGATCTCCGCGACCACGCGATTCGGCGACGGGCTGCGCTGCGCTGGGGGCAGCCTCAAGCGGCTGTACGTCAAGACTGCCCTCGGCGGCTCGGCTGACGCGCCGCAGGCTGGCGATCCTTCGGTCACGACGCGATCCGCTGCTCTCGGCGACCCGATCCTTCCGGGGTCGACGCGCTACTACCAGACCTACTACCGCGACAACGCAAGCTACTGCACGACGAACAACTTCAGCTCGAGCAATGGTGTGCGGATCGTGTGGTGATATGGACGGGAGCGACACTGCGAGGCCACCTCACTTCTCGGGCGAGACCAGGGCCGGCATCGAATTCCTGAGCAGCTTGCAACGCGCACGCAGACGGCTCGCAACCTCCGCTGGAGGCGGGGTCTGGGCCGGATCGCCCGCCATCGCCTTCCACTGCTCGAGCAACGTGGCGGCCTTCGGCCTGCGCGTCGCAACGTTCGCGAGCCACGCCTCGAGCGCGCTCTCCGCGCCCCCCGCGTCCGCACCGGGCGTCGTCAGGCAATCGACGAGCAACGGGAGCGCGGTCGCGATCTCGCCCAGTGCGACGAGCGACTGCGCGGCGGCTTGCCGCAGGTCGAGCGACTCCCCCGGCGCGAGCAGGGCACGCAGCGCCGGAATCGCGGCCGGCGAGCCCAGTCTTCCCAGCGCTGCGGCCGCGGCGTTGCGCAGCTCCGGATCATTTCCCGGTTGCGTGTGCACTTCCAGCGCGTCGAGCGCGTCCGTGCAGCCGATTCCGCCGAGAGCTGCGGCCGCGCTCGAGGCCATGTGCGGCTCGTCGAGGGCGAGCACGAGCTCGCCGCACGCCGCGCTCGCCCGCCGCCCCATGCGCTCGAGCGACTGGGCGACGTGCAAGCGGACGTGCGGATCCTCCTCGTGCAGCGCGGCGACCAGCAGATCGACCACCCACTCGGCGCTGCGCGACAGCGCGAAGCGCGCGTCGTCCACCCGGCGCAGGTCGAATTCGGCGAGGTCGGCGATGCGGCGCCACATCTCCTGGTGCAGGCGCGGCGAAGGCTCTGCGCGCGGCACTCTCCGGCCCGAGTCGGAGCTGTTCCAGGCCGTGTAGAGCGTTTCGCTGTCCTGGAATCCCGCCTCCCCGGTCACCCTCGCCAGCATCGACTGCGCGTCGGCCCGCACCTCGGCCGTCGCACCGCTCGCCGAGAGCACGCGCAGGCCGTCCAGGCCGGCGTAGTTCCTGTGCTTGGCCAGCGCCGCTGCGATCCAGATGACCGTCTCGCCGTCGAGCTCGTACTTCAGTTGCGCGAGCAGGCTCGGGAGTACGTGATCGGACGTCAGCTTCGCCACCTGGTACGCGGCCTGGGCGCGAATCCAGGGCTCCCTGATCTTCTCCTGGTCGATCCGTTTCACGAGCGCGTCCGCCGAGCTCACCGTGTCGATGGCGCCCAGGGCCTCAAGCGCGGAGAGCCGTTCCTCCGGGCCTCGGTCCTTCTCGTCGAGCAGCGCGTCGATGACGGGGACGGCCGGATCCCCGATCGTCGCCAGGTCCTCGAGCTCCAGCGCTCGCATCTTCCCCTGCGCGTGCGCCCGTTCGAGCACGAGGCCGCGCACGCGCTCACGCAGGTCGCCGGATGGCTCTGCCGGCGCCGCCCGAGCAGGCAGGGAGCCCTCGAGCCTGGCGATCTCGACCGCGCTGACCTTTCGGATCGCGAACGTCGCCGCCGGTTTCGAATCACGCCGGCACGCGCAGCACGCGAGCGCGATGGCGCACAGGACGGTTCTCATGGTCGGAGCTCGATCCGATGCACGAGCCGGGCCTCGTGCTCGGGGTCGGGGTGTGCTGGATCGGCCCAGTACGGCTTCAGCGTGTAGAAGAGCGCCACCTCGATCGCGCCCGAGGCTTCCGCATCGTCGATCGGGATCGTCCGCGTCTCGTGCGCCGGGAGCAGCGTGTCGGGCAGATCCTCGTGGTGGTACGGGCTGCGGAAGCGGTAGGCGTGCCGCCAGGTCTGCGCGCCGTCTCCCAGCGGTCGCCAGAACACATCCCCGGCGCGGGAGCGCTCCTCGGTCGGGAAATGGTGGCCCGCGCCGACGTTCTCGACCTCGATCAGCCAGCGCGAGCCCTCGCGCCTGCCTCTCATCTCGACCGCGCGCCTCACGAGCTCGATGTCGTGCCCGCCCATCATCGCGTGGTCGCTTCCCTTCGAGCCGCCGGCGGCGCGCGCGACCATGTGGCACTCGACGCAGCCGATCCCCCGCGCCGCGTAGTCCGTGGCCTTCCACTGCTTCGTGGTCTCGTGCTGGTCGTGGCACACGGCGCAGAACGCCGAGGACCCGAGGTCGCGCAGCGCGACCGGACGGCAGGCCGCTCCAGGCGCGTCGCGAGTGCCCGCCACGAGCCCGCCCGAGACGTGGCCCTCCGGCAGCAGATGGCACGCGATGCAATCGATCCCTTCGCCGCGCCGAGCGCTGCGCGGCAGCACGCGCTCCCCGATCCCGGTCTCGAACACCGGTCGCGAAGCGTGGCAGTCGATGCAGTCGGTGTTCTGGAAGTCGTTCGAGAGCGCGCGCACCTCCGGATCGCTCCACGCCTGCGCATGCCACGAGGTCGACCACTCCGCATACGCCTGCGCATGACAGGCCTTGCACTGCTCGGAGCTCGTGAACGCCTGCGCGCTCGAGGTCGGCGCGGGCCTCCGCAGCACGGCGTAGAGCGCGATCCCGCCCACCGCCAGGGCGACGAAGCCGATCGCCTTGCGCGCGATCCCGCCTCGATCCCTCACGCCGGCAGCTCCTTCTGAGCGAGAGCCGGCCGCCCGGCTTCGAGCCGCAGCATGCGCGTCGCGATCCTCCGGACCTCGCTCGCGTCGTGGGTCACGTGCAGCGTGGTCAAGGAGCGGCGCCGCTGGATGTCCGCCAGCCGATCGATCAGCGCGCTGCGCAGCTCGGCGTCGAGGGGGCCGAGCGGCTCGTCGAGCAGCAGGAGCTCGGGCTCCACGGCCAGGGCGCGGGCGAGCGAGAGCCTCTGCGCCTCGCCGCCGGACAGCGTGCCCGGCTTGCGGTCCTCCAGGCCCGAGAGCTCCACGGTCTCGAGCAACGCGCCGATGCGCGACGCGCGCTCGGACCTCGGGACGCCGCGGCAGCGCAGGACGAACCCCAGCGTGTCGCGCACGCTCATGTGCGGCCAGAGCGCGCCACCCTGGAACAGGAATCCGACCCGGCGCCGCTCGGGCGCGAGCTGCGTGCGCACGCCGTCGTTCGCGATCCGGCCGAACAGCTCGATCCGCCCGGCGTAGAGTCGCTGCAGACCTGCGACGGCGCGCAGGAGGGTCGTCTTCCCCGAGCCCGACCGCCCCACGATGAGCAGGTGCTCGCCGTCCTCGACCTCGAGATCCAGCGGGCCGAGGACGCAGTGCCCGCCCAGATGCACTTCGGCGCTCTCGAGCCGGACGACCGTGCGCGTCGTCACGGCAGCACCTCCAGCCTCTCGCGCGCGAACGCCGACCACAGGATCCCGGGCAGGAGGATGAAGAAGATGACGAGCAGCGCGAGCGCCGCGACGAAATCGTCGCGCCCGAAGTGGATCGCATTGTAGACGCGGAACATCGCCGTCCCGTTCGCGGCCGGGACCAGGATGGCGGCGTCGAGCTCCCGCATGCCGAACACGAACACCAGGGCTGCGCCGCCGAGGAGCGATGCGCGCACCCCGGGCGCGACGATCGCGAACAACCGCCGGGCCGGCTTGGCGCCGCAGATCGTGCCGGCCTCCTCCAGGCGCGAGTCGAGCATGGCCGTCGCACCCGACACGGCCAGGACCGGGAAGGCGATGAACCGTCCGAGGAGGAGCAGGACGACGACGAGACCGCTGGAGTAGAGGTCCGCCGTCGCCTCGTGGTTCCACAGCGCGATGGTGCCGATGCCGAACAGGATCGCAGGCACGGCGACCGGAAGGATGATCGCGGCCTCGAGCCAGCCGTTGCGCCGCGAACGCTCGAGCGCGTGGCCGAGCACGAGCGCCGGGATCACCGCGATCGCCGCGGCCGATGCGGAGAAGAGCAGGCTGCGCTGCAGATCGGCGCGACCCATCTCGATCCCGCGCGCGAACGCGCCTTGCAGGTGCACCAGGCTCCAGCCCCGCGGTCCGCCGCCCGCCTCCCACAGCAGTCGACCGATCGGCAGCAAGGCCGTGATCCCCACGAGGAGCGCGATCGCCGCACACGCCGGCCAGCGCCAAGGGCCGAGCTCCAGGGGCTCGGGTCGAAGGAAGTCCCCGTCGAACGTGGCCAGCGAGCCGCGGCGGCGCAGCCACAGCGCCGGGAGCAGCGCCGCGAGCGTCAGCGCGACGAGCGGGAGCGCGGCTGCGACGGCCTTGCCCGGAGCGTGCACGCTCTGCCAGCTCGCGAACACCTCGTCGGCGTAGACGTTGTACTTCTTCCCGATCGAGGCCACGTAGTCGGGCACGGCGAAGTCGTTGATCGCGAGCACGAAGGCGAAGCACGCGCCGCACGCCGCCGCGGGGAGCACGAGCGGCAGCTCCATCGAGATCGCCGCGCGCAGCCCGCCGGCCAGCAGGGCGGCCTGCTCGCGGCGCGCATCGATGCGCTCGAAGGCGCGCGCGACGAACACGGCCACGAGCGGGAACGTGCTCACGCCGAGCACGACGATCACGGCGGTCGCTCCGCGGACGTCGGTCCAGAGCACGGACGTCGTCATCGCCAGGATCACCGGCGGCACGAGCAGCGGCACCAGGCCGACGTGGCGCAGGATCCTGGCGCCGGGGACGTCCGTGCGTGCGACCAGGAAGCCGAACGGCAGCCCCAGCCCGAAAGCCAGGGCCGCGGCTCCGAGCCCCATCCAGCTCGTGCGCCACAGGAGCGCGAGCGTCCTCGCATCCAGCACGCCGAGCAGATCCTCCGTGTGGATCCTGTCGACCATGCACGCGATCGGCGCGAGCCCTACCAGGGCGAAGAGTAGCGCAGCCACGAGGACCAGCGGACGGCTCATGCAGAAGGACTCCCGTCAGAAGCTCAGCTGGAGCTCGATCATCAGCGCGTCCTCGGAGCGCGCGCTGCCCCGGTCGAGATCGACGTCGTTCGAGTACCACGTGTGGACCAGCGCGTTGCGCAGGATCACGTGCTCGCTCGGCACCCAGTCGAGGCCCAGCGAGGCCGTGCGGATGTGGTCGGTGAACGTGCCCGGCATGGCGAAGCCGGCGGTCTCGAGCTCCGAGTCGCTCTTCAGCTCCGAGAAGCGCGCCGCCAGGATCCAGGCGCCGCGGCCCTGTCCGGTCTCGAAGCTGAACGGCGTCACCGGCTTCGTCGCGTCGAAGCTCTTGTCCTCGCCCGTGAGCACGTGCGAGACCGTCAGGTAGCCGCCGGTGAATCCGATGGAGCGGTCGACGGAGCCCAGCGACATGTCCTGCTGCACGTTCATGAGCTCGGCCTGGGCGAACCAGGGGCCGCGGTACCAGGCGCCTTCGAGGCCGACCCGCGTCCGTCGACCGTCGAGGCGCAGGTCGTCGACGAAACGGATGACGGGGAGCTGCGGCTCGTTCGCGATGCTCCCGCCCGTCACGTCGTCGTCCTGCCGGCCCCACGTTGCGGCGACGCCGAGTTGGAGGTTCTTCAACGGGGATCCGTCGTCGCGCACGAACGGGCGCCACACCGCGCGCGCTGCCACGTCCTTGCTGCTGTTCGTGTCCGCGTTGCCCGTGCCGTTGTAGACGGCGACATCGTAGCCGAGCTCCTTCGAAGGTGTGTTGCCGTACAGGAAGACGCCGTGGTCCTCCCCGGGAGCGAACTGGTGGAGGATCGAGAAGCGCGGGAAGTCGATGTTCGCCTGCTTGCTGCGCTCTTCGAGGCAGAACGGCGCCTTCATGCGTCCGAGCATCAGTCGCGCGTTGGCGTGGAAGACGTCGAATCCGAGCCAGGCTTCATCGATCTCGGTGCCGTCCGGCTTGAAGTTGGGCTCGAGCTGGAACTGCATGCCCCCGGGGAAGCGACCGTGGAACTCGAGACGCATACGACGGACCTTGAAGTCGGCCCCGGGGTTGCGCTCGCCCCCGTACGAGATGGCGTCGAACTGCACGCGTCCTCCGATCGAGAGCTCGTACTGGCCGTCCGGCGAGCGGAGGAAGAACCCGTCGTCGTAGCCGATCTGCGGCGACGTCGTCGCGACGGGAACGGCTGGCGCATCTTGAGGAACCGATGCGGGGTCCTGGAGCGGCAAGGGGATCAGTGTGAGCAGATGAAGGAGTTCCATGGGGTGGGGAAGGGCGCGTGCGCGCTCACTCGACGAACAGCTGCTTCAGGTGCTCGGAGCGTTTCTCCAGCTCGGCTCCGATCCTGCGATAGTCGACGTCCAGCGCCTTGAACTGGCCGGGTGCGATCACGTTCGGCGGACGAGGGACACCCGGGCGCACGGGGATCTGCGCCGAACGCGAGAAAGCGAGCTCCCTCTCCGTCTCCGGCCGCAAGACCCAGTCGACGAACCGCCTGGCCGAGTCCAGGTGAGGCGCGCCCTTCACGATCGAGACCGTGTTCGGCATCAGGAGCGTGCCGCAGCCCCCGGCATCGGGGTACACCGCGACCACGTGCGCGCCGCGCTCGAGCGCGACGGCGTAGTCGTCGCTGTCGGTCCAGCCGAAGGCCATCGTCCCGTCGCCCACGAGCCGCGCGACCGTGCTGTTGCCGTTCGCGATGTTGACCGCTCCGGTCCTGCCGAGCGCGCTGATCTTCTGGACGTACTCCTCGGCCTGGGTCTCGCCCAGCGCCGCGTACAGCGCGGCCATGTGCGTCAACGTCGTGCCGACCACGGGCTTGGCCATCGTGGTCTTGCCGCTCCACCTGGGATCCACGAGGTCCCACATGCTGGTGATCTGCTTCGGGTCGACGAGGTCCTTGTTGACGATGAGGATGCGCGCCCGCGCAGCGAAACCCGTCCAGCGACGCTGCGGATCGCGGAAGGCGGCCGGGATGTCGGCGGCGCTCGGCGAGTCGTAGCTCTCCAGGAAGCCGTCCTCCCCGAGCTGGACGCTGTGGCCAATCTCGCTGCTCCAGAACACGTCGCAGCGCGGGTGCGAGCCTTCCTCGCGGATGCGTTGCACGAGACCGACGGTCTTGTTGGCTTCGATGTCGAACTCGGCGTGGACGTGCCGACCCGTCTCCTGCTCGTAGCGCCGGATCATGGGCTCGGCGAACTCCTGGTCGAGAGAGCAGTAGACGACGAGATCGGGAGACGGACCGCAGCCGACGAGCACGAGCGTGGAGAAAGCCAGCTTCACGAGTGCGGGGATCTTCATGGATGATCGCGATCTCGATCGGTGCGCGGCACCACGCCGCGCTCCGTCGAACGCACTCCTAGGCGCGCACGTGCGACGAAGTCACCGCCGCGGTCCGCCGAAACCTGCAGCCAGGGTGCGCGCTTCGCGCCCGTACGCACTTGTGCGGGACGATTCAGAACCCGCGTCGTGCAGAAGTCGCCGGCGTGCTCGGATGTGTGCCTGAGGGCCCTCGGGCTGGTGGTCCCGTCCGGCTGGAGTCTCCCCTGCCCCCTGGACGATTGATTGCATCGGGCTCGCCCTGAAGAATGCCCCGCCCCGATGACCGCCCCCCACGCCCTCTTCGAAGTCTCCTGGGAAGTCTGCAACAAGGTCGGCGGCATCTACACCGTCGTCTCGACCAAGGCCAAGACGCTCGTCTCCCGCTACGGCGACGCCTACGTCGCGATCGGTCCCTGGCTCCTCTCCGGCGGCCAGGCCCACCAGCGCGAGCAGTTCGAGGAGGAGCAGGGCTTCGCCGACTTCTGCGAGAGCTGTCGCGCGCTCGGCATCCCCGTGCGCGTCGGGCGCTGGAGGATCCCCGGCCGGCCGCGGACGATCCTGGTCGAGTTCTCCGGCCTGTTCGCGGGCAAGGACCCCATGTTCGCGGGCATGTGGGAGCGGCACAAGGTCGACTCGATCTCCGGCGGCTGGGACTACGTCGAGCCGCTGCTCTTCGGCCACGCCGCGGGCATCGTCATCGAGAAGTGGTTCCGCGAGCGTTTCGCTCCGCGCCGCGTGCGCGCCGTCGCGCAGTTCCACGAATGGATGACCGGCGCCGGCCTCCTGCACCTGAAGGAGCGCGTGCCCGAGATCGGCACCGTCTTCACGACGCACGCGACCGTTCTGGGACGATCGATCGCATCGGGAGGTCGCTCGCCCGAGTCGGGCCTCGACGGCCGCACGCCCGACGAGGCGGCCGAGGCTCACGGGATCCGCGCCAAGCACTCGATGGAGTCCGTCTGCGCACGCGAGGCCGACGTCTTCACGACCGTGAGCGAGATCACTGCGCGCGAAGCCGAGCTGTTCCTCGGTCGCAAGCCCGAGCCGCTCCTGCCGAACGGGATCGACCTGGACGTCATCGACGAGCTGGCGGGCACCGCCAGCCGGGAGACGGCCGAGGCGGAGCTGCGCACCCTGGCGCGGCGTCTGTGCGGCGAGGACCTTTCCGGCGCGATGCTCGTCTGCGTCTCGGGGCGCTACGAATTCCACAACAAGGGCCTCGACGTCCTGCTCGATGCGCTGGCCCTCGTCGATCGCCGGCCCGGGCGGCCGATCGTCCTGTTCGCGCTCGTTCCGGCCGGCAATTCCGGCATCCGGAGCGAGGTCCTCGAGCGGTTGCGCGCGCCGATCGACTCGATCCGCGGGCCGATGGGGGGGACGGGCGGGATCTCGACGCACAACCTCTTCGACGCCGAGCGCGATCCGATCGCGCGGCGCTGTGCGGAGAGATCCCTCCAGAATGCTCCCGGGTCGCGCGTCAAGGTGATCCACACCCCGCTCTACTGCGCACCCGACGACGGCCTGCTCGGCCTGCCCTACGAGGCCGTTCTCCGCGGCATGGACCTCACCTGCTTCCCGTCCTTCTACGAGCCCTGGGGCTACACCCCCGAGGAGAGCCTCGCCGTCGGCGTGCCGACGATCACGACCGATTGCTCGGGCTTCGGCCGCTGGGCCCTCGAGTCGCGGCTCGATCCGGAGCACGGGGTCACCGTGCTCCCGCGCCAGGGCGTCGACGACGCGCGCTCGGCCGAGCTGCTGGCCGGCATCCTCGAGCGCCTCGCGAGCGAGGCGCGCGACCGCGACGAGCTTTCGCGCACCTGCCGCGAGACGGCCCGGCGCACCGCCTGGTCCGACCTCGTCCTGCGCTATCTGGAGGCCTTCAACCTCGCTCTCGCGCTCGCAGCGGAGCGAGTGAGCGCGAGACCGCCGCCGCCCGCGCGTCCCCGCGTCCCGCTGCCCGTCGTCCCTTCACCCGAGGGACGGCGCCCGCGCCTGACCCGCTTCCACGTCGCCGCGGCGCTGCCCGAGGCGCTGCTCGGGCTCGAACGGCTCGCGAGGAACCTGTGGTGGTCCTGGGACCCGGATGCGACCGCCCTGTTCCGCGATCTCTATCCCGCCAAGTGGGAGGCCTGCCGCCACAACGCGGTCGCCTTCCTGCGCGACATCTACCCCGAGGACCTCGCCCAACGCGCGCACGACGCGGCCTACCTCTCCCGTCTCTCGAGCGTCCTCGAGCGCTTCGACGCCTACATGGCCGGCGCGGGGGCGGAGCGGTCCGCAGGC
>JBGPOP010000020.1:0-84179 GCA_041488095.1 Planctomycetota bacterium
ACGACCGCGACCGTGCTCGCCGAGGCGATCTTCGAGGAAGGCTTGAAGAACGTCACGGCCGGTGCGAGCCCGGTCGCCCTCAAGCGCGGCATCGACAAGGCCGTCGACGCTTGCGTCGAACAACTGAAGAAGCTCTCGACTCCCGTCAAGGGCCATCACGACATCGCCCAGATCGGCACCGTCGCCAGCAACGGCGACACCGAGATCGGCGAGATGATCGCCAAGGCGATGGACAAGGTCGGCAAGGACGGCGTCATCACGGTCGAGGAAGGCAAGGGCCTTGCGACCGAGGTCGAGTGGGTCGAGGGGATGCAGTTCGACAAGGGATGGCTCTCCCCGCACTTCATCACCAACCCGAAGACGATGGAGGCGGTGTTCGAGAACCCCTACATCCTGATCCACGAGAAGAAGCTCTCGACCGTCAAGGACATGATCCCCCTGCTCGAGCAGGTCGCGCAGAGCGGCCGGCCGCTGGTCGTGATCGCCGAGGACGTGGAGGGCGAGGCTCTGGCGACGATGGTCGTCAACCGCCTGCGCGGGGCCTTCCCCTGCGTCGCAGTCAAGGCGCCCGGCTTCGGCGACCGCCGCAAGGCGATGCTCGAGGACATCGGCATCCTGACCGGCGGCAACGCCGTTTTCGAGGCCACCGGCCAGACGCTCGAGTCGGTGACGGTGCGCGATCTCGGCACGGCCAAGAAGGTCGTCGTCGAGAAGGAGACCTGCACGATCATCGAGGGCGCCGGCTCCAAGGAAGCGATCCGGGGCCGCATCGCCCAGATCAAGGCCGAGATCGAGAACACGAAGTCCGACTATGACAAGGAGAAGCTCCAGGAGCGACTCGCGAAGCTCTCGGGCGGCGTGGCCCAGATCAACGTCGGGGCCGCGACCGAGGCCGAGATGAAGGAGAAGAAGGCCCGCGTCGAAGATGCGCTTCACGCCACCCGCGCGGCGGTCGAGGAAGGAGTCGTCCCCGGCGGCGGCGTCGCCCTGCTCTCCTGCATCGAGCCGGTCGAGGGTCTCAAGCTCGAGGCCGACGAACGCGTCGGCGCAATGATCGTGCGCAGGTCGCTGGAGTCTCCGATGCGCCAGATCGCGGCCAATGCCGGCCTCGACGGCGCGGTCGTGGTTCAGAACGTACGCGCGGCGAAGCAGAAGAACCACGGCTTCAATGCGGCGACGGAGACCTACGAGGACCTCGTCAAGTCGGGCGTGATCGATCCGACCAAGGTCGTGCGCACAGCGCTGCAGAATGCAGCCTCGGTGGCGAGCCTGTTGCTCACGACCGAGGCGCTCGTGAGCGACCTGCCCGAGAAGGAAAAGGAACACTCTCACTCGGGCGGACACTGATCCGCTCGTGCAGGGTCCCGGCGAGGGCCGTCCGGTTGCGCACCGGGCGGCCCTTCTCTTCATGTTCGCCGGCCGGCGCTTATAGTGGTCCCTTGCCTTTCGTCCGCCCACGGACAGGGCAGACAAGCCCCTGACGTTCCTGATCGAGGCATCGATACATGGATCAGCGCCCGACCACCATCTCCGAGCTCGAGTCCGATCTGCAGCGAGCTCTGGCTGCTCTCGTGGAGACCAACGAGCGCGGAGACCTTCCCGGGGATCTCAAGCCCCTTCTCCTGCTCGCCCCCCCGGACGGAGCGAGCGTCCACGTCTCCTTGCGCCAGCGCGACAGCGGCCGACAGCTCCGGCTCGGTGCGCCGGTGCAGTCCTGGTCCCAGCGGTCCTGCGGCGTGTGGGTCGTCTACGAAGTCGCTCCGGGTCCGGGCGGAGTCGGCTCTCCCCAGCTGCGTGGTTCCGATGGCAGCGGTGATCCGATGCAGGACTTCATCTCGGCCCTCGACCGTGTGGAGAAGGACCCGCACCTTCACTTCGTGTCCCTGAAGTGGTTCCGCGACACGTATCTGCCCAAGCGCGGGTATGACTGGGCCGACGATCCCGACCTCCCGCGGCAGATGGTCCACGAGGCCGCAGAGGCCGGAATGATCCTGACGTCGAAGGTTCCGAACCCCAAGACCCCCGAGTTCCCGGTCACGACCATCAGTTTGAACCGCGCGCATCCCAGAGTGCGGCGCGCGCTCGAGGCCGCTTCCCCCCAACCGCCGGCATCCGATCCGGTGTCCGCGGACCCGCGCGCGGCGACGGCCCCCGCCGCGGAAGCCAAGCGAATGCTGCGGCGCGGATCATCCGAAGAGGGACCGCGAGAGGAGTCCGTAGAGGCCTAGCAGCCTGACCCGGAGCGCAAGCGAACGCCGCAGCCAGGGCGGCGCGAGCGTCGCCTCCTGAAAAGCCTCGGGCCGTGCCCCCCGGCACGGCCCGAGAAGTGCACAGCGCTGCGCGTGTCCTACGCGGCGCCTTGCACGGTCCCTTCGAGCCGGACCCAGAGTGCGGCCGCCGATTGGCTGTCGAGAGTTCTCCGGAACCGCAGGCCGTAGATGCCCGGCAGGCCGTTCCGGATCACCGTGGCCTCGAGAAGCCCGTTGATTTCCGTCGAGTCGATGTCGACCTCCTCGCCGAGAGTCAACTGGCGTTCCGGGACAAGCAGGAGCGCCCCGTGGCAGCTGAGGTCGGCGAGGCGTGCGTCGAGGGTCCCCGTCTCACGATGCAGGTGGACGGACATGGAGATCGGCACGCGGTCCTCCAGGCGTCGCTCGCCGAAGCGCTCGATGGTCCCGTCCGCCCGGAGGCACACGAGCTCGCCGGTCTCGAGCCCATCCAGAGCGCCGTTCGCGCCGACGATCCCGGTGATGTCGTATTCGCGCGCCTGGATGGCGGCATGGGAGAGCCAGCCCCCGATCTCGGTGACGATGCCCCGCGCGAGCGGGAACACGGAGGTCCAGGTCGGGTCGGTGAAGCGGGCCACCAGGATCTCGCCCTTCCGGAAGGAGTCGATCTCCTCGGCGCGCCGCAGAACCCGCACCCGGCCGCTGACGTCGCCGCTGCCCGAGACGCGCGTGCCGCGCAGATTGGCCGTGCCGCGAGGGATGAGCTTGGCCGCGCCGCGCTCGACGTCCAGGGACTCCAGCGCGACGACCGTGATCTCGCGGGGCATCGACACGTCGCGCAGGGCCTCGGCCTCCTCCTGACGTTCGAGGATGCGTCGCGCGGCCTCGGCCTGGCCGAATCCCGGCTCGCCCAGGCGGCGGACTTCCTTCGGAGTCAGATGGAACACGCCCTCTCCCAAGTCCATGCGCCGGCCGATCTCCAGGAGCAGTGCGCGCACGAACTCGATCTGGCGCATCGCGTGGTGCTTGGCCTCTTCCTTGAGGGTCTGGTAGCGCCGCGCCCGTTCGACGGCGAGTCGCAGCACGCGCTTCTCGATCACGGGAGGCGCGACCGCCGAGAGCGCGCGGCCACTTCCCGAGCGCGATGCCATCGCCATCGCCAGCGAAGGCGTCTCGCGGAACCGCGGCTGGGAGATCTCGTAATCCTGCGGGGCGCGGTGCCCGTAAAGATCCATGAAGGCCGAGATCTCGGCCTCGCCGCGGCCGACGCGCGAGAGAAGATCCATGGCTTCGCAGACCACGGTCTGCGGCAGGTGCGAGAGGCACGCGGCCGGGTCGAACCCTGACTTCTCCAGCTCGCGGACGGCGACCTTGAAGTAGAAATCGGCCGCGACGTTGATCGTCTCGGCGCGCACATAGTCCTCGGTCATGAACGAGCGGGAGGTTCGACGGAACACGTCGACCAGCTCGTCGAAGGACAGGCGCGAGAGGTCGAGAGCTCCCCGCAGCCGCATTTCGCGCAGGAAACCGGGCAGGTAGTCCTCCCGCCACGAGCGCTCGATCTCCTGGCCCGCGCGGGAGAGCCGGAAGGCTGCCAGGGTCCCCGGCCCTTTGCTCAGGCGGCGCTTCTCCTCCAGGCGATTGACGTACACCGAGCCGAAGACGCCCACCACGAAAGGCTGCGAGTCGGGCAGCACGTCGTAGGGGATGCCGAGCGAGCGGCAGGCGATGTCCGTGCTGCCGCCGTAGGCCCACAGCTCCTCCATCCAGCCGAGCGAGAAGGGCGTCGGCTCGGGCAGCAATTCGCAGAGCTCGTTCTGGGCCAGCACGACCTCCTCGGGCTGCGCCCCGTGGGCGAGCGCGAGCAGACGGGCGCGCTCGCGCTCGCGGATCGCGTGTGCGTCCCCTCCGGTCGAGCACAGGCGCGTGATGTCGCGCGCCTGCAACAGGAGGAAGCGGCTTCGGGCGTAGGCCCATTCGATGTCCTGCGGCCGGCCGAAGAGCTCTTCGACCTTGCGGCCGAGCTCGATCAGCGGGGCGAGGTCGACGGGGGGCTGACGATCGTCGAGCAGCCTGCCGCTCGAGCGCCCGATCCGGAAGGACATCGGGGCGACGCGGCCGGAGACGAGCTCGTCGCCCAGCCCGGCCACGAGCTCGACAGCGCTCGCCCCGGATTCTCCCGGATGCTCGGTGAACAGAACGCCCGCGTATTCAGCGGGGACCATCGCCTGGACCACGATGCTGCCCGCCTCGGCCCGGTCGCTCGAGTACACCCTGGCCCGGTTGGACGAGAGCGATCCTGCGACCTTCGCGATCGCATCGAACAGGTCTCCCGCCCTCACGTCGAGGATGGATTCGAACACCCCGGCATAGCTGCGCTCAGCTCCGTCCTCGTTGAGACCCGAGCTGCGCACGGCGACCTTGTCTGCTCCAAGGCGCGCGTGCTCGCGGAGGATGAGAGCGCGGCAGGACGCGGGCCAGGCACCTGAGGCGCGCCAGGACTCGATCGCGTGGCCGCGGACCACGAAGCCTTCCGGCACAGGCATGCCGGCCTCGATCAGGGCGCCGAGGCGCGAAGCCTTGCCGCCGCAGCCCGAGACGAGTTGCGCGCAGCGCAGGGGGACGACGTCCTGGGCCGCGAACCCGGCGGCTTCACGGATCAAGCCAGGACGCCGGTCGGAGCGGAGGAAGTACCGGACGAGCGCGCTCTGCAGGACGAGGAGCAAGAGGTTCGCAGTCAGGTACAGGTTGGTCCCCGCGCGGAGCTGGACGACGAGCACGAACAGTCCTGCGCCGACGGCCGCCATCACGACCAGGCGGGTCCTGGTGATCTTCTTGGCCGTGATCGCGAGCTGACCAGCCAGCAGGACTGCGATTGCGACGGGCAGGAGACGGGTCGGATCCGGCAGGCCGAGCGCGGGGAGCCACAGGAACGCCCGCGTGCTGCCCTGGCAGGCCTGGTTGACGACCGTGAAGAACGCCGTGAACAGAAGGAGCTGCGCAACCGCGGCCAGCAGGTTGAGAAGGGGACGGATGCCGCTCTCGCGCATCAGCTTCGACGTTGCGCGAGAGAGAGCGCTCGGGTCATCGCGCAGCTCGGCCTTCAGCACGCTCAGTCGAGGGTCGAGACGGGACTGGGCGATCCGATCGCGGTCGGCCTTGAGCGTGAGCGGGAGGATGCCCAGGCGGATCAGCGCTACGAGGATCAGGATCGAGAGCGCCAGGTTGGAGATGCGCGCGTCGATCCCGGTCAACGCGCCGGCCAGCGGAGCGGAGGCCAGGGTGAGGAAGGTCGCCTCCTCGTGGCGAGCCTTCCAGGCCGCGACGTGCGCCTTGTCCCCCCCGGCGATGTGGAACTCCTCCGGGACCGTGTAGCGCCCGAGGAACTCGCCCCCCATTCGCGTGAAGCGGACGCCGAGGATGAGCGCGAAGAACGAACTGCGGCGGTCGTAGCACGGGACGATCAACGGCTTCTTGGGCAGGGCGCGCACGGCGGCGTCGAGCTCCGGTGAGGTCAGCTTTCGGAGCGTGAGATTGACGGCTCCGGGCAGGTGGCCGTACGCCTCGAAGTCCCCCGGGTAGCGAACGTCGACGATGAGGACGTCCCTTTTCTCCATCAAGGCCGTCACGTCGGGCGTGTCGAGCAGGACGTTCTTGTTCAGGAAGTCGGGCAGCGCTCGCAATTCGGTGCGCGGGGCGCCGCCCGGCGTCTCCAAAGGACGATCCTCGGCGACCCACTTCTCGTAGCCGCCGATCAGGAAGCGGCTGTCGTACCCCTTCTCGCCCAGGAACGTCGCCATCTCGGCGCTGCGGTTCCCGTTGGCGCAGAAGAGGTAGACCGTCCGGGTCTTGTCGAGGTACGTCTCCGGGTTCTTCATCAAGTCCGGGTAGCGCACGGGACGCACCCCGGAGATGACTCCCATCTCGACCTCCTCGGTCTCGCGGATGTCGAGCGCCTGGAGGGGAATCTTCCGAGCCTGGGTCTCTTGGAGCCAGTCGGTCTGGAATCCGTTCTTGCTCTTCTGCTGATCGCCGAACCCCACTTCCTTGAGGGTGACGTCGACGATCTTCTTGCCGTCCTCCTTGGACTCGCGGGTGATGTTCACCTGCAAGCGCCTCATCTTGAGGTCGGCCTGATGCGCCGCGAACATGCCCCAGCCGACGAGCGAGAGGACGCACATTCCCGCGCTGATCAGGAAGGGCATGCGGAAGGAGGAGGACCGGCCCACAGCGGTCGCCTTGCGATTGCCGCTGAAGAACCACTTGCCCAAGATCACGGTCATGAGGCCCAGGACCTGGGCCGCGCTCGCGAACAGGTTGACGACCACGTCCGGGGAGGGGAGCGCCCAGGCGCGGTTGTCGACGACGAACATGGCGACCGACGCCCAACCCAGGCAAGTGCCCAGGCGTCTGGCCAGCGGCCGGGAGATGCGGGGGGGATTCGAGGATGGAAAACAGGGGGCACTGGGGGACACGGCGGCTGGAAACCCGCACTCGGGGAAGTTGAAGCGCTTCATCGTGATGCCTGTCCTTGGGTGGGGGGTTGCCCTGACAGATGTGGCTGGATTCGGGCGCTTCACGTCCGCCCACCGGCAGTGCCGCGGGGGTGTTTTTCACGGTTTCTTGAAGAAGCGCGCGGTGAGAAGGGATCTCAGTCCCCGCCCATCAGCCCCACCACCCGCATTTCGACCGGGAAACTAGGGGGTTAACCACTCACCGACCGACCCCCGGGCACGTGTCGGGACCCCCCCTTCGTGCTCGATGCTCAAGCCCCCCACGGAGGTCGACCGATGAGGAAACCGGCCGCCCCCCCCTGCAGCCCCCTGCCAGCCAGGACACCCGAGAAACCCGAGGATCCGTCATGACCACTCTGGCCACCGCATTGCTCAGCCTGCTCGCACTGGCGCCCCAGTCGCCTTCACAGAAGCAGGAGACTCCGCCCCTCTCGCTCACCTTCGGCGTCTATCAGTCGGACAAGGCCACGGTCATGTACCGCGCATTCACGCCGGTGATCGATTCGATCAGCGCTTCCATGGAGAAGGATCTGAAGCGGTCGGTCGACATCAAGCTGACCATCTTCAAGAACTACGAGGAGGGCATCGAGTCGCTGGCCAAGGGCGACGTCGATTTCGTGCGCTTCGGTCCGGCCTCGTACATCACCGCGAAGGGGAGGCAGCCTGGCATCGGGCTGATCGCGATGGAGACCGAGGGCGGGGACAAGCGCTTCGCGGGCGTGATCATCGTTCACAAGGACAGCCCGATCCACACGCTGGCGGACCTGCGCAAGAAGAAATTCGCCTTCGGCGACCCGAACTCCACGATCGGGCGCTACCTCGTCCAGGCCGAGCTCGTCAAGGCCGGCATCACCGGCAAGGATCTGGCTGATTACAAGTATCTGGGCCGGCACGACGCCGTCGTGAAGGCCGTCGAGCTCGGCGACTTCGATGCCGGGTCCGTGATGCAGCAGGCCTTCGAGAAGGCCAACGGGAAGGGCACTCTGCGCGTCCTGGCCAGCTTCGACAACGTGACCAAGCCGTGGGTGGCGCGAAAGGGCCTGGAGAAGGCGACCATCGAGGCGATCCAGAACAGCCTCTACGCTCTGAAGGACCCGGCGACGCTCAAGGAGCTGAAGATCACCGGCTTCGTTTCCACGAGCGACGAGGAGTACCAGCTCGTCCGCGACGGCATGCGGCTCGCGGAGGGGTTCGAGAGCCCGAGCAGTGGGAACTGAGAGCTCCTGGTTCGGGAGACTGCTGCATCGGCTCGGGTTCCGGCTGATCGGCGCCACCCTGGCGTTCCTGTCGCTGGGGCTGCTGTTCTCGAGCCTGCACACGATCCGGAGCGAGCAGACGCTGCTCACGGACCAGCTCGACGTGCGCGGCGCATCGCTCACGAAGATCGCTGCGATTACCTGTATCGACTACATGTTCATCAGGGACTGGAGCAAGCTGGACGACTACCTGGAGGGGATGGTCAAGGACCAACCCGACGTGGTCTTCGCGTACATCCGCCGCGCAGACGACGGCAAGATCGTGGCCCACGCGGGCTCCGTGGACGATGACGGTGGCGTGATCGGTCTGGCCCCCGATGCGTTCTTCCAGTTCACGACGAACATCTTCAAGCCATCGGCGGTAGGGCACGTCGACCCCGAGGCGTACGGACAGATCGTCCTGGGCATCTCCACACAGAGCGTGGCCGAGCTCAAGCAGACGCGTCAGCGCGAGCTCACCTTCCAGGGCGTGCTCTACTTCACCGCGCTGGCCCTGCTCCTACTGTTCCTCCTGCGCCGGACGGTCGTGAGCCCGGTGGCCCGGCTCGATCGGCAGGCGGTGGCGCTCGGACGCGGGGACCTCGACACGCCGATCCACCTCGAGACCCACGACGAGCTCGGGCGTCTCGCCTCCACGTTGGACGAGATGCGCAGGAACCTGCGCGGATCCTACAACGAGATCCGCACGGCGAACGAGGAGCTCAAACGCGTCGGCGCGGCCAAGGACGAGACCATGGAGCAGCTCGCTCTGGCCCTCGAGCGCGCCAACGAGGCCAGTCGGGCCAAGGGCGAGTTCATGGCCATGATGAGCCACGAGATCCGCACGCCGATGAACGGGGTGATCGGCATGACCGAGCTCCTGCTGGACACCGGTCTCGATTCCGAGCAGAAGGAACTCGCCCAGACAGTCCGCTCCTCGGCCGAATCGCTGCTCTTCATCGTCAACGATATCCTCGACTTCTCGAAGATCGACGCGAAACGGATGCGTCTCGACATCGTCGAGATCCGCCTTCGGCAGGAGGTGCGCGAGACCTTCGACATGCTCCGGGGCGAGGCCCAGGCGAAGGGCCTGGAGTACACGTACACCTTCGATGACGACGTTCCCGACCAGGTCCGAGGCGACCCCTTCCGGCTGCGGCAGATCCTCCTCAACCTCCTCGGCAATGCGATCAAGTTCACCTCCAAGGGCAGCGTCGACCTGCGTGTAAACCTCGACCGCACCCGGACGGACGAGCCCCTCACGCGCTTCGCGGTCAGCGACACGGGAATCGGCGTCACCACAGAGGCCCTCAGCCGGCTGTTCCAGCCCTTCTCCCAGGCCGACACTTCGATGTCGCGGAGGTACGGCGGTACGGGCCTCGGTCTGGCGATCTGCAAGCACCTGGCCGAGCTCATGGGTGGGGAAATCGGCGTCGAGAGCGGGGAAGGCAAGGGAAGCCTGTTCTGGTTCACTGCGCGGATGCGAGCCGAGTCGCCCAGGGTCGCCTCCGATCCGGTCAGGACTGCGCCGGAGATTCCCGCCGCACTGCCCTCGGTGAGGTCGGCGGCACAGGAGCAGAGCGCGCCCCCCCCTGCGAAGGAGAGTGGAGGCGCACACATCCTGCTCGTGGAGGACAATCCGGTGAATCAGCGGCTTGCCGTGCGGATGCTGAGCAAGCGCGGGCACAGGGTCGACATCGCCGCCAACGGCGTCGAAGCGCTGAAGAGCCTGTCCGCTACGACCTACCACCTGGTCCTGATGGACTGCCAGATGCCTGAGATGGATGGTTTCGAGACCACGCGCAGGATCCGGGACGCCGAGACGGGGACGGGGCGGCACATACCGATCGTTGCGTTGACTGCCAACGCCATGCAAGGCGACCGCGAGCGCTGCCTCGACGTGGGCATGGACGAGTATCTGGCCAAGCCCGTCCGCGCCGAGGTGCTCTACAAGATGGTCGACGCCTTCACCCAAGGGAAGCGGTCCACGGCTTCGGCCGGCGCCGTGGAGAGCTGATCGTCGGGTCGCCGGGCGGAGAGGCGCAGCCCATCCAGCGCCAACCCGGCCTCGTCACTTCTTCCTGCCCAGGATCTCATCGATCGTTCCGGTCGTCATGGCGTGGTAGAGCGGACGCGCCTTCGCGTAGATCGCGTTGGCTCGCACCTTGCCCTCCCCGGTCTTCACCATCTCCTTGTAGAGCGGTTCCAGATACTTTCGACGACCGACGGTCATCAGGAAGTTCTCGAGGCGCGTGTCCGCCGGCGCGTAGCGGTGTTGGATCGCGAGGCGCAGCCACACGTCGAGGACCTCGGAATTGCCCGTCGAGGTGAACCGGAATGCCTCGTCGAGCTTCGCCATCGCGCCCGCGTCGAGTGCGTCGCCGATCCCCTCCAGGAAGTGCAGCCATGGCTGCGTGACCCATCCGCGGGTCTCGAGGTCTCCGGGGGCCGTGCCTGCCTTCCACCTTCCGATCTGGAGGTCGACTTCAACCAGCGTCTTCGACTGGGGCCGCGGCGCGTCTTCGGGAAGGCCGGGCTCCTCCAGCCACTTGTGGAGATCGATCTGCGCAGCGAGTGCCCGGTCGAGTGAGAAGAGCTCCCTCTCCAGGTACTGAACGAACTGGCCGGTCGTGATGCTCCGGAAGGCGTGCGCGTCGAAGTAGGAGCGCAGGAAGCGGTCGAAGCTCCCGCGCCCGAAGACCTCCTCGATGCGCCGCAGGAACAGGGCGCCCTTGACGTAGGGCACGCCGGTGAACCCGTCGTCGGGGTGCCGCCCACGCAGGTGGATGTGCAGCACCTGGTCGCGCGGCTCGAGCTCCTTCATCTCGCGCTCGAGGTCGGCGAGCCCGATCTGCGCTTCCATGCGCGCGCGCTCGACGCCGTAGATCCGCTCCATGATCCGGCTCTCGAAGTAGACCGTGAAGCCCTCGTTGAGCCAGAAGTCGCTCCAGGTCGCGTTCGTGACCAGGTTTCCCGACCAGGAGTGGGCGAGCTCGTGCGCGACGAGCGAGACCAGCGACCTGTCCCCTGCCAGCACGGTGGGCGTCGCGAAGGTCAGGCAGGGATTCTCCATCCCGCCGAACGGGAACGAGGGAGGCAGGACGATCAGGTCGTAGCGCCCCCAGCGGTACGGCCCGAAGAGCAACTCGGCGGCCTGCACCATCTTCTCCGTATCGGCGAACTCCTCTCGCGCGCGATCGACGACCGAGGGCTCGGCCCAGACTCCGCAGCGCTCCGAGATCGGGCGGAACTCGAGCCGGCCGCAGGCGAGCGCGATCAGGTAGGGCGGGATCGGGCGGTCCATGCGGAAGCGGAAGGCGCCCTCCGCATCCTTGCCGGCCTGCTCGGCGCTCATGACGACCGTTTGGCCTTCGGGCCCGCGCACACGAGCGTCGTAGGTGATCCGGACGCCGGGCGAGTCCTGGAGTGGGATCCACGTTCGCGTGAAGATCGGCTCGCCCTGCGTGAAGAGGAAGGGTTCCGCCCTGTCGGCAGTCTGGTCGGGCCCGAGCCACTGGAGCGCCTCGGAGCGCTCCGTCGTCCGGTAGGCGATGCGCACCGTCGTATCGGCCCACAGCAACTCGATCGTCAGCGCGGAGCCCAGGCTCGCGTCCTCGGGGCCGAGGCTCCACAGACGGACCCCGCCATCGCTACCCTTGACCGATTCGATCGCGAGCCCCTTGGCATCGAGGACCAGTGGAGCCTCGCGGTCGGGACGGTCGAGCGACAACACCACCGTGCCGCGGATTTCCTTCTTGGCGTGGTCGACTTCGAGGTCGAGGCTGGCGTGGGTCACGCGCACCCGCTCGGGCTCGCAGTGGCTGTGGATGTCCATGGGGATCGAAATGGGGCGGCTGCGGGGCACGGCCGTGCAGGCAAGGAGCGCACAGACGGCGGTTGCGCAGGCAAGGGCACGGGCGTGCATCGTGCCATCAACCTTTGCCGATCGTTGCTCCTTCGGGCAAGGCCTGCTTAGCTTTTCGGCCGAGGACCGCCCCTCCGTCCCCCACGACGGCACGCGAGAACGCCGATGCGCCCTTTCACGCGTAGCCTGACAGACAGCTTCCAGGCGGCGATCGCGCTCGCTCTGCTCCTGGCGGTCTTCCTCTCCACACCGCTCGCGCGCTACGGAGAAGTTCACTTCTCCTCCGCCGATCTCTTCCAGGACTTCAGCCTGACCAAGGTCGAGGCCGGCCACGCCCCGGGCAACAAGCTGCTCTCCGATGGGGTGACGCAGATGCAGCCCTGGTCCATGTTCAATCGCGATGAGCTCGCCGCAGGGCGCGTTCCGCTCTGGAACCCTTGGAACGGTGCCGGCTGCCCCCACTTCGCGAACTACCAGTCGGCGGTCTTCTCTCCGTTCAGCG
Organism: Planctomycetota bacterium; assembly: GCA_041488095.1. Lineage (GTDB taxonomy): Bacteria > Planctomycetota > UBA1135 > UBA1135 > DASYPQ01. Next base: position 12,345 of record JBGPOP010000020.1, read on the forward strand.
TCCCGTTCTACTTCCTCGCCTTCAAGGCCGCGCTGATCACCTCGGCCTTCCTCAAGCTCTTCGCGCTCGGGTTCTTCACCTTTCTCTTCCTGAGGGAGCTGCGCCTCTCGCAGATGCCGGCGCTGCTCGGCGCGATCGCGTTCATGTTCGCGGGGCACAACGTGCTCCTGCTCTCCCTCCCGCACGTCGGCGCCCTGGTCTCACTCCCGGCCGGCTTGTTCTTCGCGGAGAAGGCGGTGCGCCGCCTGGAAGCGGTCACCTCCAACGAACCTGGGGAACGCCGCTCGACGGCGCGGGTGCGCGGACCGCTCGCAGGCTTGACCCTCTCGCTCACGGCGGGATTGCTCGCGGGGAATCCTGAGCCGTTCTGCTTCGCGTTCCTGCTCCTCGTCGCCTGGGTGGCCGCACGCCTCCTGGGGATCGGGCTCGCGACGCGCGGTCGAGGCAGGTCGTTGCGTCCTCTCGTTGCCCTCGCGGCCAAGATCACCTTTGCCTGCCTGCTCGCTGCGGGATTCGCGGCCTTCCAGCTCTTGCCGTTCTTCGAATACCTCGGGCGGAGCCGCGTGCTCGAGCAGCGTGTCCACGTCCAGACCCCCCTCGTGTCGCACTTCTGGCCGCTCTCCTTCTTCCCCGGTGCGCTGGGCGATCCGTCGACCCCCTACGTCCTCTCGTACGCGGTCCCCTCACCGTCGTTCGAGACGGTCAACCTCGTCTACATCGGAGGGTTGGTCGTCTTCCTGGCCCTCTCCGCCCTGGTCTTCGTCCGGCGCGACCGCCGAGTGGCCTTCTTCCTCCTGGCCGGACTGACTTGGGTCTTCTACGCCTACGACGTGTTCGGGATGGCTCGGCTCCTCGAGAGGATCCCCGCGCTCGGTCTCGCGCCGATCAGCCGGAGCCAGGGGCTGTGGGCATTCTGCGCGTCGTGCGCGGCCGCGCTGTCTCTCGACCACCTCCTGCGGCGCGAGGAGGCCCCGGCGTGGGGCCGGGCGGTGCTGACGGCGCTCGGGGGCCTGGCCTTCCTGGCGATCTTCCGGCTCGGCGTGCAGGCCTTGATCGACGAGTACGCGAGCTTCCCGAGCCCGAACCATCGACTGTTCGACGAACACGTCCCCACGCACCTGCGCTGGATGACCGAGGTCTTCGCCGCGGGGATCGTCGCCATCTGCCTGCTCTGGATCGCGCGCGCGCGGTGGCTGCGCTGGCTCGCCGGCTGCGCGATCGTGCTGGTGGCCTTCCTCCAGAGCGGCTGGCATTTCAAGGACTACAACCCGGTGTGCGAGGACCGTTTCTTCTTCCCGGCCACGCCGGCGATCGAGGAGATCCGGAAGACGGTAGGGCGGGACCGCGTCGCGATCCTGGGCGAGGACGGGATCCCGCCCGAGAGCAACCTGGCGTACGGAATCGCCCTGATCCAGAACTACGACGGGATGTGGGTGCGGGACTTCGACGCCCTCTACCGCGACCGGTTCGGGTACACCCACAACTGGCGCACGATCATGAAGGGCCCGGAGAGCGCCTTGAAGATCTTCGGAGTGCCCTGGGTCCTCGCCAAATGGAACTGGAACTTCATCGACTCCGGCCCGGCCGGGAATCAGGACCTGCTCAAGCAGGATTTCCATCCGGTGGAGATCGTCCCCGGCCGCGAAGTGACCCAGACCTTCCTGTGCGATCGCGAGCGCCTGCAGGCCGTCGAGGTCGTGGTCGGCGTCTACCCGACGACACGGTCCTGCGCGCTGCGCTTCGAGCTCGAGGAAGTCGGCTCGGGCAGGATCGTCTGCGAACGCGAAGTGTCCAGCCAGGAGATCGAGGCCGACGTCTACACGAACCAGCACGTGCAGTTCATGCGCGACCTGCCGCTCGTCCCGCACGGACGGCCGCTGGTGTTCTCCTTCGATCCGCAGCCCGATTCGAAGGGGCGCGCCTACGCGCTGACGCTCGCTTGCGAGGCTGGAGTGCGCGGCGACACGGTGACCACGTGGGCCGCGACGCAGCGCGCCTACAGGCAGGGCGAGAGCCGCTGCGGCGGGCAGCCGCTTCCGGGCGAGATCCTGTTCGCCTGGTCCTGCAACCAGGACGCCTTCGAGCTCGTGAAGCAGGTCGGCGATTACGGGCTCTATCGGTACGCGCGTTCGCTCGGGAAGTACTGGACGGTGCGCGGCGTCGCGGCCGCAAGGGACGATCCGCACGCGATCGAGCTCATGCGCGCCTCATCGTTCGATCCATCGCGGCTCGTGGTGCTATGCCCCGAGGGCGAGATCGCACCTCCGGAAGACGGAACCAAGGGAGGGAGGAGCCGCTTGATCCGCGCTGCGGACTCTCCCCGCACCTACATCGTGTGTCCGGACGGACGATGGATCATCCCGATCGAGGAGGAAGCGGTGCTCCTCGCCCGACATCTCGACCTGAGGAACGTCGAGACGGTCTCGAAGGAGGAGTTCGCCCGGTTCGAGGTGGTGACCGCCGACCAGGAATTCGAGCGCAGGGCCGGGACGCGCGTCGTCGATTTCTCGCCGAAGGACGAGAAGCCGCCGAGGGTGATCGAGGAAACGCCGACGTGGATCCGGCTCGAGGTGGACTGCAAGGCCCCGGAGTTCCTCGTGATCGCGCAGGCCCACTACCCGGGGTGGAAGGCGCGCGTGAACGGGATCGAGAAGCCGGTGTACCGCGCGAACTATGCCTTCTCGGCGATCGAGATGCAGCGCGGTCTGAACCTGGTCGACTTCAGCTACGAGCCGGAGAGCTTCAGGCTCGGCCTCTGGATCGGGCTCGCCTGCGGGCTGTGCGGGTTGATGTGCCTGTTCCATCACCCGCAGGAATGAGGCGACCCTCGGCCGCGGCTCGCGGCACTCCCCGGATCTCCCGGATCCCCCGCTCTTTGCTATGCTGCTCGGCCCTTCGCGCGCCGGGGTGGGACGGGGTGCCAGCCTCTCCGAGAACTCGAAGGAACCCCTTGCCCTACAAGGACATGCGCCAAGCCCATCCCTGGCCCAACGCCTCCAACCTCGCCTTCGTCGAGGATCTCTACGCCGAGTTCCTGCGCGACCCGGCTTCGATCCCGGCGGAGTGGAGCGTCTACTTCGAGACCCTCGAGAACGGGGGCGGTCCCCGTGCCCGCGTCGGCCCGAGCTTCCGGCCCGCGAGCATCTTCAACCCGCCCGGGGCCGGCAGCCGCGGCGGACTCGACCTCGTCCCGGGCCAGGGCCGGTCCGTCCCTTTCGCTCCGGTGCACGCTTCCGACGTCGCCGCTCTCCAGGACCGCCTCGACCGCCTCGTCCGTTCCTACCGCGTCCGCGGACACATGATCGCCCGGATCGATCCCCTCGGCCGGCCCCGCCCGCACTTCCACGAGCTCGACCCCGATCACTACGGCTTCACCGAAGCCGATCTGGAGCGCCGCTTCTCTGCCAGCGACGTCCAGGGCCCGCCCACGCTCACCCTGCGCGAGATCCTCGAACGCCTGCGCACGACCTACTGCCGCTCGATCGGCGCGCAGTTCATGCACATCGACGATCCCACCAAGAAGTTCTGGCTCCAGGAGCGCATGGAGGCGAGCCAGAACCACATCGACCTCTCCCGCGCCGAACAGATTCGCATCCTGACCCGCCTCACCGACGCGGTCATCTTCGAGGAGTTCGTCCAGAAGAAGTTCCTCGGCGCGAAGAGCTTCTCGCTCGAGGGCTGCGAGAGCCTGATCCCGCTCCTCGACCTCGCGATCGAGCGCGGCGCCGAGCAGGGACTCGCCGAGATCGTCATCGGCATGGCGCACCGCGGGCGCCTCAACGTGCTCGCCAACATCCTCGGCAAGAGCCCGCGCGACATCTTCAGGGAATTCGCCGACCAGGATCCCGAGCTCCACAAGGGCCGCGGCGACGTCAAGTACCACCTCGGCCACTCGAACGAGTACGTCACCTCCTCGGGCGGGCGGATCCACCTCTCCCTGTGCTTCAATCCGAGCCACCTCGAGTTCGTGAGCCCCGTGGCCCTGGGTCGGACGCGCGCCAAGCAGGATCGCTACGGCGACTCCCGCCACGCGCGGGGGATGGCGCTGCTCATCCACGGCGACGCTTCGTTCGCGGGCGAAGGCATCGTGCAGGAGACGCTGAACCTGTCGCAACTCCGCGGTTACGCGACGGGCGGATCGGTCCACGTCGTCGTCAACAACCAGATCGGCTTCACGACCGATCCGGAGGACGCGCGCTCCTCGACCTACGCCACCGACATCGCGAAGATGCTGCAGATCCCGATCTTCCACGTGAACGGCGAGGATCCCGAGGCGGTCGCGCAGGCCGTCCACCTGGCCATGGACTTCCGGCACGAGGCCCAGAGCGACGTCGTCATCGACATGTACGGCTACCGCCGGCGCGGACACAACGAGGGCGACGAGCCGGCGTTCACCCAACCGCAGATGGTCCGCGCGATCCGCGAACGCAAGCCGGTGCGCGAGGGGTATCTCGACCACCTCCTGCAGCTCGGCGGCGTCACGCGCGAGGAGGCCGACGAGATCGCGATCCGGCGCCGCGACCACCTCGAGCAGGAGCTCTCGGCCGCGCAGAGCGGCGGCTACGTGCATCGTCTCGACCCGCTCGGCAGCCTGTGGCACGGCCATCACGGCGGGTCGGATGCCGCCGCGCCCGAGGTCGAGACAGCCGTGCCGCGCGAGACGCTCGCGCACCTGCTCGCAGCGTCGACCGATATCCCGGAGGGATTCAAGCCGCACCCGAAGATCGAACGCTGGCTCGAGGCGCGGCGCGAGATGGCTCGGGGCGAGAGGCCGCTGGACTGGGCCGCCGCCGAGGCGCTCGCGTACGCGAGCCTCGCTGCGCAGGGAGTCCGCGTGCGCCTCAGCGGCCAGGATTCCGAACGCGGCACCTTCAGCCACCGCCACGCCGTGCTCCACGACGTCGAGACCGGGGAGAGGTGCATGCCTCTCCAGCACGTCGCTGCGGGCCAGGCTCCGGTCGAAATCTGCAACAGCCCGCTCTCCGAGACCGGCGTGCTCGGCTTCGAGTACGGCTACAGCCTGGACTGCCCCGATGGACTCGTGGTGTGGGAGGCGCAGTTCGGCGACTTCGTCAACGTCGCCCAGCCGATCCTCGACCAGTTCCTGGTCAGCGCGGAGGAGAAGTGGCGGCGCCTCTCGGGCCTCGTGCTGCTCCTGCCGCACGGCTTCGAGGGACAGGGACCCGAGCACTCCAGCGCGCGCCTCGAACGCTTCCTCGCACAGGCCGCCGAGGACAACATCCAGGTCGTGAACCTGACCACGCCCGCGCAGCTCTTTCATTGCCTGCGCCGCCAGGCGTTGCGGCCGTGGCGCAAGCCTCTCATCGTCATGTCGCCGAAGAGTCTCTTGCGCCATCCCAAGGTCATCTCGAACCTGGACGACCTCGCCGCGGGCGGGTTCCGGCGCATCCTGGCGGATGCGCGCCGGGGCGCGAGCTCGCGCGCCAAGCCGATGACCGAGCGCGTGCTCCTCTCCAGCGGAAAGATCTACTACGAGCTCGAAGAGGAGCGCGAGAAGCGTCGTCGCGTCGGTGTCGCGATCCTGCGCATCGAGCAACTCTATCCGCTCGGCGAGGAGCTCCTCGCCGAGGCGCTCGCGCCCTTCGCGGACGGCACCCCGGCGCTGTGGGTGCAAGAGGAGCCGGAGAACATGGGTGCATGGCGCCACCTCCGGCTGCGCTTCGGCGAGAAGCTGCTGGGGCGCCTCCCCTTCTCGGGCGTCACGCGCCCGGCGTCCGCGAGTCCCGCCACCGGCTCGGCGAACAGCCACCGGGTGGAGCAGATGGAGATCCTGCAGCGCGCGTTCGGAACGATGGAGATCGGGCCTGCGGCCCTGGGGTGACGCATGGCGGTGGAACTGGTCGTGCCCTCCGTGGGCGAATCGATCACCGAGGTCCAGATCGGCGACTGGCTCGTACCCGAGGGCCAGAGTGCCGAGAAGGAGGACGCCGTGGTCGTGATCGAGACCGACAAGGTCACGGTGGAGCTGCCCGCGCCCGTTTCGGGAACCGTGACGCGGGTCTTGAAGAGGAAGGGCGACAAGGCCGCGGTCGGCGAGGTGATCGGGTACATGGAGAACGGACCGGGAGCGCCGAAGGGCAGGTCGAAGGCGGTGCCGGCCAAGGAATCGGCCGCCAGAAGTGCGACTGTGAAGCCGAGCGAACCGCGCTTGATGCCTTCCGCCCGGCGCCTGATGCACGAGAAGGGTCTCACGCCGAAGGACGTCACACCGACCGGGCCCGGCGGCCGCATCCTGAAGGAGGACGCTCTGCGCGCGACGCCGTCGGCGCCGCCGCCGGCATCCCCACCGTCATCCATGGGCTCGAAGCCGCCCGCTTCCGCGTCTGAGCGCGAGGAGGAGCTCGTGCCGATGACACCGCTGCGCAAGCGCATCGCGGAGCGCCTCGTCCAGGCCCAGTCGACCGCCGCCCTGCTGACGACGTTCAACGAGATCGACATGTCCGCGGTCGTCGCGCTCCGGAAGGAGCACCAGGAAGCCTTCTTGCAGCGCTACGGCATCAAGCTCGGCTTCATGTCCTTCTTCGTGAAGGCCGCGATCGACGCCTTGAAGCTCGTCCCGCAGATCAACGCCGAGATCCGCGGCGAGAGCGTCGCCTACCGGAACTACTACGACATCGGCGTCGCGGTGGGCGGCGGCAAGGGGCTCGTCGTCCCCGTGCTGCGCAACGCCGAGCGCATGAGCTTCGCCGAGGTCGAGATCGCGATCGCCGACCTCGCCAGGCGCGCGCAGGAGAACAAGCTCGCGATCGCGGAGCTCTCGGGCGGGACGTTCACGATCTCGAACGGCGGCGTGTACGGCTCGCTGCTCTCGACGCCGATCGTCAACCCCCCGCAGAGCGGCATCCTCGGCCTGCACGCGATCCAGGACCGGCCGGTCGCGCGGGAAGGGCAGGTCGTGATCCGGCCGATGATGTACGTCGCGGTGACCTACGACCACCGCCTGGTCGACGGGCGCGAGGCCGTCACCTTCCTCAAGCGCATCAAGGAGTGCGTCGAGGCCCCCGCGCGGATGCTCCTGGAGATCTGAGGGTGGCCCCGGAGCGGAACGCTCGACGCCCCGCGGGTCACGACCTCGTCGTGATCGGTGCAGGACCCGGCGGATACGTCGCGGCGATCCGCGCGGCCCAGCTCGGCCTGGACGTCGCTTGCGTCGAGAAGGAGAAGGAGCTCGGCGGCACGTGTCTGCGGATCGGCTGCATCCCGAGCAAGGCGCTGCTCGAGTCGAGCGAGCTGTTCTTCGAGGCAGGACACGCCTTCGCGACCCATGGAGTGCACCTCGAGAACGTGCGCCTCGAGCTCGGGAGGATGCTCGAGCGCAAGGACGAGGTCGTCCAGGCGAACACGAGTGGCGTCGAGTTCCTGTTCAAGAAGAACAAGGTGACCCGCTACGCCGGGACCGGTCGCCTCACAGCGCCCGGGAAACTGGTCGTGGAGAACGGCAAGGCGACGACGGCGCTCGAAGCCAGGCACGTCGTGATCGCGACCGGGAGCATCTCCGCGCCACTCCCGGGCGTCGAGGTGGACGGCGACCGGATCGGGACGAGCACGGAAGCCCTGTCCTGGCCCGATGTGCCCGGCCAGCTGGTCGTGATCGGCGCGGGCGCGATCGGGCTCGAGTTGGGCTCGGTGTGGTCGCGACTGGGCGCGAAGGTGACCGTGCTCGAGTACCTCGACCGGATCCTGCCGGGAATGGACGCCGAGATCGCGGCGGAGGCGTTCAAGATCTTCAAGAAGCAAGGCCTCGAGTTCCGCCTGGGCGCGCGCGTCACCTCGGCCAAGGTCGTGGGAAAGCGCTGCACCGTCGAGGCGGAGGGCTGGGAGCCGATCGAGTGCGACCGCGTGCTGCTCGCCGTCGGCCGCAAGCCGTGCACCCAGGGCCTGGGTCTCGACGCGGTCGGGATCGCGCTCGACGAGAAAGGTCGCATCCCCGTCGACGAGAGCTTCCGCACGAAGGTCGACGGCATCTACGCGATCGGCGACGTGATCCGAGGACCCATGCTCGCCCACAAGGCCGAGGACGAGGGCGTCGCCTGCGTGGAGCACATCGCGACCGGCTACGGTCACGTGAACTACGACGCGATCCCGAACGTCGTCTACACGGCGCCCGAGATCGCCTCGGTCGGCAAGACCGAGGAGGAGCTGAAGCAGGTCGCGATCGAGTATCGCAAGGGTTCGTTCCCCTTCTCCGCCAACGGCCGGGCGCGCGCTCTCGGCCACATCGAGGGCCGCGTCAAGATCCTCGCCGACGCGAAGACCGATCGCGTCCTCGGCGTCCACATCCTGGGGGCTCGCGCCGGCGACCTGATCGCCGAGGCAGCCGCCGCGATCGAGTTCGGCGCGACCAGCGAGGACATCGCGCGCACGAGCCACGCGCACCCGACGCTCGCCGAAGCCGTCAAGGAAGCGGCTTTGGCCGTCGACAAGCGCGCGCTCAATCTGTGAGCGCGATCCGAGGCTGCGCTACCAGCGCAGAACCGCCGCGACCGGGGACTTCGTCGGCATCCGCGACTTCTCGAGCGACCAGATGTCGCCGCCGCGCAGGAGCACGGCCTCGGCCATGTCGTCGAGAACGTCCTCTTCGCGCTCGTCCTTGCGCTCGCCGAAGAGCGCCACGTCGCCGGTCGTTCGGTCCAGACGGCCCCACAGGTTCGCGTCGCGCTCGAGCAGGAGGTCGCGAACCCGCCCCTCGAGCGCGAACTTCGCAATCGCGCGAACCTCGTCGAGAGCGCAGGCGCGGGAGACCAGACGGTCGTAGCGCGCGAGCACCTCCTGCTCGCGCTCTTCGACGATCTTCTGGACGAGCGGCCAGGCGCGCTGGTGCAGATCGGCCCTCGAAGCGCGCCCGAAGTTGCCGCGCACGCCCTCGGCGGCCACGTGGGGATAGCGGGTGATCGAGCAGTAGAGGGAGAAGTCGCGCTCCGGCGCAGCCACGATCAGCGGCGCCTTCTCGTCGTGCAGCACGCTCCAGATCGCGCGATCGACGGCGCGGCTGAACCGCGCCAGGTCCTCGTCGCGCGACGAATCGGCCTTCCCTCCGCCTCCGTAGATCGGGTTCTTCCCGCCCTTGGCCCCGAAGTGGTAGGTCACCGAGCGCTCGCGGTCCTCCTGGCCGAGCGCATCCTCCAGCGAGCGCGGGAGGCCCTCGATGCGCGCCGGCACGAGGCCCTCCGCGCTGCCCTTGAAGAAGCCGACGTGGCCCTGGCCGAGGAGGAGCAGGAAGTAGTGCTGGTTCGTCTCGAGGTAGCGCAGGAGCGGCCGGACGTGGAAGCTGTCCCCGAGGACGAGCAACTCGGAAACGTCGACCGGCAGTCGGTACTCGACGTGGAACCCGGGAGAGAGGAACACCGCCAGGCCCTCGGACTGGTCCGGCCAGGTCTCGGGCTTCGAGAGCTCCTGGAGGGGCGCGAGGAACGCGTCGACTTCCGCCCGCGGCAGCTGGTCGCGCAGGAGATCGTGGGCCCGGCGCGAGAGACCGTCCAGGCGCGAGCAGTCGTCGGGAACGTGTCCGCGGTGGGTCGAAAGGTAGACGGAGAGACAGGGGGTCCGATGGCTCGAGGCGAGGGAGCGAAGCCCTTCGACGGTCAGCGCCTGCATCGATGGATCTCCATAGCGGGCATTCCGAAGCTCGACCGATCGTACGGCCGGAACGGCTGGATCGTACGGGCCATAGTGCGCATCAAGACCCGTCCAGGTGCGCAGGCCCTGGACGGCGCGCGGCACGTTCCTTCGGCACCTTGCGCGCCCGCGCATCGCCACGTCCGGCCGCGCCACGGGTCCGCGGCGCCGCGAGGATCCCGAGGAGCTCGGCCTTGCGCACGGGTCCCGCGCTCGCGAGGCAGCTCGCATCGGGAAGGAGGTGCTTGCGCGCCGCTCGGCGCACGTCCTCCGCGGTGACCGCGGCGAACTGCTCGAGCAGTCGCTCGAGGTGATCGGGCGGGAAGCCGTGCACCTCGGAGCTGACCAGGTAGCTCGCTCGCCGCGCAGCGCGCTCGAAGCCGAGCGGGAAAGAACCCAGCACGTAGCTCTTCGCCACATCGAGCTCGCCGCTGCCGACGGGCTCCTCTCGGATGCGCCGGATCTCGTCGAGGAGGCCGCGCACCGCCGTCCTGACGTGCTGCGGCGATGTCCCGATGTACGCCGTGAACATCCCCGGCAGGAGGCCCGCCGACCCGTGGATGTTCGCGCTCACGGAGTAGGCCAGTCCCAGCTCGTCGCGCAGCTTTCGCGAGATCCGGTTCGTGAAACCCGGCCCCGTGCCCAACACGTGGTCCATCACGACGAGCGCCGGGTAGTCAGGGTCGCTTCGCGCGATCCCGAGGTGTCCGAGGTACAGGTGGACCTGCTGGCGCTGGGCCGTGAAGGCGCCGATGCGAGGCTCCACCGGCGGGAATCGGGGCGGATCCACGGCGAATCGCTGGCCGGGCGTCCAGCGGCGCAAGAGGCGCTCGAGGCGTCGGCGCACCGTGGCGGGATCGACATCGCCGCAGACCGCGATCACGGCGCGCCGGGCAACCCAGTTCGCGCGGTGGAACGCGCGCAGGTGCCGCGGTCGGATCCGCGGGACGCTCTCGAGCGTCCCGTAGGCTGCGCGGCCGAGCCAGTGATCGCCGTAGACCAGCTTGCGGAAGAGCAGCCCGCCCTGAGCGCGCGGGTCGTCGCGCTCGAGCAAGAGGCGGTCGAGCAGGCGCTGTTTCTGTCGCGCGACTTCCCCCGCTGGATAGGTCGGGGACGTCAACATCTCGGCGACCATCTCGAGGAGAAGCTCCCAGCGGCCGTTGACGATCGTCCCCGAGAGCCCACTCGCGTCGCCCGCGATCTCGCCACCCTCGGGCTCGAGCAGCTCGGCGATCTCCTCCTCGCCGTGGCGCGCCGTGCCCTGGTCGGCGAGCGCGCCGGTCAGGAACGCCACCCCCTCCAGCCCGACTGGATCCCGCGAAGGCCCCCCACGGATGTGGACTTGCACGGCTGCGACCGGCGCGCAAGGCCGCGGGGACACGAGGAGGGCGGCACCGCAGGAGAGCTCGAAGCGTCGGATCGGGATGTGCAGCTTCGGCATCTCTTGCGCACGGTCGGTCGAGAAGTCCCTGGGATCGCGCGCTCTCACCGATGACCTCTCATGGATCGACTTCCTCGCCGCGCGCTGCCCGGACCAGCCGACCGCACCTCGTCTTGCGGCAGGCACCAACCCACGACGCGGCGCTCGGGCCGGAGGAGCCGCGCGGCACACTCGCGGACCGAGCGCGCGCTGACGCGCGCCACGCGCGCGGCGGCTTCCAACGCGAGCCGCCAATCCGCATCGACCGCGAACTCGCCCAGGTCCTCTGCGAGATCGGACACGGTCTCGCTCTCGTGGGCCTCGCCCGCGGCGATCGTCCGCTTGGCGCGCGCCAGCTCGGCCGCGCCGACCACCCGGCTCGCGAGACGCTCGATCTCCGCGTCGACGGCGTGCTCCAGCCGTGCAGGCTCGATCCCTTGCGCCGCCTCGGCGAACAGCCAGAAGGCGCCGGTGTCCACGCGCGTGTCGTTGTGGCTCGAGACGCTCGTGGCGAGGCGACCCTCGATCACGAGCCTGCGGTGCAGCCGTGAGAGCTTCCCACCCGCGAGCAGGGTCGCCACGACGTCGAGGGTCCAATCGTCCTCGGCACCCACGCGCACCGTCGGCCACGCCATGCACAGCCGACTCCCTTCGTCGTCCCAGCGGATCGACAGACGCTGCTCTCCCTTGGGCTCCTCGTGGGCCGGGCGGAAACGGTCCTCCGGCGCACGCGGAGGGCCGGCTGCGATCCCGCCGAAGTGCTCCCGCACGCGTGCCAGCGCCGTGCGCGCCTCGAAGTCGCCGCAGACGACGAGGACCGCATTGCCAGGATGATAGAAGTGTGAGCAGTACTCCCGCATGTCCGCGGCGCGCAACGCCCGCAGGCTGTCGGCGAAACCGATGATCGGCCTGCGGTAGGGATGGCGCCGGAACAGCGTGAGCTGGACCTCACGCGTGAGCGTTCGCCAGGGATCGTCGTCGCCCATGGAGAGCTCCTCGAGCACGACGGCCTTCTCGGCCTCGAATTCGGCCGGGTCGAGCAGGAGGTGGCGCATGCGGTCGGCCTCGATCTCGAGCGCCTTCTCCCAGCGGTCGGAGGCGAATTCGAACCAGTAGGCGGTGTGGTCGGAGGTCGTGAAGGCGTTGTTGCTCCCGCCCAGCGAGGTCGTGACGCGATCGATCTCGCCCTTCCCGAAGCGCCGGCTGCCCTTGAACATCATGTGCTCGAGGAAGTGCGAGACGCCGGCTTGGCGCTCCTCCTCGTCGCGCGACCCGACCCGATACCAGATCATCACCGCCACGACCGGGTCGTGGTGACGCTCCGCAAGGAGGACGGTCAGGCCGTTCTCGAGCCGGTGCTCGGTGATGCGCGCTCCGGCCTTGCGTGCGGATCGGATCTTTCGTTGCGTGCTCATGGCCTTCGATCGCGCGACCCCAATTTTCCACGGCCACGCAGCGGACCACTCCTTCGTCCGGCCGGTCGATGCTCCTTCCGTCCTTGGCGCCGCCTGACGTCGCCTCCTCCGCTCTCTCCGGCGAGCAGCGCTTCGACCTCCTTGCGTTCGAGCTCGCGCCAGCGGCCGGTCTTCAGGCGATGGTCGGTGAGGGGCCCGATGCGGGTGCGGCGCAGCTCGAGCACCTTGTACCCGACCTTGGCGAACGTGCGTCGAATCTCGCGATTCATCCCCTCGTGCACGATGACGCTCAGGAGCGAATGGTCGCGACCGCGCCGCTCGACCAGGATGCGCGCACCCGCTGTGCGTCCTTCGGCGAGGTGCACGCCCTCGCGCACCTTCCGGAGCGCATCGTCGTCGATCTCCCCCCTGACCTTGACGAGGTAGGTCTTCTGGATGCCGTAGCGCGGATGCATGATCCGATTGGCGAACGCGCCGTCGTTCGTGAGCAGGATGAGCCCTTGGCTCGCCTCGTCGAGCCGGCCCACCGTGTAGATGCGTCCCTTGCGAGGATCGGTGACGAGGTCGACCGCGCGCGGTCGCGTCTCGCGTGGCTCGTTCGTGCACACGACACCGGGGGGCTTGTTGAGCACGTAGTAGCGTCGCTGCGCGCTCCGTGGGCGCAGCACGCTGCCGTCCACCTCGACCCTCTGGCGCTGCGGATCGACGCGAAGTCCGAGCTCGGTCGCGGGCTCGCCGTCGACGCTGACCTTGCCGGCCGCGATGAGCTCGTCGGCGCCTCGCCGCGACGCGATCCCATGGTCGGCGAGGAGCTTGTTCAGCCGCACGAGGACCACAGTTTCCTCGCCGCGCGGCTCTCCCACGTCCTGCCCCTCGAAGGGCTTGTGGGGATCAGGAGTTCTCGGGGATCGAACGCGGCGGTCTCTCATGTCAGGCCTTGGTGATCGCCTGCAGCAGGCGCAACGATCCCTCGGGTTCGATGCGGTGGTGCCCCAGGCTGGCGGGAACGAGCCACGTGTCGCCGGGCTTCACGCTCCACGGACCACCGCCGTCCGAACGCGAGAGCCGGCCCTGGCCTCCGAGTGCAATGTACACGATCGCCACGTCCTCCGTGTCGCAGTCCAGGGCACGGCAGAGCTCCAGCAGATCGACCGCGAACTCCTCCCCGTCCGCGCAACGCGCGCGCTTGTTCACGTCGTCCTTGCGCGCGATCCCGCGGCGGTAGGGCCGCCGCGGCTTCCGGAGCGCCTGGCCTTGCCGGACGGCGCGCAAGGCGCGGTCGATGCTCGTCTCGCGCGGTCTTCCGTCGGGGCCCTCTCGACCCCAGTCGTACAGGCGGTAGGTCGTGTCCGAGGTCTCCTGGATCTCGACCAGCGTCACCCCGGCTCCGATCGAGTGCACGGTGCCGCCGGGCACGAAGAAGAACTGGCCCGGCTCGGCGCGGTACCACGAGAGCAGCGAGACGATCCCCGGTCCCGAGGCCTCCGCGGCCAGATTCTCGGCCTCGACGCCCGATCGCAGACCGTGCCAGATGCCGGCGCCGGGTTCCGCCGCGAGCACGTACCAGCACTCGGTCTTCGGGCTCTCCCCGGAACGCAATGTGTGAGCGATGCCGCGGTGCGGATGAACCTGGACGGAGAGGTTCTGCGTCGCGTCGAGGAGCTTGACGAGCAGCGGAAAGCTCCCGTCCGCCGCGGCGCGCGCGCGGCCCAGGATCGCCTCGCGATGGGATGTCATCATCTCGCGCAGCGTCCGGCCTCGGAAGCTCCCGCGCGCAACGACCGAATTCCTGTCCTCGCGATCGGAGAGCTCCCACGTCTCGCCGATCTTCTTGCCGTCGGGCAGAGCGATGCCGGGCACGCGTTCGAGAGCGCGGCCGCCCCACACCTTCTCGAGGAAGATGCGTTCGAAGAGAAGGGGCTCGTCGAGGATCGCGGGGGCGGCCATCGGGCCGCACAGGTTAGCGCGAGGCGGATCTACGCGGTCGCTTTTCCGCCGCCGCGGCCTCGCGGCACTGTGTCCGCATTCGCTCGAGCTCCTCGCGGGCACGAGGTGGCAGGCTGTCCGTGGTCGCCTGATCGATCTCCAGCTCGGCGAGCTTCCACGAACGCGCGTCCATGAGCGCCTGCGCCTTCCCCGCGTGGATGACCGTCCCCTCGGTGATCCGCTCGGGCAACGGCAGCACCTGCACCACCTCCGTCCACGGGAGGTCGAGGAACACCTCGCGCACGATCGCGGTGACCTCGTAGCGGGCGCTCGGCTGCGCGCTCTCGAGCGCCCACTCGCAGGCCTCGCCGCGGCGCAGGAACAGGCGCTCGGCGGGCGCATCGAACTCGGCCTTCACCCAAGGGAGCTGCTCGTCGGCCCAGGCCTGGATCGCGGCGAACCGCCGCGTGCCGAAGCGCGTGAGATAGGGATTCCACGTCTCGACGCGTCCCTGGAACTGGATGCGCAGGCGGACCGTCTTCCCGAGCCAGCGCGAGGGACGGTCGCACAGCTCCTGCCACGTCGCGAGCGGCGGGGCCTCGGCTCCGGCACGCGATCCGGTCGCCGAGAGAACCGCCGAGAGGAAAATCGCCGGGATCAAGGGCATCGGATGGCCCTCGTATCGGCACGAAACCCGAAAAGCTGGAGCCCCGCGGGGCCTCAGTTGACCCGCCGTCCCGCCACCCAGACCTCCTCGATTTCCAGGCTGCGCCCGCGCAAAACGAGCAGGTCCGCGGCGAGGCCCGGTCGGAGCTCTCCGATCTCGTGAGCTAGCCCGAGCGCCCGCGCGGGCGTCGTGCTCGACATCGTCAGCGCCTCGGCGATCCCGACGACTCCGCGCGAGGTGAGCCGGCGCACCATCTCGAGTTGTGAGCAGGCCGATCCCGCGAGCCGGGGCGCCTCGCCCGGGGTCTTGGGCGAGTAGAAGGCAGCGCCGTCGCGGACAAGGTGCTCCCGTCCGTGCGAGCTGAAGCGGTCGCAGCCCGTCCCCGCGCCGCGCAGGGCGTCCGAGACCAGGCACAGCCCGCCGGCGCCGCGAGCGCGCAGCGCCAGCTCGAAGGCCTCCGGTCCGACGTGCACGAGGTCGCCGATGATCTCGGCGAAGAGCGCGGCGTCGGTGAGCGCGAAGCCGACCAATCCGGGCTCGCGGTGGTGCAACGGCGGCATGGCGTTGAAGAGGTGCGTCGCCCCGCAAGCCCCCGCGCGCGCAGCAGCACGCGCCTCCGCAGCGCTCGCGCGGCTGTGGCCGAGGGACACGCGGACGCCACTTCGCGAGAGCTCGCGGACGAGGTCGGAGGCTCCGTGCAGCTCCGGCGCGAGCGTCATGGTGCGCACGCCGCGACCGCCGCCGCCCGCGGGCCCGAGGATCGAGCGCAGCGCCGCCGGGGAAGGGTCCACCAAGTCCGCAATCGGCAGCGCGCCAGCCGCCTCGCGGTTGACGAACGGCCCCTCGAGGTGCAAGCCGACGACGCGGGCGCCCTCACCGGGCAAGAGACCCATCGCGCGCGACCAGAGCGCCTCGCATTGCTCCCCCAGACGAATGGGCGCCGCAGGGAAGAGCGTCGGCTGGAAGGCCGTGGTCCCTGCCCGGGCGAGCGCGCGCGCCATGCCGGAGAGGTCCTCGATCGGGTCGCAGCCCCCGAATCCGTGGACGTGCAGATCGACGAGTCCGGGCGCGATGACCGGCAGGTCCGCTCCGCCGATCTCGCCTTCGATGTCGACGCTCGCGATGCGCTCGCCTTCCCAGGCGATCGAGCCCGTGACGATCTTGCCGTCGATGAGAAGCCTCGCGCGCAGGCTCTTCACGGAGCGCGTTCCTCCTCGCTGAAGAAGTAGAGAAGTCCCGAATTGCCGTAGCGACGCTCGTCGCGGCGCCAGGTTCCCCGGATTCGTAGCGACTCCAGCGCGCGCGCCGGAGCATGGAGGACGAGGCATCCGCCTGTGGGGACGACGTCGCGCAGGAGATCCTCGACGCGGAGCAGGATCTCGGCGCGGCCGGCAGGGCTCTCGATGCTCGGGTAGGGCGGGTCGAGGAAGACCAGGTCGCTGGCCTGGTCCGAGAGGAGCGGGCGCCACAGTTCCCTCCGGAGCGCATCGCCGCGGACGACCTGGACCCGTTCCGCCATTCCGAGCAGATCGACGTTGCTCCTCAGGATCGCGAGAGCCTTCGGGTCCTTCTCGATCATCCGGGCGCTCTGCGCCCCGCGGCTGAGCGCTTCGAGACCGAGGCTGCCGCTGCCGGCGAAGAGGTCGAGCACGCGCGCGCCCTCCACGCGCCTCCCCAGGGTCGAGAACATCGCCTCGCGCACCCGGTCGAGCATGGGGCGGGTGTCGAGGCCATGCGGAGCCGCGATCCGGCGCCCGCGGTGCTCTCCGGCGATGATCCGCATCGAGGCCAAGGTACCGGAAGGCCGGGGCGCGCGGTACGACGGGGCCGTGCCTCAGGTTAGGATCGGCGCCCTCCGCGAACCGATGCCCAGGCTCCACGTGAACGTCGACCACATCGCCACCCTGCGAGAGGCGCGGCGCGAGTCCATCCCCGACCCGGTAGCCTGGGCGCTCGCGGCAGAGAAAGCCGGCGCTCAAGGGATCACCTGCCACCTGCGCAAGGACCGGCGCCACATCCAGGACGAGGACGTGCGCAGGTTGCGCGCGCAGCTCGCGACGCGCTTGAACCTCGAGACCAGCCTGGAGCGCGAGATCGTCGCTTTCGCACGCAAGATCCGTCCCCACGCCGTGTGCATCGTGCCGGAGAACCGCCAGGAAGTGACGACCGAGGGTGGCCTGGACGTGGTCGCGGAGCGCCGCCGTCTCTTGCGCGCGATCCCCGAGCTCGCCGGGGTCGGTGCGGAGGTCAGCCTGTTCGTCGACCCCGATCTGCGCCAGATCCGCGCTGCGTCGGAGGTCGGAGCGCTGTTCGTCGAGTTGCACACGGGCAGATATGCCAACGCCCACGGCACGCGGCGTCGCCACGAGCTCGCGCGCCTGCGGACCGCGGCGGTGTTCGCACACGAGCACGGGCTGCGAGTCAACGCCGGCCACGGGCTCGACTACGACAACGTCCGCCCGGTTGCCGCACTGCCGCACGTCGAGGAGTTGAACATCGGCTTCGCAATCGTCGCGCGCTCTCTCGACGTCGGCGTGCACCAGGCCGTCCACCACATGGCGGTCCTCGTGCGCGGCCATCATGCAGCGCGCAGCGGAGGAGGTGGGCGATGATCGAGCGGCACCCGCG
The DNA here is from genome assembly GCA_041488095.1 of Planctomycetota bacterium. Lineage (GTDB taxonomy): Bacteria > Planctomycetota > UBA1135 > UBA1135 > DASYPQ01. The sequence goes on from JBGPOP010000020.1 coordinate 30,037, forward strand.
CTGCCGCTTCCAGGGCAGCTACGTCGCGCTGCCGACGCCGTTCCGCGAGGGCAAGCTCGATCTGGAGGCCTTCCGAAAGCTGATCGACTGGCACGCAGCGCGCGGGACGGACGGCATCGTCGTCGCCGGCACGACCGGGGAGGGCGCGACGCTGACCGAGGACGAGCGATCGAAGCTGTTCGAGGCGGCCGTCGCGCATGCGCGCGGGCGATTCCCGGTGATCGCCGGAGTCGGGACGAACTGCACGCGAACGACGGTCGAGTACGCCAGGGCGGCTGTGGCCAACCGGGTGGATGGCCTGCTGGTCGTCACTCCCTACTACAACAAGCCCGGCCGCCGGGGCCTCGTGCTGCACTTCAGTGCGGTTGCCGAGGCCGTCGGCGCGCCGATCGTTCTCTACAACGTGCCCTCTCGAACGGGCATCGACATGGCGCCGGAAGTCGTGGCCGAGGTCGGGAGGCGCTTCCCCCATGTCGTGGCCGTCAAGGAGGCGCTGCCTTCGACCGAGCGAGTGAAGCGACTGGTCGATGAGACCGACGTCGCCGTGCTGTGCGGTGAGGACGCATCGATCGCCGACTTCATGGAGTTGGGGGCTGTGGGCGTGATCGGTGTCGTCAACAACGTGGTTCCGGAGAAGGTGGCCGCGCTCGTGCGCGAATCCGCTCCGGGTGGCGACTCGGTGCGAGCAGCCGGGCTGGTCGAGGAGATCGCGCCCCTCGTTCGGGACTTGTTCATCGAATCGAACCCCGTGCCGGTGAAGGCGGCGCTCGCGATGCTCGGCCTGTGCCGCGACGAGGTCCGCCTGCCGCTGGCGCTGATGGAAGAAGCGAACCAGAGGAAGCTCGAGGCCACGCTGAAGGCCTGCGGGATGCTATGACGGATGCGGCCGATGCCCGGTGGACACGGTCGCCGGTCCGTCCGCGGTCCTAGCGCTGTATTGCCTCTCCACCGGTCATCGGCACGAAACGCACCGGTGCGAGAGGCTCGCTCTCCATCGCACCATCCTCGCGTTTCCGGACCAGCAGGAGGCGCTGGGAGGACGGGTCGGGACCGATCGGGATGCTCATCCTCCCGCCTACCCTCAGCTGCTCGAACAGCCTCTTGGGCACATGATCGGGAGCCGCCGTGACGATCACCGCGTCGAAGGAACCCTCCTCCGGCCAGCCGGCCCAGCCGTCGCCCGTGCGGCAACGGATGGTTCGGTAGCCGTGCTGCTCGAAAGTCTCTTGCGCGCTCGCCGCCAGGTCGGGGACGATCTCGATGGTCCACACGTTCGACGTGATCTCGGATAGCACCGCCGCCTGGTAGCCCGAGCCCGTGCCGATCTCGAGCACCCTGGAATCGGGCTGTAGCTCGAGCGCCTCGGTCATCAGCGCGACGATGTAGGGCTGTGATATCGCCTGCCGCTGACCGATCGGCAGCGCATCGTCGAGGTAGGCGTCGTCTTGCAGCCACGTCGGCACGAACCAGTGGCGCGGCACGTCGCGCACGGCCTGGAGGACGCGTGGATCGCGGATGCCGCGCCCGGCGAGCACGCCGACGAGACGCGAGCGCTCCGCGTTGCGCTCCGCAGTTCGCGGGCGGCCCGAGGCTGCCGCAGCATCGGACGGCGACGGCACCTCGCGGCCAGCGCTCGAGCGACCCATCGCCGTGGCGAGGAACGCGAGCCATTCGGCTCGGAGCGCGGCGTCCGGATCGGGAGGGAGCGTGGCAACCATCTTAGGGAGCCCACCCCGGGAGATGCGGATGCACGATTGGCAGCATGGCCGTCAATGTGGCAGGAAAGGGGTCCTACGTGCCTCTGGACGGCGATGGTTCGCGGGGTAGTTGGCCCGGGCGGCCCGGCATGAGGCTTGCCCTTCGCGCGCACCCCCAGAGGTCGCACCATGCAAGACTCGTACACGCGCAAGTCCCAGGAAGTGATCGCGACCGCGCAGGAAGCGGCCCGATTCGCCCAGCATCCCGAGCTGACTCCGCTCCATCTCGCCGCGGCGCTCCTGGCGGAGCCCGAGGGCGCGATGGCTGCGATCCTGCGCAAGCTCGACGTCGATCCGCGCGCCCTTGGCGCCGAGATCGATCAACACATCGCGAAGCTCCCACGCCAGAGTGGAGGTCAGCTCGGCGTGTCGCGCAACCTTCAGGAAGCCCTCGTCGAGGCGTCCTCGTCTGCACGACAGGCGGGCGACCAGTTCGTCTCGACCGAGCACCTGCTCCTGGCGCTGGCGAAGAAGGGCGGGCCGGAGATCCAGGGCCTGTTCTCGGCCCGCAAGATCCGACCCGAGCGCGTCGAGGCGGCGCTCGAAGAGGTCCGCGGCGGAAAGAAAGTGAACACGCCCGAGCCCGAAGCGACGTTCGAGGCGCTGAAGAAATACGCGCGGGACCTGACTGCCGAGGCCGCCGCCGGCAAGCTCGATCCGGTCATCGGCCGCGACGTCGAGATCCGGCGCGTGATGCAAGTGCTCTCGCGCCGCCGGAAGAACAATCCCGTGCTCATCGGCGACCCGGGAGTCGGCAAGACCGCGATCGTCGAGGGACTCGCCAACCGCATCATCGCCGGAGACGTGCCCGAGGGCCTGAAGAACAAGCGGGTCATGGCGCTCGATCTCGGCGGCCTCTTGGCCGGAGCGAAGTACCGCGGAGAGTTCGAGGAGCGACTGAAGGCCGTGTTGGCCGAGGTCGCCGGAGCGGGCGGTTCCATCATTCTCTTCATCGACGAGCTGCACACCCTGGTTGGAGCAGGCGGCGCCGAAGGGGCGGTCGACGCTGCGAACATGCTCAAGCCTGCGCTCGCGCGAGGCGAGCTCCATTGCGTCGGCGCGACCACACTCGACGAGTATCGCAAGCACATCGAGAAGGACGCCGCCCTGGAGCGACGCTTCCTGCCGGTTCTGGTCGGCGAGCCCAGCGTGGAGGACACGATCGCCATCCTGCGCGGTCTCAAGGAACGCTACGAGGTCCACCACGGCGTCAGGATCCTCGACGAAGCCCTGGTCGCCGCTGCTCGCCTCGCGAGCCGGCACATCTCCGATCGCTTCATGCCCGACAAGGCGATCGACTGCGTGGACGAGGCGGCGGCGCAGCTGCGTTTGGCGATCGACTCGCTGCCGCCCGAGCTCGACACGGTGGATCGACGGATCCGTCAGATCGAGATCGAGCGCACAGCGCTCGTCAAGGAGGAGGACGCGCAGGCGAACAAGCGCATCCAGGGCATCGCCGCCGAGTTGGCGGACCTGAACGAGCAGGCCCGCGCGCTGCGCGCACGCTGGCAGACCGAGAAGGACCTGATCACCTCGATCCGTGCGGGCAAACTGCGCATCGAGAGCCTGCGCGAGGAGTCCGCGCGCAAGGAGCGGGAAGGCGACTACGGGCGCGTCGCGGCGATCCGTTACGGCGAGCTGCCGCAGGCGCAGAAGGACTTCGAGGCCTCCGAGAAAAGGCTCGACGATGCGCAGAGGGCCGGCGCGCTGCTCCCCGAAGCCGTCGACGCAGAGATGATCGCGCAAGTGATCAGCCGCTGGACGGGCATCCCGGCCGCAAAGCTGCTCGAGACCGAGCGCGAGAAGCTCATCCAGATGGAAGAGCGACTGTCCGAGCGAGTCGTGGGTCAGCCGCATGCGATCGAAGCCATCAGCCAGGCCGTCCGCCGCGCGCGCGCCGGCCTGCAGGAGACGACACGGCCCCTGGGCTCGTTCCTCCTGCTCGGTCCCACCGGCGTCGGCAAGACGGAGCTGGCCCGTGCGCTGGCCGAATTCCTCTTCGACGACGAGAAGAGCATGGTGAGGCTCGACATGAGCGAGTACATGGAGAAGCATGCGACCAGCCGCATGATCGGCGCGCCGCCGGGCTACATCGGCTACGAAGAGGGCGGCGCGTTGACCGAGGCCGTGCGACGCAAGCCGCACTGTGTGATCCTGCTCGACGAGGTCGAGAAGGCGCACCCCGATGTGCTCAATGTGTTGCTCCAGATCCTCGACGAGGGCCGCCTCACCGACGGCCAGGGCCGCACGGTCGATTTCACCCAGACGCTCGTGCTCATGACGAGCAACCTGCGGCGCGAAGACCAGGTGCGCGAGTTCTTCCGCCCCGAGCTCGTCAACCGGCTCGACGAGATCCTGGTCTTCAATCCGCTCTCACCCGCACAGATCCGCTCGATCGTCGAGATCCAGCTCCAGAGGCTGCAGAAGCACCTCAGCGAGCAGGAGATCCGCCTCGATCTGACGGCGAGCGCGAAGGACAAGCTCGCCGAAGAAGGCTACAGCCCCGAATTCGGCGCGCGTCCGCTCAAGCGCGCGATCCAGAAGCACGTCCAGAACCTCCTCGCCGATGCGATCCTCACGAGCAAGATCAAGCCGGGCGAGAAAGCCGTGATCGACGTCTCCAATGGGCGGTTCTGGATCAGCACGGCAAGCGGCAAGGGTGTGCGGGAAGACAAGCCGGCCAAGACCGGAGCGGGGGCTTGATCCTCTCGCGCCCACCGCCGACGATCGAACCCCAAGAAAGGCCGCCGCCCCCCGCGATCGGGATGGGCGGCGGCCTTGAGTTTGGCTGCGCGAGTCGAATGCTAGACCATGGCCTTGAGGGCTTTCATGGGGCGGATCTTGATCACGTTCTTGGCGGGCTTCGCCTTGAACATCATCTCCTGGCCCGTGAACGGGTTGACGCCCTTGCGCGCGGGCGTCGCGGGCTTCTTCTTGACGGTGATCTTCATCATGCCCGCGATGTTGCACACGCCAGGGCCCGTCTTGCCGAGGTCGGCGGCCAGCATGCGCGACACCGTGTCGAAGACGGCGACGACCTGCTTGCGCGACAGCTCGGTGTTCGATGCGATCGTCGAGTAGAACTCGCCCTTGGTGCGGGGCTTGGATGCGGGACTGATCTTCTTGGCTTTGGTGGTAATCATCTTCTTCGCCATCGGGTTCTCCGGGTTGGGGGTCGAGGCTCCCTACCTCGACTGAGGGACTTTCTAGGGGATTCTGGCGGGATTGCCGACAGCGAGGAAGCCGTCCGGACCTGGAATTGTCCAGTTTTCCTCGGGTTTTTTAGTGGTTTTCGCGGGGCGGGCCGCGTCCTGGGGCTCGATCCGCACCCCGTGCGCCCATCCCGGCGGGCCAGGACACCTGGCCCAGGCCCTCGCGGACTTCGGGGACCGGGCTGTCATCGGGCGCCTCCGCGCCGAAGGCCAGCCGCCCAAGAAGAACCTAGGAAGCCGTGCGCGACGCCGGCGAGTCAGGCACCGGGGGACTGGCATATGGAGTCATGGCGCCTGCCGCCGCAGTCCGATCGAGGGTCAGGAGGACTCCAGCTCCTCACCCTCGCCATTCCGGACCTCAATATACTTGCGAGTATAATACGCGCGCGTATAGCCTCCCCCACCATGTTCATCGGTCGCCAGGGGGAGACCCGCGTCCTGGAGGAGCTCGCCGACTCGGGAAAACCTGAGCTCTTCGTGCTCTACGGCAGGCGGCGAGTCGGCAAGACCGAGTTGCTCCAGCAATTCTGTCGCGGCCGTCGCGCGGTCTACTTCCTGGCCGCCCAGGTGCGCGAGAAGGACAACCTGCGTGCCTTCCGCGACGCGATCGTGGAGTGCCTCGAGGACCCGCTCGCCGGCAGCGTCGAGTTCCCGGACTGGACGGCTGCTCTGCAGTTCATCGCCGAACGCGACCAGGAGGAGCGCCTGATCGTGGTGCTCGACGAGTTCCCCTACCTCTGCGAGGCCAGCCCGGGGCTGCCCTCGGAGATCCAGCGTTTCTGGGACACGCGCGGGAAGCGCAGCCGTCTGATGCTGGTGCTGTGCGGAAGCCAGATCTCCTTCATGGAGCAGGAGGTGCTGGCCGAACGGTCGCCGCTCTTCGGGCGCCGCACCGCGCAGCGGCGGCTCGAGCCCCTGGCTCCCGCGGACGCGCTGGCCTTCTTCCCGGGATGGAAGATGCGCGAGCGGTTGCTCGCCTACGCGATCCTCGGCGGGATGCCGGCGTACCTGGGGCGCTTCGACGACGGCCGATCGCTTCAGGAGAACCTGATGCGCGAGTGCCTGCGACCGGAAGGCTACCTGTTCGACGAGGTCCAATTCCTGCTGCGCTCCGAGCTGACGAACCCCGCCACCTACAACAGCATCCTGGCCGCGGTCGCGCGCGGCGTCGACAAGGTCGGAGACATCGCGCTCTCGGTCGGCGTCGACTCGGCCCACGCGAACAAGTACCTCTCGACGCTGCGCGAGCTGCGCCTGGTCGAACGCGATGTCCCGCTGACCGATCCCGATCCGCTGCGCTCGCGACGCGGGACCTACCGGATCGCGGACCGGTTCCTGGCCTTCCACTTCCGCCACATCCAGCCTCATGTGAGCCTGATCCACGCGGGACGAGGGGCCAGGGTGCTCGAGGAATTCGTCGAGCCCGACTTCGCGCGTCTCCTCGACGAAGCGCGCGTGGAATTCGTGCTCGCGCACTTGAAGAGCGAGGCGGCGGAGGTGATCGATGAGGAGATCGTCGAGGTCGGGCGATTCACGGGCCTGTTCGTGCGCGCGGTCGCAAGGACGGCCTCGGGTCGGGTGGTCGCGGCGATCGTCGAGCCGGAGGGCGGGCAACCGACGGGGGCACTGGAAGAGGAGCTCGGCGAGTTGACCGAAGCGCTCGGGTCGAGGATCGAAAAGCTCGTCTACGCGATGACCGAGGATGCGCAGCGGCCGGTACGGGTCGAGCGCGTGCCGGAGGGAAGGCTCATCTGATGGCGGTCGACGAGCGCTTCCAGGAGTACTTCGCCGCCTTGGACCGGTCCGGTCACGAGGACCATTGCTATCTGTGCCGCCGCACCCCGGCCGAAGTGAAGCGGTTCTTCGGCTTCGGCGAGGACGGTGTGCCGTTGGAAGCGCAACGGCACGGCCTGGAGGACGTCGTGCTCGCCGAGACCGACATCATGAGCTACCGCGGGCTGCGGCCCGTGTGCGCGGTGTGCCAGCTCAACCTCGACGCGATCTTCATGCTCGGAGAGCACGAGGTGCTCCACGAGCTGATCCGGGAGATGGAGGAGCGTCGCGAGTACCTCTGGCCGCCCCAGGCTTGAGAGGTTAGGATGCTCGTTCGCTTCGCAGGAGCGGCCCGGCAGAGCCGGCGCAGGGTTTCCTGGAAGCAACCGATCCGGCCAGACTCCCAGCGAAAACGACGGAGAGCCATGTACGATCCCGATCTCGTCCAACCGATGCGCGAAGAAGTGACCCGCCTCGGCATCAAGGAGTTGCTGACCCCTCAGGAGGTCGAGGCCGCCGTGAAGCAGCCCGGCACAACGCTGGTCTTCGTCAACTCCGTGTGCGGATGTGCCGCGGGCGGCGCTCGGCCGGGGTTGCGCCTCTCGTTGATGCACAAGAAGAAGCCTGATCGAATCGTCAGCGTCTTCGCGGGCATGGAGACCCAGGCGGTCGAGAAGGCGCGCGAGTATTTCAGACCCTACCGCCCCAGCTCGCCGCAGATCGCGCTGCTGAAGGATGGCAAGCTCGTCAAGATGATCCAGCGCCAGGACATCGAAGGGAAGGAGCCGGCGATGGTCGCCAAGGACCTGACCGAGGCCTTCGACAAGTTCTGCTAGGGAGCCCAGGAGCCGCGTCGCGGCACGCGACGATGACCGACGATCGCAATGGTTTGGCCGAGGACTTTCTGCGCGAAGCCGTGGTTCGCTCGCGCGAGAGGCAGGCGGCGCTGACCGCGCTCCGGAGGACCTCGGCTCCGGGCGCGGGGACCTGCGGCCTGGGCGAGCGCGCCGCGGTCGTGCTCGACCTCTCGGATCACGGACGTGATCTCTTCGCGCGTCTCTTCAGGGACGATCTGCCCGAGCCCGGGCTGAAGAGGATCCACTCCGCGATGGCGGGTTGGATCGAGCGGCAGGACGCGCTCGATCGCAAGCGCAACCACTTCCTCAAGGAGTTCCGTGTCCGGCACGGATTCGACCGCTCGCTCTACCCACTGGAACTCCTCGCCGAATTCGAGGCCGGCCTCGCGCGCATCAACGCGCAAGAGGATTCCTCGCGTCGCGTTGCAGCCGAGCGGTTGATCGCGCTCGCGCCCTAGGGACTCTTCTTCGCCTGCACGCTCCAGTGCATCGACAGCTTGAGGCGGCACTTCGGGCAGGAGTTGTCGCCCTGGATCCAATCGACGATCTCCCCGCACGCCGGGCAGGGGAAGCTGACCGCTCGCGAGTGCCGCCGGATCGAGACGCCCGCGCCTTCGCCTCTCCTCTGCAGCTCGTCCGCCGGCCACAAGAGATGGATGAACAGTCCGCAGTCGGTGCAGCAGGCGAGCCCCTGCCCCCAGTCGACTCGCGTCCCGCATCGCGGGCAGGGGAAGCGCACGCTCGGGAAGCGCCGGCTCCCATGCTGCACGAAGCCGTGGTTCTTGGCGTAGAACGGGACCAGGATCCACGAGGTCACCGTCGCCGCCGCCAGCGGAAGAAGGATCGCCTTGAGCGTCGGGTTCTGTTGCGGGACGACGAACCAGAGCGCGGCGAAGGTCCCTGTCCACATCCCCAGGGGGACGAGGATCATCCGCAGCCACACCTTGCGCAGCGGCAGCGCGACGAGCGAGAAGGTCACCGCGTGCGCGAGTCCGGCCGAGACCGCCCCGAGCGCAGGTGCCACGCGCACGAGCAGGTCGGGCCTCGGGTCGAACGCCGTCCAGGCGAAGGCGCCGAACGAGCAGCTCGCCGGCAGGAGCCCGAGGATCGCGAGCTTGCGCGTGCGGGCCGCGTGCAGGCCGTCGAGGAGGATGCGCAGCACGACCGCGGCGACGATCATTCCGATCAGGGGGCCGGGCATGTCGGATTCCTGCGGGTAGATCGGCGGATGGACCGTTCGAGCCGAAGGCTCTGCTGCCCCGGCCGCGTCCCACGGCTCGCCCGCAAGCTGCCACCCTTTACCCTGGGAGGGAATCGCCGGTTTCGGTGCACGGCGCTATTCTGCGTCGCGCGCGGGAGTGGCGGAACTGGCAGACGCGCAGGCCTTAGGCGCCTGTGGGGTCACCCGTGGGGGTTCGAGTCCCCCCTCCCGCACCAGCTCGGAGGCCGCCGGGGACCGCCGGCGCGCCGGCCTGGCCTCACGCGCCCTTCTCGAACAGCTCGTTCCTGGCGAACCCGATCCGGTGCCCGTGCCACTGCACGAAGGTCCACAGCGTCTTGATCGCGTAGAGGCTCGAGTTCTTCAGGTCGATGCTGCTCGCCTCGTCGAAATAGCGCACCGGCACGGGGACGTCGCCGAGCTTGAAGCCGAAGTGGACGCACTGCACCAGGAACTGCGAGTCGAAGACGAACCCGTCGCTGTTCCTGCCGTACGGGACCGCCTCGAGCACCTTGCGCGAGTAGGCTCGGAAGCCCGAGTGCCACTCGCCCAGGTTCTGTCCCGAGAGCATGTTCTCGATGATCGTCAGACCGCGGTTCGCGAAGTACTTCGACTTCGGCATCCCGCCCTCGAGCGCCTCGCGCCTGGTGCGGATGCGATTGCCGAGGATCACATCGCAGATTCCGTGGCGCAGGATCTCGATCGCCGTCGGAATCATGCGCGCGTCGTACTGGTAGTCGGCGTGGATCATCACGACGTAATCCGCCCCGTGCGCGCGCGCCGTGTCGTAGCACGTCTTCTGGTTCCCGCCATAGCCCGTGTTCCTCTCGTGCTGGATCAGCGTCACCGGCAGCGTCTTCGCGATTTCGACCGTGCGGTCCTTGCTGCAGTCGTCGACCACGACGATCTCCGCAACCTGATCCTTGGGGATGTCGGTGAAGGTGCGCTCGAGCGTGTTGGCGGCGTTGTAGGCCGGCATCACGACGATCGTGCGCCAAGAGGGAGACATGGATGCATTGTGAGAGAGCCGCCGGGGCGGGACAAGGACTCGCGCTGTGTCGGCTCCGGCTCCGCTGCACATCCCCTGACCCTCGCGTAGAATGGGAGGGTTCGACCCGAGGATGTGCGACCCATGAGAGCCAGCGGTAGCGCGCGACCGCGCTTTCTTCGGACGTTGATCGCGGCGGTCGCTTTGTGCGCGTCTTGCCGCCGGGAGCACCGCCCGGCACCGGCGCGTCGCGTGATCCTGATCACCTGCGACACGCTGCGCGCGGACCACCTGGGCGTCTACGGCTGCACGCGGCCGACGAGCCCGCTCGTCGACGCCTTCGCTGCGGACGCGACCGTATTCGAGAGCGCGTGGTCGACTGCGCCGATGACCTGCCCGGCGATCGCGAGCCTGCTCTCGGGTCGACTTCCCGAGGAGATCGGCATGTCGCCGGGAAACAGGGCGCTCCTTCCCCCCGAGGTCGTCACACTGCCCGAAATCCTCTCACGGGAGGGGATCGCGACGGCTGCGGTCGTGTCCAACTGGATGCTGCGGAGACCGCCTCCCGAACAGGCCGAGGCCGGCATGCAGCAGGGCTTCGAGCACTTCGACGACGACATGCGCACGAAGGAGGCCCATCGCGACTTCTTCGACCGCTCCGGGCAGGAGACGACGGACGCGGCGATCGCCTGGCTCGGCCCACGGCGCGATCGCCCGGACGCGCCGTTCTTCCTGTGGGTGCACTACCAGGATCCGCACGGACCCTACACTCCCCCCGAACGGCTCGCGAGGCTCTTCGATCGGCCGCCGCCCGAGCACGAGCCCCGGCTGCCCATCGGGACGAAGGAGACGGGGTTCGGGCAGATCCCCGCCTACCAATCGCTGGACGGCGAGAGCCGGCCCAGCTTCTACCTCGACCGGTACGACGCCGAGATCCGGTCCTTCGACGAGGCCTTCGGTCGCCTGATCGCCTGGCTTCGCGAGAACGGGATGTTCGAGGATTCGCTGATCGTGTTCACTGCCGACCACGGCGAGTCGCTCGGCGAGCACGGCTTTTGGTTCTGCCACGGAGAGAACCTGTACGGCGAGGAGGTGCGCGTGCCGCTGGTCGTGCGCTTCCCCGTCGGGCGCGGGGCCGACCGGCGAGGAACGCGTTGCGGCGGACTCGTGAGCCATCTCGATCTGTGGCCGACTGCGCTCGCGGCCTTCGGGCTCGAGCCGCGCCCCAGCCGCGGTGTCTCGCTCTTCGAAGCTCCCCCTCCCGACCGGATCGTGCCGCAGTCGAACGGCGTCGAGGGCGCGGTTGCCCGCTGGACGGGCGTCACCGGCGAGCGATACCGCCTGGTCGCCGATCGAGACGGGAAGCCGGAGCTCTACGACCTGAAGGAAGATCCGGAGGAGCTCCACGACCTCGCGGTGGGCGACCCCGAACGTGTCACCGGGCTGCTCGCGCGCCGCGGGAGCTTCTCCGCCATCGACGTCGGGCCCGCGGTCAGCCGCACCGTCCTGCGCAAGACCTTGATCCGGGATGCGGCCACCCAGAAGACGCTGAAGCGCCTGGGCTACACCGATGGAGACTGACGGCGGGCGAGGTATGATCCGACCGCCGCGCCATGGACTCGAACGCACGGTCAGTGTCGGTCGTCGTCCCGGTCTACAACAGCGCGGGGATCCTGCGCCAGCTCATCGACCGCCTGCGGCCGGTCCTCGAAGCCTCGCACGCGCGCTACGAGCTGATCCTCGTCGACGACTGCAGCCCGGACGGGAGCTGGAACGTCGTGCGCGAGCTCGCGCGGGACAATGCGTGGATCCGCGGCGTGCACCTGATGCGCAACTACGGCCAGCACAACGCGCTGCTGTGCGGCATCCGAGCGGCCCGGCACGAGCTGACGCTGACCATGGACGACGACCTGCAGCACCCGCCCGAGGAGATCCCCAGGCTCCTCGCGGCGCTCGACGCAGGCTGCGACGTCGTCTACGGGACGCCCGAGAAGGAGCGGCACGGACTCGCGCGCGATCTCGCGTCCCAGATCGCCAAGCTCGTCCTCCAGAGCGCCATGGGAGCGGAGACCGCGCGCAGGGTCAGCGCCTTCCGCGCCTTCCGCACGAACCTGCGCGACGCGTTCGCGAACTACCAGGGTCAGTTCGTCTCGATCGACGTGCTCCTGACCTGGAGCACGACCCAATTCCGCGCGATCCCCGTGCGCCACGATCCGAGGCGTGAGGGGGCATCCAGCTACACCTGGCGCAAACTGCTTCGGCACGCGATGAACATGATGACGGGCTTCAGCACCTTTCCGCTCCAGATCGCCAGCCTGACGGGCTTCGTCTTCACGGCGGCGGGGCTGTGCGTGCTCGCCTATGTCGTCGGCTCGTACCTGTGGTCGGGTGGCAGCCAGGTGCCGGGGTTCACCTTCCTCGCCTCGGTGATCGCGATCTTCTCCGGCGCGCAGCTCTTCGCGCTCGGCATCATCGGCGAGTACCTCGCGCGCATGCACTTCCGGATGATGGACCGGCCCGCCTATGCGATCCGCGCGGAGACCGGAGCGATCCCGGGCTCGAGCTCCCCGAAGGGCTGAGGCGGTCCATGGACGGCCCGGTCCCCTGCCGGTTCCTCGAGTGGGACTCGGAGTTCTTCCGGCTGCGCATCGCCTCCGTCTCCACTCCCGGGCTCGACCGCGAGGCCATGGAGCGCGCGCTGCGGTGGTGCCGCGAGAACCGGATCGAGTGCCTGTACCTCCTCGCGGACGCGGGCGACCTCGTCACGCGAAGCCTGGCGGAAAAGCGTGAGTTCCGATTGACGGATGTCCGCGTGACCCTGGAGCTCGAGCCCGTCCCCGGCGTCGCCGACGGACGCGCAGGGCTCCCGCCGCGCACGCGCCTCGCGAAACCGTCCGACGTGCCCGATCTGCGCGCGATCGCGGCAGCCAGCCACACGCTCTCGCGCTTCTTCAACGATGGGAGGTTCGACCGGGCGCGCTGCGCCGAGCTCTACGCGACCTGGATCGAGAAGAGCTGCCACGGCTGGGCCCAGGCCGTGTGGGTCGCGGAGGTCGAGGCCCGGGCCGCGGGATACTTGACCTGCCACCTTCGCGACGGCGGCCGAGGCGAGATCGGGCTCGTCGCGGTCGGAGCGGCGGCGCAGGGGAAGGGGCTCGGCCGCGAGCTCGTCGCGCGCGGGCTGGCCTGGTTCCGCGAGCAGGGCTGCGCGCGAGTCTCGGTGGTCACCCAGGGCGCGAACGTCGACGCCCAACGCCTCTACCAGGCGGCCGGCTTCCGAACCCTCTCCGTGCATCTCTGGTATCACCTGTGGCTCGATCACACCGCCGGGGAGCGCGCGTGAAGACCTTCCGGATCCCGTTCAACAAGCCCGAGCTCGAGGGCAACGAGACGCGCTACATCAGCGAGGCCATCGAGCGCGGCCACATCTCGGGCGACGGGCACTTCACGAAGCGTTGTCACGCGCTCCTGGAGCAGGCGCTGGGCGTACCGAAGGTCCTCCTGACGACGAGCTGCACGCACGCTCTCGAGATGTGCGCCCTCCTCCTCGACCTCCAGTCGGGCGAGGAGGTGATCTTCCCCTCGTTCGCCTTCGTGACCACGGTGAACGCCTTCGTCCTGCGCGGCGCCCGGCCGGTTTTCGCCGACGTGAGGCCCGACACGCTGAACCTCGACGAGAACGGGATCGGGGGCCTGGTCACGCCGCGCACCAAGGCGATCGTCGCGCTGCATTACGCCGGGGTGGGATGCGAGATGGACTCGATCCTGGGCATCGCTCGCGCGCGCGGCGTCGCCGTCGTCGAGGACAACGCCCACGGCCTGTTCGGGAAGTACAAGGGGCGCTTCCTCGGCACCTTCGGGTGCCTCGCGACGCAGAGTTTCCACGAGACCAAGAACTTCACCTGCGGGGAGGGCGGCGCCCTCCTGATCAACGATCGCAACCTGGTCGAGCGCGCCGAGATCCTGCGCGAGAAGGGCACCGACCGCAGCCGGTTCCTGCGCGGCCTCGTGCACAAGTACGAGTGGGTCGACCTGGGCTCGAGCTACCTGCCCTCGGACCTGCTCGCGGCTTTCCTTCTCGCCCAACTCGAGTCGCGCGAGCGGATCCAGGCGCGCCGACGCGCGATCTGGGAGCTCTACGAGCGCGAGCTCGCCGGCTGGGCGGTGAGGCTCGGCGTGACGCTGCCGTCGGTGCCCGCGCACTGCGAGCAACCTTGGCACATGTTCCACATGCTGCTCCCATCGAGCGACGCGCGCGATGCGCTGATACGCCGCCTCGAGGCGCGCGGCATCCTGGCGGTGTTCCACTACTTGCCTCTGCACCTCTCGCCGATGGGACGGCGCTTGGGCGGTCGACCGGGCGACTGTCCGGTCGCAGAGAGCATCTCGTCCCGGCTCGTGCGCCTGCCTTTCTACACCGGGCTCACCGACGCCGAGCAGGCCGAGGTGATCGAGGCCGTCATGGGATTCACGGGGACCTGAGCCGGTCTCGATGCCGATCTTGCGCTCGATCCGGCGAGCCGAGCCCGATCTCCTCTTCGCGGCCCTGCTCGCGGTCACGCTCGTCGGCCTCGCGTTCGCGCTGCAGGGGAACGTCGGGATCGCGCTGCGGGACGAGGGCTTCCTGTGGTACGGCGTCGTCCGGACCGCGCACGGAGAGGTGCCGCTGCTCGACTTCCGTTCGTACGACCCGGGCCGCTACGACTGGTGCGCAGCGTGGTCGAAGGTCTTCGGCGAGGGGATCCTCGCGCTCCGGCTCTCGTGCGCGATCTTCCAGGTGCTGGGTCTCGCTTGCGGGATCCTGGCGGCGCGCCGGGCCGTGGAGAGCCGCTGGATGCTCGTCCCGATCGGAGCGCTGCTCCTCCTGTGGATGTACCCGCCCTGGAAGCTCTTCGAGCCGAGCCTGGCGATGGCGGCGGTCTACGTCGGCGTGCTGCTCCTCGAAAGGCCGAGCCCGGCTCGTCATGCGGTCATGGGGGCGTTCGTCGGCCTCTCGGCCTTCATGGGCCGCAACCTCGGCTTGTACACGGGACTGGCCTTCGCCGGCTTGATCCTGCTCGCGCAGCTCAGGATCCAGCGGTCGGGTCTCGCGCGCAAGCTCTCGTGCTGGGTGATCGGCGTCGTGCTCGGCTACGCGCCGATGATCGCGATGCTGGTCCTCGTCCCGGGGTATCGCCAGGCCTTCGTCGACTCGATCCGGCTCTACGTCAGCCAGGGAGCGCTGAATGCACCTCTGCCCGTCCCCTGGCCTTGGAATGCCCACCCGGGGAGCCTGGACGCCGCGCTGTTCGCCTGGTGTCTGGGCATCTGCTTCCTGCTCCTCCCCGCTTTCTATCTCGCGGCGGGGGCGCTCCTCCTTCTCGCGAAGCGTGAGTCGATGTCCCGACTGGCGCTGCTCGCCGCTTCGACTTTCGTCGGGGTGTTCCATGCGCACCACGTCTCGGTGCGCTCGGACATCCCGCACCTTGCGCAGTGCATCCATCCGCTGTGGCTGGGCGTGCTCGCGCTGCCCAAGGCGCTCGCCTGGAGCCGCGGGAGGCTCGCGACGGCGGCGCTCACCGCGGCCTTGCTCGCGCTCGGTCTCGGCTCGGTCGGACAGCAGAGTCCCTACGCCCAGAAGCTGCGCCCGGAGCGACCCGACCTCGTCCACGTCCCCTGCGACGTCGCGGGCGACCGGATCTGGATCGACCGGGGGCACGCGCAGCTCCTGGACAGGCTGCGCGCGTTCGTCGCGACCCGCGTCCGGGCGGACGAGACGATCTGGTTCTCGTCCCGGATCCTGAGCCTGTACCCCATGCTGGGCCGCCGATCGCCCGTGTGGGACCTTTACCCGGCCTGGAAGGCGGACGAGCGGATGGAGCGGCGGATGCTCCGCGAGATGGAGGCGGTGGACTGGGCGATCCAGGTGGACGAGCCGGTCGGCAACGAGGGCCTGCGACTGTCGATCACCTATCCGCAGGTGTGGAGCCTGCTGACGGACCGCTTCGAGCCCGTGGCCGTCGAAGGTCTGCCCGGGACTTTCCACGTGCTGCGTCGCAGGCGAGGCTAGACGGGTCCGAGCATGCGCGACAAGTCACCGCACCTCCGGCTCCTCTACCTCGCCAGGGACTGGCGCTCGCGCGCTCTCTTTGCGGCGCTGCGCCGGCACGCCGTCGGCCGCGTGCTCGACGTCGGCGGCTGGGACTTCTTCCTGTCGGCGCGGGCGAAGGGCGTGCCGTTCGAGAGCTGGACGACGCTCGAGCCATCCGCCGAGCGCTCGCCCGAGATCGAGGACCCGCGCTTCCGGCTCGTGCGCGGCGACGGGTGCCGCATGGACTTCGCCGATTCGAGCTTCGACACGGTCCTCGCCGTCCAGGTGCTCGAGCACGTGTTCGAGCCGATCCGCATGGTCGCCGAGATCGGGCGCGTCCTCCGGCCCGGCGGCTTCGCGATCCTGCTCGTCCCGCAGACCGGCACCCTGCACCTCGCGCCGGAGTGGTACGGCAACCTGTCGCGATACTGGATCGAGCAGGCGCTCTCCCGCTCGGGGCTCGAGATCGTCGACTTGCGGCCGCTGGGCGGGTTCTGGTCGTCGACGGCTTCGCGGCTCGTGTACTTCTTCCTGCAGAGCTTCCGGGTCGAGGGCATGTCCGCGCGCGAGTGCCGACGGGGCCCGCTGTTCTACGTCCTGTGGCCGCTGATGGCCGTCTTCGCGCTGATCGCGATCCCGATCTGCATGCTCTTCTCGCTCGGAGACCTGGCCGAGGAGCCCAACAATCACCTCGTCGTCGCGCGCAAGCGGGAGCGCTGACCCGCTCCAGTCCTACTTCAGCTTGATCTCCCGCACGAGCTTCTTCCCGTCGCGCAGGAGCTCGACCTGCACGACATCGCCGGGCTTGCGCTCGGAGAGGACGCTGCGGATGTCGACGATGCTGCCGACCGAACGACCATCGACGGCGGTGATCACGTCCGCGCGGAAGCCGCCCGCGCGGTTGCGCTCGAGCGAGCGCAAGCCCGCGCTCTCGGCTCCGCTCCCGGGTTCGACCGACTCGACGACGACCCCTTCGACTCCCAGCGCCTGCTTGACCTGCTCGGGCGCCTGGAGGATCCCAATGCGCGGGGTCGTGGAAGTCCCCTTGCGGATCAGGTCGGGCACGATCTTGTTGATCGTGTCCACCGGGACGGCGAAACCGACACCGACGTTGAAGGCGCTGCCGCTGCCCACTCCGGGCGGGGTGGCGATGGCCGTGTTCATGCCGATCAGGCGCCCGGCGCTGTCGAGCAGCGGGCCTCCCGAGTTTCCGGGGTTGATCGCGGCATCGGTCTGGATCACACCGCGGATCGGCTGGTTCGACACGGATACGATCTCGCGACCGAGCCCGCTGATGACCCCGGTCGTCAGGGTGTGGTCGAGGCCGAAGGGGTTGCCGATCGCGAAGACCTTCTGGCCCACCTGAAGGTCCTTCGAGGTCCCGATCGAGATCGGCCGCAGTTCCGCGCCCGGCGAGTCGATCTTCAGCACCGCGATGTCGTTGTCCGGGTCTCCTCCCACGTAGCGCGCCTCGTGCGGCGACGAGCCTCCCTCCAGCGACACCCAGGCCCGGTCCGCCTCGAGGATCACGTGGAAGTTCGTGACGATGTAGCCGCGCTCGTCCCAGACGAAGCCCGAGCCCGTGCCCTGCGGCACGTCGAACGGCGTCATCCTCCACCGGTCGTAGACCCTCTCGGTCGTGTTGATGTGCACGACGGCGGGAGAGGCCTGACGGAACAGCTCGATCGTCGCCTGCTCGTCCTGCGCGAGGTCTCCGCGGGCCGTGATCGCGCGCGGGACGGCCTGGGGATCGTGCTTGCTGGAGAGGAGGGGCGCGGCGAGACGCCAGGCGACGAAGGCCGCGGCGAACAGCAGCAGGACGAGGAGCGCCCAGGGGCTGCAGGAGACCAGGGGTGCGCGTGAGGAGTTGGCCATGTCGGGGGTCGGCTGCCGAGGCGGCGCCCCTCATTATGTGATGAACGCGCCCGCTCTCCACGGGTTGCCTTCAAGGGATCGCCCGGCCGCGCATTCCTTCCGAGGATCGCGCCACCTAGCATGTCGCGGCGCCCCGCCCGCCCGGTGCGGGCGAACCCGTGATGCTCGCCCGAACTTCCCTCGCGCTGGAACCAGCGGGATCCCTGGGCGCGGTCCTGCCTCTCTGGAGCGTGCTGCCCTTCGCCGCCCTCCTGGGATCGATCGCGATCCTCCCCCTCGCGGCTCCGCAATGGTGGGGGAAGAACCGCAACCGGGCGATCGTCAGCGCGGTCTTCGCCCTCCCGTTCGCCGCGGGGCTGGCTCTGTTCCATCCGGCCGAGGGGTCGCACGCGCTGCTGGAAGCCCTCCTCGATTACGCGTCCTTCATCTCGCTGCTCGGTTCCCTGTACGTCATCTCCGGAGGCGTGTACGTCAAGGGCTCGCTCGCCGGATCCCCGCTCTCGAACACGGCGATGCTCGGCATCGGGGCCGTGCTCGCGAACCTGATCGGGACGACGGGAGCGTCCATGGTGCTGATCCGCCCGCTCCTGCGCGCCAACAAGTCCAGGGAGGGCAAGGCGCACATCGTCGTGTTCTTCATCTTCGTCGTGTCGAACTGCGGCGGGTTGCTGACGCCGCTGGGCGATCCGCCGCTGTTCCTGGGGTTCCTGAAGGGAGTGCCGTTCGAGTGGACGCTGTCGCTGTGGAAGGAGTGGCTGGTGGTCAACGGCCTGCTCCTGGTGGTGTTCCACTTCGTGGACGATTGGGTGCTCGACAAGGAGGAGCTCGAGCGCAAGGGTTCGCAGCTCGAGAAGGTCCTGATCCACGAGCCGCTCGCGGTCGAGGGCTGGCACGGCGTCGCGCTGCTGGCGGGCGTGATCCTCGTGATCGTCGGGAAGGGTCGAGGCTGGGGAGCCGCGGACGGACACTGGCCCTTCGGCGTGCAGGAGGGCTTGATGCTCGGGCTCGCCGTCGTCGCCTACCGGATCACGCGGCCCGCGACGCGCGCGGCGAACGAGTTCACGTTCGCGCCGATCGTCGAGGTCGCCGTGATCTTCGCCGGGATCTTCATCACGATGGTCGCGCCGCTGCAGATCCTGAACTCGCGCGGCGGCGAGCTGGGGCTGACACGCCCGTGGAGCTACTACTGGGCGGCCGGCGGGCTCTCGAGCTTCCTCGACAACGCGCCGACGTACCTGACCTTCGCCGCGACGGCCTGCGGACAGGCCGGCGTCAGCGTGGACGGACCGCGCTACCTCGCCGAGTTCCTGGCGAAGGCTCCCGGCAACGCGGCGCTGCTCGCCGCGATCTCCTGCGGCGCGGTGATGATGGGCGCGAACACCTACATCGGCAACGGGCCGAACTTCATGGTCAAGTCGATCGCGGAGGAGAACGGGGTCCGGATGCCGTCGTTCTTCGGGTACATGGCGTGGTCGATGGTGGTCCTGCTGCCGATCTTCGCGGTGATCACGGTGCTTTTCTTCCGCTGATCGAAGCCTGTGGTTGAGCCGTGCGAGCGCAGTTCCCGCATTCCGCGGATGCGTGCGCATGCCGGCGAGGGACCGTCCTGGGCCGGAAGCCAAGTCCAGCCGAGAAATTCGATCGCAATGGAGCCCATTCCAGACAGCGTGTAGCGGTCCGAAGGCGCGATCGAAGCCAGCTCTTGCGGTGTCGGCAGCGGAGACCCGAGAAGGCGTACAATGAGGAGTGCAAGAGGCAGGGCGAGGGAGGAGGTAGCGAGGATGAGCAGATCAGCGCTGGAGGTGTGGGGCCTCGCGGTCATCCTGGGGAGCACCGGCTCGGCACAAGTGACCCAGCGAGTCAGCGTCGACTCGGCCGGGGCCCAGGGAAACGGCGACAGCGATTTCCACTCGATCTCCGCCGACGGCCGCTACGTGGCATTCGGGAGCTTCGCAGACAACCTCGTAACCGGCGACACGAACGTGGCCGGGGACGTCTTCGTCCGCGACCGCCAGAGCGGCACGACCGAGAGGGTGAGCGTCGACTCGGGAGGGGCGCAGGGGAACAGCTACAGCGACGACCCCTCGATCTCCGCCGACGGCCGCTACGTGGCGTTCGCGAGCCACGCCTGGTTGAGTGACATCTTCGTCCGCGACCGCCAAAGCGGCACGACCGAGCTTGTGAGCGTCGCTACGGGCGGGGCGCAGGCGAACGGCGACAGCGGCTGGTACGGTCTATCCATCTCCGCCGACGGCCGCTACGTTGCCTTCACGAGCGTGGCGTCCAACCTCGTCCCCGGGGACACCAACGGGGCCTGGGACGTCTTCGTCCGCGACCGCCTGAGCGGCACGACCGAGCGGGTGAGCATCGACTCGGGTGGGGCGCAGGGGAACGACTACAGCTGGAATACCTCGATCTCAGCCGACGGCCGCTACGTGGCGTTCGGGAGCATCGCGACCAACCTCGTCCCCGGTGATACGAACGGGAACTTTGACGTCTTCGTCCGCGACCGCCAAAGCGGCACGACCGAGCGCGTGAGCATAGCCACGAACGGGACGCAGGGGAACAACGTCAGCTTCGCTCCCTCGATCTCCGCCAACGGGCGTTACGTAGCGTTCGCTAGCGACGCGAGCAATCTCGTCCCCGGCGACACGAACGGGTGGGCTGAAGTCTTCCTCCGCGACCGCCAGAACGGCACGATCGAGCGGGTAAGCATCGACTCGGGCGGGGCACAGGGGAACTACCCGAGCTTCGGCCCCTCAATCTCCGTTGACGGCCGCTACGTGGCCTTCTACAGCTACACGACCAACCTCGTCCCCGGGGACACGAACGGACACGACGACGTTTTCGTCCGCGACCGCCTCGGCGGCCCGGTCTTCACGAGCCTGTGCGACCCCGGTGTCAGCGGCGTGATCGCGTGCCCCTGCACGAACCCGCCCAGCGGGCCCGGCCGCGGGTGTGACAACTCTTCGGCGACGGGCGGCGCGATCCTGTCCGCCTCGGGTGGCACATTCCTCTCGTCGGACAGTCTGGTCTTCACGACGAGCGGGGAGAGGTCGACCGCCTTCAGCCTCGTTCTGCAAGGCAACGCGCTCGTATCCAACGGCCTCGTCTACGGCCAGAGCGTGTGGTGCGTGGGAGGCTCATTCAAGCGTCTGTACAGGAAGGCCGCCGCGAACGGCAGCATCACAGCGCCAGACTTCGGCGCTGGAGATCCGACCGTATCAGCGCGTTCCGCAGCGAAGGGCGATCCGATCCAGGCCGGGCAGAGTCGCTGGTACCTCGTGTACTACCGCGACCCGACCGTCCTTGGTGGATGCCCTGCGAGCAGCACGTTCAACGCGACGCAATCCGGGCAGGTGACGTGGTCGCCCTAGACGATCGCCCAACGAGGCGCCGGGCGCTCGACCTCACCTCCCAACACACTTTGTCCCGTACCTCCGCCCCTCCGTCTTGAACTGCTTCGCGGCGAGAAGTCTGGCGATCGGTCGCTTCAACAATGTGGTGTCCGTCCTCAGAGCCTTCGCGAGGATCCCGATGGGAGCTAGTCGAGGGCGCGTCCTCGTGATCCTGCCGGTGTCACCGGCGCCACAGTCTCCACAAGAATCCCTCGAGGCGCTTCAACGGGCTGTTAGCCCCCGGCAGCACTCCCTCGAATGAAGCCTGAAGCTCCGTGAGCTCGGCCGCTTCAAGCTTCAGATCCCCCGCAGCCGCGTTCTCGCGCACTTGCTCCTCTGTCCGCGCACCGACGATCGCGCTGGTGATCCCAGGCTGCGCAATCGCCCATGCGATCGCGACCTGCGCGAGCGTCGCGCCGTGCCGCTTCGCGATCGGTCGGAGCGAGCGATCGAGCGCGGCGTTCACCCGCGCGCGGGCCTCGGGCGCAAAGGTGCCTCGCCCCGAGCGAGCGTCATCCGGCGAGAAGGTCCGCTCCGCCGGCACCTTCCCCGTGAGCAGCCCCTGCTCGAGCGGCGAGTAGACGAGCACGCCGACCTCGCGCTCGCGCGCCCACGGCAGGATCTCGCGCTCGATCGCGCGGTCGAGCAGGTTGTACTTGGGCTGGTCGCTCGCGAGCGCGACGTCCCCCAGGGCGCGCTGGGCCTCCTCCATCATCCGGACGGAGAAGTCCGAGACGCCGATCTCACGCAGCTTCCCCTCGCGTCGCAGCTCGAGCAGCGCCCCCATCGTGTCGGGGATCGGCGTCGTCAGGTCGGGCCTGTGGATCTGCACGAGATCGATCGTCTCGACGCCCAGACGCTGGAGGCTGTGCTCGACCTCCCACCTCACCGACCACGGACGGCAATTGCGGTGCACGCGCAACTTTCGGCCCTGGAGGTCGGTCGTCTCGAACGCGAGCTGCCCGCGCGTGTCGTCCCAGCGCAGCCCGACCTTCGTCATCACGACGACGCGCTCGCGCCTCCCCGCAATCGCTCGCCCGACGACTCGTTCGGAGTGCCCGAAGCCGTACACCGGGGCCGTGTCGATTGCGTCCATCCCGCAGTCGATCGCGGCCTGGATCGCGCGCACCGCGCGCTCGTCGTCGTGGCCGCCCCACTGCCAACCGCCGATCGCCCAGGCACCGAAGCAGACCACCGGGACCTGGAGGTCGGAGCGGCCGAGACGGCGTCGCTGCATGGCCTCAGGTCGTTCGCTCTGGCTCCTTGCGGAACACGAAGCGCTGGTAGAGCAAGGAGACCGCGAGCAGCGACAGCGCCAGCCCGAGGAACGACCCGACGCGGTAGAGACCCTGGAGGTCTTCGAGGTCGAGGAGGAAGACCTTGGCGATCGTCGCGAGGAGCAGCACCAGGCTCACCCAGCGCAGCGCGCCGACGCGCCGGCTCATGCCTGCGAAGAGGAGCAGCAGGGCGTAGCCGGCCCACGCGATCGAGAGCGAGAGGTCGCGCGCGGCCGCGTCCCCGAACTCGAGGCGGTAGGAGCTGCCTTGGGCGAAGTGGTTCTCGACCTCGACCGTGATCCACAGGAAGACCACGAACAGCCCGCAAAAACCGGCGATCCCGGTCAGCGCCGGGAAACCGCTCCGGTACAGCGGCGTCTCCCTCGGCCGCGCGCGCTTCATCTCCAGCGGCCGGATCAGGAGCGCGGCCCCGACGAGCGCGATCCCCGGGGCGAGGAAGTCGAGCCCGTGCAAGTTGAGAACGGGCGTGGTGCAGATCTCGTGCGAATTGTTGAACGCGGAGTAGAAGAGAATCACCGCCGCGAGCGCGGATGCGGACGCGGCGAAGTATTTCAGCGGCACGTGATCCGTCCAGTTCCACAGCAGGGCGGCGGCCAGCGCCGACGTCGCGAGGGCCAGGGGCAGCGCCTCGCGGTCGAGCCGGACCGGGAGGACGAGGCCGAGGCAGAACGCCGCCAGGACGAGGTAGAGGATGGCGCCGACCGCGCTCGCCGAGCGATCGCCTTGCCTGGCGGCGCGCAGCTCCTCGTGCCGTCCCGACGCGGCCCGCGCCGCGCCGACAAGCGCGATCAGGGCGAGCAACGCCGGCAGGGATCCGAGCGCGCCGGCTCCGAAGCTCTTCTTCCAGGCGTCCTCCGCGCTCGAATACCAGAAGAGAGGCGACAAGGCCGCCGCATACCACACGGCGCGGGACTTCTCCCAGAAGGACTTGCGCAGCAGGGGCCACAGCGAGAAGACGGTCGCGCTCGCGAGCAGGATCCAGATCCGCCATCGCGAGGCGCTGTCGCCGGACGTCCAGCCCGGATCCTGCATCGAGGACTGGCTGATCGCCGTGAACAGCGCCGCGATGCCGATGAGGATTCCGGAGCGTGCCCCGGTCGCTGCCGCAGCCATGCACACGCCGAGCGCGAGCTGGGTGAGGAGGGAAGCGGACGGACTTCCCGGGTCGAACCCCACGCCTCGGCCGACCACGTTGACGAGCGGCAGGCAAGCCAGCGCGGCGGCGGCGAAGGTGAAGCGGCGCCCTCCGTCCTCCCGGCGCAGCATCGCCGCGGCCTGGAATGCGAGCAGCGGGGCGAAGCAGGCGACGAGAAGCCCGACTCCTCCGGGATGCTCGGGTTCGCCTCGATGCGCATCGGTCCACATCGCCACCCCGATCGTCGCCGGCACGCAAGCCAGGAAGGGCAGCCACCTCCATGGCGCGAGAGCGGAGAGCCGCAAGAGGCACAGGGCCAGCACGGTGATCCCGACCTCGAACGGCCAGATCTCGACGCCCGAGGAGCGGAACACCGCCGCGAAGAGCGCGACCATCATCCCGAGCGCGCCGGCGAGCAGCGCGGCGTCGTGACCGCGCGCGGCTTCGCCCGCCCGGGCGCGCCGCCACTCGCTGGAGGACAGGAGAACGCCGCACAGGAGACCCGTGCAAGCGACGAGCTCCCACATCCGCGCCGCCTCGAGCCGATTCGAAAGCACCCACACGAGCGCCATCGCGCCCGCACCCGCCGCGGCGCCGAGGGGCACGTAGGTCGCGCCCTGCTTCCTCGCCATCCAGCTCGCCGCGATCGCGAGCAGGCAGGAGAGGAGCATCATCGGGTAGAGGTGGTATCCGACGTCGACGCGCTGGGCGAAGTAGATCGCGAAGGCGAAGGGCAGGAGCACCGCGCTGATCTGCGTGACGATCCAGCGCGCCCGATCCGAGCCCGTGGACGCGGGGACGAACACCGTGAAGACCAGCGCGGACAGGCCGAGCACGATCACGCCGATGGCGAAGGTCGCCGGACCCATGCGGTCCACGAACCAAAGCCCCTGGATCAGCGCCGTTCCCAGCAGCCCGAGCGCCCCGACGAGCGGCCAGCGGCGCTTGTTGGCGACGAAGAGGAAGGAGAGGTCGAGCAGCAGGACATAGCCGAACAGCCCGACCGGGTTGTCCCTGCCCGTCGAGAGCAGGAGCGGCGTCGCGAACCCTCCCGACAGGCCCAGCCACGCGACGATCTGCGATTCGTTGCGCCAGGCCAGGAAGCAGCACAGCGCCGTGACCACCACCATGAGCACGAACGAGAGGCCGAAGGGGAAGATCCCGAGCTGATGCGCGCTCCAGAAGGCCGCGTACAGGATCACGCCGCCCGCTCCGCTCGTCGCGTTCGCCGTCAGCGCGTAGCCGCGCCGCCGCAGGTGCTCGCCGCCGAGGAAGCAGGCGGCTCCGGCGATCGAGCCGAGGAGGACGCGCATCTCCTTCGTGATCAGGCCGTGCTCGATCGAATACTGGAAGAAGAGCACGCCGGCGACGGCCAGGAAGATTCCGCCGAGCACGGCCGCGCCGCGCACGCCGAGCCAGCGCTCCCACTCGATCCTGGGCCGGGTCGCCGGCCGGTCCGGCGGTGCAGCCGCGGGCGGCTCAGCGACGCGCGAGGGTGTCGGCTCGTGCTCCCTGAGCGGCGGAGCCGCGAGAGGAGGCGTCCGAGGCGACGGCTCGGGCGGAGAGGGTGGCGCGACAACGGGAGACGCGTCTGGCGTCGAACTCCAGCCCCGCGCCTCCGTCCCGGGCGACGTCCAGGCACGCAGGTCCCGCTCGAGACGATCGACCCGCTCCCGCACCTCGCGCGCATAGACGAAGGCGACGATCGAGAGCGCGACCGCGACGAAGAGCGCGGCGCCGGCGACCAGGATGAGGAACTCTTCCACGCGAACTTCCGGTCCGGTTGCGGCGCGCAGCGGACTGGGGGAAGGAACGCGCGCCGGGCGCGATCATCGAGATCGAGCCGTGCGAAGGCAAGCTCCAGGCCGGGATGGAGGCGAGCCGCGGCGGCGGGCGCCGTTCCCTCAGCGCGTGGACCGGGCCGCGAGGTCGTAGCTCATCCCGCTGCGGAGGAGGGCCAGACGGACGGCCGCGGCCGCGGCGGGCGCGCCCTTCTCCGCAGCGGAGACCGCCGCTGCTCGCGCGTCGAGGACGAGGACGCCGCTCTCGCCCAGGACCTCGAACGTCGAGCCCGAGACGATGATCGCCGTCTTCTCGTCGATTCCGACGCCGACGAGGTCGGGGTGGTCGCAGACCGCGGAGAGCAGGCGGTTGAAGCGTTGGCGCTTGAGGAAGTGCTGGTCGACGATCGCGCCCGGGAAGAGCCCCAGGCCCTTCGCCGTCGCGACCGTGCCCGAGCGCACGATCGTGAGATCCGCCGTCTCCCCGCCCACGATCATCAGCGGCGACATGACCGCTGCACCCGCGCTCGTCCCGCCGACGACCGCGCCCGCCGCGTAGCGCGCGCGGATCGCCTCGGCGAGATCCGTCCCCTCGAGCGCGCTCATCAGCCGGCTCTGGTCGCCTCCGGGGAACCAGATCAGGTCCGCCGACTCGATCGCCTTCCTCGCGGCGGCCGCATCCGAGAGATCGAGGCTCTCGACGCTCCCGAGTCCCTTCTCCTTCCAGTACGCGACCGACTCCTCGCCCGCCTCGGGGCGGCTCGACGCCTGCGCGAGGATGACCGCATGCCCGCTCCTGCCGCCCGCGAGCGCGATCGCCTTCTCGACGACCGCGTCGGGTGTCCCCCCGCCGCCGACGATGACCAGGTGGCCCCGCGGAGGTCGCGCCTCCGATCCATGGGCCGCGGCGGTGCAGGACGAGAGGAGCAGCACGAAGGGAAGGAGAGGCAAGGGGTTCATGGGGTGAGCGCCGGCGCGGCCCGTTTCTACACCATTCGCAGCCGATCGTGTAGAACGCGAGGCGAGATGGAGACCCGGGCCGCGGCGCGGGAGCAGGCGACGTCGCTCCGCGACGACGCGCTGGTCTTCCTCTCGATCGCGGCGGTGGCCTTCGCCCTACGCTTCGTCCACCTTCTCCAGGCGCGGGCGGTGCCGCTCTTCGACGCGCTGCTCATGGACGGACAGTCCTACAGCGCCTGGGCCGACACGATCGTCGCGGGACACTGGCTCGGCGACCGCACCTTCTACCAGGCGCCGCTCTACCCCTACTTCCTCGCCGTCGTCAAGCTCACCGTCGGGAACGATCTGTGGCGGATCCGCCTGGTCCAGATCGCGATCGGCTCGATCTCGTGCGGGGTCCTCTTCCTCGCCGGCCGGTCGTTCTTCTCGCGCCGCGCGGGGATCGCCGCGGGCGTTCTGCTCGCGTTCTATCCGCCGGCGATCTTCTTCGACGGGTTGATCCAGAAGGCGAACCTGGGGCTCCTCTGGACGGTGCTGCTCCTGTGGCTGCTCGCGCTCGCGAAGCGCTTCCCCACCCCCGTGCGCTTCTCCCTCGCGGGTGTCTCGCTCGGCCTCCTCATGCTGACGCGCGAGGAGACGATCCTGCTCGCGCCGGTGATCGCGATCTGGGCCTGGATCTCCTTCCACGAGCACCCGGTCCCCTCGCGCTCGCGTTGGATCGCCGCCTACGTCGCCGGCCTTGCGCTCGTGCTCCTGCCGGTGGGCCTGCGCAACCTGAAGGTCGGCGGCGAGCTCGTGCTGACCACCTCCCAGGCGGGGCCGAACTTCTACATCGGCAACAACCTGACCGCGACCGGCACCTACGTCCCGCTGCGGCCCGGCCGGCAGAACACGGTCTTCGAGCGTCAGGACGCGGTCGACCTCGCCGAGCAGGCGCTGGGACGCAAGCTCACCCCTCGGGAGGTGTCGAGCTACTGGAGAGGACGGGCCTTCGCGTTCATCCGCTCGGAGCCGCTCGCCTGGACGCGCCTCATGCTCCGCAAGGTCGCGCTCCTCCTGAACTGGTACGAGCTGCCGGACTACGAGGACATGTACTTCTACGAGCGCGGCTGCGGTCTCCTGCGCGCGCTCGACGCGGTCTGGCACTTCGGGATCCTCTTGCCTCTCGGCCTCGCCGGGATCGCCCTGAGCTGGAGGCGCCGGCGGGAGCTCTCGATCCTCCACGCCCTGCTCGCGACGATCGGCTTCGGCGTGGTCCTGTTCTACGTTTTCGCCCGCTACCGTTATCCGCTCGTGCCGATCCTCGCGCTCTTCGCCGGCGCGGCGCTCGTCGAGGCGTCCGAGGCTGCGCGCGCGAGGAAGCACGCGACCCTCGTCGTGCCGGCCCTCGTGCTGCTCGTCTCCGGCGCGATCTCGAACCTTCCGCTCTTCCGGAAGGACTTCCAGCTGGCCGAGTCCCTGAACAACGCCGCCTCCGTGCTGGCGGGGAAGCACGACGACGCGCGCGCCGTCGAGATGCTCGAGCAGTCGTTGCAGGTCAAGCCCGACGTGCCCGAGACGCTCGGCAACCTCGGCCTCTCATGGATGCGCCTCGGGCGCGTCGACGAGGCGATCGCGACCTTCCGCCGCGCATCCGAGCTGCGCCCCGGCGACGCTCGCGCGCTGCTGCGCCTCGGCGCCGCTCTCGAACAGGTCGGGAAGATCGACGAGGCGACCGCCGCCATCGCGCGCGCTCTCCAGATCGACCGGAAGGGAGTGCTCGAGAGCGCGATCCTGATGGTCCGCCAGACCCACGCGCACGACCTGGTCGCGCTCGACATCCTGGCCGCCGCGCAGGCCGGCGGAGGGAGCTTCGATGCGGCGGTCGCGACCGCGAGCCAGGCGCTGGAGATCCAGCCGCCGCCCGGGCAAGCCGCGCTCGCAGCCAAGATCCGCGAACGCCTCGAGCTGTACCGGCACGGGAAGACGGATCGACCCTAGCGGGCGAGGTAGGATCTCTGCCGCCATGGTCCATGCCCTGACGCTCGCGCTCGGAGCCGCGCTCCTCCCGGTGATCCTGCCTCCCTTCTCCGACCAGGACCCGCGAGTCCAGAGCCTTCCCGCCTACGGCCTGACGATCACGCTGCCCGCCCAGCTCACCGAGCTCCAGAAGAAGGCGTCGAGGAACGCCGAGATGAAGGGCTGCTGGACGGGCAAGCTCGAGGAGACCTCGGTCGAGATCACCCTGTATGTGCTCGCGGACGAGAAGTTCGGCTTCACCGAGCCCGACGACGTCACCGAGATCGTGCTCGAGAACGTGCGCGATCCGAAGAAGGGCGATCCGGCCTTCTGGTTCGAGAAGACGCAGCTCGTCGTCGGGCCGTTCGGCTGGGCGGGCTACGGCTCGATCGGTTGGGGCGCGCTCCACGACCAGGACGGCACGAAGGTCGAGGGCACGCTCCTCGTTCTCGACGGGCTCCTCGAGAAGAACGGATACTCGCTCGAGGTCGTCGCCCAGCCGGCGCTCACCGACGCGCAGTCGAAGGCCGTCCTCGACTTCTTCAGAACGGGGGTCGTCTACAAGGGCTCGATGCGCAATCCGAAGTGGACCGACGACGAGGCGCGGGAGCGCTGGATCCGCGACGCGCCCAAGGCGACGCACGTGAAGCTCGAGAAGCCGATCCGGACGGAGCACTACGTCGTGCTCACCAACTCCTCGGGCGGGAAGAAGTTCGCGGAGGCGATGGAGAAGAGCTACGGCCTCATCCGCAAGACCTACCCCTTCGACGACGTCGCGGGCACGAAGCTGATGCCGGTGTTCCTCTTCCGCACGCCCGACGAGTACTACGAGTACTACTCCAAGATCGCCAACATCACGCTCGAGGCGGCTCGCCGCTCCAAGGGTCACTCGTGGCGCGACTACTACGCGACGTGGTACGAGGCGCCCAACGACCCGGTGCACATCCACGAGGCCACGCACCAGATCTTCTCCAACCGCTTGCACCTGGGCGGCGGCGGCTCGTGGTTCCAGGAGGGAGTCGCCGAGTACATGTCGACGACCGCCAACGATCGCAACCCGAGCGCATCCGAGGTGAAGAAGCGCAAGCACGTGCCGCTGGCCGACCTCGTGGAGATGAAGAGCCTGCTCTACTCGGCGAGCAAGGACGATCCCAAGGGCGACGCCTCGAGCGGCAACTACCACGAGGCCGCCCTGCTCATCGAGTTCCTGCGCGAGAGCAAGGGACTCAAGGATCGCTTTCCGGACTTCCTGCGCACGGTCGGACGAGTCCCGCGCAGCGAGACGTCGGTAATCGAGCGCGCTGTGCGCGCGGTCTACGGCACGGATCTCAAGGGGCTCGAGAACCAGTGGGTGGAGTACTGCAAGAAACGCTAGGGGGGCTGGCGCGGATCGTGGCGCTGGCGCTGCTCCGGGAACTGACGGTATCCTCTCCGCACCGTGCTCCGCATCCTCCACATCGGCCTGGGATCGCTCGGACGCATGATCGCCGCGGACCTCTACGAGCGCAGGCTCGGGGAGATCGTCGCGGCGGTCGACGTCGCGCCCGACATCGCGGGAAAGAAGCTGGCCGAGCTCGTCCCCCAGGCCAAGAGCCGGATCGCGGTCCACGGCAGCCTGGACGAGATCAGGGATTGGCGCTCGATCGACTGCGCGATCGTCACCACGACCTCGGACCTCGAGCGCTGCGCGCCGACCTTCCGCGACCTCCTGGGCCGCGGCGTCTCGGTCGTGAGCACCTGCGAGGAGCTGGTCTTCCCCTGGCTGCGCCACGAGCGCCTGGCTCAGGAGCTCGACGTCCTCGCCCGCGAGAACCGCAGCCGCCTGCTCGGGACCGGCGTCAATCCCGGATTCCTGATGGACGCCCTGCCCGTGCTCGCGACCTCGATCTCGAGATCGGTCGAGAGCGTCGAGGTGCACCGCTTCCAGGACGCGTCGATCCGCCGCGTCCCGTTCCAGAAGAAGATCGGCGTCGGCCTCGATGACGCCGGATTTGCCGAGCAGGTGAAGGCCGGGACGCTGCGCCATGTCGGCCTCGGCGAGTCGCTGCATTTCATCTCGCGCCAGCTCGGGATGGCCATCGACCGTTTCGAGGAGGAGCTCCACCCCGTGAAAGCGGACCGCGACCTCCCCAGCGCGCTCGGTCCGGTCGCGAAGGGGCGCATCTGCGGCGTGCGTCAGGAGGCGAGCGGGTTCCGCGGCGGAGTGCGCGTCATCCACTTGAAATTCGCCGCAGCGATCGGGCTCGCCGATCCGCACGATCGGGTGATCGTCCAGGGCCAGCCGCCGATCGATCTGGTCTGGCGGGGCGGCGTCCCCGGCGACGTCGCGACTTGCGCGATCGTGCTGAACAGCATCGGCCCTCTGCTCATCGCCCTTCCCGGCCTGCACACGATGGCGACGATCCCGCTGGTCGGGTGCGCGCCTCCTGGGCCCGAGCCCGGACGCGCGGCTCCGCGCCGCCGCGCCGCGTCCGCGCCGCCGCGCGCGTGACGCCGGGGCCATGATCGAGCGCCGCGCGAGCACCGGGAGGTCGGGAGTGAAGACCGTGGCGGGGCTCAAGCCGAGGCTCCTCGACGACCACCTGCTCGCCGACCTGGCGCGCGAGCACGGAACGCCGCTCTACATCTACGACGCGGAGACCATCCGGCGCCGCATCGAGGAGCTGCGCGGCTTCGACGCGATCCGCTACGCCCAGAAGGCGAACTCGAGCCTGGCTGTGCTCGCGCTGATCCGCCGCGAGCGCGTGCTCGTCGACGCGGTGTCGGCCGGGGAGATCGCACGCGCTCTGCGCGCGGGATACCGTCCGGCGGACATCGCCTTCACGGCGGACCTGTTCGACCGGGCCGCGATGGCGATGCTGCGGGAACATCCCGTCCCCGTGAACCTGGGGTCGCCCGACATGATCGAGCAGTACGCGCGTCTCGAGGCAGGCGCGGAGATCACGCTGCGAGTGAACCCCGGCTTCGGCCACGGCCACGACCGGAAGGTGAGCACGGGCGGCGAGGCCTCGAAGCACGGGATCTGGCACGAGGACCTTCCGGCAGCGGTCGAGCGCGCCCGACGCCTAGGCCTCGTCGTCCGCGGCCTGCACGTGCACATCGGCTCGGGCTCGGACCTCGAGCACCTGACGCGCGCATGCCCGATCGTGTGCACGCTCGCGCGGAGCGTCGCCTCCAGCCTGAGCACGATCTCCGCCGGCGGCGGCCTGCCGGTCCCCTACCGCGCTGGAGAGCCGCGGTTGGACGTCGCGCGCTTCACCTCCGCGTGGCGCGAGGCGAAGGCCTCTATCGAGGGCGAGATCGGCCGCAAGATCACCCTCGAGGTCGAGCCCGGACGCTATCTCGTCGCCGAGGCGGGCGCGCTGATCGCCGAGGTGCGCGGGACGAAGAGGAGCGGCGGAGTCGAGTACGTGCTCGTCGATGCGGGCTTCCACAACCTGATCCGCCCGGCGATGTACGGAGCCTGGCACCAGATCTCGGTCGTCGGGCGGCCGCTCGACGAGCGGGCGACTCCCACGGTGGTCGCCGGTCCCCTGTGCGAGTCGGCCGACGTGTTCACGCAGGATCGCGAGGGACAGCTCGACCCCCAACCCCTGCCCGAGGTGCGCGAAGGCGACCTCCTCTGCATCCACGACGCCGGCGCGTACGCCGCGAGCATGGCCTCGAACTACAATTCGCAGCCGCTCGCGGCCGAGGTGCTGGTCGAGGGGCGCGAGGCGCGCCTCGTGCGCACGAGACAGACGATCGAGGACCTCTTCCGCAACGAGGTCGTCGACACGTAGACCCTCCGACCCGAAGAAGGAGAAGATCCCCATGCCCAAGGAAGTACCCGACCACCATGACGCCGAGATCGTGCTTCGGCTCTACGACCTGCGCCGCGAGGCCGTGATGCGCGAGTCGCGCACCAAGATCTTCCAGTTCATGCCGAGGACCTGGGAAGAGTTCATCGCGGTGACGCAGATCGATCACCCGATGAACGCCGCGTTCCGGCAGGTGTCGAGCTACTGGGAGATGGCGTACGGGTTCGCGCGACACCACATCGTGAACCCGGACTTCCTGATCGAGAACACGACCGAGGGGTTGTTCCTCTACGCCCGGGTGCTCCCGTTCCTCGCACGCTTCCGCAAGGAGGTGTCGCCGACCGCGTTCCGGAACTCGGAGTGGATCACGACGCAGTGCGAGACGGGGAAGCAGCGGCTGGAGCTGGTCCAGGCGCGGCTGCGGAAGATGCTCGAGTCGAGCCGGTAGTCACGGCAGGTCGAACAGCAGGAACTCCGCGCCCCCCGCGGCCTGGATCGAGAGCGTACCCTCGTCCTCCACCGCGAGCCCGTCCCCCTGCGCGAGCGACCGATCGTTCGCGCGCAGCGATCCCCGCGCGATCTGGAGCCACGCGCACCGGCCCGGCGCAAGCTGCCATTCGTATTCCCGGTCCGTGTTCGTGCGCGCGGCGAGCACCTTCGCATCCTGGCGGATCGCGATCGAGCCGCCCTCGCCGCCGGGCGAGACGAGCAGGCACAGATCCCCCTTCTTCAGCGCCTCCGCAAAGCTCTTCTGCCCGTACCGCGGCTTCGCCTCGCGCTCGCTCGGCAGGATCCAGATCTGGAGAAGGTGCGTCATCTCGGTCGCCGAGTGGTTGAACTCGCTGTGCGTGATCCCCGTCCCGGCCGACATGTACTGCATCTCGCCCGGCTGGATCACCGACCCGTTGCCCATGCTGTCCTTGTGCTCGAGCGACCCCTCGAGCACCCAGGTCAGGATCTCCATGTCGCGGTGCGGGTGGGTGCCGAACCCCTGCGCGGGTTGGACGAAGTCCTCGTTGATCACCCTCAGCGCGCTGAACCCCATGTGATCGGGGTCGAAGTAATCGGCGAACGAGAACGTGTGCCAGCTCTCGAGCCAGCCGTGCTCGACATGGCCGCGCCCGCGCGCGGGTCGGATGGTGAACATGCGTGCCTCCCAGGTCGGGAGCCCAGTCTACCGCCGCGCCCGGTTCGGGAATCGACGGGGTCGGCGCATCAGCCGGACCCGTCCTTGGCGAGCTCCAGCAGAACCGTCGCGAGCGCCCTCCGCCTCTGCTGGCGCTGGAACCGGGTCGCCTCGTCCTGGCTCGCGATCGAGGTGTTCGGCGAGTCGAAGATCGACGAGTAGGCGTACGCCGAGAATCCGTTGAACGCCCGCAACGCCGAGTCCAGCTCCTCCCCCGCGACGTCCATGTCGCCGGGCTCGAGGCTGACGCCCATGACCACGTAGTGCCCTTTCGCGATCCTCTTCCAGCTCGAGACACGTTCCTCGAACATCTTCAAGTCGCGCGTGTAGTTCATCGGGTACACGACGTCGAGGAGATCCTCCGCCAGCCACGTCCTGGCATCCTGGAAGTGCGACAGCGCGCTCTCCGGCACGGGGCCGACCGCCGCCGACAGCTCGACCGTCGGCCGCGTTTCCCGCATCATGCGGCGGATGTCGCGCAGCAGGTTCGACACCTGCTCGGTGCGCCACGAGTCCCACGCGACGCGGTCCTGGTCCGGCTTCTTCCCCGTCTCGCCTTCGAAGAGCGCCACCGTCTTCGCGTCGCGCGGATAGTCGAGCTTGGAGCGGTCCGGCTCGCCCTGCGGCTGCTCGTTGGGGAAACGGAAGTAGTCGAGATGCAGCTCGTCGATGCTGTACCGCGCCACGATGTCGCGCATCACCGCGACGAGATAGTGGCGCACCTCCGGCAGGCAGGGATTGAGGCTGACGTAGAACTTGCTCGAGAGCGGCTGCTGCGTGCCATGCTGGTCGAACCACAGCCACTCGGGGTGCTTGTTGTAGACCTGCTCGGGATCCTTGGGCGGCTCCTTGCCCCACCACGCCGGCGTGACGTTGACCCACGCGGCGAGACGCATCCCGTGCGCGTGCGCGGCGTCGATGGCGGTCTGCAGCGGGTCGAAGCCGGGATCGACCCCGTCGAGCTGCTCGGCCCACGGCTCGTACGCGGAGCGGTAGAGCGCGGTCGCGTTCCCGCGCACCTGGAACAGGATCGTGTTGAAGCCTGCGCTCTTGCAGTTCTCGACGATCGTCGTCACGTCGTCTTGAGTCTTGTAGTCGAAGCGCGTGACCCACATCGCCCGTTCCGCAGCGCGCGCGTGCGGCAGCAACGATGAGATCGACGTGGAGATCGGGGTGTTGCCGCAGCCGGCCGCGGCCAGGACGGCGGCGAAGAGGACGGCAAGACGGTGTAGACGCAGGTGTCGGTGCATGGATGCCTCGGAAGGCGGCGGCGCCTCCCAGCGGAACATAGCGACGGAGCGGATAGGGTTCCAGACCGTTCAGCCGAGCGGGCCGGGAGTCCCTGCCTGCGGGGAGGCAGCGCCCGCCGTCTCCAGGACCTCGATCGCGGCCGCCCCGATCGCTGGCGCCTCGCGCAAGAGCGAGGGGACGAGGAGGCCGGGCCGGAGTGTCGACCCGTCGAGGTAGTGCTTGCGCAGCGCTCCGTCCCCCGTGGTCACGATCCGGCGGGCAAGGGCTTCCTCGGCGGGATCGCGGAAGACCCTGCGGAGCTCCGTGTCGGCGAGGATGGCGCCCAATCGCTGCCCGAACACGATCCGGTCGAGGAACGTGTTGGCGGCGATCCGCGCGCCCCGAGTCCCGCCCGCCGCGCGCTCTCCGGAGGCGGACCCTTCCCGCGAGCCCCGGCGCAGGACGAGCATGCGGTCGACCGCCAGCTCGGCCAGGGCCTCGGCGGCCTCCCGCAGGACGCTCGCCGCACGGTCGTCGCCCCGCAGGGCCCGGCGCTCGGGAAGATCCTCCGGGGCGAGCGGCAGCCTCCTCCCGGACAGGGCGGCCCAGGCCGCATTCATGCCCCGGGGCGAGAGCAGATCCTCGAGGTTCCTCCCGCCGCTCGACTCCATCTGCCAGGCCTTCCTCATCGAGCCCCGCAGCGCGTCGAAGCCAAGGATCGCCCCGCCGATCTTCAACGCCTCGGCCAGCCCGGTGCCGCCGCCGACGTAATAGGCGCAGGCGATGCCGCGCAAGAGCCCGTGCTCATCCATCTCCTCGCCGTGGGCGCTCGCCTCGCCGTCGCTCGAGAGCCGCGCGACGGGTCGGGTGAGCACGAGGCCCCCCGCTGCGAGCATCGCTTCGAGCCGGTCGAGGTAGTCGGGGATCCGCGGGCCGTTGCGCATCACGGCGATCCCGCGCCCGTCGGCGGTCTTCAGGCCGGGCATGCAGACTCCCAGCCGCGCGCGTGTCCGGCTCGCCTGCGCGGCGACGGCGAGGATCGCGCGTGCTCCGGTCTCGAGCCACAAGCGACCCTGCGCGCCCTCCATCCCTCTGAGCACGATCTTCCCGCGCTCGTGGGCGAGGAGCTGACTCGCCACGGGAAGAGGGCGGAAGCCGCGCGCCCGAGCGTAGAGAGAGCAGAAGCTCGCGGCGCCGAGTCCCAGGGTGGGGCCTTCCCCCCGGGGAAGCGCGACCACCTCGTGCGCCTTGACCTCGCTGGCGCCGCCGTCGACACCGATCAGAACTTCCTGCTCCGGGACTTCGGGCACGTCGCGCTACGACCCCGCGCCCTTCTTTCTGCGCGCCCGGACCGATTCGCGCAAGAGGAACTCGATCTGGCCGTTCAAGCTGCGCACCTCCTGCGCCGCCCACGCCCGCAGATCGGCCATCAGCGGGGCGGGCAGCCGCAGCAGGAAGGGCCTGCGCGAGTCCGCGCCCTCGCCGGAGGAATCCCCCGGATCAGGCACGGTCGCGCGATTGTCGGACTTGCCGGACACGGTCCTCGGCTCAGGTGTAGAGGCTCCCCGTGTTCAGGACCGGGATCGGGTTCTCGTGGCCGCACAGCACCACGAGGAGGTTGCCGGCGAGAGTCGCGCGACGCTCCCCATCCAGCTCGACGACCCCCTTCTTCGAGAGCTTCTCGAGCGCCATCTCGACCATCCCGACCGCTCCCTCGACGATCATCGCGCGCGCGGCGATGATCGCCGTCGCCTGCTGTCGCTGGAGCATGGCCGAGGCGATCTCGGGTGCGTACGCGAGGTGCGAGAGACGCGAATCGATGACCTCGATGCCGGCCGGATCGAGGCGCTGCTGGAGCATGATCTTCAGCTCCTGCGACACCTCGATCTGGCTGCCGCGCAGGCTCGTCTTGACGATCTCCGTGTGACCCTCGTCGTAGGGGTGGCCTCCCGCGAGCTGCCGCAGCGCGGCCTCGCTCTGCACCGAGACGAACTCCTCGAAGTCCTGGACGTCGAACTTGGCCTTGGCCGTGTCGTGCACGCGCCACACGACCACGGCGGCGATCTCGATGGGGTTGCCCATCAGGTCGTTCACCTTGAGGGTCTTCATGTTCAGGTTGTGCGCGCGCAGCGAGACCTTCTGGCGCCACGTGAAGGGGTTCGTCCAGTAGAAGCCCTCCTTCCGCACGGAACCCCGGTAGGTCCCGAAGAGCACCAGCACGCGCGCGATGTTCGGGTTGACGACGAAGAACCCGGGCACGAGGAAGGTCGCCGGCGCGAGCAGCAAGAGGGACCAGACATGGGTGGTCTTCAGGAGCGCGAATGCGAGGGTGTACAGGGCGAGGTCGAGGACGACGATTCCCCAGCCGGAGATGGAGTTGAAAGTCGACTCGGTGCGAGGTTGGGTGATCTGCATGGGGGTTCTCCTGGGAAGGATGATATTGTCATGCTATCGATTCAATACGCAGGCGACCAGGGGTCCTTCGCGGATTCCCGCCCTCCTCGTGCAAAGCCATGGCGCGCAAGGCCTTGCATCGGCGATCATCGAGCGGCCGCCATGCTGATCGTCTCCTGCGCTGCACTCCTCCTCGCGACTCGGCTCGTCGCGCCCGGGGAGAAGCCGCGCGAGCTGCGCGGGGTCTGGGTCACCGCCAGCCAGGTCGATTCCTGGTCCACCCCGGCAAAGATCGCTGAAGCCATGGAGTTCCTCGCGGAGTCCGGAGCCAACGCCGTCTTCCCTCCCGCGTGGGCGGAGGGGAAGGCGACCTTCCCGAGCACGGCGCTGAAGGATGCTCTCGCCGTCGAGCCGCGCGGACGCGACGTGCTCGCCGGGCTCGTGTTCGAGGCCCATCGGTTAGGGCTCGAGGTCGTGCCCTGGCTCGAGCCGGGGATCCCCTGTCCGTCGGAAGCGGAGTGCGCGCTCCTGAAGAAGAGGCCCGAGCTGTTCGCGCGGGGGAAGGACGGCCAGGTCCTCCTCGAGCGCGGCGTCGCGCGCGTGAACGTGGCCGACGCGGCCGGACAAGACCTCATCCTCGCAGTCGCCCTGGAGCTCTGCCGGGACTACGACATCGACGGCCTCGTGGGCACGGAGCCCTTCGTGCGATTCCGCAAGGAGGTCGGGGCCGTGGACGCGGATCTCATCGTGACGGCGCCGGCCGAGTTCTCGGGCCCGGGCGCGGAGTCCGCCGTCAGGCTCCCTCCGATCGACGCAGGCGAACCGGAGAAGGGAGGCGAGCGCGTGATCGGCTACGACCGGCTGCGCGAGAAGGACGGAGGACTCGCGCGCACGCTGCGCGAAGGCCCATGGGCGGAAGACGCGCTCCTTCCATGGCGAGGCGGACGCGAATGGCGCCCGCGCGCGAGCGCTCTCGACCCGGTCCCGGGCGAGGGGAACTGGACGTGGAACGCGCACGAGGGCGAGCCGCAATATCTCGCGCTGGATGGTGGCGAGCGCGGCCATGCCACGTGGACCTTCACGCCGAGGGAGGACGGGGTCTACGGCCTGTACGTCTGGGTTCCTTCGCGCGATGATCAAGCCTCGCGCGCGAGCTATCGCATCGCATCGGCGGGTGGTTCGCGGACGATAGGGATCGACGCCACGCAGGCGAAGAACCGGGGCTGGGTGCGACTCGGGGACGTCCGCCTCGAAGCGCGGAAGGAGATCGAGGTGGCGCGGCTCCTGGCCGAGGAGCAGGACGCGACCAAGATCACGGCCGCCGGGCCCCTCCTGCCGCTCCTGAACCGGCGCGCGATGCGGCGATAGGCCGCCGGCGTGAATGCCCGACGGGAGAGCGCATACTGCGCGGGCCCTTCGAGCCGAGATCCACATTCCGGAGGTCCCCAGATGCTCCACGAGAACCTCATCGCCAGCGCGAACGCTTCCCCCAGCCGCCGCGGAGCCGTAGCCAAGGGCTGCCTGATCGCGGGCGGCATTGGCGCGGCCCTCCTTCTCCTCGCCCTGATGCTCGGGCTGGTGCTCGCCGGCAAGTACAACCAGCTGAAGGCGGGTCACATTCGCGCGGAGGCGCAATGGGCCGAGATCGACAACCAGTACAAGCGCCGCTACGAGCTGATCCCGAACCTGGTCGAGACGGTCAAGGGTGCCGCGGACTTCGAGAAGTCGACCCTCGACGCGGTGACGCAGGCGCGCGCCTCGGTCGGAAGGGCCCAGCTCCCGGGCAACCTGCCCACGGACCCGGCCCAGCTCCAGGCCTACATCCAGGCGCAGCAGGGGCTGTCGGGCGCGTTGTCGCGGCTCTTCGCCGTCTCCGAGAACTATCCGCAGCTCAGGGCGACGCAGAACTTCCTCTCGCTGCAAGACCAGCTCGAGGGCACGGAGAACCGCATCGTCGTCGCCCGGGGCGACTACATCGCCGCGGTCAGGGGCTACAACACGAACACGGAGACCTTCCCGGGGAACATGATCGCGGGCATGTTCGGCTTCCAGCCGCTGCCGCAGCTCCAGATCGCCTCGGAGGAACGCACAGTGCCCAAGGTCGATTTCGGCAAGGGCGCGAAGTAGCGGGGCCGTGGCGCGGCACCTCCATCCGTTGCCAGCTCTGATCCTCGCCCTGGCTGCGAGCACGGCGGCGGCGCAGTACCGCGACCGTGGCTCCGGCGTCATCGACGACCGACCGGGGAAGACGCAGGAGGGTCACCTCGCGATTCCCGAGAACCAAGGTTGGGTCACCGACTTGGCCCGGATGCTCTCGTCCGCGGAGAAGCGCGAGCTCGAATCCCTGATGGAATCGTACAAGCAGGGGACGACCCACGAGATCGCCCTGCTGACGATGGAGAGCCTCCACGGCGAGCCCATCGAGCGCTTCGCGCTCGAGGTATTTCGGACGTGGGGCCTGGGCACGAAAGGAAGGAGCAATGGCGCGCTGCTCGTAGTCGCGAAGGACGATCACTTGATCCGCATCGAGGTCGGACGCGGGCTCGAAGGCAATCTGACCGACTCGATCTGCGGCCGGATCATCCGCGACGTGGTCGTCCCCGAGTTCAAACGCGGACGGTTCGGCGAGGGATTGAAGAGCGGCGTCGTCGCGATCCACGAAGCGATCGGCGGCAACTATGGACGGATCCCGTCCTCGGCGCCGGCGGTGACCCTGGGCCTCGCGGGTCTCGTGCCGATCCTATTCTTCCTGTTCGTCCTCTTGGTGATCGTGTCCAGGATTCGGAGAGGCCTGAGGTCGGGATGGAACGTCGGCGGCGGCCTCGGGCCCCCGACGACATGGGGCGGGTTCGGCGGGTTCTCGGGCGGAGGATTCGGCGGCGGCGGTGGTGGTTTCAGCGGCTTCGGCGGCGGCGGCGGAGCCTCCGGCGGCGGCGCCACAGGGGGGTGGTGATGCTCGTTCAGACGGGAGCCCAGGACGCCTGGGAACCCGGGGCCCATCCTCTGCTCTACGTCCTCGCCGAGGCAGGCCCCTGGGTTCTCGCGGCGCTAGCGCTGCTGCTCGTCCTGCGCGCGATCTTTCGTCGCAGCCGCTACCGCGCGGTCGCCGTGCTCGGACCGGATTCGCAGGCGGCCGTGCGCGAAGCGATCCGCGAGGCCGAGAAGCGCACCGTGGGAGAGATCGTCCCGGTCGTCCTCGAGCGCTCCGATGAACATCCCGCCGCCAGCTGGCTGTGCGCCCTGTGCACGTTGCTCCTCGGGAGCGCGCTGCTCGAGAGGTTCCTGCCCTGGCACGCGCCGCACTGGCTGCTCGTCTGCCAGCTCGCGCTCGGGGCTGCCGGATTCCTGCTCGCACGCCTGCTTCCTGACCTCGCGCGCGTCTTCGTCTCGGAAGCGCGAGCGAGCGAGATGGCCGAGGAGCAGGCGCTCCAGGAATTCCACCGCTTGGGTTTGCGCGAGACCCGCGAGCACAGCGGGGTCATGCTCTTCGTGAGCCTCTACGAGCGCCGGGTCGTCGTCCTCGGCGACACGGGCATCCACGCCAAGGTCGGCGATGCTCATTGGCATCGGACCAAGGATGTCATCCTGGCCGGCATCGCTCGCGGCTCGCTCGCGGAAGGCCTCGTCGAAGGCGTGCGCGCTTGTGGTCAGGTGCTGGCCGAGCACTTCCCGGCTCGACCCGGGCACAGGAACGAGATTCCAGATCGCTTGATCGTGCGGGCGAAGTAGCGCGATCACCCGGGCGCCCAGGAGCCATCCAGGCCGCGGCGACGCTCAAGCCTGCACCGCGCCCCGATCCATCGAGAGCTCGGCCGCAGCCGCGCGGTCGATCCAGATGCGCAGGTCGGGATGTCCGCGCAGGAAGGTCGCGGGCACGTCCGGCTCGACCGGGCCTTCGATCGCGCGCCGCACGATCCCCGCCTTGCGGCTCCCGAAGGCCAGGACGCGGATCCGCCGCGCCTCGAGGATCGTTGCGAGGCCCATCGTGATCGCTCGCCGAGGAACCTTCTCGATCCCGCCGAAGGCCTCCGCAGCGTCCTCGCGCGTCCAGGGGTGCAGCTCGACCTCGCGCGTGCGGCTCTCGCGCGCCGCTCCCGGCTCGTTGAAGGCGACGTGTCCGTTGCGCCCGATACCGAGGATCTGCACGTCGACGCCGCCCGCCTCGCGGATCGCGCGCTCGTAGGCGAGGCAGTGCCCGGCAACCTCCTCCCTCGCGAGGCCGGCGGCGGGGATGTGGACGTTTGCGCTCGGGACCTCCAGGCGCGCGAAGACTTGTTCGTGCATCCAGCGCGCGAACGTCCCAGGGTGATCGGGCGGGAGGTCGAGATACTCGTCGAGGTTGAACGTCGAGACCTGTCCGAAGTCCAGGCCTTCCTCGCGGTGGATGCGGACCAGCTCGCGATACACGCCGGCGGGCGTGTCACCCGTCGCGAGACCCAGATTCACGCGGCGCTTCTCGCGAACGAGTGCGGCGATTTCGCGCGCGAGCGCGATCTCGGCCTGCTCGCGCCGCTCGACGACGATCGTGTCGAAGTCGGACCGCCCCCCGCCGCTCATGCCGTCTTCCCCGCACCGGGCAGCTCGATCCAGAAGCGGCTGCCTTCCCCCGGGCGCGACTCGACTCCCGCCGTTCCTCCCATGCGCTCGACGGCGCGGCGCACGATCGCGAGCCCGATTCCGGTTCCGGGGTAGGTCTCGGTGCCGTTCAGACGCTCGAACACCCGGAAGATCTCTTCCTGGTGCTCGGGTGCGATGCCGATGCCGTTGTCCTCGACGACCAGACGCACGCGATCGCCGCGGGGCTCCGTTCTCACGCGGATGCGGGGGGGAACACCGGCGGGCACGAACTTGGCGGCGTTGGAGAGCAGGTTCGCGATGGCCTGGACGAGGGTGGGGTGGTGGCCGACCACCGGCAGCATGGGTTCGGCGACCTCGAGCGTGGCTCGGCGCTCGGCCAGCTCGATTTGCAGGAGTTCTCGGGCTTCCTCGACGACGTGCTGCGCGTCGAGCGGGCGCACGGCGACATCCTCGCGCGCGAGCCGGCTATAGGCGAGCAGGTCGCGTATCAGGGCATCCATGCGCTCGGAGGCGGACACCATGCGTTCGAGGTATTCCCGTTCGGTGGGGCCGAGCCTCGGTCCGACCTCGTCGAGCAGCAGGTGCCCGAACCCGTGAACAGCCCGCAGCGGCGCGCGCAGGTCGTGCGAGACGGAGTGGACGTAGCCCTCCAGCTCGGCGTTGACCTCCGAGAGCTCCCGCGTGCGCTCGGCGACACGCTTCTCGAGCTCGGCCGCCTGCTTCTGCAGCTCCTCGTGGAGCCGAACCTGGAGCACCGCGAGGGCGAGGATGTCGGCCACCTCGCGCGCCAGATCGAGATCCTCCGCCGAAGGCTCTCCGGTTCGAGCGAAACCCAGGTTCAGTGTGCCGAGCAGCGCCCCGCGGCAGGTGAGAGGGACGTTGACGAAGGAGCGGACTCCCTCCGCGCGCAGCGTGCGCAGGACGTTGGACGGCTCGCCATAGGCGTCGATGTCGGGGACGATGTTCGGCTGGCCGGCGCGCAGATCCTCGTAGCTGCGGATCCACATGGCATCGCGCGGGATCGTGGCTTCTTCGCCGAGGTCGGTCGCGTGGCTCGAGTCGACCGCCAGGAGACGACCGGGGCCTTCCTCTCCATCGAACAGGATGACGCTGGCGCGGCTGAAGGGAACCAGCGCGCGGATGCGTGCGAGAGCCGCCCTCACGATGTCCCGGACCGATCCGCCGGCGAGGATCGCCCGGTCGATCTCGCGCAGGATCAGGACCTGCTCGGCCGCGCGACGCTCCGCTGCGCGCGCGCGCTTCGCTCCGCGCTCGGAATCAGCGTAAGCCTTCGACATTCCCCATAGGCAAAGCGGGCCGACCAGGAGCACGATCAGTCCGAAGCCGATCGCCCACGGGATCGTCGTCACGTTGATCCTGTGCTGTACCGAATCCCAGGGAATGTGGACCGCGACCAGGGCACGGAAGTGCGACACGTAGGCGAATGTGGCCATCTGGGTCCGACCATCGAGTGACCCGTAGAGCCCGACCCAATTTCGTCGCTCCTCGAGGAGCTGGAGCAGGTTGCTCGGCGCCTGGCCGTCCTCCTGCCAGCCACGAAAGGGCTCCAGACCGATCATCAGGCCCTCTTTGGAGGGATCTCCCGTGTCGAGGACCAGCTTCCCGGCCTCATCCATGATGCAGAGGTAGGAACCGTCCCAGCTCTTGACCCTCCTCTCGAAATGCCGCTTGACGCCCTCGAGCGTCGCCACGTCGAGCGTCGTGCTCGTCGAGCGCTCGAGGCGGTCGACGCTCAACTGCGTCTGCCTTTGCGTGTCCTCGAAGTAGCCGACGGTCATCGCCTTCCGGCTGGCGCTGTAGGCCGACCATCCGATCAGAGCCGCAGCCAGGATCGCGGCGAGACTCAACACGAAGGCCAGGCGCTGCAGGCGATGGATGACCTGCGGCTCGCCAGAGGAGGATCGGTGGAGATCGGAAGAACGAGCTGTCACGTCAGCCAAGCCTGTCCATTCTCGCGGGCGTTCTTCCCAGCGGCAAGCGGAGTCCCCCCGGCGCGAGATCCACCGCGGGTCGAGCGGGCGGGCCCCGAGTCAGGCGAGGGTCTGCGTCGACGCGCCGGCCTCCTCGAGCAACCTGCGGTACCAGGTCGAGGCGCCGGCCCTCCGCCCCGGGACCGAGCGCGTACCCCAGACCACCGACAGGGTGCTGCGGGTCCCGGCGTGCGTCTTGGTGCGCTGCGAGTCCTTCACCGCGCTCGCGCACGGTCCATCCGCATCGAAGAGGCACAGGAGACCTTCGAGGCCGATCTCTTGCCCCGAGGGGTTGAAGACGTACGTCTGCCCCGCCCGCGCGAGCCCGATCCGGAACGGGGCTCGTGCGAGGTCGAGGTCGACCACGCTGATCGGCAGCCCGGAGTGCAGCGAGACCGCGTTGCAAGCGTCGACGGCGAGGTTGATCGGCAGGAGCGTCCCTGCCTCAGCCGCGGCGAGCAGGTACTCGCTCGCAGGCTTGCCCCGTCCGGTGGGCTTGTAGCCGCCGTGCCGCAGGAGGTCGCGCACGGCCTTGCGGCAGGCGTCGTCGGTCGACATCGGGGCAGGGACGCCGCTTCGCAGGAGCTCCTTGAGCGCAGGCGACGTCTCCATCCCGGAGAGCGGCCGTGGAAACGTCGTGAGGAAGGCGCCGGCATCAAGCGAGGGATGATCGTCGATGGTGAGCGGGGTGAGAGTCATCGGGTAGACTCGGCGCCCTCCCGCGCCACCGCCATCGTATGGAGAAGAGCCCGATGAACACACGCATTCTGGTTTCCGCCTTGCTCCTCGTGCCCGCGTTCACGATCGCCGCGCAGAAGCCGGCCGAGCAGAAGCCCGCCGAACAGAAACCCGCTGAGCAGAAGCCCGCGGAGAGCAAGAAGAGCTTGACCGGCGCGATCTCCGAGGCGGAATTCAAGAAGCTCCACGAGCTGAAGAAGGACGTCGTCCCGCCCCGCAAGGGGACGATGATCGAGATCGCCAAGGCCAAGGCCTACCTCTCGCTCCCCGCGGGGATGAAGGCGCCGCTCCCCGGCGTGGTCGTCATCCACGAGTGGTGGGGGCTCAACGAGAACGTCATGTACTGGACCGACCGCCTCGCCGCCGAGGGCTACGCCGCGGTGGCGGTCGATCTCTACGACGGGACGGTGGCGACGACTCCCGCCGAGGCCATGGGGGCGATGCGCAAGGTCGACGAGAAGCGCGCGACCGAGATCATGCTCGCCGCGCTGCGCTTCCTGAAGGAGGACCCGCGCGTGCAGGCCAAGAAGCGCGCCTCGATCGGCTGGTGCTTCGGCGGCGGGATGTCCCTGAAGCTCGCGCTCGCCGCGCCCGATCTGGATGCGGCGGTCCTGTACTACGGCCATCCCGAGACCGAGGCGAAGACCCTCGAGATGCTGAAAGCCCCGCTGCTCGCGATCTACGGCACGAAGGACAAGAGCATCCCTTCGAGCGTCGTCAAGGAGTTCGACGAGGCGCTGACGAACG
Source organism: Planctomycetota bacterium (assembly GCA_041488095.1). Taxonomy (GTDB): domain Bacteria; phylum Planctomycetota; class UBA1135; order UBA1135; genus DASYPQ01. Next base: position 75,022 of record JBGPOP010000020.1, read on the forward strand.
CGAAGAAGGAGCACAAGGTCCTGAGCTACGACGCCGACCACGCCTTCGCCAATCCGAGCAATCCGCACTACGACGAGAAGAACGCCGGAGCGGCCTGGGCCGAAGTGCGCGCGTTCCTGGCGGGCCACCTCAAGCCGGCGAAAGAGGATGCGAAGGCGGAGAAGTAGCGTACGGAGCCCCGGCGCGTTGTCGCGGGCTCATTCCGGATCACGGCGGTTCCAGCGCGGCTTGCGGCGAATCCGTGACGACGGGTCACGGCGGCGCGGGCCTCGGTTAGCGTGACGAGAGTGCTCCGGGTCGTCGCCAGGAACCCCCAGTTCGCGAAGCTCTGGCTGGCCCAGTTCGTCAGCCAGACCGGCGACTGGCTGAATCGCGTCGCGTGCCTGGTCCTGATCGGGCAGCTCGGTAGTTCCTCCTCCCTCCTGGGCGTCGGCGCTCTCTTCGGCGTCGAGCTGGCGTTGCGGCTGCTGCCCTCTGCGTTCTTCGGCCCGCTCGCGGGACCCGTCGCCGACCGGCTGCCGCGGCGCATGCTGATGGTCCTTGCCGATCTCTCGCGGGCGGTGATCGTGCTGGGCTTCCTGCTCGTGCGCGAGCCCGCGCACCTGTCCCTGCTCTACGGTCTGATCGTCGTGCAGATGGCGATCGGGATCTTCTTCGATGCCGCGCGCTCCGCGGCCCTGCCGGACACGGTCGGACGCGAGGAGCTGCACGACGCCTACGCTCTCTCCGCCGTCACCTGGAGCGTCACCCTGTGCGGCGGCGCGCTTGCGGGAGGTTGGCTCGTCAAGTGGTTCGGCGTCAGCGGCGCATTCGTCTTCGATGCGGCGACGTACGCAGCGAGCGCGGCCTTCCTCATCGGCGTGCGCCTGCCGCCGGTGCCGAGGCACTCCGAGCCCTTCCGCTGGCGCGACGTCGTGCTGATGACCGACCTCAAGCGCGGCCTGGAGCACGCCCGGAAGCTCGGTGTCACGCCGATCCTGTGGGCCAAGACCTTCTGGGGCGCCGCGGGCGGCTACCTCGTTCTGCTCTCGCTCGCCGGTCGCGACCGGTTCGCCGTCGGCGCCGGAGCAGGAGCGACCACCGTCCGGACGGCCGCGTCGCTGGGCGCAGCCGCCGTCGCGACGGGCGCGCTCTACTCCGCGCGAGGCGTCGGAACGGGACTCGGACCCGTCCTCGGAAACCTCCTGTTCGGCAAGAGCGACGCCGCCCTGCGGCGACAGATCAGCGCCGGCTTTGCGATCGCTGCCTTTGGCTACACGCTGTTCGGATTCTCGCAGAGCCTCCTGATCGCCTGCATCTTCGTCGCGATCGCGCACACGGGAGGCAGCGCGCTGTGGGTCGCCTCGACCGTCCTGTGGCAGAAGCACGTCGAAGACGCCTACCGAGGCAGGGTCTTCGTGCTCGAGTTCCTGGCGATGGACCTCTCCTTCGCGGCGGGCGGTCTGGTGGGCGGCGCGATCTACGACGCGACCGGCTCGCTTGCCGAGGCGACCTGGATCGTGTCCGCGCTCGTGCTCGTGCTCGGAGCGACCTGGACGTGGCTTGCGCGCGGCGTGCGCGGCCCTGGACGGGTGGTCGAGGTCATACCGGCGGCCGAAGAGGCGGACTGACTGGCCGCGGGCCAGGCCGGCCTGCGGGTCGAGTCTTCCCCGCCGGCAGGCCCGGGAGCGGCTTCGGCGGTACGACCTGCCGCGTTCATGACCCCGCCGGAGGGGGTGAGGAAAGGGTCACGATTTTGGCCCTCTGCCGCCCCGCAGGCAGCGAGCGACGCTAGACTGGGCGTTCGGAGCGGGCGCGAGCGCCTTGACTGAGCGAGCGCGGTGATTCTTCGCGTGCGCGCGGCAGCGCCCCGCCGAGCTCCTCGCACCGATTCCCCCCACAGTCCGCGATCGGCGCCCCGTCCGATCGGAACCTCGCAGGACCAACCATGATCCCCGTTTTTTCTCCTTTGATCGCACTGAGTGCGCTCGCGGCTTCGCCCACGAGTGATCCCACTCCGGCGCCGCAGCTCCAAGGCGCTCCCGCTTCCGTGACGCTGGACTTGCCCACGCCGGAGCGTACGAACTTCTGGTGGGCCGACTACGACGGCGACGGTTTGAACGACGTGTTCGTCACCACGGCGGACAGGCGCGGCCGCCTCCTGCACAACCGGGGCGGCACGTTCGAGGACGCCACCGCTTCGACACAGGTTTCGGTCTCCGATCCCGTGCGCCTGGCCCTGTGGCGGGACTACGACGGCGACGGACGCCTCGACCTGTACGTAGGAGCGATGGCGGGCCAAAGCCATCTCTTCCGCAATGCGGGCAGCGGGATCTTCCAGGACGTGACCGGGATCTCCGGCATGACGCATGGAAGTGATCTCGCTGCGGAATGGCGCGACATCGACGGCGACGGCAACCTCGATCTCATGGTCGTCCTGCCGACGGGAGTGCGCATCTACCGCAACCTCGGGCACGGACAGTTCCAGCCCTCCGACGTCCAGCTATCGACCTTGCCCGGCGCGGGTGGCCCGCAGCAAGGCGGCGGCGGGACGGCCAACACCACGATCACGGCCGACGCGCTCGTCAACCAAGGCGTCACCGGTGGGACGCTGCAAGCCTCCTCCGTGGCTACCCTCGGAATGCTCTATCCATTGAGCGAGCAGCTCTTCGTCGACCCGGTGTCGCACAGCGTCGGTATCGGCACGCTGCTTCCCCACTCGAAGCTCGATGTCAACGGCTTCATCGGCACGTCGCGCGGAATCAAGTTCCCCGACGGCTCGACACAGACGACCGCTGCGAAGGGCGGCCCGCCAGGTCCTCCGGGCCCGCGCGGCGACACCGGCCCGCCAGGCCCGCCAGGCGAGAGAGGCGCGACAGGTGACGCGGGTCCTCCGGGCTCGCAGGGAGACGTCGGTCCCGAGGGCCCGCACGGTGATGCTGGTCCTCAAGGCCCCCATGGCGACGCAGGTCCTCCGGGTCCGCAGGGTGACAATGGACCTCCGGGCCCGCACGGTGACAATGGACCTCCGGGGCCGGCAGGCGACCGAGGGCCGGCCGGTGACCGAGGACCGCCAGGCGACATCGGTCCTCCGGGTCCTGCAGGTCCCCCGGGCACCGACGGCGCTCAAGGTCCTCCGGGTCCCCCAGGCACCAACGGTCAAGATGGCCCCCCGGGCCAGCAGGGCATCTCGGGTGTCGTTGCATCCGGCTTCGTGGACGGCCCGGTCGCGACTCCGACCGCGTCGACTCAGTTCCTCACTTCCGTGGTAACGATCGCGGTAGGGACTGGACAGAAGGTCCATGTCGTCGCGAACGGCGCGTTCGGCAACGTCGGCATGGGTCCCTCGGCGAACCTCAACCTCTTCATCGGCTACCGCCGTATCGGCAGCTCGGTGACACCGTCCCTCATCGGGGGGGGTTCTCTGGGCAACAAGCTCCTCGAGAACATGCGCGTGACGATGGGGCTTTCCGCGATCATCAGCAACCTGCCCGCGGGGACGTACGATTTCGGCCTGGCTGGCAACGATGGCGGCAACGCACACTGGAACAGCAACGACCGAGGATACGTCTCGGTCCTGGTCTTCCAGTAACCTGCCTTCTCACCGCCTGACATTCGAAGGGGCGCTCCGCGCGTGCGGGGCGCCCCTTCCGCTCCACGAATGCCGGCTCGGAACGTGGAGGCGCGCGCGCCTGCCAGGCGTGTCTCCGGCGTGGTAGAGTCTCGCCCCTCTTCCCCGCGCCGTGAGCACGAACCGCGTCGTCGTCGTCGAGGAGAACCTCGACCGCTACCTCGCGAGCGCAGCGCGGCCTTCGCGCCGGCTCGCGCCCGAGGAGCCGCTGCATTCCGGAGGCCAGCTCGTGGCGCGCGCGGCTGTCGAGCTCTTCGAGGACCAGGTCCTCTCCCGCGCGCTCGACGTCGCCGCGCGTGAACTGAAGCGCACGAGCAAGAGCTTCTACACCATCTCCAGCGCCGGCCACGAGAACGACGCGGTCCTCGGCGCGCTGCTGCGGCTCGATGATCCCTGCTTCCTGCACTACCGCTCGGGCGGGCTGATGATGGCGCGCAGCCGCAAGGCCCCCGGCGTCACACCCGGCTTCGACACGCTGCTCTCCCTGTGCGCGTCCGCCGAGGACCCGATCAGCGGCGGCCGGCACAAGGTGTGGGGAAGCCGGCGCTTGTGGGTCCCACCGCAGACCTCGACGATCGCTTCGCACCTGCCCAAGGCCGTCGGCATGGCCTTCGCGATCGGGCGCGCACGCCGCCTCGCGCACGACACTTGCCTCCCTTCGGACTCGATCGTCTGTTGTTCCTTCGGCGACGCCTCGGTGAACCATGCCACGGCCTTGGCGGGGCTGAACGCGGCGCGGTACATGACCAGGAGCGGTGTGCCCTGCCCGATCCTCTTCGTGTGCGAGGACAACGGGATCGGCATCTCGGTGGACACGCCCAAACGCTGGGTCGAGGACCTGTACGGAGAAACGGCGCATCTGCGTTACTTCCGTGCCGAAGGCGAGGTCGACGAGATGTGGGACGCATCCGCGGCCGCGATCGAGGCTTGCCGCTCGAGCCGCGTACCGGTCTTCCTCCACATGAAGTGCGTGCGACTGTGGGGTCACGCCGGCAGCGACGTCGAGACCACCTACCGCACGATCGGGGAGATCGAGGCGATCGAAGCGCAGGATCCGCTTCTTCGCAACGCGAGGAGGCTCGTGGAAACCGGTGCCGCCGATCCCGAATCCCTGCGCACGCTCGTGGCCGACACGCGCGAGCGGGTCATGGCCGCGGCCGAGGAGGCGTCGCACCGCCCGCGCCTCACGACGCGTGAGCAGGTGCTCGCACCCCTCGCGCCCTGGGACGAGGCGCGGATCCGAATCGCCTGCTCGCGTCCCGACGACGAGGGGAAGCGGCGGCAGTTCTGGGGCGACGCCCTCCCGGAAGCCACGAAGAGTCCGACGAAACGCACGCTCGGCGCACACATCGACTCGGCCCTCCATGACGAGATGTTGCGCCGATCCGAGATGCTCGTGTTCGGCGAGGACACCGGGAAGAAAGGCGGCGTCTACGGCGTGACGCAAGGCCTCCAGAAGCGCTTCGGCCTCGCGCGCGTTTTCGACACTCTGCTCGACGAGACCTCGATCCTCGGTCTCGCCCAGGGTCTCGCCCACGCGGGCTTCCTGCCCGTGCCGGAGATCCAGTACCTCGCGTACCTCCACAATGCGCTCGACCAGCTCCGGGGAGAGGCCTGCTCGCTCTCGTTCTTCTCCGATGGCCAGTTCACGAACCCGATGGTCGTGCGCATCCAGGGACTCGCCTACCAGAAGGGCTTCGGCGGGCACTTCCACAACGACAACTCGATCGGCGCGCTGCGTGACATCCCGGGGCTGATTCTGGCCGTGCCCTCGCGCGGCGACGACGCGGCTCGGATGCTGCGCGGAGCCCTGACGATCGCGCGCGAGTGCGGGCGCGTGATCTGCTTCCTCGAGCCGATCGCTCTGTACCACGAGCGCGACCTGTACGAGGAAGGCGACAACGGCTGGCTCTTCGACTACCCGCCGCCGCCGAGCCATCTCCTGCCCGGGGAGGTCGGCGTCTACGGCGAGGGAGTCTGTGACCTCGTCCTCCTCACCTACGGGAACGGAGTGCGCCTCTCGCTACGCGCCGCGCGGCGTCTCGAGCGCGAGGCCAAGATCCGGGCGCGCGTCGTCGACGCGCGCTGGCTCGCGCCGCTGCCCTTCGACGCGATCCGCCGCCACGCGGAGGAATGCGGGCAGCTCCTCGTCGTCGACGAGTGCCGTGCGACCGGCGGCGGGATCGCGGATGCGGTGATCGCGCGTCTGGCGGAAGAAGGGTCGAGGGTCAAGTCGGCCTCGGTGCGCGCCGCGGACAGCTACGTGCCGCTCGGAACGGCCACGTCCGCCGTGCTCGTCGGCGAGGACGAGATCGCCGCGGCCGCGAAGAGGTTCTCCCGGTGAGACGCGCCGCGATCCTGTGCCCCGGACGCGGCTCCTACACCGAGCGCACGCTGCGGTCCCTGCCCGAGAGCCACCCGTGGGTGAGCCGCGCCGAGGAGCTGCGCCGCGAAACCGGCCTGCCTTCGCTCGTCGAGCTCGACCGAGCCGCGCGTTTCGACCCGGGCGTGCACCTCGCACCCTCGAACGCCTCGCCCCTGATCTGGCTCGTCACGATGCTCGACAGCGCGGCTGCACTGCAGGAGCACAAGGTCGTGTGCGTGGGAGGCAACTCGATGGGCTGGTACACCGCGCTTGCGGTCGCCGGCGCGCTCGATTTCGACGACGGCTTCCACCTGGTCCAGGAGATGTCGATCCTGCAGGAGGAGCAGCACCGGGCGGAGGGCGGCGGCCAGGTGATCCATCCGCTCGTCGACGAGCGCTGGCAGAAGGATCCGACGCTCGAGGAATCGGTGCGCAGCGCGATCGAGAGCTCGGGCGGGCAGGCCTTCCCCTCGATCCTCCTCGGCGGCTACGTCGTGCTCGCCGGAATGGAGGCCGGCACCGCGCATCTCTTGAAAACGCTGCCGAAGACGAAGCTCGGGTCGACGCCGTACCCGTTCCGCTTGATGCAGCACGGACCCTATCACACGCCGCTGGTCCGCGGCGTGGCGGACCAGGCGAAGCAGAGGCTCTCGCGCCTGGAGTTCCGCGCGCCCCGCGTCACGCTGATCGACGGCCGAGGCGCGCGCTTCACCCCTTGGTCCACCGACCCCGCGGCGCTCGCCGAATACACGCTCGGTGCGCAGATCACGACCCCCTACGATTTCACGGCCAGCGTGGGCGTCGCGCTGCGCGAGTACGCTCCCGACCACCTCGTCTGCCCCGGCCCGGGCAATTCTCTCGGCGGCGTGTGCGGCCAGATCCTGGTCCAGCAGGGCTGGCGCGGAATCCACGCGCGCGAGGACTTCGACCGCGTGCAGCAGTCCGACGCACCGATCCTGATCTCGATGCGGCGATGAAATCTCGCTTGCGCATCCCGTCGGTGCGCCGGATCGGACGATCAGGTTCCCGAAGTGAGTCGCGGCGGGTCCTGGCCGGGGACGGGCAGCTCCCGCAGCGGCGGATCGCCGAGGGCGTCCCAGGCGCGCCTCACCATGTCGTTGCCGTGCGCGCGCTCGAGCCGGCGCACGAAGAAATGCCCGCGCGCCATGTCCTGGAAGTGGCCGATGAAGATCGCGTTCACCGTCGCGCCGCCGATCGCGCCGATCACCGGGACGGCCTCTGCGGCGACTTTCTCCGAGACCGCCACGCTGAAGCGCGACGCGAGCTGCGTGACCAGCCGCACGATCACGGGAGCGCCCTCCTCGGCCAGCCCCTTCTCGGCGATGAACTGCGCCGCCTCGGCCACTGCGGCCGCGAGCGCGGTGCGCACGGCGAAGTAGCCGCTCTCGGCAGCGTCGTCCTTCCGCGAGGGACCGCCGAGCGCGAGCACCTCGAGACAGGCCAGTCGCGCCTCGACGCTCGCAAGATCCTCTCCCTGGCTGCGCGCGTGGTCGGCGATCGAGCGCAGCATGATCGCGGTCGAGACGGGCAGCTCGAAGGGCAGCGCCGGCAGCCCGAAGAAACCGCCCGCTCCTCCGGCGCCGATCGCGAGCACCTTGTGGGTGAGATCCGCCGGGCGCTTGCGACGCTTGGGGCCGAGGGTCGTGATCGCGACTCGCAGCGCCCTGCGCAGAGCCCAGGTGGTCGCATCCTGCACCCTCGCCGACCACCCCGATGGAAGGAATGCGAAGCCCTTCTCGACCGGAGCGCCGAGAAGGTTGGCCAATCGGATCGCCAGTCCGGGATGCTCGAGCAGGGACTTGGCTTCCCGCAGCTCCTCGATCTCGACCGGGCTGAGCGGCATCCGGATCTCCGGCCCGAGCATACGCGGCGTCGGGCTCGAGATCCCGCGCTCAGAGCGTGATCACGCGGGCTCCATCCGAGGGTTCGGCGAGGAGGAGAGCGTCCGCGGCCCGCGCATCGACGCCGCGGCGGCGGTAGTAGTCCTCCTCGAGCCCCGCGAGCAGCCGCTCGACGTGCGCGACCCGGGTCAGCGCGACCGCACACCCGCCGAAACCCGCTCCGGTGAGGCGCGCACCCGCCGCCCCGTGCTCGCGCGCGACCCCGACGAGCTCGTCCAGCTCCACGCAGCTCACCTCGTAGTCGACCCTCAGGCTCTCGTGCGAGGCGTTCATCAGGCGCCCGAACGCCGCCAGGTCGCCCTCGAGCATCGCCGCGCGGGCGTCCTCGACCCGCGCTCCCTCGGTGACGACGTGGCGAAAGCGCCGGCACAGCGGCTCGGGCAGCACGCCGGCCAGGTCGAGGAGCGCGCCCTGGGGCACTTTCTGCACGAGCTCCAGGTACGTCCGGGGCAGTCCCTCGGCGCGCGGATGGTCGCGGAGCCGCCGCAGCGCCTCGCGGCACTCGACCGTGCGAGCGTTGTAGGCCGCGAGCGCGTCGCCCGACTTCTGGGCTCGAACGAGCGTGTTCGCGACGACGAAGCGCCAGTCCGAAGGCAGGGGCGTGGGTCGGAGCCGGAGGGGCCGGAATCCGATGACGACCGCGTGCCCCCGCCTGCCTCCGAGGCAGATCGCCTGGTCCATGCCCCCGCTTTGCGTACCGACGTAGCGCTCGGCCCTGGGAAGGAGGTCCATGAGCACCGCGCGATCGATCTCGACCTCGTTCGCCTCGAGCAGCGCGAGCGCGGTGGCGACGACCATCGCGGAAGAGGAGGAGAGCCCCGCGGCCGGAGGGATGTCGCCGGAGACGGCGCCGTCGATCCCCCTGCGGATGCCGAAGCGCTCGACCATCGCCTGCGCCGCCGCCTTGGCGTAGTTCCCCCAGTCGCCTTGCGCGAACGGATCGATCGATGCGGACAACTCGAGCTCACGCGGTGGATAGGCCGGGTCGACGTTCGCAAGGCGTACGAGCGTGTCGTCGCGCGCGCGGAAGAGGATCGCGACCCTGCGCTGGATCGCCACCGGCATGACCGGCAAGCCGTTGTAGTCGGTGTGCTCGCCGATGAGGTTGACGCGGCCCGGCGCGCGCACGAGGTGCGTCGCGCGCGCGGGGCCGAAGGCCGCGCGGAAACGCTCCTTCAACGCGGGCAGAGCCGCCTCGGAGGCTTCTCCTGCTCCTTCCTCTCCGACGCTCGGGTGCGCCACGGGCTCGACGGATTCTCCT